>JAVKDO010000015.1:0-101751 GCA_040222235.1 Cyclobacteriaceae bacterium
GGGTTTCAAACGCACAAATTACAATGACGTATCGCTCGGTGCTATTGGTCATCCTGAGCTCGTCGAAGGATCGTCAGTAGGATTTCCCTACAAGTCTTCGACCAAAGCTCAGACTGACAGGAAGGCATACGTCATTGGTACGACAGGAGCCCGCCTGCCGGAGGGCAGGAAACCTTATTAATGCTTAAAACTGAAATGACAATATAGTTCTTTCCTCCTTTTTAAGAAGATATCTCCGCCTGCCTCGCCGGCAAGGCGGGCTAAGCTGCGAGATGACAATTTTAGAGTGTTTTTAAAGTCAAACTTAGGTTTTTAGTACGCTGCTTGGAGTTGTCTCGCCGTTTCTTTGATAAGTCCCCAAGACGCTTCAATATGATGCTCCTCCACATTAGTCTGTCCTATTGGCATTCGTAGAGCATATTTACCATGGACTTTTGTATGTGACAGGAATATCCTACCCGTAGCGTTCAGGTTTTGGATCAACTGCTCATTGAGGACGTTCAGTTGATCTGAATCAACACCTGTGGGAGAATATATAAAAACGACCATGTTGATCACCTTAGGTGTGACGACTTCAAAATCCAGCTCAGCTAGCACTTGCTCGTGAAGCCAATCAGCCAGCGAGATATGATACCTGAGCTTCTCTCGAAGACCGTCCATACCGAAACTTCGAATCACGAACCAGAGCTTTAGTGCTCTAAATCTTCGACCTAACGGAATGCCCCAATCACGATAATCGTTGACAGCACCTCTGGAGCTTGTCTTTAGATATTCCGGTAGGATCTCAAACGTGTTGATCAGCGCCACCTTATCCTTCACATAATAGGCCGTGCAATCAAAGTTGGTGAACATCCATTTGTGAGGGTTGAATACGAAACTATCAGCCTCAGATATACCGTCAATCCAGCGATGATATTCCGGTAGGAGGAGGGCGGTACCCGCATAAGCCGCATCAATGTGATGCCACACTCCATGTGTCTGACAAATAGTGGAAATTGCCTTGACATCATCAATAGCCACTGTCCCTGTGGTGCCTACCGCACTTACTACGCATATGGGAGTATAGCCCTGGCTCAGGTCTTTTTTGATTTGTTCTTCCAGCGCGGCAGTCTTCATCGACATGTCTTCACCTACCGGAATTTTGACGAGGTTTCGGCTGCCAATGCCCGCAATTTTGACCCCTTTTTCTATACTGCTGTGCGTCTCCGACGAACAATAAACTCTGAAAACCTGCTCTCCAGTGAATCCGGACTTATTGATTTCGAATGCAGTGGATCGCTCACGTGCGGTCAGAATAGCCGCTAGTGTGGCTGTGGAGGCAGTATCCTGAATCACACCAGACCAGTCAGCTGGGATACCCATTTCCTTCCCAAGCCAATTGAGGACTTGCTCCTCCAGCTCAGCCGCGGCAGGGGAGGTTTCCCATATCATGCATTGCGCACCCATAGTCGACATGACCATTTCGGCCATGATAGACGGGTAGCTATTATTGGCTGGAAAGTAGGCGTGAAAGTTTGGGCTCTGCCAATGTGTAATGCCGGGCATAATGATCTTTTTAAAATCAGACCAAATCTGATCAAATGACTCTCCAGCAGCGGGTGGTTTTTGCGGTAGCTGAGCTTTGATTTCGCCAGGAGCCACGGTGGACTTTACTGGATACTGCTCTACATTTTCCATGTAGTCGGCCATCCAGTCTACAAGCTCATAAGCTCGCTTCTTAAATTCCTCTTTGTCTATCATAGGTGCCTATTAGTATCGTGAATTTAACAAACCAATAGTTGCTGGCATCCATGGATTTCAGTTTAGTCAATTTTATTATTTGCTACGGTTGATCTAATTTCCTAGCAGAAAACATCACAATGGAAGTAAAGAAACTCACCTGAAAATTCAAGCGACTTACCCTGTCTACACACTCAACGAGTTGACCGACCACACCAATACAATCTGGATAGCCTGCCATGGGTATGGGCAGTTGGCCAGGTATTTTGTGAAGCGATTTGATGTACTCGATGCAGTTGAGAATTTCGTCATTGCACCGCAAGGTCTTTCGAGATTCTACTCGGATGGTAATTATGGCAAGGTTGGGGCTAGTTGGATGACCAAGGAGAGTCGAGAGCTTGATCTTCATAATCAGCGCCAGTACTTTGATATGTTGTTTGATCAAACCTTGTCAAAGGTCGATTGGGGTAAGTGCAGTTTAAAGCTTTTTGGCTTTTCTCAAGGGGTCACAATGATCAGCAGGTTGGCGGCCTACAAGCAGCTGACTTTTGATCAATTGATCCTCTGGGCTGGTGGCATGCCACATGAGCAGACTGTTGCGGATTGGGAGTATCTTCAGGCTACTTCAAAGATCGATTTGGTCATTGGAGACAAGGATGAATTTTTTAGCCAAAAGACAGTAGATAGCCAGCTTGCTAAGGTGAAAGAGCTGACTGGAATTGATGCAAAGTTGACTGTTTTCGCAGGAAAACATGAAGTGACGCGGGAAGTACTATCGCAGGTTGTTTCGTAGTACCGCCAATCTTTCCAGTTGACCGATAGTGCTGTCTCACGAACGCGACTGTCCGCTGGCGGTCGTTCGATCTGAGTGAAGAAGCTTCAATTGCCCGTATTGATTGATTATTATTGGTACGGCCTTTGGATAGAGAGAGCAAACTTCATCGACTATGACTAAGAACTTTATCATCATCGCCTACCGCAATTTCATGCGGAACAAGCTCTTCTCTCTCATCAACTTATCTGGATTATCATTCGGCATTGCCTGCTGCATTCTAATTTTCAACTTCGTCTCTCATGAGCTGAGTTACGAGAGCAGCCACACCAAGGCTGACAACCTTTACCGCGTGCTGACCATAGGCACGCAAGGTGATAAGACCGAGACGCTTGCCGTAACAGCCAATATTCTTGGGCCGATCATGAAACGAGAGTATCCAGAGGTACTTAATTATGCCCGATACTATAATATTGGTGGATTTGGCCCTTTGATTGTTCAGTACGGAGAAAAAGTCTTTAATGAGACTGAGTTTGCTATGGCAGATAGCTCCATACTTAACCTTTTCACTTTCCAGTTTATTCATGGCGAGGCTCAGAGCTCACTTCGAAATCCAATGACTTGCATTATTACCCAATCCACCGCCGAGAAGTATTTTGGTCAGGAGTACCCTATCGGAAAAACGATTAAAGTGGACAATAGGTGGGATGTGACTGTGGACGGTGTAATAGATGACTTGCCAAGCAATACGACTCTTGATTTCAATGTAATGATGTCTTTTCATTCATTGAAAAATAACACCAGAGAGGGGTGGTTCCCTATGAACTACAATACCTATGTGGAGCTTGTCGACGGTGCAAATGTTTCTGATATCTCGGCTAAGCTAAACGAATATACGACAGCCCAGTTTAAGACAATGTTCGGAGATGCGGCACCTTTTAAAGCGCAGTTTCAGTTTCAGCAATTTTCAAATATCTATCTAGAGCAAGGTATAAGAGCAGATTTTGGCCGGAGGTCAGACCTGTCCAGTGTTTATGCATTTGCGATTATAGGTCTTTTTATTCTCTTAATAGCCTGCATCAACTACATTAACCTGACTACCGCCAAATCTGAAAAAAGAGCTCGGGAAGTTGGGATTCGCAAGGTGATGGGGGCGCTAAAAAAGCAGTTGATTTTCCAATTCTATGGTGAGACCTTCATTGTCACTTTTCTGGCGGGAATTTTGGCTATTGGACTAGCTGAATTGTTCCTTCCCTATTTCAATCAGCTGGCTGACAAGCAATTGTCTCTAGGTATTTATAGCCTAGGTGCTTTTGGTGCATTGGTCGTTGGTGTTCTTATCATCTCCCTCGTCTCAGGTAGCTACCCAGCCATTTACCTTTCCTCATTCGCACCTGCCACAGTGCTCAAAGGAAGCTTCAAATCGGGCAAAAGCGGAGATAGATTCAGGAAAGTACTGGTTACGGCACAGTTTTTCATTGCAGCCATCCTCATTGTTGGAGTAGTAGTGATTTTTCAACAGCTGCAATATGCTTCTGAGAAGAAGCTCGGTTTTGATAGTGAGCAAGTCTTAATCCTTGATATTGTTGGTAAAGAAGCTTCGGATAATGCGAGTGTGTTCAAGTCGCGCGTTGAGCAGTTAGCTGGAGTGTCGAGTGTTTCACTTGCTTCTGAAGTTGTTGGTTCAATACAAGCGGGTTATGGATGTCAAGGGGAAGGTATGGATCCTAGTGAATCAGTGAACTGCTTTGGCTTTATGTCAGACATAGACTTCTTCTCAACACTCAACTTGCAAATGATTGCAGGCACTGGCTACCGAGATCAAGTCGAAGGTGATACGGTAGCTCAATTTGTCATTAATGAAACTATGGCGGATCAGATGGGCTGGATTTCTGAGGAAGCGATCGGTAAATCTTTTGATACTGGCTATGGGCGAGCAGGCAGAGTGGTAGGCGTAGTTAAGGACTTCCATTTCAACTCTCTGAAAAGCAACATAGAACCTATTGCACTTTGGGTAGATGATGAGAGCTATCAGGTGATGTATATTAAGGTTAATATGATCAACAGCAAGGCGCTGATAGCAAGGTTAGAAGAGGATTGGTCACGGCTCAATCCAAATAGCCCACTCGAGTTAGTCTTCATGGATGATCAGCTGCAGAGTTTATATATCAATGAGGAACGTGCAGCAAATATTTTGATGCTCTTTACTTTGCTTTCCATAGCGATTGGTTGCCTGGGATTATTCGGCTTGACCACTTTCGTGGTAGAAAAGCGTACTAAAGAGATTGGTATACGAAAGGTGCTAGGTGCCTCCGAAATGCTGCTAATAAGGCTGCTATCTTGGGATTTTTTGAAGTTAGTGCTCGTCGCAAATATTCTCGCTTTCCCATTGGCCTGGTATGGTATGAACCAATGGCTTGACAATTTCGCCTATCACATCGCTATTGGTTGGGAGGTATTCTTGCTGACAGCTTTGATCGGGGTGTTTATTTCTTTATCAACAGTCATCTTTCACGCCATGCGCACTGCAAGGTCCAATCCGACTTCCTCCCTTAGGAACGAGTAGCAGAACGCATGAAACAAAAAAAGGCCACTATCTACCTTCAGATTGTGGCCTTTTGACTGAAATAGGTTTTTTATTACTCCTCAGATTTGTCATAAGCTCTTACATCATCGATATGCAGCTTATGGACGTGCTTGTCGATATGCTCTACTCTCGAGTCTATGTGCTTAATGTATTTCTTTAGATCAGTTTCAAGAAGAAGGATTTGGCCGTCATATGAGTTAGCTCCAATATCGTTCTTAGAGTATTTCTTATCATGCTCGATCTCTCTGCGAAATTTGCATTCATCTTTGAGCTTAATCATAAAAGCAGTTGTGCTATACTCATGCTCAAACTTCTCTATTTCTTTTCGGGTGGCTTTCTGTTCTTTATCATCAAGAAGAGCCATTTCGGTAGGGTCGGTGATGATCTCTAGTACAAGTGAATCATAGTGATGGATAACCCCAAGTGTGCTTACCACATTGGCGCGATAGGCATCTATGGTACAGTAAGACTTAAGGCCAGAGTATGTACTCAAGTCTGCAGACAAGGTTTCCCATTCTGTCACTAGATCGTCAAACTCCTGCTCAAGACTCATTTTTTGTTCTTCGGTAGCTTCCTGAGCGTAGAGCACAGTGCCTATGAAGGTGAGCGATAGAAATAAAATCAGCTTATTCATACGATGTATTTTAATCTCAAATTTATAGTAAAAACTTCTTTTTCGCTTTACAACATTGATGCCAAGCTTTGAAAGGAAGAATTTCTTATCATTTTAAAACATTATTGTGAAACTATCGTTCATGATAGTAATACTATTAAAATAGTAAAAAGGTTATGCCAAATATGTTCAACTATTGTAAGGTAATTCTAGGTAAAGTCAGTTTTGACCGATCCCTGTTCAGAAAGGAA
This sequence comes from Cyclobacteriaceae bacterium, assembly GCA_040222235.1. GTDB lineage: Bacteria > Bacteroidota > Bacteroidia > Cytophagales > Cyclobacteriaceae > UBA6059. The sequence continues at coordinate 5,943 of JAVKDO010000015.1, forward strand.
TATAGGAAGTCATTAAGGTTACTTAGTGACGATGAGGCGCAGGCCTTGAAGCTCTGGATTAGAAATCAAAGAAATCTGGCTTAGTCTAAAATTTATTGAAGTTTACCACTTAGTTGGTAGTTATCTCGTTTAGCTAGTGGACCTGCCTGTTTTCAGGCAGGTCTTTCTATATTTACCCTATGGGTATTTCAAAGCTAGTTTCCTGGAATGTGAATGGTATTCGCGCTATTACTAAGAAGGACTTTTTTGCAGATGTGAGCACTATGGATCCTGATGTATTGTGTCTTCAGGAAACCAAAGCGACTGTTGAAGCCACCAAAGAAGCGCTGACTCCTCTTGAAGGATATCACATTTATGGTAATGAGTCAAAGGCCCGCAAAGGATACTCCGGAACAGCTATTATCTCCAAGATCGAACCTATCAATGTCACTTACGATATCGGCCAACCCGAGCATGATCAGGAGGGTAGAGTCATTACTGCTGAGTATGCTGACTACTTCGTAGTGGTGGTGTATGTACCCAATTCTGGTGATGGTCTTAAGCGAATAGACTATCGTGAAACTTGGGACAGGGCCTTTTTTGATTATTGTAAGGGACTGGAAGCCCAAAAGCCGGTCATCGTCAACGGTGACTTGAATGTGGCGCATACAGAGCTGGACATTGCACGACCTAAGCCCAACTACAATAAATCAGCTGGTTATACTCAGCGTGAGATTGATGGTTTGAATCATTGGCTTGACAATGGGTTTGTCGATAGCTTTAGACATTTTTACCCAGATGAAGTGAAGTATAGCTGGTGGAATTATAGATTCAAAGCCCGAGAGAGAAATGTAGGTTGGCGCATTGATTACTTCCTGATCAGTGAAGGACTGATGGATAATGTCAAAGATGCGCTGATCTTTAACGAGCACTACGGATCAGATCACTGTCCGGTCGGGGTACTTTTAGAGTACTAGACTGTTGGCCTATCGATGAGGTCTTGAGCCGTGATTGCGATGATTTCTTTCAGACACCCTCTCCGAAATCTGTTTCTTTATCTCATCCATTTTCTGTTGTTGCTCAGGTGTACACATGGCTCGCACTTTCGTGAAATGCTCGAAGGTCAAGTAGTCGATTTCACCCTCCAACTTACCAATATCTGAAGTCAGTTGAAGAGCCTCGTCTCTATCTGCCGTATTCATGAGTGCTTTTTTAAGCTCACGGATTTTTTTCATTTTCGGGTTCACTACCGTAAAATGATCTTCCTTCAGCCCCTCAAATTGTACTTGCTGTGTCTCGTCCAGATCTAGCTGTCTCACCAGCATATGAGGTGAGGGCCCTTTCCATCTGTCGTGCCCATTGGCATGCAATATGATCATCGTAATCAATGCCAAATTGATGACTACCATTACGATGAGCCCGATAGTTATATTTCTTTTACTCATGATTCTATTTTTATCATTCTTCGATATAGCTGTAGAGCGATGTGTATTCCAGTTGATACTCGTCGATCAGCACCTCCATTTTAGCAGTCTGACCTACCGGAATATCTTCCAGGTCGTAGCTGTATAAGACTACTCCGAGATTGATGGCCAGCAACAACGCGATCGATGCAATTGCCCATTGACTCTGAAAAAATGCTGTAAGCCAACTTGGTCCAACGGCTATTTCAAATTTGCTCTCAAGCCGATTCTTCACTCTTGTATATAAGAAAGGAGCAGGACTACTCATTTCTATGTCATCCAGACTATTCATCACTTCTCTCACGAATGAGTCAGCATCACTTTCTCCTCGCGCATCTCTATTTTCCTTATCTAGATTCATAATAGAATTTGGTTAAGTGTTTTTTCAAATTTGACTTGGCTCTATGCATTAGAGATTCTACTGATGATAGTGTAGTATCCATAATGCCTGAGATTTCCTGATAACTCAAACCCTGTATTTTGTGAAGGGTAAAGGCCGTTTGTTGACTTTCAGGTAGACGGTCGATCGCGCCGAAGAGCATGGCAGCATTTTCTTTTTGTTCTAGCTTTACCCCTGGATGTACAAAGTCGGGTGGCTCCACCATTTGTTCTCCGTCCGAGTTGAACAAACTGAGAATCGGTGCGAATCGCTTTTTCCTTTTCTTGTACCTCATCAGTTCTAATGACTTAGTGACCGTAATTCGATAAATCCAGGTAGATAACTTTGCTTCTCCTTTGAATTTATCAATCGACTGAAAAACCTCAATGAACACCTCCTGAGTGATATCTTCTGCTTCACTTTCCGATCTCAGTAGACCCATGGAAGTATTGTAGACACGATGCTGAAATAGCTCCACAAGGGTACGGAAGGCTTCCTCTGAACCTTCTATTAGATCATCTATCAGTGCTTGGTCTTCCAACAATGCCTGCATTTATTGATTAGAGGTCAATCAATTAAGAAACTTGCGCACTGGAAAGATTATTCTGTACTTTCTTCAATTATTCTTTAGAGAACTTTGACTAATCAGTTTACATAATTGGGCTTTGATCGCGCGGTAGACTTAGGCGAATCACACCTTCCGAGTACGGCGCAATCTCGTAGGGGTTGTAAACGAAGGTGATGCTATCTCCGCTGAGTATGAAGTTGTCGTTGGGTATAATGGTCTCCGTGAGCAGAGAGATAGAAGGGTCAATACTAACAGACATTATCGTACTCATGCGATCGATCTCTTCTTGAGAGTAGAGGTCAACGAGCATTAGTGGATTGCCTGTTGCTTTGCGCACCTGATAATAGTTGATAGCATAGTTGCCATGAGCACCACCTCCATACTCATTGATAGCCGCTGAAATGAGCAACGAAGAATCCGTTTCATCTTCTAGCTTAAGTGAGTGCTTCATAAACCAGCTCTGGCTACTTTCTGGAAAGTCACGCTTGAATTCTGTATAGTTGGTGATGAAATCAGCGGCAATGCTGTCAAGTGGTAGCATTCTAAGATCTGGATCAAATACTGGGGACTTGATGTCATTGATGAATTGATTCACTGCTTGAACATCAGCGCTTTCAAAAACAGGATAGGATACCTCAAAGTAGGTGCAGTTCTCATCAGCACTCTCGCAATTCTCGTATGAAGCTAGAATCGCTCCATCTTGAACATAGACGGTTCTATCGGTTTGGAGTCTTCTGTATTTTCCGTTGTGGCGGGTTCGCATGCTACTATAGCGAGCCCAGTGATGAGTAGGATGGCGTATGGTTTCATAACTGAAGAATTGAAGTCTTAAATTACAGAATAATTGTCTCTGAATTCAATGAACATGAATGACATTATCAAGCCTACGCTGTTAGTCGATACTAAGGTTATGTTGACCAATCTTGATCGAATGGTTTCCAAAAGCAAGGCGAATCATCTGGCATTTCGGCCCCACTTTAAGACCCACCAGTCTCGGAAGATAGCAAGGCTCTATCGAGAAAGGGGAATTGATCGGATTACAGTTAGCTCGGTTGATATGGCGAGGTATTTTGCTGAAGATGGTTGGAATGATATTACCATAGCTTTCCCCACGAATGTGCGCGAACGTGATGCTATTTGTCAATTGCACAAATCCATCCCGCTGAATCTGATTGCAGATAGTGAACAGACAATCAATATTATTGACAGCTGGGGATTGGAAGGTATTGGACTTTTTATAGAGGTGGATGCTGGGTATCATCGTACAGGAGCTGACATTAAGGATGTTGAGCGATTGAAGGAATTGGTCAAGCAGGTTAGTTCAAGTAAATCGATCAACTGGAAAGGCTTCCTTATACATAATGGACACACCTATAAATCAAGAGGTAAGGAACAAATCATATCGACTCATCAAGCGTCCTATGAGCTATTCGGGACACTGAATCAATATAAAGAGCAGTATCCTGAAATTATTATCAGCGTTGGTGATACTCCAGCATTCAGTACAATTAAGAATTTCTCAGGATTTGATGAGATGAGACCTGGCAATTTCATATTCTACGACCTGGCCCAATGGCAAATAGGGTCATGCGAGTTCAGTGATATTGCTTTATGTATGGCTTGCCCTGTTGTTGGAATTTATCCCGATAGGGAAGAGCTAGTCATTTATGGTGGAGGTGTTCACTTTTCCAAGGATCGTATTCATCTGGACGGAAAAGAAGTATTTGGTTTTCCGGTAGGACTCAATGAACATGGGTGGGATGTGCCTGATCCAACCAGATACGTATCGTCGCTTAGCCAGGAGCATGGTATAATCAAACTGCCTCGGCATCAATTGTCTCAATACAATGTAGGTGACTTGTTAGGCGTGGTACCAGTACATTCTTGCCTTACAGCTGAAGCAATGAAGTCATTTCGATCACTAGAGGGGGAGCTATTTGATCATTTATAAACCGGAATTATCAAATTGTGTGGTTTTAAAAATTGCGGTAGCATCTGCAAATAACAGGCTCACTGACTTAAAGTCATGTCAATATAACATTGAGACTTGAAAAGTAAACGAGCCAAAGCTAGATTCTCGAATCCGACATAAGACTAGCTTTTTGTAAAGTCTAATTTATCAATCAGGTTAGAATCTTGACTAACCATAGAATGAGATAAAGTGCGAGTCCAACTCCAAACAATAAAAAACCTAATACAAATGCAATTCGGACATGCTGTTCTTTCATTCCAATTTTATTGCCAAACCACCCTGAGACTCCTAGTATCATATCTTTTTTTTTGTTTAAGATAGTACTTTTGAAGAACTAGAGGAAAATAGCAGAGATTAATTCTGAAGAGGATCGAAATGGATAGAAAATAAGAATTACTCGCGGAATTAAGTTGGAACAAAACCTCAGCTAAAATTCTGAACATCTATACCAGCCGTTCTAGTACAAGACAACCAGCCAGACCAATGAAGGATACAAGCGTCTCCATTACCGTCCAGGTCTTGAAGGTTTGCCAGATAGTGAGATTGAAATACTCCTTGAACATCCAAAAGCCCGTATCATTCACTTGAGAGAATGTGAGACTTCCAGCGCCAGTCGCTAGTACCAGTATCTCCGGGCTAACGCTGGTTGTAGCGATGAGAGGCGAAGCGATACCTGCAGCGGTCAATGCTGCGACGGTGGCCGATCCCAGTGCGATCCTCAGCGCTGCTGCAATCCCCCAGGCCAATACTATTGGTGAGATGTCAGTACCCTGAAGCGATTGAATAATGGCTTCACTGGTGCCGCTATCGATGAGGATTTGCTTGAATCCTCCACCAGCACCGATAATGAGAAGGATCATGGCAATGCCTTTTACCGACTGGAGACAGATGTCTGCTATAGCCGACATTCTTTTACCCATCCTTATCCCGAGTGTATAAATGGCAATGAGCAAGGCGATAAGCAGAGCCATTACAGGTTCTCCAATGAAGGATACTATGGGAAGGATGAAATGATCTTCCGATAGGTTGAGCTTGAGCAAAGCGGATAGCCCCATTAATATCACCGGTATCAATGCCGTTCCTAGGCTACTGCTAAAAGATGGAGTATGCTCGTCAATCTCTTTAATAGTGAACAGGTTTTCAGGGATTTCAGTGACGATTCCTTTGAGTGTTTTACCAAATAGAGGTCCCGCGATAATGATAGTAGGAACAGCCAAAATGAGGCCGTAGAGGAAAGTGATGCTCATATCTGCCCCATAGATTACCGCTAGGGCAGTAGGGGCAGGGTGTGGGGGAAGGAAACCATGGGTAACTGAGAGGGCGGCTACCATAGGGATCGCTAGATAAAGGATGGGCAGCTTTGACGTTTTTGCGATAGCAAAAACCAATGGGATGAGCATGACAAAACCCACCGAGTAGAACATTGGGATACCAACAATGAAGCCAGTCAGTACCATCGCCCATTGAATCCTAGATTCGCCAAATGCTGATACTAGCTTCTGCGTAATCTGCTGAGCTGCCCCAGTATCAGCCAGTATACCACCTAACATGGCCCCAAACCCTAGAACAAGTGCTAGATAACCCAGCGTACCGCCTGTGCCATTCTGCATGGACTTGAGTACATCTGAGGCAGGCATGCCCTGCGCCAGTCCGACACCAATAGCGACAATGACCAGAGCGATAAAGGCCGGTACTTTAAATCTTATGATGAGCAGCAGAAGCGCCGCGATACCGAGAGCGATGATTAAAAATGGCATTGGCTGTTAGAGCTTAGGTTCAACGCCCGCAAAATAAGCATTTCTAAATTCTTGATATTGATTGGAATGTACGAGGCTATGTTCCGCATTAGGGTTGAAGTTATCTCCATTTTTTCCGAGCGGCCACTGGTGGTAGTCTGCTATCCACCCAAGGGATTTGAATCCCATTTTTAATGCGCCCATGATTGAGCTGTCCTTTTCATCGTTTCTTATGATGGACTTACCAAGTACATCCGCAGCGAGTTGACAAAAGATGGAATTGGCTGACAGACCTCCAGAGATAGCAATAGACTTGATTTGGCGTTCATTGGACTCGAGTTCCTCCATGATCCATTTCATGTTATATAGGATGCCTTGTAGGACTGCCTTAAATAGTTTTTCAGTGGGCAGGCCAATGGGCCCTGATAGAAAGCCGTACTTCACCTCGTCATTCCAGTGAGGTGATCGCTCACCAAGCATCCATGGGAAAAACAGGATATCCTCGGGACTACCATCGATTGACATGAAGAGCGCTTCAATAGAAGTCTCGGGGACGTAGGTTTTTACAAACCAATTCAGGAGGATGCCGCCATTGTTGCTCGGTCCTCCCATGACGTACATCCCATGCTCTAGATAGTATGTAAATAGATTGCCCTTTTCGGCGATCTGCCATTCAGGAAGTGTGGTTCTAATAGCACCACTCGTGCCTATCGTCAATGCAGCTTCACCTGGATTCAAGATGTTGGTTCCAAGATTCGCCAGACAGCCATCGCTTCCCCCAGGGATAATGACTGCTTGGTCAGAGATGCCTAGTCGCTCAGCGACTTTAGGTAGGATTTTCAACTGTTTCGTACCCGAAATTGGATACGGGAGCTGGTCAACAGAGATGGCTAGGTACTTCAAGATCTCTTCACTCCACTCTAGTTTCTGAGTATCGAAAATGCCAGTAGCTGAGGCTGTAGAGTGGTCAAGTACCCACTGCCCAGTCAAGTGATGCAGTAGAAGGGACTTGAGATCTGCAAAGTGCGATGTTCTATTGATTAATTCAGGTTCATGCTCATTAAGCCAGGAGATCTTGGTCAGTGGCGACATAGCATGGATCGGGGTACCGCTTATCACAAAGAATCTTTTGCCAAGCGCTGTGGATTTTAATGATTGAGCGACTGAGCTGGCCCGCTGATCTGCCCAGGTGATACTTGGTGTAAGGGCTTGATCATCGTCATCCATCAGCATAATGCCATGCATTGCATTGCCGATAGTAATGGCAATGGCCTCTGTGCCATGCGTGGAGCTGATCTCACGGACTGCATCTATTATTTTTTGAAGTACCTCGGCCGGGTCTTGCGTAGCATGATTCCCATCTTTGATCAGGGATAAGCTTCTATAAGCAGTACCGAGTGTTTGATGATCCTTGGTGTAGGCGAGTGCCTTGATGCCAGAAGTACCAATGTCAAGGGCGAGCAGATAATCCATAGTCCAAGAAAACAAATATCACTGACATCATTCAATGCCTCGATCAGGATATTTCGTATTTGGAAAAACAGAGTGGCGCTAAACTAAAAAAGCAGGGTACAAGACCCTGCTTCGTTTCGTTCATTATCAACCAGCTATGGATAAGTATGAACATGTCAAAAGTAATTCATAATCTGGAGATAACATCGGATTTCGGTCAAATTCACAATTTCATCGGTGAACTACTCTTTTGAGTCGATGAATGTCAAGTGAACTGATATCCTGAAGTGGTAATTATAGAAAACGGCTCAAGCCGTTCTGTTCTGGTAGCCCTGCTGTTTTTCAGCATTTTTGATCACTTCGTCTCTGATCTTATCGTAGTTAGACGTAGTAATCACGTGAAGTGGTAGCACCAATGCCAAGAGGAGCACGACTCCAAACATTAAAAAAGCATGGTTATTATTAAATTCGAGGATGTTTCCTACGACGCTTACTGAAATTAGGCCTAAACCGATTACAGCTGCAATGTTCTTAATAGTCTTCATAAATCTTTCCTATAGCTTAGGTTAAGTTAACGAAAATCTACCTGTTTTGATTTGTCATTCGCTAATATTCTAAGCAGAAAACTGATTTAATCAATATCCGTAGGCATCATTCCTAGGTGACGAAGGTAGTGATAGGCAAATCCCCTAAGTGAAGAAGTAGAGTATGACAAAAGGGAAGATAATACCTAGTAATGATAGCTTCCATCCGCGCTGTGTAAAGCTGAACTTACCTTTTGAGATGAACATCCCAGTGATGGCAATTGTCAGCATAGCCAGTCCGAATATGTCAGAGTACCAGATCCATGTGGGCTCGGTTGTAATATGAAGGAAACTCATCTGACCCAAAACTGGAATACGCCTTATTAATTCCTGCTCGCCTTTGCCAGTCTTGGCATCTATAGTTATCACGTCGTATTCGTAGAAGACCTTAAATTCTCCGTCCTCAAGAGTAGTCTTCCTAATGCTCTGATCGACCCCTAGAGCAGTGGAGAACTGTTGCAACCATTGATCATTGATCTCAGATTCACTTTGAGGGATGGTATATTCTACTTGCTTTTTTTCGTAGGTGTATTTCTGTGGATTCCAGGTCCTTCGATGGTTGAGCGCTATTCCAGATATGGAGAAAGAAATGATTAGGCCAACATAGAAGTAGGCTATATCGCGGTGAAGTCCTCTTTCGTTGATTTTCATAATATCAATATCTTATGATCGCAATATTAATTTAGATCAATTAAAGATAATAGAATCACCATGCTTTTATCAAAATATCAATCGGAAGGAGCTCCCTTTTCCAAGTGTCGATTCCACTTCTATTCGTCCACCATGTGCTCTGAGAATCTGTCGACATAGGCTTAGGCCTATACCACTACCGCGCTTCTTGGTGCTAAAAAAGGGAATGAAGATTTGATCTATTGTTTCTTCCCCCATACCTGGCCCATTATCTATAATTGATAATTGTACTCTTTCATTGACAACCTCACTGTTGATGATAAGCCTTGGAAGTTCCGTTTCGTATAGTGCTTCCATACCATTCTTCAGCAGATTGATCATTACTTGCTCGATCAGCTGCGCATCTGCTTTAAGACTGATCTTAGCATCTAGCGTCATTTTTAAGTCTATTCCCTGAACCTGGAGGTCTGATTTAAGAAGGGTTATGACACGATCGATCAGCTCATCCAACTGGACATCTGCTAAGTCTGGAGGGCCTATTTGCGTTAGCGAGCGATACGCCTCAGTAAACTTTACAAGCCCTTTGCTCCGATTCTCAATAGTAGAGAGTCCTCCGACTAGATCTTCAATTGATTCATCACTTAGTTCTTCAACCTTAATTTGGTTTCCATGATCATCCAGGAGTGTCTTTCTGATCACTGAAGTGAGGGTAGAAATTGGAATAGCCGAGTTCATTATCTCATGGGTCAATACCCGTATGAGTTTTTGCCAAGAGTCAAGTTCATTCTCCTCCAATTCATTCTTGATATCTTGGAAGGATACCACGGTATAAGCCGCTCCTTTGAGTTGAAAGACCGAGCTCTTGACAGAGAGATTAATTACACGACCTCCCCTGACATACTTGTATAGGAAGGAACTCCCCTGTCGCATAGCCGCAATTTTTTCATGCAGATCCGGGAACCGATCAAAAAGCCGAGAGAGGTATTTGAAGCGCTGTTGACCAAATAAGAGCGCGGTGGCTTTATTGGTGACAATCACTTCTTCTTGCTTATTGAAGACCGCTATACCTATCGACACATGCTCGACAATGGTCTGCAGGAGCTGATGATGTGACTCCTTTTCGGAGCTGAGCCGCTTGAATACCTGCATGATTTGCTCATAGACCGTTCTCAGCTTATTATCCTTACCAGGAATGTTGGAGGCATAGGTGAAGTCTCCCTGGCTGATTGCTGTTAGGAAGTTGGTGAGATCACGCTCCTGTCGCTCCAGATATCTGATCAGGAAGATAATAGCCACCACTGTGAATAGCGCTAACCAAACTCCGACGAGCCAAAAATAGGTTTGCGTAACTATGTAGACTGCAGCATAACCCAAAATCAGAATCAATGCTACTCGCCAGAGCAATTGTCTCCTAAGGCTATTCAAGACCGTATTTTTTCATTTTGCGATAGAGCGTTGACCTGCCAATATCCATGTCCTCAGAAGCCTTGGTTAGATTCCCCTGGTGTTTCTTGATTGCTTTGAGAATCATTTCCTTCTCTACTTCATTTTTGTTCACAGAGTCTGACGAGGGGACACTTGAGATAGTATGATTTCCTATCGGAAAATCGTTAGAGGTTATAGAAGTGCTATTTGCCAATATGACGACACGTTCGATCGCATGTTGTAGCTCTCTGACGTTTCCTGGCCAGCTATGATTTTGGAGCTTGCTAATCGCTGAAGCCTCGAGCTTCATACTTGGTTTGCGGTATTTTGTGGAATATTTTTCGAGATAATGCTGGGCTATGGGGATGATATCATCTAATCGTTCGCGAAGTGGAGGGATGTGAATCTCAACAGTATTGACCCTGTAGAGCAAATCCTGTCGAAAGTCTCCGTTACTCAACATCTGCTGAATATTGGCATTAGTGGCGCAAATCAAGCGCGCATCGAAAGGTAGGGGCGTATTACTTCCGAGCTTATAGAACTCTCGATTCTGTAGTACGCTTAGCAGCTTAGTCTGAAGTTCAAGCGGAAGATTTCCAATTTCATCGAGAAAAAGGCTTCCATTGCCGGCAATTTCAAATCTCCCTGAGCGGTCAGTCCTGGCATCCGTAAAAGCTCCCTTGACATGTCCAAAAAGTTCAGATTCGAATAGTTTTTCTGATAAGGATCCAAGATCAACCTTGATGAGCGCGGAGTTTTGATGAGAAGAGCGGTTGTGAAGAGCCCTGGCGACCAGCTCCTTACCTGTACCATTCTCTCCCAAGATTAATACATTGGCATCAGTATCAGCAACTTTATCAATAGTGTCCATGACAGGTTTCATGGCCGGACTCCCGTAAATAAAGTCCTCAAGTCCTGTATTGAGGTCTTTGGCTAGTGCGCTCTCTCTTTTTTGAAGACGATTGACCTCATACTTTGATCTTACTAGATGAAATACATTGATCACAGTCGTCAAGAGCTTTTCCTCTTCCCAGGGTTTGACGATGAAGTCAATAGCTCCTTCTTTCATTGCTTCAACGGCGACTTTGATATCTCCATACGCAGTATTCATCACGATATGCTGATCCGGGAACTGCTTCAGCGTTTCCCTTAGCCAATAAATGCCTTCGTTTCCTGAAGTTCTACCTTGGGCAAAATTCATGTCCAATAGCACAACATCCACAGAGGTCTTCTTCAATACTTTGGGTAGGTGCTCTGGCTTGGTCTCTAGTATTACCTGATCAAATTTGCGCTTAAGGATTAGTTTGGCAGTGTAGAGTACATCCTGATCATCATCTACTACCAGTATTGTTCCCTTGAGTTTTGACATGGGGTCAAGATCGCCTATTGCTGAAAAAATTCAAAAGCAGCGTTCCAAAATGAAACGGTTCAGTAGGTGAAAAAGGAATGTTGGAAATATATCTTACAGAATACCTAGATGTCTATGGGTAGCACCATCTTCTTTCTCACTGCCTTACCTTGATACATGGCGGGTTTCCATTTAGGCATTTCTTTGATCAAGTCTAATACCATATTATCCACCTCCTCGTTGATTCCCATTACGATACTCGGCTCTGAGATTTCACCGCTAGGTTCCACAAAAAACGACACGAACACTTTGCCTTTCTCGTCAGTACTTTCATTTTCGCGCACGTAGAGGAAGAATTGCTCCATACCCCCAGGATATTCTGGATTAGTCTCGATGATCTCCCCAAGCACCTTGTCATCTGAGTTTTCCTGTGCGTGGACGCTGAGTGTAGCAAGTGCCAGTAGGACGATGGTTAGTAGTATCTTCATTAGATTTTGAAAGTAAGCAATCCTTTTGAAATATGCACGAGATTTTTTGGCTGGTCTTGTTATATGCTGTTAGGAGAGACTGAAAAAGAACTGACTGCCTTCGCCAATCTTGCTCTTGGCCCATATTCGTCCTCCATGTTTATCGGTGATTCGCTTTGCGATAGAGAGCCCTATGCCCGTACCCTCAAACTCAGAATCACCATGAAGCCGCTTAAATGGAATGAAGAGTTTGTCATAGTAATCCATGTCAAAACCGACTCCATTGTCTGAGATCAAAAATGTATTTTGATCAAATCTTGATATAGATATTTTAGGCTGATTTATACCCTGAGTGTACTTCCATGAGTTTTCTAATAAGTTCTTAAGTAGTATCTGAAGCATTGCCGGATCACCTTTAACACTCATCTCAGGTTCAATTTCTATTTCAATTTGGCGATTCGGCTCTGCTGTTCTAAAATCGTGAATAATACCTTCAGCCAGCTCGTCTATTCTTACGGGTTGTAGGCTCAACTCCGATTGTGCTACCCTTGATAGATCAAGCATATCGCGAATGATCGATTGCATCTTTTTGAGATTCCCACTAATGCCATCTAGGTGCTTTTCGACTTCTTGGTCGTCCATTTCCTTCCACTCGTCCTTCAGGATTTTGCAGTAGTAGCTAATCACTCGGATAGGTGCCTTCAGGTCATGTGAGACAGTATAGGAGAATGATTTATTTTCCTCATTTCGAGCTGCTAAATGCTTGAGTGCTTCTTCAAGATCATCTGCCTTTTTGGTCAACTCCTGCTTCTGAAGCTTCACAGTATTGTTAGCCACCTTGAGCCGGACACTTAGCAGAATAGCGATTATCAGCCCGAGCGAAATGAGTGGAATTGTGATGCTATTTGACTTTAACTGCGCGGCATTAAGGTCACGCTCAAAGATCAATGCTTGGTTTTCCCTGATCGTCTTTTCAGTTTCGTAGCTGGTTAACAGTTCATTGATCTGATAAGTCTTTTGGAGACTGTAGAGACTGTCCTTAAGAAAATGGTGCCTTTGAAAATGCTTAATGGCACTCAAGTAAGAACCCCGAACTGAATCGACCTTTCCTTTGAGTAGATAATTATCAATTTTCAAGTCGGCAGCATTGATTTGCTCTATGATAGTCTCAGCTGAGTCTGTATAAATACTGGCTGCTAATGAGTATCTCGAAGTTAGGAGAAACACCTCAGCTAGATTCATATAAGAGCTTGCTACCCCTCTAAGGTCGTTGATCGTTTTCCGGATGTCCAGTGATTTCTCAAAGAAGTCAACTGCCACCGGTACTTTTCTCAGCTTTATGTTAAGAGTGCCGAGTCCAGCATAGGCATAGGCTATCGCCTTATGATCCTTTTCAAAATCCGCTTCTGATAAGATCTTCTGATAGAAATACTGGGCAGTATCAAAATCCTCTTGGAGCTGATATAACTCTCCAATATTGTAATATGACATAAGAGGAGGTACTTTCAAATGCTCAATCTTAGTGACTAGTGATTGTCGGTGATAGGCCAGGGCAGTTTCCAAATCATTAAGTTTCTTATACACTTCCCCTAGGTTGTTGTAGATCATAGCTACACCACGATAGTTGCCTAGCTCCTCGTATTGAGGTAACACTTTCAAATAGTATTCTAAGGCCAGATTGTAGCTTCCAACTGACCAATAACTGTTACCCAATTGGCGACCGATTTCTGCTTGGAGGGCTTTGTTTCCAACACTGTCTGCAAGCCGCTGAGCAGCTAAAAGGAAAGTTTGAGCAGAGTCAACATCAGTATCTATGATGGCCTCAGCTCTTCTTAAATTGAGCTCGATAGCACCATTTTGATTGTTGATGGGCTGTTGTAGTTCAGCGCTGAGTGGAGTAGTAACACTGAATAGGAGGATAATGATCCCCGTCAATAGAAGAGAGAAAGAATAGCTGGTTCTCAAAAGACTTGATTTGCTACAAAACTGAATAATTTTATCCACATCTGAATGCAGGGATGAATTCTAATTAATGTTCAAACAGTGTGCGGCGCTTGTCTCAACGTGAGACGATCTGCTGTCTCATTATGATACAAAGGGGCAACTCTCTATTTTGTTAACTATCTTATAATCAATTGTTTAATCAATTGGCATATGCTTTGGCTCATTATACCCAAAGCGAGACCTATGAAAAACGATATCAAAACGGTAGTACGACTCCTGAGAAAGGACAAGTCTTTTTTCCTCATCAACTTGGTAGGCTTGGCCATTGGCATTGCCTCATTCCTCGTGATCATACATTTTGTGGTGCACCACTCCACTTTTGATCGAGAGCTGCCGTACGGAAATCGATTGGTTAGACTAGTCGGGAATTATACTCAGAATGGTGAGGATAGAGGCGTGGGTACATTACTTCCGAGCCTGCTCGGACCCACATTGCAACAAGAGCAGACTTATGTAGAGGAAAGTGCTCGGTTCTACAGTATTAGCTATAACAATAATAGCATTATCTATAAAGACGAAGAAAGTGTTAGTAGCTATGATGAATCTAATGTTTACTTAGTTGATCGATCCATTTTTCCCCTATTTGATTGGCAGTTCAAGTATGGTAGTGCTGAGAAATTTGATGAACCTCTCAAGATGGTGTTGACTGAGTCTACGGCCAAGAAGTACTTTCGAGATACGGATCCTGTTGGTAAGGAGGTGACCTTAGCAGGAAATACGGGAGCAAAGTCCTATGAAATCGTGGGTATAATACATGACCTACCTGAAAAATCTCATGTCACGTTAGATGTGCTGGTGTCCTATGAAAGTCGTGGAGAATACGTCCCAGCTGATGAAGAGTCCTGGGGTTATAATACTGATATACACTATGTGCTCCTTGATAGTGAAGAAAAAGTAGATCAGCTGAGAACTGATGGCCAAGAGGTCATGAATAGAAAAACGTCTGAACTTGAGCTTACCGCAGGCTATCGTTCAACAATTGAAGTTGAGAGGGTTTCAGATATTCACTTATACACCTCGGTGATCGAGGAGGATTTTAAGTCATCCTTGGATTACAGACTCGTCTATGGTCTTGCGGTAATCGCTGTTATCATTGTGCTCATTGCTTGGATCAACTACCTCAACTTGTCAATGGTGAAGACGCTGGAACGAACCCGAGAAGTGGGAGTGCGTAAGGTGCTAGGGGCGGGAAATGGACAGATAGTCACGCTGTTTGTGATTGAGGCCGTGTTGATAGTTATGCTGGCTTTTATCATTGCACTAACGGTTGTGCAATACAGTTCACCTTTTTTAGAGCAAATCACTGCGCTGAGGATCAATACTTTAGACAACTTGGGTCTTGTTAGCTTGATTTTTATTGGATTGTTGACTTCTGCTGGTCTAGTGGGACTTTATCCGTCCTTGCTTATCAGAAGCCAGAAGAGCTTCGAAGCATTGCGCGGTAAGAATAGGAGCGCGACGAATGGTATCAGCCTACGCAAAGTTTTGATTACACTTCAATTTGTGGTGAGCTTCTTACTGATAGGAGCAACGCTGACAGTCTATTATCAGCTTACTTACATGAAAGCGGCTGATTTGGGACTCGATATTGAAGATATCATGGTGATCAAGTCGCCACCTTCTGCGATCCTAGGTCTAGGCGAGACTAAAAGAGCTAACTACAACGCTTTTAAAAATGACCTCTCTCAGTATCCGGTCATATCGAAATTTACCAATGGAGGAGAACTGCCGGGTAAAGCAATCGATTGGCGATCGAATACGATCCGGCTGAAGTCTCTAACCGAGGATGAATCCGTCATGACCAACTTTTTTTCGATGGGTGTAGAGCTACATGACTTTTTTGGGATTGGCCTAATTGCCGGTAGGTACTACGATAAGTCAGACAACCCTTTTAGAACAGGCGAGGTGGTAATTAATCAAAGGATGTCGGAATCTTTGGGGTTTGATATTCCAGAAGAGGCAGTTGGACAGGAGTTGGCCGGCTTTTTTGCTCCACTCAAAATAGTGGGGGTAGTGGCCAATCATCACCACGGATCGTTACATTCTGATTACATGCCGATCATCTACATGCTAAGCTCGTGGACCGAGTACTACTTTGTCAAGTTTGCTCTGGGGGATGATCCTGAGAAGCGGTATACTAATCTCAAGGAAGCAGTGCAGCTGGTCGAAGCTTCTTGGGGTCAGTCCTTTCCATCAGACAATCTAGATTACTTTTTTCTTGATGAGTCTTTCAATGAGCAATACTTCGAGGACGAGCGATTTGGCAAGATTTTCACGCTCTTCTCAGTGCTCGCCATCATCATCGCCAGTCTGGGACTATTTGGTCTATTTTCTTACACTATCAAGCAGAAGACCAAGGAAATCGGAATCCGAAAGGTATTGGGTGCTACGGGGGCAGACCTCATGATATTGCTATCTAAAGGGTACTACATGATCATCTTATTGGCCTATGCTATCGCTATGCCGCTCGCCTGGTATTTTTCTGGACAGTGGCTTGACAATTACTCATTTCGGATCAATGTAGGCCATTGGCTATTCACCTATCCATTGGGCATAGTCGTTGTGTTAGCTACTATCACGATCCTATGGCAGCTGCGAAATTCGCTCAAGGACAATCCCGTGGATTCGCTCAGATATGAGTAGAAATCGAAATCGTTACGAACTTTGGTCAGTCTATTTTAGTTTAGCATAAAAATCTAAATTATGGCTACAGTTACACTCGGCGGGACTCCCGTCAATACGCACAGCGACCTACCGGCAATTGGTAGCAAGGCTGCAGATTTCACAATGACTAAGAACGACCTTTCGTCGGTCAGTCTTAGCGACTTTGCAGGTAAAAATGTCATCCTTAATATCTTTCCAAGTATTGATACAGGGATATGCGCTACTTCTACCAGGACTTTCAACAAGAAAGTGGCTGACTTGGACAATACAGTTGTTTTATGCGTCTCCGCTGATCTACCATTCGCTCATGCTAGGTTTTGTGGCGCAGAGGGCATAGACAATGCGATTACTCTCTCTACTTTCAGAGATCACAACGCATTTGCTAAGGCTTATGGCACCCTGTTGGTTGATGGTGGGTTTGCAGGTCTCAATGCTCGTGCGGTAGTTGTGATCAACACGGACGGTAATGTAGCATACACTGAGCTCGTGGCTGAGATCGGGACTGAGCCTGATTACGAGAGTGCCTTAGCTGCACTGTAAGCACCTACCGGAATAATACTCGGGGGCCATCTGATCATCAGATGGCCTTTTTTTGTGCGCTGGATAATTGCTCTTTCGACTTCATACTTGTCCTAAATATCCACCACCCATAAAGTAATGTTCATGCTACCAATGACTTGGATTATTTTAGCTCAAAAGAAAGAAGAATATGCTCTCAGTAATCAACGATCTAGGATTAGTCAACAATGATGATAAGTACTCCGGCTTTATAGCTGTAGAAGGTACCCCCGTCAGTATGCCAGTGACAGTGATCAAAGGCAGTCAACCAGGTCCTAACATATTGATTACAGGGGGTGTGCATGGTGGAGAATATCCTTGCATTGAGACGGCTATTCAGCTCGCTAAGGAAATCGACCCTCAAAACCTTCATGGTAATGTGGTGGTCATTCACCCAGTGAACACTTCAGCATTTTTGGCGCGGATGCAGTATTTCGGACCTTATGATGGTAAGAACCTCAATAGGGTGTTTCCTGGTAAGGCCAAAGGAACGGTCAGCGACAGAATCGCCTATACAGTGAATCAGATCCAAATAGCCGCAGACTTCTACATCGACCTGCATGGCGGAGACATTCATGAGTCATTGGTGCCGTTTGTGATCTACTCCAAAAATGGAGGCCAAGCGCTGGCAGAGGAATCGAGAATGGCTTCCTCTTTTGTAGGGTTTCCTTATGTGGTGGGATCGGTCTCTGAAGGTGGTAGCATATCCGGTGCTGCCCAGTCAGGCACTCCAGGCTTCTTGGCTGAACTCGGACAGTGTGGCCGTTGGTCGCCCGAGGAGGTCGAAGAGTACAAGGAGGGTATCTACAACGTGCTCAAGCACCTGGGGTCAATCTCAGGAGAACCTAAGCAGCACGACAATGTTGCTCATCTTCAAAAGATGGCAGTGCTCAAAGCAGAAAATGAAGGGTGTTGGTACCCAAGTGTTGTACTTAATCAGACCGTGACTAAAGGTGATAAGATGGGTGAAATACGAGACTTCTTTGGCAATACGTTGAGTCAGTATACAGCGGAAGAGAGTGGAGTTGTACTTTATTTAGTTACCTCGCTAGCCATCACAAAAGATGATCCGTTAGCAGCGATTGGCGTAAGCTAAGTGATCGTTTTATGCCGATCAATTATTACCTTCCGAATGAAAGGCTGGTTTTGAATCCATCTATCCACCAAATTACTTCGGTGGAGGGTTAATCATGATATGCGCTCTATGAGTACCAGGGTCCATAATCCATGGCATGCCAGGGTTCTCAGGACTTAAGGGTAGACCAGTAGATTCGACGGTAGCATACGGGATATAGATTACATATCTGAGGTAACTGTTGCTGACCTCACCTGTATTCCGATCGTATTGATCATCCGGTGCAGTGAGCACATAGAGTGTTGTAGGATCTTCCGGCATGCTTAGACTGCCTGCTTTTACTTCCTCTTCGCGCTTGTCGAAGACCTCTTGTCCATTGAGACCGTCAGCTTTTAGTACTCTTCCTCTGGCCATGAATGGCTCCAGATCTTTGTGGTAACAAGAAACTCCAAAGCCACTCTTTGTGGGATCATCTGTAAGACAAATTACATCTCCGCTTCCCTCCCTGATCACTTCAAGTGTCCCATTGAGTGAGCTATAGCCCATTACGGTAGCAACGGATTTCTCAGACTCAGGAGCTGCCATGATAGCGGTAGAGATTTGAATGTCTTTAGAGGGGAGTTCCTGGGCCAATAGACTAGGGCTGGCGAAAAGAAGCAGGATGAAAAAATGTCTCATAGTTCGTAGATTTTGTTAGTTCAAATTACAGAGATATTCTACCAATTCCTTAAGTATATAACCCTTTCCGCCGAGTCATGAAAATCAAAGAGTAAGACTTACGAGGTTTCATCCAGATAAATGAACGCTGGTAATCTATATTTCTTTGTTTAGGTGATTGACGCACTAAAACCTCGAAGGTCTGTGAGTATACGGCGATATCAATTCATTTGTCCAGCCTCTATGAGCACATTAACTTGCAACTATGGAATTTGTGGCAAAGACATTATTTGGTCTAGAAGAGGTATTAGCAGAAGAGCTTAAAGGACTTGGTGCCGAGAAAGTAACTGTGCTCAAACGCGCAGTAAGCTTTGAGGGTGACCTGACTGTGATGTACCGAACCAACTTGTATTGCCGTCTAGCCATCAAGATTTTGACACCCATATTCCAGTTCAAAGCCAAGAACGAAAATGAGCTCTACGATCAGATTAAGTCACATGATTGGACTAAGTGGATCGATGTAGATCAGACATTCTCGATAGATGGAACGGTCAATTCAGACTTTTTCAATCACTCCAAGTACGTCGCGCTTAAGATGAAGGATGCGGTCGTGGATCAAATTCGCGATATTAAGGGGAGAAGACCCTCGGTGGATACCACAGATCCAGATATTACCCTCAACCTTCGAGTATTTAAGGATGAATGCACGGTCTCCTTCGATACATCGGGAGAGCTGCTCAACCGTCGTGGATATAGAGGAGCCGGACACCTAGCACCGCTCAATGAAGTGTTGGCGGCTGGTATGCTTCATCTGGCGGGCTGGACTCCTGAGAAGCCACTGCACGACTTGATGTGCGGTACTGGTACATTCTTGATAGAAGCAGGCATGATGGCCGCTAATATGCCTGCTGGCCTATTTCGACGAAAGTTTGGCTTCATGGCTTGGGAAGAACATGATCCCGTACTGTGGAATGACATTAGACGAAAGGCCAGCGCCAATATCAACTATGATCCCAAGGTAAATATCTATGGAGGCGACAAAGACATCCGATCAATAAATGCAGCTCAGGCTTCCGCCAAGCTACTTCGACTTTCGAATAAGATCAAAATAGAGCGAAAGCTATTTGATCAACAGGAGCCTCAAGCTTTTGCTGGAGTAATCATAAGCAACCCTCCCTATGGCGAGCGAATGGTAAAAACGGATATCGAGGCTTTCTACAGTCTGGTCGGAGACACGCTCAAGCAAAAGTTTAGTGGTTATGAAGCATGGCTCATATCGAGCAATGTCTCGGCTATGAAACGGATAGGGCTCAGAGCATCACGGAAAATCACACTATTTAATGGATCCTTAGAGTGCAAATTTCAGAGGTATGATCTGTACTCCGGAACTAAGAAGATGAAGTAGATTGACTACTTACCACCTGAGATCGAATACTGATCCATATAGTAGCCCATATTCCCGCGCCCGTCAGTACCCTGAATGATGATCGTAGCGGTCTTAGGTGCCTGATCATTGAAGTAATTGATAGTTGCCTTGCCAAATTCATCTGTATTGAAGGTAGGCATCCAATGCAGCGTTTTACGATAGTCAGTGATCTGCTTGTCCTCTAGTAAGCCGTTGGAGTCATATTTGGGAGTGTAGAACTCTTTGTTAACCTTGACAGTCACCCTCTCTTGTTGCTGTACGGCAGGTTGTACACCATCGATCTGACCCTTTTTGGTGGTGACAAGGACGGCACCATTCGAAGCGACAGAGCCATAGTAGATAGCCATAGCACTGGTCTTGATCACTTCTACTTTTTCGATTTGACTACTGGTGAGATAGTTGAGTGCTCTAAAGTCTTTACCTATCAAAGAGCCGTTGAGTACGGCGACTGCTCCAAAACGCGAAGGATCTTGTAGTTGCCCCGGTGGGCGTAGTAGTAACTGGCCGGTATTTCCATTGTATCGATAGATATTGGTGACTTGCTTTACAATATCAACAAACCCACCACCATTTGGATTGCCAGGACTAGCGAGGATAGGGATATCAAAACTAAGTAGATCCACGGTTCTACTCTCCACGTAATAATGAGATTTGACACTCATTTGATTGGAAAGTTCGTATCGGTCACTGATGTGACTTTGTTCCTCGGTGATTTTTGAACTATTGATGACTACCGCATCAAGAATCTCATAATCATCACCAAAGTAATCCTGCGATATATTATCTACAGCCCGACTTTCATAATATGATTCCCATGGCTCGATCTGTTTCAGATTGGCGGTAAGGTAACCTGAGATTTGAGATACTACTACCTCCATACTTTCAACAGGAGGCTTGAAGTAGATGTTTTCTAATTGGGGTACCAACTGAGCGGAAAGAATAAACTGTCCCTGAGCATCTGTGGTAGCCGCCTCCGCACTAAAGTTGGTTGTATTTACGATCTGCACTTCAACATTAGGAACTGGATCTCCTTTTTTATCCACTACAGTGGCAATGGTCTGTTCCAGTTCGATATCTTCCTTCGTATCGTTGATCTCATTGGAGAATAGGTACTCCCAGCTGTACCTACGCCAACCGCTAGTAAGCATAAGCAAATCCAGAGCTGTCGTGGTGTAACTGGAGGTGTTGCTAAAATAATAGTTGGGTGTAGGGATCTTGCCTTTCAGCTCGCTGGTCAGTGACATCTGAGAAATCATCGAGGGCTGATATTGCCCTCCGATTCTTGCAAAATAGTCGTCTGCCACTGCCAATGAGAAGTTGCCTTTGATAGGTCTGCCATCACTATTTGTTACTTGTATTTCGAAGGTCATTTCTGACTTTGGATCTTGCTCATTTTCGGTTATAGAAGTGCTGATCTGAAGCGACTTATGTCGGTTGACGAAAACCAGTCTTTCGGAGATTGGTTTTGAATCGGCAAACAGCGTAAACTGAGCAATGCCTTGTGGAAAATCAGAGATGGGCACTTTGATACTCGGTATTTCCGGCGATAAGAGAATAGAGCTGTAGAGTACGTTATTGAGTACTCCTGACAGATAGAGTGATAGGTTGTTGGGGTTCGCACCTAATACTGTAAACTCGAGCGTATCGCGTCCTGCCGAAGACAGGTGTAAACTCAAAGCTTCTACAGATTGA
Organism: Cyclobacteriaceae bacterium; assembly: GCA_040222235.1. Lineage (GTDB taxonomy): Bacteria > Bacteroidota > Bacteroidia > Cytophagales > Cyclobacteriaceae > UBA6059. Next base: position 28,022 of record JAVKDO010000015.1, read on the forward strand.
GGTAGGTCCGTACTGGTGGATAAAGGTGCTTCGGTTACCAGCTTATACGAGCTACCTGGCTCAGGAGTGAAATTAAACTTACCCATGCCGCCATAAAATGACTGGACAGATTGGATCTCATTGCCTTGATCATCAATGAGCTTTCCGATGGCATCTACAGGATCTCCGAAGAAATTCACCACTTTGAAAGCAACTGTATTCTGCTCTTCCGTGATAAGATTCCCACCTTCTGGCATGATGCTGATCTCCACCTTTTCATAGGCTGCCATGGGGATGACCATTTGCTCTATGGTACCTAGTGCTTGGCTAGACAGCTTCATTTTTATGACAGAAGTGACTTCTGAGGGTAGGGTAGAGGTAAGCTCTATCTTACCATCCTTATCTGTTTTTAGCTCTTGAGTGGCATAGGTGTTGCTGAGATCTGACAAGGTGACGGTGAAAGCCTCTTTCTTCACTGGTTCACCATCATTATCTGTTACCTTCAGTGTGGCTGATACACTTGCTCCAGCATCGTATGCATCATTATCAAGAGTGATTTCAGCTTTCAGCGCATTGGCGTTTTTATTCTCTATCTGAATCTGCGTGTAGAATACGGAGCTCTCATCATCCTTTTTCATCCACCCTGAGTAGGCGTAAAGGACGTAATTTCCGGTTGCCAATTCTTCCGGCAGGTTGATTCCTCCATCTGCTCTGCCACCCTTGATTGCAAAGGAGGTCTCTAGCACGGATTCCTCCGATTCATTGAGAAGACCAACGGTGAGTACCTTACTGAGAAAGGAGAGCTTATGATCAAAATTGCTATAAACGTACCCCTTCAGCCAAAGTTCTTCTCCAGATTGGAAGCTTCTCCGATCTAGATGCAGATAGACCTTTTCATTGATTTTTTTACTTTGAATCTGAGTGAGCTGACTACTGATCATCTCGCTTAGCTCTTCACCCTCCTGGGCAAATGATGGTGATATGAAAAGAATGCTAGCGAAAATGAAGAATAGACTATAACGTACCATAAGTTTTGAACACATAAGCATTGATTTACCCTGATAATGATACAAACTTCTAGTTAATGATTCTGGCTATGCTGACGATTTACCCAAATAGGCTTAGCTGTGCAGGTCGAGGTTTCTTACGGTCGTCGAAGACCGTCCGTCCGCCCCATAGCTTACTATGTTGCTTCTCTCTTGCAATTACTTGATCAAAAGCATTCGGGTCAGGCACAAAGTCCTTTTCAATTTTTTTGGCAGTTTCTGAGAGTTTTTGGATGGCCTTGAGCCTATCTGATTGATCAATCTTGGCTTTGTCCACAGCTTTTCGCAACACGGAAATACTCTGATCGTATACCTTGAGCGGTACTGGAAACGGATGCCCATCTTTACCACCATGTGCAAATGAAAATCTAGCCGGATCGCTAAACCTGCTCGGTGTACCATAGATCACCTCGCTGACTAGCGTCAATGATTGTAGCGTTCGGGGACCCAGACCGTTGGTGAGTAGGAGATCTTCAAACCCTGACACCTCTGTCTCATGGGCTACCGCCAATACACTGCCGAGCCTCTTGATATCTACATCCTTAAGAGTGACCTCATGGTGCCGGGGCAGTTTGATCTGCTTGATCTCTCTAATCATCCGATCCGGGGACTCCTGTGCGAGCTTGAGTATTCCTGACTGACTTTCTTTAGCATCTTTCGCTACCAAGTTGAGGATTTCACCTTGGTTGACACCACAGATCATAGTGTGTGGCTCTTCTATGAAAGATTGTAGATGCTCCGAATGCCAGTGATAGCGTCTGGCATAGCCAGTAGTACTATTCATTCCTTGCTGGATGACACTCCAGTCGCCCTTATCAGTAACAATGAAATTGTGTAGATAGATCTGAAAACCATCCTGGATCGCTGTATTGTCCACTTTGGCACTCAACCTGGAGTACTCGGACATCAATGCACCATCTATTCCAGTTCTCTCACCGACTTGTAATAGTTCCTCAGGCGTCTTCCTTGAGTGTTTTCCTCGTCCACCACAAATGTAGATGCCGAGCTCACTAGCCATTGGATTGACCGATCTCTTCAGTGCCCCCATCACTGAAGTGGTAATCCCAGAAGAATGCCAGTCCATACCCATCACACTGCCTAGTGACTGAAACCAAAGCGGATCGCTGATACGTCTGAGCACCTCTTCTTTTCCATATTCTATGACGATTGCCTCGATGATCGCACCTCCGATCTTGGCCATGCGAGTAGCCAGCCATTGGGGTACCCGACCATTATGTAAGGGTAAATCAGCTTGACCGGAGCGTTTCATACGAATAAATTTAAGACATATCTTATGTAGATTCTAGAGTAACTCGCACTCATGCTTATGATCATTATGGATAATGATATACGTCAATGTATTTGACCAACCAAACCTCTAAGTTCTCTCACAAGAAAAGGAGGACTTATGAAAACGATATTGGTACCAACGGATTTTTCGCATTGCGCACAAGGAGCAGCACACATGGCAATAAACCTGGCCAGACAGGGTAATTATCAATTGCATTTCCTTCATCTGATGTCAACTCCACTCAATTGGCTACAGCTAAGTGATGAGCAGCAGAAGATGTATGTCGATATTCATGAGAAGATCAAGCAAGTCAATGGACAGCTCGACGATCTCGTCCAGAAAGCGGAAGGTGAGGGTGTCTCAGCAAAAAAGTTTGTGAAGTTTGATGAGAGTGATCAGATCATTCTCGGGCACATTGAGAATCATGCCATAGATATGGTAGTCATGGGATCTCACGGCGCTAAAGGATTCAAGGAATTCTTCCTAGGTACGAATGCCCAGCGTATTGTGCGGCAGTCCAAGGTGCCCGTGTTAATCACTAAACCAAACGACTATCATGGAGTGCTGAAGTCCATCGCTTTTGTCTCTGACTTTGATAATGAAATGTCCGATCATTTCAGATCCACACTGTCACTAGCAAGACTGCTTGGGGTGAAGATTCGACTTGTATTTATCAATGTACCACTCAATTTTACGGATACGCCTACCATCGAAGCGCGTATGAGGCTATATGCCAATATGGATCCGTCATTGATAGCAGCTCAGGATATCTACAACTTTGCTGACTTTGAGGAAGCTATCAAGTATTACTGTGCGGAGCATGAGGTAAGCTTATTGTCCATGCTGACCCATGGCCGAAAAGGACTGGATAGATTCTTTGCCGGAAGCTTGACCGAGAGTATCATCAATCATATAAATCTACCGGTGCTAAGCAAAAATGCTAACGTCAAGATTTAGTCTTCCTTAATAGCCAAGAGTGGAATGGGTAAATGCATCGCCATTTTCTTGGTTACACTGGTATCGAATAACCGCTCGAATAGGGTATGATCTCTATGGATGGTCACTAGCAGGTCAATCTCTTTGTCTGAAATGAATCTCTCGATCCCCTTGGTTATGTTTTGATCATTCAGAAAATGATAGCTGTGTTTAATATCTGCGAAAAGGTGATGGAGATTGAGTGCTTCGGCCGACTTGTTAACATCAATGGTTTTGGGATTAGGTTGGATGTGAAGGAATTCAATTTCAGAATTGAATAATCTAGCCAACTGCTTGACCAAGTCCAATGATGGACTCTCTGTATGCTTAAAATCAGTAGCAAGTGCTATTTTTCTAGGATGAAGTTCGGTAATTCCTATGCTTGTGCAAAGCACAGGACACGGAGCTTGGGTTGCAGTGTCAGCCGCGTTACTTCCTATCAAGAACTCACTTATGCCAGTCGCCCCCATGGTGCCCATTACAATGAGGTCTACGTTCAGCTCAGTTGCCATTGCCGAGATGGCATGCACTGGATAGCTACAATCAAGCTTGTAGGCTACTTCGACTTTGTTGAGCGTGGACACCTGACCCTTCAATTCTTCTAACTTGTCAATCGCTTCTTGCTCCAATGACTTGTAATGAGTCGAATCTGTCGCAAAAGCTATGTCTGAAGCAGGTATAGGTACACTGTAGACGTGTAATATCGTGATCTTGGCATTTGCCAATTGCGCTAGCTGACCGGCCACATGAAGGGCGTCAATTGCGCATTGAGAAAAATCTACAGGAGTTAGAATATGGGTGATCGGCATGAACTTAATATTTACCGAAAGATAGAACCGGTATATACTTTCGAGAATGAGCATGATCACCACCGAAACTGACATAGGTCAACTCTGTTCCTACCGGAAAACTAAAAAGGCAGGCTATGGAACCAATACAACCTTGCCCATGACTTTTCTTGACGTCATATCGTTCAGCGCATCCGCGACTTGCTCTAGTGGGTAAGTGGCATGAATTTGAGGCTTAAGTTTTCCGGTTTGCAGCCATTGTCCAATTTGCATGAAGTTTTTCATGTTGGCTTGAGGTTCTTTTCTGAAAAAACCTCCCCAGAATACACCCATGATCGCACATCCTTTCAGTAAGGTCAGGTTCAAAGGGATTTTCGGGATTTCGCCAGCAGCAAATCCGACCACAAGGTACCTGCCTTTCCATGCAATGGCTCTCAGCGCAGGTTCAGCGTATTTATCTCCTACTGGATCATAGATCACATCAGCACCATTACCTCCTGTGAGTTCTTTGATCTTGTCTTTAAGATTTTCTGTAGTATAGTTGATCACTTCATCTGCGCCAATGGACTTACAATAGGCTAGCTTCTCGTCAGATGATGCAGCCGCGATTACCTTAGCTCCAAGCAGTTTACCAATCTGAACAGCGGCGGTACCAACACCACCGGCTGCCCCTAACACGAGAAGCGTTTCACCTTCTTTGATCCTAGCTCTATCGACAAGTGCATGGTAGGAAGTGCCATAAGTCATCATGGACGAGGCGGCATGTACCATATCCCATTCTTTTGGGATAGGCACAATGTTATTATCCGGTCCAATGACCTCTTCTGCAAAACCTCCCCAACCTGTGCCCGCCATCACAGACATACCAGGTTTAAGATGAGTCACGCCTTCTCCGACTGATTTGATGATACCTGCGACCTCTCCACCGGGAGAGAACGGCATATCCGGCTGGAATTGATACTTCCCTTCTATGATCAAGGTATCAGGAAAGTTGACTCCACAGGCTTTGACTTGTATCACTACCTGACCTTTTTCTGGATTCAGGGAAGGGACGTCCTCTATGACAAGATTTTCTGGTGGACCGTAAGACTTGCACAATACCGCTTTCATAATATCAACTTTTATATGATTCGGAAATTAGTACAATCAGCCAAGAATTGATTGAAACAGGCTTGAAATCATCCTAAAAAACTCAGCGATTCAGGAACCTGACGCGCTTATTGCTAAAGAGCGTATTCAGCACCCCTGTGAAAAGACTCTCACCTATATCTCTTGCTCCATATGGATTAAAACTGTCTCTTCCGGTATTGTTGGTCAGCCCCATATTGATTGGCGCGGTGGGAGCATATGATCGATACAGCGTATTACCTTGTTGATCAATATAGTAGACGAGATCTTGCTGTACCTGGGGTTGGTGCACAGACACGACTTGGAGGTTATCTACTTTGTAGTCATTGTAGAAGAAGTTGCCATGTCGACTATTCTGATCCAGGTTGAAGGCGACACTTCCCGTTCCACCGAGATAAAAGAAAGATGGATTGGTAATCACAGATGAGAAGGAGGAGTTCTGAGCAAACGCGCTAACTGTCGGTAGTAAAAGAAGGAGAATGAGGACACATCGTATCATAACATGAGGTTCTTTATACAATATAATCATCTTTTCTGGATGATATGAACCCGACTGGTCTTCTAGTTTTTTAAAATTATTGCACGGGTCACTTTCCTATAATAGAACAAAACCGACCGCAGGCGAACGATATGGACAATTGCAGATCCAAAGTAATCTGTGTAACTACCATGATACCAGCGATTTAAAGCTTGGCACTATGATTGGAAAGATGGAAGTGAGATTTACTTTTTTAAAGGCCATAGGTGATCTCATAACTAGTCAACGAGATTCACTATGCTGAGAAATCATTTTAAAGTAGCACTCAGAAATATCATCAGAGATAAAAGCTACACTCTGATCAATATCATCGGTCTAAGCACTAGTATGGCTATAGGCTTATTGGTCATTCTATTTCTGATTGATCATGGAAGTGTTGACAGTCATATACCCGAGGTGGATAAGATCTACCGGGTAATGACTGATATCCTGAAGCCTGAAAAGCAGAGAAGTCGACTACACGCCTACACGCCATATCAGCTAAAGGAGCTGGTAAAAGGACAGGGATATCCTATTAGTGCGGAGACTTCTATGAAAAAGGTGTCAGGCACGGTGAAGATCGGAGAAAAGGCTCTTGGGTTTACCGGATTATCCGTAACTCCAGAATTCCTGGGTTTTTTCAATTATGGAGGGCAAGATACATGGCTGTCTCAGCCCCGTCAGGTCGTCCTTACCATGGAATTGTCAGAAAAGCTTTTTGAAAAAGCAAGTGACGTTGTGGGCCAGACGCTAGAAGTTTCCGGTGTTGGGCCATGTCTGATAACGGGCATTGTTGAAGACCTACCAAGAACCCATATTGATTTTGAATTACTAGTTTCCATGAGTTCGTATCCTACCCCATCAGCGAACGAGCCATGGTTGTCCGCTGATAATCGATATGTCCATTATTTCAAATTTCCCGATCAGACATCCCTTAGTGATATAGAAACCTACCTCAGCTCATTGAATGAGCAGCTTCCTACTGAAGCGAGACTGCTCAATCACTTCAAGCTTCAAAAGGTGAGCGAAATCAACCTGGGGGATTTAGTCAATGATGAACTTTCAACTACGGTACCGTGGTTTGTAGCAGTATTCTTTCAGGTACTTGGTTTGATAGTTATTCTCTCGGCCAGCTTCAATTTTGTTGCGCTTTCATTGGCCAGATCCCTTAAGAGGGCTAAGGAAGTAGGTATTCGGAAAGTACTAGGCAGTGCTAAGCGACAAATCATCGTTCAGTTCTTGATTGAAACTCAGCTACTCGCTTTCATTTCCCTGATTGTAGCGCTGGCCATACTGAGCTTCTTACTACCAGCCTTCAATGACCTGAAGATACTACGTGATATCGACGGACAGATCACGATGGATTTCAGTCGTAATGTGAGTGTATATTTCGCATTTGCTCTTTTTGCCATGGCCATTGGTTTTGTGGCTGGTGCATATCCGGCATTTTATATGTCCAGGTTTGATTCGCAAGCGGCATTGCGAGGTATGAAAGAAGGAGGTCGTCGACCGTTTTATCTTATCAGAAATGGGTTGTTATTTGTGCAGTTTACATTCTCAGTGATATTCGTAATGACCACTCTAGTCCTCAACCGACAGGCAGATCAGTTTGTGCATACAGAGTATGGATTCAATCATCAAGAACTAGCCTTTGTCTCTATTGAAGGTTACGACCAAGAGCAACTCCGTACTGAGCTCCTCCAAAAATCAGGTGTGCAATCGTTTACGCTATCGGCCGCATTGCCGTCACTCAATGGTATAAGTAAGGTTAGAGCTAGCCAACCTGATATGGATGCGAATCTTAATCTAGAGATGATTTCAGCTGACGAAAACTTTCTAAGTACGTTGGGAGTCCAAATACTTGCAGGTCAGGGCTTTGGTGATTTGGGAGGGTTTAGCCGAAGTGATGGTCTGATTATTAATGAAGTCACGCTGAAAGCACTTCAATATACCGGACCAGAAGAGGCCATTGGAGAAAGTATTAAGGTCAAGTTGCAATCGGGTACCGAAGAGACTACCGAAATGAAGATCATCGGTGTATGTCGAGACTTCAGACACAACTTTGCTATGGCAGATATCAAAGGCCTGATCATCACATACAAGCCTGAGGATTGGGAGTATGCCGTGATCAACTTTGGCAATAGTGATCGTAGTACTGCTGAGGACCAATTAACTAATGTATTGACCAGTGTCAATGCTTCATTTCCTGTGGAAATAGAGTGGTTTGACATTACCCTAGCTAATGCCTACGATGAGTTTTATGACATAGTTCACATCTTCAGCTTTGTGTCCTTGCTGGCCATTGTGATTGCTAATCTTGGGCAGTATGGTGCTGTGGTACAGGTGATAAACAACCGAGTTAAGGAAATAGGCATTCGAAAGGTACTAGGATCGTCATATGTGTCCCTGATGTTACTCTTGTCACGCAACTTCATATTGATCATGTTAGCGGCGTTGTTAGGTGGCGGTGCTGTTGGCGTATGGATGAACGAACTATGGTTATCGAAAATAGGCGAGCCAATAAACGTTGATACGAGTTTGGTATCTATTTCCGTCGTTATCACAATAGTCACGGCGCTGCTTACGGTAGGTTGGAATGTCTATAAGGCCGCAATGCTCAATCCAGTAGAATCAATAAGAACAGATTGATTTCGCTATTTAGGAAGCGACTATAACAAAAAAGCCATTGAGAGTATATCTCAATGGCTTTTTTGCGAGTTACTGTTCCTGCTACCTAGTCGATTCTTACGAGGTAAACCCGAGCATCATCGTCCTTTTTATACTTGGAGTCTTTGTCATAGGCAACAAGTATACCGTCTTCCATGAGCCATACAGTATCATCATCGTCATCCCAGTGATCCGTATCACCTATTTCCAATTCACCACGGGAATTGATGCTCCAGTCGGTGTATTCTACTTCCTCTTCACCGAAGACTTCAGTTGAGACTCTCACTTCATTGTCTCTAAGAAACTCGAAGCGAATATCAATTTCGTCTAATATGCCATCGACAAAGCCAGAGACACCTCTTATGACCGCTCTGGCGATGGCATTATCTTCGTCTTCTATTTCATTTTTCCATGTGTCGTCATCGATCTCGATCTTAAGCATCCATACGCCATCAAGATCCTTTTCTTTGACTTTCGATTGTGCATTGGCGCTAGCCCCAAAGAGGAGGGTCAGCATCAGTAAGGTAGTTGTGATCTTTTTCATGTTGATTATTTTGAGTTGTTTGTATTGCAAGGTACTAATTATAAGTACATACTAGATTTTGAAGAAAAGGTTACAAAACACTACTGATATCCTGTTGATTCGAATTGAAGGAAAGGGTAATATCTAATGGAGGATTTGTTAATTTTGCGACGCAATTAAGAAATAAGAATGTTTGATAATTTAAGTTATAAACTGGATCAGGCCTTTAAGAACCTAAAAGGCCAGGGAAGGATCACGGAAATCAACGTAGCAACGACGGTCAAGGAGATTCGACGAGCTCTGATTGATGCGGATGTTAACTTCAAGGTGGCCAAGGAAGTCACTGATTCGATTAAGGAAAAAGCCCTCGGACGTGACGTATTGATCTCGGTTTCTCCAGGTCAGTTACTTACTAAGATTACTTCTGAGGAGCTTGGTATGCTCATGGGAGGCACCCAGGCCGAGATTAATCTCACGGGTACCCCAAACACGATTTTGATCTCGGGTCTGCAAGGATCTGGTAAGACTACCTTTTCTGGTAAGCTCGCGAGCTACCTTAAAAAGAAAGGAAGAACAGTCTTGCTCGTGGCTTGTGATATCTACCGACCTGCCGCGATTGATCAGCTCAAGGTCCTGGGAGAGCAGATAGGAGTAGAGGTATATGCTGAGCCTGACAATAAGAATGCGATAGACATAGCCAACAATGCGCTAAAGCATGCCAAAGCAACAGGAAAAAGCTCAGTAATCATAGATACAGCCGGTCGATTGGCGGTAGACGATGAGATGATGCAGGAGATAGAAGGCTTGAAGAAGGCTATTGATCCGGCAGAGACTTTGTTCGTCGTGGACTCAATGACAGGTCAGGATGCTGTAAATACAGCAAAGACTTTCAATGAGCGTCTAGATTTTGATGGTGTCGTCTTGACTAAGCTCGATGGCGATACGCGCGGTGGTGCTGCACTTTCAATTCGGACGGTGGTCAGCAAGCCCATCAAGTTCATCAGTACAGGTGAGAAGATGGAGGCGATTGATGTATTCCACCCGGATAGGATGGCCAATCGAATCCTCGGCATGGGCGATGTGGTTTCGTTGGTGGAGAAAGCACAGCAGTCCTTCGATCAGGATGAAGCACAGCGTCTTCAGAAGAAGATGCGCAAAAACCAGTTTGGGTTTGACGACTTCTTATCTCAGCTTGAGCAGATCAAAAAGATGGGTAATATCAAAGACCTTATGGGAATGATACCCGGAGTTGGCAAAGCCATCAAGGATATAGATATCGATGATGATAGTTTCAAGCCCATAGAAGCAATTATCAAGTCGATGACTGTAGAAGAAAGAACTAATCCAGATGTTATCAACGGCTCACGCAGAGCGCGTATTGCCAAGGGTAGCGGTACTTCTGTGCAGCAGGTTAATCAGCTCTTGAAGCAGTTTAATGAAATGCGTAAGATGATGAAGATGATGAATAAAATGGGTGGATCAAAGCGCATGCTTTCTGGGATGAACCTACCTGGTAGATGAGCAATATCAAGCCTGAAATAAAAAAGTCCTCATATCAACAAATATGAGGACTTTTTTATGAGTTCTACCTAATACTAGATATACAACACCTCTTTCATTGCCTTCACGGTACGCTCTACATTTGGTAGTACGAACTCGATCAACGTCGGTGCATAGGGCAGGGGCAAGTCCATGTTGTTGATACGCAATACTGGTGCATCTAGGTGATCGAAGGCATTTCGCTGAACGATATGGCTGATATCTGTCGCAATCGAGGATAGTGGCCATGCCTCCTCTACAATCACCAATCTATTTGTCTTCTTTACCGATTCTATGATGGTTTTATAGTCTATTGGTCTGACTGACATCAGGTCAATCACCTCGACGCTCTGGCCCTCTTTGGCTAACTCATCCGCTGCAGCGTAAGCCACTTTCATCATTTTGCCGAAAGACACTAGCGTTACGCTTGAGCCTTCTCTGACTATTTTGGCTTGACCTATTGGTGTGATGTATTCTCCCTCCGGTACTTCACCTTTGTCTCCATACATCAATTCAGACTCCATGAAGATGACAGGATCGTTATCACGAATGGAGGCTTTAAGTAGCCCCTTAGCATCTGCTGGATTACTGGGCACTACTACCTTCAATCCAGGAGTATTAGCATACCAATTTTCAAAGTTCTGAGAGTGCTGAGAGCTCAATTGTCCGGCATTTCCGGTAGGACCTCTGAATACAATAGGTACACTTGCCTGACCACCAGACATGGACATCATCTTCGCTGCGCCATTGATGATTTGATCAATCGCCACAAGCGAGAAGTTGAAAGTCATAAATTCAATGATCGGACGCAAACCATTCATTGCCGCACCAATCCCGATACCAGTGAATCCTAGTTCAGTAATAGGGGTATCGATGACTCTCTTGGCTCCAAACTCATCAAGCATACCCTGGCTCACTTTATAAGCACCATTGTACTCCGCTACCTCTTCTCCCATGAGCATGATGCTCTCATCCTTGCGCATCTCCTCACTCATGGCTTCCCTTAGTGCTTCTCTGAATTGAATTTCTCTCATAGTAATGGTATTGCTTGATAGATTTTGCGAGCGCTAAAATAGCGCATTGACCTCCAATTTCCAACCAGCCGTTAAGGCATAAAAAAAGCCCCAACATCGTTGGGGCTTTATATTTTAAGTGGTGTTCAGTTACTTCAAAGCACTGCTTAAAGCACCTGCAAATCTTGTGAATTCTAAGTCATTAAGTGCCCATTCCTTTAATGAAGGATCAACACCTATCGCATTCTTAAGATTAGATAAAACGCTACTCTCGTTGTTCTTTCTTGCAGCTACAATTGCCTTACCATAATGAGCAATGGCATAGTCACCTTGCATATCGATCACATCATCAAAGCCATTGTCAGCAGAATCAAACTCCTTCTTTAGCAAGTAAACCAAAGCTCTATCGAATGAAACATCGATATCATCCTGATCAGCAGAAGAAAGAGAAGTTACCGCATTGTCATACTGACCATTCTTAATTTCGATAGCACCCTTAGCACCATTGATAAGACTCTTTACTTCATTAGAGCCGCCAGCTTTCTCACCTTCTAATAATGAGCTATATGCCTGAGAGTAATCACCCTGCATCGCTTGAGCAGATGCCATGTTAGCCCATACTTCAGGAGCTTTCATTTTATTAGCAGCAATTTCAATTTGCGTTAGCGCATCTTCGATATATCTGTTTTGCTCCGCACCTGTGGCTTGCTTAGCCATCGCAAGATATACTGCGCCAAGGTTGTTATGCGCTTCCCACATGCCACCTTTTTTTGTAGCTGCCTTGAAGATGGCCTCTTTCTCATTCAATGATGGAGTGAGGGAGGCAGAGAACATCAGTTCGTTGAAGTTCAAAGTATCAGCAGATACCTGACCGTCTACGATTTGCTTAGACAGCACAGCAATTTCTGCGTTGCTCTTCTTCTCTTTAACGGTTAAGATTTCTGTCTTAGCTACACGCAATGGAGGATAGACATCATTTAATAGTATTTTATAGAAATCAAGATTTTGCAATGACTCTTCTTTGTCTTCAAAGCTGCCAGTACCGTTTACGATCCTTGTTACCTGAGACTTCTGGTCGTTAGTGAGACCATCAAATGTTTTTAGCGCTTCTTTCAAGCTATTCCAATCTTTCACAACTGGCTTCAATACAAAATTGATAGAGTCGGCCACACCCTTGTAGTCGTACTTTCTCATCAATTGACGATAGAACTTCTCGATTACAGTAGCTCTGTCTTCTGCTAGATCGGTGTTAGCTCTGTCAGAACCTTCAGGAGAGTGCGCACCTGTAATAGTTACAGTACGAGTTACGTTCTTCTCCGCGATGAATGCGGCAAACTTGTCACCACGCTCAGATGTCTTTTCAGAATTTCTTAAGAATGATCTGCCTTGCTCAAAGAAGAAATCCACTCTTGTAGGGATTAGCTCTTCCTGGTCGTTGTATCCGTGATCAGCATAAGCTACCGGGAAAACGTCTTTTACCAACTTGGAGGTTAATATAAGGCCTTCACCACCTGCGACAGGCATTTTTTCTGAGCTCTTAGACTTTCCATTTTTAGGATTAGAAGCTACTCCTTGGATCACAAGGTTGCCAGGGCTCATACCGTCCATATAGTCGAACGTGAAATCCTGAGAAAGCTTGCTAGTTGCTGAAGTGCTTTGAGGAAATTGGTCTGCGTTGAATTCAACTGTACCAACACTTACCTCCTGGTCACCATATTGGTAGAAAGTATTGATGGTGTAAACTTTTCCTTTGGGCAGCATCTTAGCAGGCAGTACAGCGGACATTTCGAACGCTACTCTGTCACCATGCACCTCAAGTGGGCTGGGTGCTACTTCAAGCTGCTGCTGCTTAGCAAGATTAAGCATCTTTTGTAACGTACATGAGCTCATTAGCAAAGAACTCGCTACAATCGTCACTATAAAATTTAAACTTCTCATCTGATTGATTCTTAAGTTATTAGGTTATAAATGGTTCTACAGAAAATAATACCTACAGAAAGTGCAATATTACGATAAAATTTCGTCAACACGGATTAATGAGTGAACAAAATCCGGCTATATTCGTTAATTTTGCGCGTTATGGAAGTGATTCAAAAATACTTCGAAAAGCAATTTTTTGGTGTGTGTACCAGACTTGGAGAGAAGATGAAAATCCCGACTTCAAGTATTCGGTTGTTTTTTATTTACGCATCATTTCTGACTTTCGGCTCACCAATCATTGTATATCTAGGGTTAGCATTTATCATGGAATTCAGGAAGCACCTACGTAGAGGAAGCAACTCGCTCTGGTATTACTAGACCTTTGAGTTGTGAATATTTACGCCTCTTGAGGAGGTAATATTGAAAGACAATCAATTTCGAGTATATCGTTGGTAAGTTTTTTGTCTTGACCACCCCGTACTCATATTTCTTAATTCTTTTGCTACCGAGATCACGGAAGAAATGAGTGTAGGCTTTGATTACAGCCATAAAGTGATCAAAGGTATTGTCCTTCCAAAACTTGAAGGCAGCTACGAGATCTAGTAGCATTTTCAAAGAGAATTTCCAATAAATACTGCTACCGTAAGTGTTCTTATACAGCATGGTGGCGCTATTTCTAAAATTGAAATAGGTCTTTCTTGGATTCTCCTTCGAGAGTGTTTCGCCTCCGACATGATACACAGTACTCTTAGGGATACACATAATTTTGTATCCGCTGTTTTGCATTCGCCAGCATAGGTCGATTTCTTCCATGTGAGCGAAGAAACTAATATCGAACCCACCTACTTGTTCGAACACCTCAGATCTTACCACCATACAAGCACCACTTGCCCAGAAGATTTGGAGTGGTTCGTCGTACTGCCCTTGGTCTAATTCTACTGTCTCGAAAATACGACCTCTGCAGAATGGGTACCCGAGCCAGTCAATGTAGCCTCCACTTGCACCGGCATATTCAAAACTGTCCTTCGCCCTATGAGCAAGTATTTTGGGTTGACATGCCGCTACCTCGGGATCATCAAATGCTTTGGCTAGTGGTACTAGCCAGCCTTCGGTCACTTCTACATCGGAGTTAAGTAGTACGAGTAGTTCCTCTTTTACGGTAGTGAGACCATGATTGTACCCACCGGTAAAACCATAATTGTCTTCATTGATTATGATCTTGACATTAGGAAAGTCTTGGGCCAACACTGCGCAACTGTCATCAGTGGATTGGTTGTCAATGACATAAACCTCCGCCTCATGGCTAAACTCAATCACTGAAGGTAAAAAATCTTTGAGAAGCTGCGCGCCGTTATAATTAAGGATGCAGACGGCTATCTTTTTTGTCATCCCATCATATTACCAAAATCCATTCCGGGTATGTTAGGCATTACACCCTCGGTACTCTTTTTTAGATGCTCTTTGGCTTTTTCGTCCACATTGGCCAAAGCCATATTCACTGCTGCGACTACCAGGTCTTGCATGAGTTGCTTATCATCGCTGTTGATAATGCTGGGATCGATATTGATACTGATGACCTCCTTCTTTCCATTCACTACAGCAGTCACCATGCCTGCGCCAGACTCACCTGTCTCGGTGATGTCTCCAAGCGTCTCTTGAGCTGCTTTAATCTTCTCCTGGACCTCTTTTACCTTGCCCATCATCTTCATCATATCAAACATAGCCTTGCATTTAATTTCTTAGGAGCACAAAAGTACCGGATTGACTAGATTTTCCCGATTCCTCATTGCCAAATCGTACCTTAAAGGTATAAGCACCTGGAGGCGCTTTCCTGCCCTGATATATACCATCCCAGCCTCTATCCAATTGATCCGATTGAAAGATGATTTCTCCCCATCTATTGAAAATCATGATTTCATAAGTTGAGATATTAGCACCTACCGGAATGAAAATATCATTGAGCCCGTCCCCATCAGGCGTAAACGCATTCGGGAAGTAGAGGTTGGGTGTACTTTCGATGATTATGCTATTGGAATAACTATGGCGAGGTTCGGATTCGAGAGAGAGGGCATCTATTCGATAAATCTCCTGCCGCTCTGGGTCTACCTCAATCTCTCGACCGCTGAAAATGAACTCTTCTTCTACCCATTGTGTACCATCCCACCTTTGCAGAAAGTAATGTTTGATGCCTTCAATCCATCCCTCGTACCTATTCCAGGCTAACGTGCTTGAGGTTCCATTACTCTGGCTAAGATTAAGAAAAACCGGCGTGGTAGATAGAGAGGTTAAGGACTGGTTACCACAATCATCCTGATAGCTCAACTCAAAGTTTAGCGGTGATGAGGTGTCCTCGAAGGCCACTGAGGTGGTAGTGAGGTCTGTAGAGAATGTAGAGATGCGACCATTTTCCGATAGGGAATAGGAGGCAATGGGTATGGGCTGCTCTAGTACCCATGATAGCAGAATATCCTGACCGTCTATAGTGGACTGGAGATCCAGAGGAGCAGGTAGATTATTGATAGGTCCAGGCACTAGGCAGATCGTCCTGGAGAGAGATGAGCCTTGCGCCAAGCGATAGCAGTTTCCCACTTCACATATTAGCGAAGGATCGAAGAGTTGCTCAAAAAAACCTTGATTGAGCAAGCTGTCATCTTTGAAGGCTTGTACTGGAATTGTACTCTCCGGATTAGCTTGCCACGACAATTCATTTCCGCTAGGTGAGTTAGTGACTTCTAAATGTAGTGTGCAGTAAGTTTCACTTTCGATAACCGAACCATCACAGCTGTCATTGGTGATGATTCGAAAGCAGGGTGATGCCGGGATGTCATCTACCACAAAATCGATAAAGTCATCCGTTGGATTAAGTCGAGTAACGTCTTCAAAAGGTGAGCCGCTGGTGCTTTTTTGTAAGGTATAGGCAGCATTGTCAAATATCTCAAATGCAATCGTCATGAGGGTGTCATTCAAGACGCGGAGCTCGGATACAGTCGCAGGGAAAATCGGGGCAAGCGGTTGAAATGATTTGGTGTTGCTTAGGCAGCTAGGAGAGCCACTGCCGAAGAAGCCTTGCACAGTTATTTCATTGGGAGCGTTTGTTGGAAATTCTACAAACTCTGATTGCTCACCTGGCAACAACTGCAATGTGTCTTGATCCGCGAGATGTACCCGATAAAAGTCATACTGATCGTCTGTGATTTCGACAGCCACTCGATTATCCGCACAGGTGAATATGTTGAATTCCGGTAGGGACTGTGGGCTCAAAGTGATCTGTAGACTATCGATCTTCCCATCTGGCAGATCGTCCTCTTGGATCACTTGATATATGATGTAGTGCCCCGGTTCGTCGTAGGTGTATTCTGTATCACTTACTAGTGAATCTCCGAAATCATAGAAGGTCTCGTCAAAAGGTATATCCTCATTGATCACTATCGTAAACGGAACACAGCCCTGATCAAAATCAACTGAAAATCTACCGAGCGTACTCTTGATGCCCTGACCTTGCAGACCGAGAGGAATGGTCAGAAGACATAGAAGTATGAAAGAGTAGAGGGGCTTGTGTGACTGAATATTGGCCTGCATGCTTCATTGATAAACAACTAACGTCTACCGCTCGCCCTAAATTATGGTTCTATTTCTTTAATATCTCTAATAGGTGGTCTTGATCCATCTGCTGCTGTTCTCCACTACCCAGATCCTTTAAAGAGAAAAGGCCTTTTTCTAGTTCCTCACTACCGATAATGACCACATAAGGAATGCGCTTTTTGTCTGCATATTGAAAGTGCTTTTTCATCTTTCCGAAATCTGGGTAAAGCTCCGAATTGATGCCCTGCTTTCTAAGGTGGCTGAGCAGTTTCAAACCAGCTTTTCTTGAGGGCTCGTCAAATGTGGAGATCAATACTTGCGTGCTCGTGGTTTGATCAGCTGGAAATAGCTCAAGTTCTTCCATCACATCATATAGTCGATCCACGCCAAATGAGATGCCAACACCAGGCACGCCTTCCAGGCCAAACACACCAGTAAGATTGTCGTATCGACCACCACCGCATACGCTTCCCATCTTTACATTGTTGATTTTCACTTCGAAAATCGAGCCTGTATAATATGATAGTCCTCGTGCCAGCGTAGGATCGAACGCTACGTGAAGGTTGCCTCCGAGGGTCGAGATCATTGATTGGAGTTGCTCGATCTCTTCCAGCCCCTGCTTGCCAATCTCTGAATCTGACAGCAATTTTTTGAGATAATCAGCAGTGCTGCTGCTGTCGAGTATGGGCTTAAGTTGGTTGATCGCTGCTTCTTCAAAACCTGCACTGCTTAGTTCTTCCAGTACTTTGTCCAGCCCTATCTTGTCCAGCTTATCGATGGCAACACAGAGGGAGCCTTCTGCAGCCGGCTGTCCAAGTGCTTCCGCGATTCCTGAGAGTATTTTTCGATTATTGTACTTGATCGTGAAGTCTACTAAGCCAAGTCGCTCGAATACATCGTTGATCATCGAGATGATATCTGTCTCACAAACCAAAGAGTCTGTACCTATCACATCAGCATCACATTGGTAAAACTCGCGATACCGCCCCCGCTGAGGTCGATCTGCTCTCCATACCGGTTGCATCTGATATCGCTTGAAAGGGAAGGTGATATCATTTCTATTCATCACTACATATCGCGCGAATGGCACGGTGAGATCGTATTTGAGGCCCTTCTCTGAAATGAGTGGCAGCATCTGCTTTTCACCCTTTTCATAGTCTGAGACTTGAGACTTCTTTAGGTATTCCCCACTATTCAATACTTTAAATAGCAGTTGATCTCCTTCATCACCATACTTACCAGTTAAGACACTCAGGTTCTCCATTGCAGGAGTTTCGAGCGGCAGAAATCCGTACAACTGAAATACCTCTCTGATCTGTGAGAAGATAAAATTGCGCTTCTGCATTTTCTCCGGTCCAAAGTCTCTGGTGCCTTTCGGTAAGCTCGGTTTCATGATTTTCTCTTTATTCGGAAGCAAAAATATGGAATACAGGCCTTCTTTCGGATTTTAATTTTATTCAATGAGGGTCGTAATACTAAATTTTATATTTTTGCCGCTCATTTGATAAAAGCATAGCACAATGGCAGTTACCAGACTCAAAAGAAAAGGAAGAAGAAATAAGCTTGTTTCTAAGCAAAGGCTTAGCACGATAAAAAATTTGACATCAAAGCCAGTTATCACTAACGTTGATATAGAGGAAATTAAAGCGGAGTTTAAGGCTAGTGCCGAAGCTGATAGAGTAAGAAGGAAGCCCCTAAGGCTAAAGTAGAGAAAGAAGCACCTGCTGCCGAGGCTGTAGTAGAAGAAGTAGTGGAGAAAGAAGCTCCTAAGAAGAAGCCAGCTGCTAAGAAAGAAGCAGGAGAGGCTAAGAAAGAGAAAGCTGAGCCTAAGGCTAAGAAAGAGGCTGCTCCAGAAAAAGAGGCCGCACCTAAGAAAGAGGCGAAAGCCAAAAAAGAAGATAAGGGGGAATAATTATTCTTCTGAAATAAAATTAGAAAGCCCGACTGATGTCAGGGCTTTTTTTGTGCCCTAGCGCCAAGCTCTATGGCCTGCATATTGGAAACCTTGCCCTCCGATATTTCGAATCTGATGATGGTCTTGACTTTGTGAAACCCTACTATCCCTGCAGCTCCTGGATTGATATAGAGGAGCTTGTGTCGTTTAGGGTCGTGGGCGACTCTCAGGATATGACTGTGTCCGCATACAAAGATGTCGGGTCTTAGCCTAGCGATCAACGCGCTAGCTTGTTTGGTATATCCCGGAGGTTTGCCGCCTATGTGTAGCATAAGGACTTTCAAACCGCCTACTTCAAATAGTTCGTATTCCGGTGCTCGCGCTCTGATCAAGTGACCATCAATGTTGCCGTAGACAAACCTGACCGGTTTGAACTTTTCGAGTTCATCCATTAGTTCGGTATTACCAATGTCTCCTGCATGCCATAGCTCATCTACATTCTCAAAGTATTTGTATATTTTGGGATCTAGATAATTATGGGTGTCAGACAGAATTCCAATCTTCATATGTGCTCGATAAACAACATTAAACCATGAATCACAAAGTAATATCAATCAGCCTTACCGCCTTAATGTTTTTTGCGATAGCAGCCAGCGGTCAAAAAATAAAATCATCTGAGTTGGACGAGCTCTCCTTGAAGTATGCCAAGGCGTCCTTCGGAGAGCTGTACGACTTCTTTAGTATCCCAAATGATGCTGTTTATCCTGAGGATATTGAGAAGAATGTGAGTTGGTGTGAGAATGCGTTCGGCAAGCGTGGCTTTGAAACCCAACGCCTGGAAACCTCAACAGTGCCCTTATTACTCGCAAGCCGGACAATAAGCCCGAAAGCGAAGACGGTGCTCATCTACCTTCAAGTAGATGGACAGCCCGTAGATAGCAGTGCTTGGTTTCAAGAGAGCCCCTGGACGCCAACACTGAAGGCACAAAATGCTAAAGGCGAATGGGAGATCCAAGATTGGTCAAAACTGGAGGGTGAACTTGATAGAGATTGGAGGATATTCGTGCGATCAGCTTCAGATGCAAGAGGACCTGATATGATGTTTCTCAAGGCCATGGATATACTAAATGACCGTAAGCTCAAGCCTAACTTCAACATGAAGGTGATCATGGACTTTGAGGAAGAGTTAGGATCGCCAAGACTACCACAGGCGGTGAAGGATTACAGTGAAGCACTTTCTGCGGATATGCTCATCATTTTCGATGGGCCAAGACATCCGTCTAATGAGCCTACGCTGACATTTGGTGCCAGAGGTATTGCCACTGTGTCACTGGAGGTATTTGGCCCTAGGTTCCCACAGCATAGCGGCCATTATGGTAACTACGCTCCCAATCCTGCATTTAGACTGTCTCAGCTGCTATCAAGTATGAAAGGCGAAGGAGGAAGAGTGACTATCCCGACCTGGTACGACGGCATTACACTGTCAGAAGAAGTGAAAGCGATACTCGAACAAGTACCGGATGATGAGGATGGCATCAAGCGCAAACTGGGTATCAGCGAGATAGATCAGGTGGCCTCTAACTATCAGGAGGCAATCCAATACCCTTCTTTGAATATCAGGGGCCTGCGCTCTGGCTGGGTGGGAGATGAATCGCGCACCATCGTGCCTTCTTCTGCGATCGCTGAAATCGACATTCGCTTGGTCAAAGAAACAGAAGGCCAACGCATGGTGGACATGGTACGAAAGCATGTAGAGGGCCAAGGTTATTATCTGGTGGAGGATGAGCCAACTCAAGAAGAGCGTATGAAGTACGGGAAAATTGCCAGGTTCAACTATGAGATTTCTTATGGTGCTTTCAGGACAGAGTTTGATACTGAAGTGGGTAGATGGCTTAGAAAAGGAATCGTCAGAGGCTTTGGCAAAGAGCCTATTCAAAAGCGCACCA
This sequence comes from Cyclobacteriaceae bacterium, assembly GCA_040222235.1. Taxonomy (GTDB): domain Bacteria; phylum Bacteroidota; class Bacteroidia; order Cytophagales; family Cyclobacteriaceae; genus UBA6059. The sequence continues at coordinate 48,830 of JAVKDO010000015.1, forward strand.
GTGGTGGTTCTATTCCCATCTCTCCGTTTGTGATTACGCTAGGTATACCGGCGGTCACCGTCCCTACCGTAAATCCGGATAACAATCAGCACAGCCCTAACGAGAATATCAGAATCGGGAACTATATCGATGGTATTAAAACCATAACTGCAATTCTCACTACAGAGCTTTAACGATAACTAAGCTTCCTAAACATCAACAATCCTACTAGGATCGATTGGATAGGTGTGTCCTATCCGTGCTTAAATCTTATTGGTTCAATGATAATCTGGAGTTTTGGACAAAAGCTATTGCTATGCATTAATAAGCAACTATAAATATTCCAAGAATTACAAAGTCATTTTGTTTTTTAGCTATCTTTCCAGTCAGCTAATAATAATAACAGATGCAAGAAATTAGAAAAATTATCAAGATCATAACAAATCGAGCCGACAAGAACGGTTTCGGGCTTGATTTGGATGTGGTAACAGAGTATCCAAGTCTCGAAGAACAGCTTTATTTGGGAGCTAGAGACGGATTGTTTTTGACGGATGAGGATGCTGCAAAAGGCCTCTATGATTCGGATCCTACAGACCACAGATTCCGAATGCTGAAGTCCCGACTAAAAGCGAAGATCATGAATCTGCTTCCTCTCGTGGACTTCAAAGAGTCAGAAGACAATATCGCCTGGCAGTACGAGCACGAAAGCGAAAACCACCTTAGCCGAGCTAAGACGTTGCTTCGAAGTGCCGAGTATGACATGGCTGAGAAACAGCTTAACAAGGCCTACGCTATTTCAAAGGAATGTGAGTTCACCAATATCAGCTATGAAGCATTGCGCCTTCTTCGATTGGTATATAGTGAGCGTTGCAAACCAACTGACTACTATGCTACTGTTGAGGCCATTGAGGAAGTTGTTAAAACCATGGAGATTGAAGAGAAGGCCGAGAACCTCTTCTCTATGATTAGCATGAACCTTCGCAAGTCACTGCACAGTAAGCGCAATACGATTGATGAAGCGGGCAAGGCAGTCAAGACACTGGAGGGAATGGCCAAAAAGACTGATAGCTTTATTGTCTACGATAGATACTACAGACTCAAGATGTTCTATTGTGAGTTGACTGGAGACTTTCAAACTATCGTTGAGATGACCGACGACATGGCTCAGCGGTTGGAGAATGGTGAAGTCAATGCGATTCGCTTTGACACACGCTACAATTACTTCATGAAGACCTTTGCGTTGCTGCGATTAAAGCAATATGATGAAGGTCTGAAAACGGCTAGTCATGGTATGCTTCATTTCAATCGTTCGACCAACAATTGGTTTAGCCATATGGAGAACTATATGTTGTTGGCCTTACATAGCAAGTCATACAAATTGGCGAGTGATCTGATGCAGCGAGTTGTGCGCAATCCGCACTTAGAAAGCTTATCCACTAGGGCACAAGATCGATGGAAACTGTTTGGGGCCTATCTCAACTTTTTGATTCCCGGTGAGAAGGTAAGTAAGGCCATCAACTTTGATGAATTCTTTGTGACAATGAGCAAAGATCGAAAAGACAAAAGAGGCTACAATACTTCTGTCTTAATACTCGAGTTGCTCGCCCATCTCCAAGAAGGGAATGTAGACAGGGTAGTAGATCGTGTGGATGGATTGCTAGAGTATATGAAGTTGCACTACTCTGATCCAGGGCAGTATGCTCGTGAAAAGCAATTCATTAAGATCATAAAATGCATTCCTTCCACCGGATATGATGCGAAAAAGGCAGAGAAGAAGGGTAAGAAATACTACGACAAGTTGAAAGAGCTGGAAGAGCTAGAAGGAGTTTTTGCTGAAATCGAAGTGCTACCTTTCCAGAATGTGTGGGAGCATATCATTGAATTGATGAAGCAAGGCCAAGGCAAAGTTTAAGCTTAAGTTTTTAGGCTTCTAAATCGGTCAATGACTTGATTTCGAAGAAGGATTGGCTTTAATTCACCGTTATGGAGGAGTTCCGAGTTCGTGCGTACGAGACTGACCCTAGCGGTGAATTAAGGCTGATTACGCTTGTCAACTACCTCGAAGAGGCAGCCTGGCGTAACGCACATACACTCGGGTTTTCTGTTGATCACCTACTGAAAAAGGGAGTGTCCTGGGTGATGCAGCGATTGAAGCTTGACGTCATACAATGGCCACAGCACAATGATCTGGTCTACGTGGATACTTGGCCCTCAGGTCTTGACCGCATCCTGACGTACCGTGATTTCAAGATCTATAATGATCAACGCGAGCTCATCGCTACCGCAAAAACCAACTGGATCGTGCTCGACATTGAGACACGCCGGATGATTCGCATCCCTGAGTTTATCAAGGAAGCGCGTTTCTCCATAGAGCGTGATAACCTACCTCTCTTATCAGAAAAAATCACCAAGAGCGGCGAGCTTGAGCAGCTTCTCAAATACCAGGTACTTGAGCGCGACATTGATCGCAATGGACATGTCAATAATGCGAACTACTTCCAGTGGTGCATGGAAGGGCCAAGTGATCAAATGAAGCTCAATAGCTTGAGGTCGATTGACATGATCTTCAAGACAGAGGCCCTACACGGCGATGGATTAGTTTTTCATCGTGCAGATCTAGGAAATGGTAATTATCAGCATGTGATCACCAATTCTCGTACGGATAAGGACGTCATACTTGCTAAGACTACTTTTCAAACCACCGTTTAACAAATTTTAATATCTCCCTTTCTTCATGGCTTGAAAATTTTTCTTGCACTGATTAGTATTGCGCAGTTTTAATAACCTCACTTTTGGGGTTAGTTATTCAATTACTTAACGCACTGAATATATGTCAATTGTAGTTGATGGGCTCACCAAAAAATATGGTGAGCAGAAAGCGGTAAACAACATCTCCTTCAAGGTCGAGACAGGCGAGGTGGTTGGCTTTCTTGGGCCTAATGGGGCAGGGAAAAGTACGACCATGAAGATGATCACCTGCTATATGGCGCCATCTGGCGGGGATGTCCTGTTGGAGGGGATGTCGATCCACACCCATGCCGATCAGATCAAGAAGAGGATAGGTTACCTGCCGGAAAACAATCCGCTGTACCTCGATATGCCGATCATTGATTATCTCAGGTTCTCTGCTGAGATCCAAGGTGTACCTGGGAATAAAATCCCCGAGCGGATCGCCGAGATGGTCGAGACTTGCGGACTAGATGTAGAGAAGCACAAGAAGATTGGCGAGCTGTCCAAGGGTTATCGCCAGCGAGTAGGACTGGCACAGGCCATGATCCACAATCCTGATGTTCTTATCCTTGATGAGCCTACCACGGGTCTTGATCCTAACCAGATCATCGAGATACGAAAACTTATCAAGAAATTGGGTAAGCAGAAAACAGTAATCCTTAGCTCTCATATCCTTTCGGAAGTCGAGGCGACTTGTGATAGGATTCTGATTATCAATCGTGGGCGTATCGCTGCGGATGGGACGTCAGCGACGCTGCGTCAGCAGGCTCAAGGACAAGAATTGCTTACAGTTCAAATAGAAGGAGCCGATGGAGAAAGCCTTAAAAAAGCTTTGCTGGGCTTGGCCACAGTAGAGAAGGTAGACGGTGTAGATGGCAAGGCTGACTACTTCACCGTTCAGTCTAAGCCAGATCAGTCAAGTCGCAAGGCTGTCTTTGACCTTTGCGTTAGCAACAAATGGTGCCTATTAGAAATGACGGGTATAGAGACCCGTCTGGAGGATGTATTTAGAGAATTAACAAACTAGCAAATCGATTATGGACAAAACATGGATTATCGCTAAACGTGAGCTAGCGTCTTTTTTCGACTCATTGATCGCCTATGTCATGATCATACTATTTCTTGGCATGAGTGGCTTCTTTACCTGGCTCTTTGGCAACAATATATTTCTCATCAATCAAGCAAGCCTTCAGGTTTTCTTCGGCATTGGTTTTTGGACATTGTTCTTCTTTATCCCGGCCATTACGATGAGAATGTTGGCGGAGGAGACCAGATCGGGTACGATTGAGCTACTTTCTACCAAGGCGATTACCGATTGGCAAATCGTCGGAGGGAAGTTCTTGGCCTGTCTGCTGCTGGTCATGATCGCGCTTTTCTGCACTTTGCCTTACTATATCACCGTCAGCCAGTTGGGCTCAGTTGATCACGGTGGCATCATCGGAGGCTATCTTGGTTTAATACTGCTCTCGTCAGGATACATCAGCATAGGTCTTTTTGCCAGCAGTGTTACCAACAACCAGATCGTCGCGTTCCTGATGGCGTTGTTCATCGGTATTTTCTTTCAGATACTATTTGATGTTATGGGATCCAGTTTCAGAGGAGGTCTGGGTACAGCGATGAACTATCTAAGTATGCGCGCGCACTTCGAGTCACTGAGCAGAGGAGTGATTGATTCCAGGGACATAGTCTACTTCTTGTCCATTACACTTGTTGGTCTATTGTTTTCTCAATCTATGCTTTCCAGACGCAACTGGCAAGGTTAAAAACTCTACGGAAGATGAAAAGAAATAGTGTATTCATAAGATTAGCGATCATACTGGGTATAGTCATTATAGCCAACCTGATCTCCAACAGGTTGTATTTCAGATTGGACTTTACAGCTGATGGCAGATATACCTTGAGCAAAGCCACTGAGGATATCTTGGAGGACTTGGATGATGTAGTGACAGTGAAGGCATACTTCTCAGAAGACTTGCCCGCACAGCTACTAAGCAATAGGCAGGATTTTGAGGACCAGCTAATCGAATATGAGAATCGATCTGGCGGCAATGTGGTCTATGAGTTTATCAACCCCAACGAAAGTGAGGAGATAGAACGAGAGGCACAACAGAACGGCATCAGTCCGGTGATCATCAACGTGACTGAGAAAGATCAGGTGCAGCAACTTAAGGCTTACATGGGTGCTGTGCTCAGTATGGGAGATCAGAATGAGGTCATTCCGCTAGTACAGCCCGGTGCAGGAATGGAGTATGCGTTGACCACCTCTATCAAGAAGATCTCGATTGCTGATAAGCCCAAGATTGCCCTACTCCAGGGCCATGGAGAGCTACCGCCAAATACCTTACTCCAGCTTCAGCAGCAGCTATCAGTACTTTATAGTGTTGAGCCTTTTACGATTGGTGCTGATCCTATCCCAACTTTCTTCAAAGCTGTAGCCATTATCAATCCGACGGATACGATTTCAGCCGGAGATTTAGCAAAGCTGGATGATTTCATGTCTTTGGGAGGCAATGTTTTTGTGGCCAAAAGTAACGTACAGGGTGACCTGAGTACCGCCTCACTTACCAGAGCACCTGACATAGGGATCAACGCTTGGCTCAGAGACAAGGGGATCAGCATGGGCAATAGCTTCGTGATTGATGTCAACTGCGCGTCTGTCTCGGTACGTCAGCAGCAAGGCCAATTCACCATTAATTCACAGGTCATTTTCCCATATTTCCCACGAGCTAAGACTTTTGGAGAGCATCCCATCGCGCAGGGGCTAGAGGATATGTTGCTGCCATTCGTGAATAATATACAAGTGACACGCGCTGACTCTGCACTCAATGTGACACCATTGATCTTCTCCTCTGAGCAGTCTGGCTTGGTCAATGCACCTGCTTACGTGGATATCAACAAGAAATGGAGCAATGCTGACTTTCCACTGCAAGAGCAAATATTGGCGGTAGCTGTGGAGGGCAATATCATGCCCAATGCTACCTCTAAGCTAGTGGTAGTAGCTAATGGGGAGTTCGTAAGCAATGGTGAAACAGGTCAGCAGCAGCAAAATGCTGACAATGTCAACTTCGCCTCTAATGCCATCGACTGGCTATCTGATGATACCGGACTGATCGACTTGAGAACAAAAGGTATCACTTCCAGACCGCTCGATCAGACGGAAGACGAGACAAAGGCCCTGTTGAAATATGGCAATGTTTTCATACCGATACTTTTACTTTTGATCTATGCCATCGTGCGAAAGCAGATGAACTTGCGTCGAAAGCAAAAATGGATGGAAGGCATTTATTGATTGATGATTTAAAGGACAGAAAGAATGTTGAAGAATCTATCAAACTTAAAACTATTGCTCCTCATGGGTGGCCTGCTAGTGGTCTACCTCATTGTGGAGTGGACAGGCCAAACCAGTCGGAGCACTTCTTATCGAGAAGTATCGGTGGAGATCGATACAGCAAAGGTGACAAGGCTGCTGGTAAAGGCACCTGATAAGGTGAGTGATATGAGCAAGGTCGGAGAGGGCTGGGAGCTGACGCTACCTACCGGAAAAAAAGTGGAGGCTACTGAGGGATCAGTAAAGTCGAGCCTAGGTTCGTTGCTTTCTATCAAGCCGTCGCGACTAGTGGCGAAGAAGCAGGACAAATGGAAGGACTATCAAGTAGACTCAGCTGGTACCGCGGTAGAAGTTTATGAAGGTGGTGAAAAGACCCTTGATTTGATCATCGGCAGATTCAACATGGAAGGACAGAACTCTTATTCAACCTTCGTTCGTCTGGCCGGAGAGGATGAAGTGTATTCTGCCAAGAACTTCATGGCCTTCTCTGTCAGTGCTGATCCTGCTGCCTATCGGAACAGTGTACTGATGCGCACCAACAAGGACAGCATCCAGCAGGTCACTTTCAATTACCCTGATTCTGCTTTTGTGCTCACAAAGGAAAGCAGCGGGTGGAGCAAAAATGGCCAGCCTGCTGACTCTGCCTCAGTGGCAAGCTTTATCGGCGGCCTGAGCTTTGTGTCTAGCCGAACGTTCTTTGATGAGACTGACCAACTCGTAACTCCAGAGGTCTCCGTGACCATCGAAAGCACCAACTCTGAAGTAGAAGTCAAGGCTTTTGAGGTCAATGGTGAATGGATACTTAACAGTTCTGAAAACCCAGAAAGCTATTTCAATGATCAGACCCTAGTCGACAAACTATTGAAGCCAAGTAGCGGTTTCTAACTGACATTGTAACTGGCAATTGTGATTTCAAGAAAAGCCGGTATTGACTGGCTTTTTTATTTGTAAGAGATAGGTGGGTGTGGGTTTACATGAGTGAATATCTGGCATTGATCTAAAACCAATGGATTTGGCTGCTTTTTTGAGTTAATTCACTGTAGAACTAAGAATTATGAAAGGAATTGTCTTTACAGAGCTGCTGGAAATGGTAGAGGATACGTATGGAGATGAGGTGCTTGATCGTGTGATCGAAAAGAGTGATCTACCCAACAACGGCAGTTATTCTGCGGTAGGTACTTATGACCATGCTGAGTTGGTGAAACTGGTAGTTTCTTTATCAGAGGAGGTCAATGAGGAGATTCCTACACTTTTGAAGGTCTACGGTCACCACATCTTTAGAGTATTTGCTCAAAATTACCCCCAGTTTTTTGAGGGCGTGAATGACGCGTTTACCTTTCTTGAATCAATAGAAAATCATATCCACGTAGAGGTACGTAAGCTATATCCAGATGCTGAATTACCAACTTTCGATTCTATCAGAGTCAGTGACCATGAGCTTAAATTGACATACATGTCTACCAGAAAGATGGGTGATTTTGCACAAGGCTTGATTGAAGAGTGCATGAAGCATTTTCAGGAAAAGAGCGAAGTTAAGGTTTCCTCAGTAGAGGACGATGGAGCAAAAGTCTACTTTGTGATTACCCGGTAATCAATGCAAGCCGAATTGAGTGAAATAGCGATACTTAAGAGGAAGGTCGAGCGAGAGCGTAGCGCTAGGAAAGAGGCAGAACTATTGCTCGAAAAGAAGTCACTTGAGCTCTATCAAGCCAATGAAAAACTAAGAGAGCGCGCTAGGCAGAAGGAAGTCATACTCGAGAGGACAGAGCGCAAGTTTGAGTCCATTATCGAGAATGCTCAGGACTTGATCTATAGGATGGATCCTACCGGAGTGATCACCTATGCCAACAAGGTGTGCGAGAAAAAGATGGGCTATTCGGCTGAGGAATCTAGAGGTAGACTTTTCACTAATTTCATCCATCCAGATTTCCGAGAGCTCATTGTCAATTTTTATGGGATACAGCGCAAGGATAAAATTGAGACGACTTACCAAGAGTTTCCCGCGATTACTAAAGATGGACAAAGCATTTGGGTAGGGCAGAATGTTCAGTTCATATACGAGGAAGGTGAGCTTACTGAGATTATTGCGATAGCGCGTGATCTAAGTGAGCAGCGTACTGTCCAAAATCAGTTGTATTCTACAACGCTCCGCTTAAGTACACTAATAAAGACGACCCATTCCGGTATACTCGTAGAAGACGAGAATCGCGATATCATTCTGGTCAATGAACAGTTTTGCTCATTCTTTGGGATTCCTGTTGCGCCTGATCAATTGGTTGGTATGAACTGTGCCGATTCTGCTGAGCAGTCCAAGCATCTATTTGCTGAGCCGGAGCGGTTTGTCAGCAGGATAAGCGAAATACTGGAGCATCAGCAATCAGTGGAGGGAGAGGAGCTGCTACTCTTATCGGGTAATGTCCTCGAACGCGACTATATCCCGCTCTTCGACAATAAGAAATATAAAGGGCACGTCTGGCAGTACCGTGATATTACTGAGCGAAAAGAAGGGGAGAAACTCCTACGCATCAATGAGGAAAAGTATCGTTCGATCATTGAAAATATGGAGCTTGGGCTGATGGAAGTGAGCGCGGAAGGACGCATCGTTCGTGCCTATGATCGGTTCTGTCAAATGGTCGGCTACACCCAGGAAGAATTGATTGGTAAAGAGGCTGATAAAGTATTCTTGCCACCTGAGTACAAGGAGGTCATGGAGCAACAGGATAAGGATCGTGCACGTGGGCAAGGAGGTGTCTACGAGGTAGAAATGATATGCAAAGGCGGACGAAGAATATCTGTATTGATCAGTGGAGCCCCAGTAAGTGAAGGAAATAAGCTGAAGGGGACGCTTGGCATCCACTATGATATCACAGACCGCAAAAACCTTGAGCGAGACTTGATTGAAGCTAAAAAAGTAGCAGATCAAGCCCGCGAGATGGAAAAGCAATTTCTTGCTAACATGAGCCATGAGATACGAAATCCGATCAATGCCGTAATTGGCGTCACGAACTTGCTCTACGATACACCCCTCAATTCAGAACAGTTGGAGTACTTGAAGACGATTAAGTACTCCTCAGATGTATTGCTACAATTGATCTCTGGAGTGCTTGACCTCTCCAAGATTGAGTCTGGGAAGCTGGAGATCACTGAGCAGCCAGTCGATATCCGTGCGATGGTAAGCGCCATTGTGCAGACCTATGAGTTTCGCACGGCTGATCAATCCATCGACTTTAGCATTGATATGGATGAGAGCATCCCCGATCTTGTCATGTGTGACAAGGTGATCTTGAACCAGATACTGCTCAACCTCATTGGTAATGCTGTCAAGTTTACTGCGAAGGGTCAAATAGGCCTACGCGTCAAGTTATTGAGCAGCTTCGCAGAAGAGGATCAAGTTGATATAGAATTTGAGATTAAGGATACTGGTATTGGCATTGGTCAAGATAAGCTGAAGACCATATTCGAAAGCTTCAAGCAGGAATCTTCAGAAACACAGTTGAAGTACGGAGGTACAGGCCTTGGCTTGTCTATCGTTAAATCACTAGTCGATACCTATGGAGGTGATATTTCTGTGACTTCAGAGTCTGGGCAGGGGTCTTGCTTTACGGTGCGGTTGCCACTTACCAGAATGGGTAAGGACCAGCAGCAGATCATCGCAGAACCTATACTGGATCATTCACAGCTCTCGCTCAAGCGCGTTCTCATAGTAGAGGATAACACGATCAATCAGATCTATCTCGCTGGCCTGATGAAGAAATGGGGAATTGATTTTGAGGTAGCGAATAATGGCTTAGAAGCTTTAGAATACATCAAAGACAACAAGTATGACCTGATTTTGATGGATATCCGCATGCCAGAAATGGATGGTTATGAGACTACTATTCAGATCCGATCCAATAAGAAGAATCAAAATAGTGCTATCCCCATCATCGCCTTAACAGCAAGCGCGTTGGTAGATGAAAAGGACAAGGCACTGTCCATTGGTATGAACCATCACCTCACCAAGCCCTTTACCCCCGATGATCTGCTCAAGGTCTTGACCAACCTACATCCTGGTATGAATGCTGGTGGTGGCAGTGAGTCTGATTTTCATTTCAACACTGATTTGAATGGTGCATACCTAGATAAGTTTTATGCACAAGATCTGGAGCGGGCTCAGCTCATGTTCAGGATCTTTTTGAAGAACGTAGAGAAGGAGAGAGAAGATCTACTTAAGCTCTTAAATGACAAGAATTGGAATGCAATAGGAGCCCTTACTCACAAGCTCAAGCCCAACTTTGATATGGTGGGTTTGAAAGATGCCGCAGAGCTATTTTCGGAGATCGAAATCTCAGTTGACCAACATGGAAAACTGACTGATGAGCTTACTGCTAGACTTAAAGATCTCCTGGATAATTTACCAATGTTTGTAGATTTATTGAAGGCAGAGCAAGTGCGACTTGACGATGCTCTTCAGCTCCTTGAATAAAAAATAAGTACCGATACCTGACCAATATGGCTGATAAGATGAAATGTCTAATAGTTGATGATGATGAAATGGCCAGAGCCTCTTTGGAGCATTTGTGCTCGAAGATAAATGAGCTGGAGATTGTGGCGGCCTGCAACAATGGCATTGAGGCTATGCGCCTACTGAAGCAGGAGGCTATTGATCTGGTGTTTCTGGATATAGAGATGCCCGACCTCAGCGGACTGGACTTGGTCAAGACCTTAGATCAGCTACCGCAAATCATATTCGTCTCCGGTCATACAAAGTACGCTATAGAAGCTTTCGAGTACCACGTGACAGACTTTCTTGTTAAGCCCATTGACCTTCCTCGCCTAATCAAGTCCATAGATCATGCTCAGAGTCTGGCTGATAAGAAGGAGGAGAGCCATGATCTTCGTGAACTTTTTGTAAAGGTAGATGGGAGACTTGTACGCCTAAGCTATGATGATATTCTCTATGTGGAATCGATCGGTGATTATGTGGTATTCAATACGATAAAGAAAGAAAAATTCATCGTGCACTCCACCTTGAAGAATATCGATGCAAAGTTGCAGCACCCTGAGTTCCTGAAGGTTCACCGTGCCTTTGTAGTCAACCTGACCAAGATCGTGGATATCGAGGAGTCTAACCTGGTCATAGGTGATAAGGTCGTACCAATCAGTCGCGCACACAAGCCGATACTGCTCAAACGGATCAAGACCCTGTGACGTAACGCCCGCTTGGTTTATCGCAGGCTTGCCAAAAAAGCATAGTGATTTGAGATAGAGGTGGCTTGTAATATATCCCTAGCCACGCTTGATTGACCTCACTTCAGTATATCCAAAAATCGAGGCTAGCTACCAATTATCGATGAACCCTACCCAATAACCGAATAACCGATATCTAGGCATAAGCAATAGGTAATTTCGAATCGTCAAAGAACGATATGAATATACCTCATCTACTATTGCTCATCCTTATTTCACTGCTGATCTACAGCTACATAGGCTATGGCTTATTACTCTGGTTGATGGTGGCTGTCAAGCGTCTGTTCAAATCAGATCCAGTTGCTACTAACGCGTCTTATCCAGAGGTTACTTTGGTAGTAGCAGCCTTCAATGAAGAGGACTGCATCGAGGAGAAGATCAAGAACTGCTTAAGTCTTGATTACCCTAAGGATAAATTGCAGCTCCTTTTTGTGACTGATGGATCAACAGATCGCACAGTTGATATCATACAGCAATACCCACATGTTCAGCTAGAACATCAGGATATCCGCGCTGGTAAAATTGCAGCTGTCAACAGAATCATGCCTTTGGTGGCTACACCAATCACCATCTTCTGTGATGCCAATACCACACTTAATACTGGGGCTATCAAGAAATTGACTCAACACTTCAACAGTAAAAAAATAGGGGCAGTGGCAGGCGAAAAGCGTATAGCGCAAGAAGCCACTAGCGATGCAAGCACCGCAGGCGAAGGTATCTATTGGAGATATGAGTCAGTCCTCAAGTCACTGGATAGTGAGCTTCACTCAGTAGTTGGTGCAGCAGGAGAACTCTTTGCTATTCGCACGGAGCTATATGAGGCACCATCACATGACACACTGATCGAAGATTTTATCCTTACAATGAATATTGCAAAGCGAGGCTACAAAGTAGCTTATGAAAAAGAAGCTTACGCACTAGAGTCAGGCTCTGCGGCGCTGGCAGAGGAAATCAAGCGTAAAATCCGAATTGCGGCTGGAGGATTGCAAGCAGTATACCGACTAAGATCATTGCTAGTGCCAACAGACCCAATATTGACTTTTCAGTATGTATCACATCGCGTACTACGCTGGACGCTGGCACCTCTAGCATTGATCGGTGTGATGCTCATCAGTAGCCACCTTGCTTCTCAGGGAGATATCGTAGGGCAGTTACTATTTGCTGCTCAGGTGTTTTTCTACGCTGCAGCAGCTATCGGCTATGCCGTCGAGCAGCGAGCGCTCAATATCAAAATTTTGTATGTACCCCTATACTTCACCATGATGAACCTATGTGTCTTCATAGGACTATGGAGACTCTCCATGGGCAGTCAGTCAGTCGTGTGGGACAAAGCCAAAAGAAAATGAAATCAACAGTAAGTATCATCACCGTCAACTACAACGGCCTTTTCATGACTATGGAATTGCTAAAGTCTCTGGATCGACTAGGTCTTCAGAACCTAGAGATTATAGTGGTAGATAATGCATCGAACTTTAACCCTGAAGCTGAAATCAACTGTCAATTCCCTGATGTAAAAGTCATTGTGAGTGAAGAGAATCTCGGCTTTGCTGGTGGCAACAACTTAGGTATCGAAGCTGCCACGGGTGACTACATTTTTTTCCTAAACAATGACACAGAGCTCTCCACGGATATCATTACGCCTATGGTGGAGCTCATGTCGATCAGTCATGAGATTGGGGTACTTTGTCCACAGATCAACTATTTTGATGAACCCAGTCGAATACAGTACGCAGGATTCACCGAGATCAACCCGATTACCGGTAGGAATAATCAGCTAAGCCAAGCTTTAGAAACTATCCCTTACACGACAGCCTACCCTCACGGTGCGGCTATGATGGTGCGTAGAAGTACCATCAACGAAGTGGGCCCTATGCCCGAGGATTACTTTCTCTACTATGAGGAGTTGGACTGGGGAGTAAAGATCAAGACAGCAGGATATAGCATCGTCGTGGATCCATGCTGTGTCGTTTATCACAAGGAATCGGCTAGCGTCGGACAAGAGTCTCCGATGAAGACCTTCTATCATACCAGAAACAGATTGCTTTTCATGAGGAGGAATGTTACATGGCTTTCGCTAGTCATTTTCATGATCTATTTCTTCCTTCTAGCTACACCAAAAGCACTCATTGGATTCTTGATAAGTAGGGAGTGGAATCATATCAGGGCCATTACTAGCGGGCTCTGGTTGGTTCAGCTCCCTCATTTTGATAAGTCTGCCCAAGACGTACCTCATCCAATCCCCACCCCTATACTCTCACCAGTATCATGAGCAGCACTCCACGTATTGCATGCCTTACAGATCATCATATAGACTCAGGCATAGGCTATTACAGCTACGAGCTCACTAGAGCTTTGCGTGAGCAAACTGGCGCCCTGCTCTACAAGCCTTATCGATCTGATCATCAAGATGCTGACTTCCATAGTCATGATTGGATACGACCGGTGACTTACCGTTCGTTTCGCCAGTATCGTCCTTATGCGTTACCACTTTACCTGAGAGCCGGTATCTCGCCTGCCTCATATGATCTTATTCATGCGCACTGGTACCTGGCTGGATTGGCGACCACCTATAGCAGCAATACGACAGCTGTAGTCACCATGCATGACGTATCCGTACTGCATATGACTACTGCCAATGATCGATATACCCGCTATTATCGCTGGGCACTCGATCGCTTCAAGGCAAGGCGTATTCCCCTGATTACGGTATCTGAGCAGGCCAGACAAGACACGATTCGTTATGCTGATTATCCTGAGGAGTTGGTGCACGCAGTTCATAATGGATTGAATTCGGATCGATTTTTTCCTACCGGAAATGTACTTTCGTCACCATTCACGATCGTGTATAGTGGAGGACTGAGTGCTCACAAAAACCTAGAGTTGTTGCTTGGCGCATTATCCATCGTCCAGCGACAGTACCCTGAAGTTCGGCTCAAAGTGGCCGGAGGCTCTCCGGAGCACACCCAATACCCTGCACTCGCCCAGCAACTCAAGCTAAAACAGGTGCAGTTTACTGGCTTTATTCCCGATAGGGAGATGAATGACTTCTACAACAGTGGCGACCTAATGGTCTATACCTCGAAGTACGAAGGCTTTGGCATGGCACCACTGGAGGCAATGAGCTGTGGCTTACCTGTCATCACTACTGGCGGTGGAGCGCTCCGTGAAGTATCTGGTGGAGGAGCAGTCATCAGCGAATACAATGAAGAAGAGCTGGCAGGGCACATCATCAAGATGATAGAAGATGAAGCCCACCGAAATACCACAGCTGCCAGGGGAATCGACTGGGTGAAACAATATACCTGGGAGCAAACAGCCACCCGGACTTTGAAAATTTATAAGACCGTATTGAAATGAAAAATCTACTAGAGAGATTTAAAGAGCCCAATTGGATGCAAGATCATATGATCGAGTACAGCGATTGGAGAGAAGTGCCGACCGAGCGACTTGGCCGGATTAAGGAGGGTCTCGCACGATTTACCAGTTCCGAGCCTTTGGTGACGATCTGCATTCCTGTGTGGAATGAAGCGGACAATTTGCTCAAGACCCTTTCTTCACTTTCTGCGATCGATTTGCCTTACCCCACTGAGCTGCTCTTTGTGAATAACAACTCCACTGATGAGACAGTAGATATCCTTGAAAGCATGGGTTTACGTGTGGTGCATCAGCCCAAGCAAGGCATAGCACATGCGCGACTGATGGGCCTTCAAGAGAGTAGAGGAGTATATTCCCTTTGTGGAGATGGCGACACGATCTATCCTACCAACTGGATCAAACCAATCGTCACACCATTGATGAAATCGGCGGCTGTCAAATGTGTCTACGGTTTTCACGCCTATGCGCCTACCGGCAATGGTTCTCGCATACCTTGGGCATGCTACGAGTTGGCCTCTTTCGGCGCTACTTTGATGCGAAAGTTCAAGCGTGAGTTTCTCAATGTCCATGGCTGCAATTTTGCATTCCGCACAGTAGAGGGGCTTCATGTGAAGGGCTTTGAAATGGCATTGACCAGGACATTCGATAGTGACCGTCACCAAAGCGATCATGTGGTATTCGGGGAGGATGGACGAATGGGCAGAAAGCTCGGGGAGCTGGGTAAACTCAAATTGGTTACTGACTTCTCTGCTGTGGCATGGACGAGTGCTCGTCGACTGCTCAGAGAAGATGGCACTATGTTCAAGGCTTTCACGAGCAGAGCTAAGCTAGAGCTCAGCCTTATGGGTACCTATCTTTTCGGGCCAGCCAAGGTTCCTAATACTTCAGATGATATCACTACCTCTGCTACCAGCATTTCAAAATGAATAAACCCCTTGTCATATTGGCCCTGCCTAAGCACGATGATAATTTCACCTCTACGCCCTATCAGTTGGCGATGGAGTTTGCCAAATCTGGTAGGGTGCTCTATGTCAGTCACCCTTATAGCTGGCTAGACCTGCTGCGTAATATGACTGATGTACGGTTGATCAAGCGACTGAAGGCGAGCCTCAGAGGCGGAGCAGTCGAAACGAGTGAGCACCCTAACATGATGTTGCTGATTCTGCCGTTAGTACTGCCTATCAATTGGCTCCCTAGCGGAAAACTGTATAATTGGCTTAGTAAAGTCAATCATCGAATTGTCGCTAGATCTATCAACAAGACTACCGCAAAGCTTGAGCTGGGACGATTCCACTTTATCAATTCGCATGATTACTACTTTGCTGACATGTACAGGCAACTGCTCGGAATGTCACAGTATGTATACCAGTGCATTGATCCGATCATCAAGCAGTACAGCGCTCGACATGGCAAGGCATTGGAGGAGCGTGCAGCACGATCAGCAGACTTGGTGATCTCTACTTCACCCTATCTAAATGAGCGGATGCTTGCCTACAACCCTAATAGCAAACTTGTACCCAATGCCGCCAACTTCGAATTGTGTAACAAGGCAATGAAAGAAGAGATTAAGACCCGACCTGAAATCACGAAACTCAATGGTCTGAAAATAGGCTATGTGGGTAATATCGAGCGCCGCATTGATTATCAGATGCTGATCAATGTATTTAATGCCAGGCCAGATTGGCAGCTAGTGATGGTCGGACCAAAGGATGAGTCCTATATTCCTGCGGAGTTTCTAGCACTGGCTAACCTAACACTACTGCTGTCAGTCAGCCATGAGCAAGTTCCACAAGTGCTGAAGTCGATTGACATTGCCATTATCCCTTTCGTGTGTGATGAGGTCAGTGCTCAGATCTATCCGCTCAAGATGTACGAATATCTCGCGAGCGGCAAGCCGGTAATCACTACCAACTTCAATCCAGAGGTGATTGATGAACTGCAGGCTGTGGTGAACATCGCAGCAGATGGAATCGACTTTATTTGGCAAGCGGAGCTACTGAATACTACCGATAGTGCAGAGTGTCAGGCTCAGCGCATCCAAGTAGCCAGAGTCAATGATTGGTCGCAGCGTAGTGAGATGATTCTAAACATCATTTGATACTACTTTGTCAAGTTTCCGATTTACGAATAGAGTTGTCAGATTGAGCTTGTCGAAATCCAGTATAGCAAACATTTCGAGAGCCCTGCCTTGCCACAGGCAGGCTCAAGGTGACATTTTTTAAAATTGACAAAATAGGATTAACCATGACAGTAGATAATCATAACGAAATTGCAGATGCAGTTTCATTACAAGAGGCTAGTTTCACCACTGAGGACACTGCTGACCTCATTAACAGTAAAACTGATCCCACCATGTCATTGATCGATAGCATAAAAGCTAATCCCAAGCTCAAGAAGTGGGTGTTGGCGTTTATATTCAGAAGGAAGCCTTACAATGCTCGAGTAAGGTGGTACATATGGCTGCTGTTGATTTTCCCTAAGTACTTCATGCGCGGGGTTAGCTGGAAGTCGCGCCTGGATCTCGTGCCTTTTCATGACTTCAAACTAGGCAAGTACTCCCGTGTAGAGATGAATACGCTGATCAATAATGGCATGGGTGATGTAGTCCTTGAAGATGAAGTACATACAGGTGTAGGGTGTGTGGTCATCGGGCCGGTACATATGCACAAGCACGTAGGCATCTCTCAATATGTCCGTATCCTGGGTATGCACCATGGTATGGAGCCTGAGATGCCTCACCATCATACTCCGGTGACGAGTGCGCCAGTGGTGCTGGAAGAAGATGTGTTCGTAGGTACAGGAGCTGTCATCATGGGGAAGAAGAGTGGTCAGCCATTGACCATAGGAAGGTACAGCAGGATAGGAGCCAACGCAGTGGTAATGGATGATATCCCGCCGTACTCAGTAGCCGTCGGCAACCCAGCCAAGGTGGTCAGGATATGGGATTTTGAAGAGAAGAAGTGGGTGAGGGTTTAGATTAATGGGCCTACTGTGAATTATCATTTCTGATTGACCATGCCAATGAAGATATGCATTTATTTGTCATAGAACCCAGAATACAGGTTAATTTGGCTGTCTATACAGTATCCCTATCTACGCTTTTTGTAGCAATTTGAATTGTTTTTGGTGAGATTTTGAACGGTTACTCTTCTCAGAGAGAGTCTTCCCAAATCCAGGTCATCCATATCCTACTACAGGTTACCGATTACAGTTTTGAGCTTTTTTTGAACATCAGTGGCCAGACTTCCCAGCTTATCATTTCCCACAGTGCTCATGGAGGCAACAGGATCAACTGCAGAGACTTCCACATCGCCGTTTTCATGCTCTTCGACGATGACATTGCAAGGCAGAAAGACACCTATTTTATCTTCACTTTGAAGTGCTTTATGTGCGAAATGAGGGTTGCAGGCGCCTAAGATTTTATACTTTTTGAAGTCAACATCGATCTTGTTTTTCAAAGTCTGCTGCACGTCGATTTCGGTCAGTACACCAAACCCTTCTTTTTTCAATTCAGCGGTGACCTGTTCTATAGCCTGATCGAATGACTTTTCTTTGAGTGTTTTATTGAAGTAGTAGCTCATGACGATTTTTTTGTTAGATCAAACTTAAGTTGACCATTGGAATTAGGATCTTATTTTCAAAAAGTAGGGGGGAGTTGGATCATCTAGTCCGACTCCCGTGAATAGTGTCACACTACCTGATTTTCATTCAGTGAGGACAAATGCTTCTTTTTCTGCTCTTTATGGCCACAGTAGTCACATTTGTAATACTTAGTCAATTCTCCACCTTCAGTTTGCGTCGGCATCTTATCTACAACCTCCTTTACTTCTCGAAGCGTTCTGAACCTACACTCGTCACAAAGCAGACTTGTATGGTGAATATCATACTTCTCTACGATCTTCTCTCCGGTGGTTTCATCTAGCCATACGTCATAGTCAAACGCAAAAATCTCTTCATGCTCAAGCTGTTCCTTGGTTAAATGAAGGTCTTCTTCATCCTCATTCAGAAGTTTCATTTGATTTCCACTTGAAGACTTCATTGGCTTGAACCTGATGCGCTTCAAGTGTTTCGCAAGGAAGTACGGGTAGTAGATCTTCAGAAGAACTCTCAGGATATAGTAGAATATACCACCGATGACCAGCGAGCCTATAGACTGAATGACTAATTCGAAATTATTGGCCGTCTTAAATTCTCCGATCAGTAGACTGTTTGCAAAAAAAGTAACACTCAGAGAGATCATCACCAGCAGATTCATAAAGGCAGGAATTTCATGAGTACTTACATAGTCGTAAAGTTTGCTCCGGTCTTTTGATACGATAAACCCGGTGAAATAGAATACAAAGACAAGAAAAGCCAAGAGAAGGAAAAACATTGACCATAGTTCTGCACTTTCTTGCCAGCTAGCGATAAATTCAAGATATGATTTCATGACTTCAGGGTTTAGTTGAACGCATAGAAAGTAGTAAACCCTTCAGTATTAATTCCAGACCAAAGTCAGATTGGACCTGCCTGAAATGTGACTTTGGTCAGATCATTGCGAATGCATCAGAAAGCAGCTCCTAGTTTGACTGATATATCCTCTGATACCTCAATTTGCTCCTCCAAAACTCAGGCAAAAGCATAAATAGCTGTCCCCACCAGATGATTGATAGTAGGATCCCTTGGAACATGATCATAGGCTGACG
The DNA here is from genome assembly GCA_040222235.1 of Cyclobacteriaceae bacterium. GTDB lineage: Bacteria > Bacteroidota > Bacteroidia > Cytophagales > Cyclobacteriaceae > UBA6059. The sequence goes on from JAVKDO010000015.1 coordinate 68,156, forward strand.
GATGTATTTGATCCGTCGCGTGAAGTGATAGCCCTGTGCTTTGACCATCACTAACCAATAGATGGTAATCCAGGGGTTGCTAGCCCTGTGCTTGTTATAGAGCATCGGGTTTTTATAGTAAAGCATAAACTCACTGATCAGGTGTTTCATTTTGCGGGCATTCTTCCTGAAGGAATCCGTACGAGGGGGATGGAGGACATGCATTTCTGGTAAAAACTTCACCTGACCCATTTCTCTTATCCTCCACGAAAGATCAGCATCTTCATTTTGAAAAGGAAAACCGTTATCAAATCCTCCCACTTGTTCGAAAGCTGATTTGCGATAGGCGGCATTGCAAGTGGGTATACTCGCATCTCCGTGCTCATTGATCACTTGATGAGTAAGTGGAGTGACTAGCTCTTTGATAGTTGTCGTCCGACCCTGTAGCGCAAGGATTTTAGGATCATGGAAGCTTTTGTAAATGGTGCTCAGCCAATTGCTGCCCACGATACAGTCGTCATCGGTGAAAGCGAGAATGCTTCCGCTTGCTATACTCGCGGCGTAGTTTCGAGCAACTGCAGGCCCTTGATTATCTTGTCTGAGATAGGTAATGTTTGACATGCCTTTTTGCATGGTATTCACTACTTCGCTGGTTTGGTCGGTAGACCCATCATCGACGATGACAATCTCAAAACCTGCAGGCTCGAAATCTTGATTTTTTATAGCTGAGAGCTGTTGTTGCAGTAGCGCAGCTCTATTGTAAGTGGCAATAATGACGGATATGACAATCATGATGCTAGGGTGAGTCTTAGTTTAGAAAGGATGTCCCTGTAATGGCCCGGGACTTGCTCAAAAATGGAAGCATAGCTGATATGTGTATGCTTCGCTACGATTTTCCTTGCCCATAAAAAACCGAAGACTTCTGTACATAGTGGAGCCACTACTGCCCCATATAGTCCGATTGATGAAATGAGTAAGAAAGACAGAGCAATGTTGATCATACTATTGACCAATACAATGGTGGAGTTGATTTGCGGTTTTCCGATGGTATTGATAATGCTCCCAAAGGCGGATCCAAATGGGGAGAAGATAGCAAGTGTCCAGATAGCGGTGATCAACAAACCAACGGCTGGCTGATAGTCTGGGCCATGTAGCATATGGATAAGCCATGGTGAGGCAAATGAAATGACAGCTGCGAAGAATAGCATTGCTGCCAAGAGCTTGCTTATCTGATGTTCGAAAACGGTTTTAAGTTCCTTGGGGTCATTTTGATGAGATACTTTGACGAGTACCGGATAGAGCAAAGCCTGGAAGGCACTATTAGGAATAAGCAACAAGGTCAGATATCGCTGTGATACACCCAGGAAGGCAGTCTGCGTATAGCTCAGTAACGCTGCTGTGATAAAGAGACTAATGCGAGTAGAAATAGTACCTGTCAGCTCCCTTAGCAGTCCGTGTTTCCCATAATGAGCAATGTTTCTAAAAGTAATTGGATCGAAAGAAGATCGAAGAATTCTCCCTAGTCCAAGGGTAGAACAGCCAACCAGAGTTGCGAAAGTACTGCCTGCTCCCAGTAGTAGGACAAGCGCTGAGAGAGGTCGCTGGGTCAGATAGATGTAGGTTGATCCCAGAGCTAGTACTAGCAAGAATGAGGCGTTCATCAGGTTAGTGCGAAGGACGTTGAGCTGACTCCTATGAATGACAAACGTCCAACGATAAAGTGCGTACGGTACCGAATAGCAAGGGTAGTAGAAGAAGAGATCAGCCAGTTCGAACCAGTTAAATATTCTGAAAAGACTCGTCATCACAAGACTTAAAGTAAGCTCGAAAATCAGTGTGATAACGAGACTTGTTTTATAGACCTTGTTTTTCTCCACCGGATCATCGGTCTGCGAGTATTTGATCAAGCCATTTTGTATAAACCCATCCCGAAGATTATTGAGTAAAGAGAAAATAGTGACAAATAGAAACCACTGCCCTGCCATCTCTTCCGAGTAGGTGCGTGTGACAAGCATGACGGTTCCAAAACCGATGGCTATATCCACAGCATTGCCGACAAGGGAAAGGAGTATTTTCTTATTGCTCAGTAGGTTATTCACACTACGAAACTAGGACTCAGCCTTACCAGAAATTGATTAATTCGATTTTTGGAAGCTTCTTGTCGATGTTTGGAATGAATCTGTGTTTTTAGTTGGCAAAAGGCTAATCAACGGCTGATAGGTACAGTTCCTTCATCTGTTTTGCTGCTTTATCCCAGGTATATTTTTGAGCTTGTTTGATTCCTGCTAGGGCTAATTCTGACCTGAGAAGAGTGTTCCTTTTCATGCTGAGAATGGCATCAGCGAAATCTTCCGGGGTAGGATGAGCAAAGCAGGCGGCAGTACCAAGTGTTTCTCGAAGTACGGGGATATCCGATACAAGTGCAGGAGTACCACAGGCCATCGCCTCCAGCGGAGGAAACCCGAACCCTTCCAATAAACTAGGAAAGAAAAAGAGATCAGCACCCTGATAGAAGCTGGTCATTTCATCATCCTTGATAAAGCCCTTGAAAACTAGATTGTCAAGTTGCATTTCCTTTGCGGCTATCCTTAGCCGATGATTTTCCGGTAGGTGCCCACCGATCTCAAATCTCACATCCTGCCTTGCTTGCTGCAAGAGCTTAGCTGTGTGTAGTAGTGCCATCGCATTTTTGTGTGGTGCTCCGAGACCACCGAGATACCTTACCACAAATTCTTCTGACTCATTGTCATTAGTTGAGCTTGAATTGCTGTGGGTCACAGGCTGATAAACTTGATGATTAATGCCGTTGTGGACTACATGAATACGGTCCGGGTTGATAGTGGTGTGCTTGATGACCTCTTTTTTGGCGTGATTGGATACGACTATGATAGCTTGAGCATGGCGATTGGCCCTTTCAAGCTGCCATTGATAGTATCGAAAGGCAGCACTATTGTTTCCGTGCACAAATGGAATCGCATCATGGATAGTCACGAATAGGTTATCGCGCTTACCAGCCATGATGGCGGCCATCGCTGCATCTACATAGTCAGCCTGCCATATGTCGGCATGATCTGATGCTATCGCTTTAGATAGATAGTAGGGTGCGACGTAAGGACGTAGCTTCTTGAAGCTCCTGTAGGGATAGGCTTTGAAGAGATGACCATCACTGTGGTCTTTGCGATAGGCCTTGACCGAGGCACCCTGCGAGTTGCTAGCTATCGCAAGATTTTCGGTGTACTGACCAAGTCCGCAATATCTGTCTTGGCACGAGAGATAGGATATATTCATGAGTTGATGTTCTGAGTTGTAAACTGATCGAGCGCTATGGCTCTGAAAAGTATGGCTGTATATAGCCAGAATAAAATACTGATAGGGTAGACACCTACTACCTCTTGTCCCCACTCGACGGGTAACAAAGCTGCTACCCCGCAGGTAATACCAGCGGTGACTACTCTGAGTTTCCGATTGTGCATTTTCCGGTAGGCCTTAGCAGCTCTCCAGATCGTCTGACCGTAGACATTTAGAAATAGTATCAGTCCAATCCAGCCGAGCTCCACTGCTACCCGCACGAGTCCAGAATCTGGAGGGAAATTGGCCAAGAAGGTGTGGGGTGAGAAGCGCGTGCCCCATACGCCTGTGGATCCTAGGCCTCCACCGATCGGATGCATGATGATCCATGGCGTGATCATGGCTCGGTTTTGAGCTCTGACCTGGTAAGACTTGTCCTGTGTGGCGTTGAATATCGTCTGGATGCGCTGGAGTTGATAGTTACTGGTCTGGACATTGGCAAGTACTACTAGCCCGATGATGGGAACCAACAAAGAGGCGTACCATCGCTTCTTACCTGAGAGTACTACCCATGCGATGAAGAAGATGCCAGGGATTACAAATGCCGATCTCGTACCCGAATAGAGCAGCGCGAGCAATGCTGAGCTGCCAGCGATAAATAGTAGTCCTTTTATCCACAATGATCGGAAGCCACCAATCATCATCATGCTGATGGAACCGGTGAAGGCCATGAGTATACCATACTGAGCTGGCGAACCGACAGAGCCAAAGGAACGCCACCTGCCATCGTTGAAGACCAGATGCAGCGCATCATTTCGCATAATATGCGCCATTTCCCAGTCAAAGTAGCCAAAGAAGTACTGGTAGATACCCCAGAAAGCTGAAATTGTATTGACTGCAATCAAAGTAAAGAGCAGACTATACAGCTGTTTTTCATCCTTCAGTGCTGAGAGGGTAAGGAAGAAAAGTAAGAGGTAACCAACTGCAGGGCGAATCACGTAAAACCAAGCCATTCTCGAACCTGCAATAGGATTGAATAGCTCGATTACATTCATAGCAGCCCAAAGACCTACAGCCACGCTGATGGGTGAAGTGAATGGCGACCAGTCCTTATGTCGATAGCATCGATAGAGCAGGCCAAGTAGCATAATGAGTATCATGCAGTCGAGTGCTATTCCCAATGGAACGTTACGAAGCAGTCTATTAAATACACCTAAGAAGTAGGCGAAGAAAACCATGATGTATAGCCCAATTTGGGTATTCCATAATGCGCTCAGCGCAATTGGTGCCGCGATGACAAGGAGGATAATAGCCGCTGCTACTAGTAGACCGAGTTTGACTGTCAGAATACCTACGCCAGATGCTATAGCAAGGGTAAGTACCCAAACCACGGTAGGATTTAGCCGCTGCTCACCAAAGAGTAATCGGCTAAGTAGTACGTGTGGTGCTGTCGCCATGTGATGAACCGTCCTCATAGCTTATGCTCGGTGTGAATGAACTTACCCTGATTCTCGGACTTTACGCTTTTAATAGCATTTGACAAATTATGCCAGGCGAGCTTGGGGAGATCTTTAATATGGTTAGGTGCCTGATGGGTCAGGTTGAGGTGAACCAATGTTATCCATGCTGCCGATAGTATGGCTAGCGTACTGAACAACGCTATGATCAATGTGATAGAAATGACTCCAGTGCTAAAAAGGACGAGCAATTCAACCATGGCAATCATTGGGACAACAAGCAGCTGCAGTGAACGCGGAGGTCTGCAAAGTACCAGCAGGTACCATAGTGCACTCCATCTACCTTTTTTGAGACAAGTGGAGATAAGTGACTTAGCAGAATGAATAGCATTGAAGTACTGCTCTCCAAACCATCTTACCCGTTGCGGATCATGAGCGTTTAGAGAACTCGTCTTTTCTTCCATGAGCTGACAGTGAGGGAGATAGGTCATTTTCACGGATGTGGAGGAAGTGAGGACATTGACCATAAAGTTCTTGTCGTATCCCGGTGCTTTTGGGTTGAGGCGGTCGATCGCTTCGCAGAAAAGAGCTGTTTTAATCAATGCTCCGCTTCCGCTGATCTCTAGCACACTACCTAATCTCGTAGGAGATGCTCTATACATGATGTCATTGAGCCCTTCGCTCACAGCATCGAAGAAACTTGTTGTCCCATCAGTGTTGAGCGCCACTCGTCGGCCTTGGAGTACATCGAAGCTCTGGTACAGATCATTGCTGATATTAGAAAAGAAGTCTGGCTCGATGATATTGTCTTTATCCAGCAGCATTACAAAATCTGGATGAAGATCCTCATAGGCGTCTGAGGCGATCTTACCCACCAGATGCTTCAATGCATGGTGGTAACTATTTCCTGGTAAGTGACCGAATGCCTTTTCTTCCACCAAGAATCCATGAGCACGTGCGGCTTGCTCGAACTTCGTGTCAGCCTCTTGCAGCAACACTAAGACTTTGATGTTTCTATCGCCAATGACCTTTGATACTGCAGTAAGTACATCAAAGAAGATATCAGAGGGCTTATAGGCCGGAAGTAGTAATAGAATCTCCGGATTCTTATCACTTGATCCTTTTATTGGCGCTTTGTAGCCTAACCCAATCAAGGTTGAAATGAGCCAGAAAGCACTGTAGAATCCGAGGAAAAGGATGGTAAGGACGTATAAAGTGTGGAATAGAGTGATCATGCTGGTTGTAGGTTTCTGGTGAGAAGTTTCTTGATAATCACTCTGATCATACTTCTGCGCTTTGGTACCTCACCGACCAAGTCCTCCATGTTTTCAACTGCTGTATGGCTAAGGACCATCCCTGGGCTGCAATATTTGTTGTCACTCAGCACCTTTTCCAAACGATGATCTGATTTAGAAAAAATCCTGCCTGCCTTGTACAAATAGAGAAAATGAGGGTAGTGCTCCAGCCAGACCTTAAAGTCTGAGCTATGATCAGCTGGGGATACTAGGAGTAATACCAAGTCAGATTGATCACTTGCCTGCTTGACCTCTTTCATAAGTTGTGTCTCGTTACGAAGTATCTTGTTCTCGTCGACTTGGGATCTCAAGTCGATCTGTACTTCAGAGGCCTCACTTTTAGGGTTGGCATTAAGGATAGCAACCTGATATTCTGGACCATCCAGGATCAACTTGATCTGCTCGGCTAGGTAGCTCTTACCCGTACCATCTGTCCCAGATAATAATAACAAGACGTTACCAGCTATTTTAGCTGAGCCTCTCACCCCTTTTGCTACCGCAATGACCTGCTGGTCATGGATGATTTTAGCTTCTTTTTGGCTGCCTTCAGTCAAAGCTGGAATAGCTGCAAGGACTGGCATAGTACCTTCTCGCTCATAGTCACTGACTGTGGCTATTGATCTATCTAGAAGGGTGAGTAGCACTAAAGTACCCGCTATGAGGACTAGAATCGCCATGCCACCTGCTGCGACTAGAATCACCCGCTTTGAAGCCAATGGTTTTTCTGGTAGGTCAGGGGCATCTATTACCTCTATCTCATTCTCACCAGATCCATACTCCATGGATTGAGCTACACTCAGTTTGTTCAGTAGGGTTAGGTATACGTTTTGGGCGGTACCGATCTCACGATCATAAGTGCCAATCGTAGACTCGAATGGTGCAAAGCGCTTCGCATAGGATTGGACTCTATTGATTTCCTCATCGACGACATTGAGAATGTCCTTTGACATCTCTTCATCCAGATCATAGGATAAGTATCTATTCGCAAGCTCTAGTTGTATCCTGGTAGGGTCATAGGTCTGCTTGTCAGACATTTCGACCAGTTTGTTGCTGAGATCTTCCTTGGTACGCTCGATTCGCGCTTCTATTTGAGGTAGTGCTTCAAGACTATTGTTGTTGAGTGATGCAAGCAGGTTTTGTCTATTGAGGGCTTTTAGCTCTTGCTTGAGTTGGACGATCTCAGCATTCTGAGATACGTCGATGGTTAGTTCGTTACCGGCTGAGGCGGTTTGAAGCACTTCGCGCTTTCCTTTTTGGCTTGCTGCTATTGTCGAGTTGAGCTTGGCGCGCTCCGCCTCGATTTGCACGAGATAAGTCACTATCGCTTTGGTATGTTCGCTCAGGTTGATGATGCTGTTGCTGACTTTGTAGTTCTCCAGACGAGCCACTTTGGTGTCTAGATCGAGTTTTGCTTTTTTGAGCAGTTCTTCGAGTAGATTTTTATGCCCTTTGATCTGATTTTTGGCGAGATACTTATTCTCCTCTATTAGTGCGTCAATAAAACTCATTGCTACGATTTGAGCCTTTTGCGGTAGCTCCTCTTCTAGCGAAAATCCTAGGTAGTTGCTTTCTCGCATGCGACTAGTAGATACCATATCGATCATTCGGCTGTCTGACAATTTGTGATATTCGAAATAGGATAGGATCAGGCTATCCACCGAGTTGTTGATGTTAGGAGTCAGGGATCCTTCTTTGAGCTCAGTGAGACGAGTAATCATCGCTTGTCTCAGGTCATCTCCCTCAGGTAGACCGGAGCTAAGAACACCTTCACCTTCCAGCCCATTCTCTAATACGAATAGCTTAGTTCTGGCCAGTGTTCTTTTTGACTTGATCAGCTCATTGATGTTTTGAAAGTAAGTATGAACTTGGTACTGCTTTAGACCTTCACCGTTAAGGCTAGTCGCTTGATTTTCCTGAAGGTTCAGATATAGCTTGGCCTCTGATTTGTACCTGCGGGGCTGATCTTTAGTGAGTACGTAAATGACTGCCATACTCACTATGGGAGCTATGACCAACATGAGCCAATGCTTGCTAAGGACGCGTAGTATTTTGATGACTTCTTCCATGGCGAATTACTGTTGTGCTTCTGTGTCTTGGGTAAATAGCTCTATCTCAGATTTGAGCTTCATTGCGAAGATTTTTGACTTCAAGAAAGCTTCCTCAAGGCTGAGAAGGCCATTTTCGATGAGCATAAGCTCGTCAGTTTCCGCTTCACCCTTAGTGAATTGGAGTGTAGCCAGTTCAAGCCGCTCTCTTTGCGTCTGCAGTGCATTGCTGCGTATCTCGATCACATTCAATGCCTCTATATAATCGTAGTACTTACCAGCAATGAAGTTGCGAAGGATGCGGCGCTGCTCATTCTGTGTCCGAGACACTCTTTCGATCTCATACTCAGCCACTTTTACACGACTTCCTAGATTGATGAGTCGTTCAGGATTGATACTTATACTGAGTCCGACATTAGAGAGGACTGATGCCGTAGTAGTCGCTCTATTGTACTCATCATAAGTGGTGTTGGTATTAAAAAAGTTGATTCCCATCTGAAATGAAGAGAGCCAGCTGCGCTTTTCTTGTTTAGTTAACTCATGCTTCTGTAGAATCTCCGCATTCATCGCATCAAGCTGATACGAATTGGATAAAGCATTATCAACTAGACTATCCAGTGCTTTGTGATCCTCGAGTAAGATATCAACGAGCTGTTTTTCTAGCTGATAGTCAAACTGCTCTTGCGCTAGCGCCACGAAAGAAGTTGTAAAAAGTAGAATCGAAATAATGAATTTAGCCATGCCTATTTTTTTTGATAGTTCAAAAGTATTGGGCTACTAGGCGGATTTCTGGGCTTTTAGATGTTTGGGGTCGGGTCTTCGGCAGATGGCAGGGACACTCGTTTTTTGGGAAAGGGCTGGAAATAAAAAAGGCCGGAAAATCCGGCCCTTTAATTGTCTCGCTTATTGATAGATCTTTTGACTGCTTCTGTAGCCATTGAGTGGCTTGTACCAATCTTTATATTGGGTTCCGCCGCTTTCTGCCCAAGCTTTGAATTGCTTATGTGCTTCATTGATCGGGGCATATTCCTCGGGATATTCAAATGATTCCGGTAGGTTGATTGCCCAAGGTAAGTTATTGTAGGATCGATAGTAGGTCTGATTGGCGCTATTACTCTTATCATGAATCTCACCGAGCAGCGACATGTCTGCTAATGAGGTCGGCACTTTGTCTGGCAGGTGCACCTCGACCGTTCGGTCGCCATTGGAGGTAATGAAAGGGTTGAAGGGTGCATAGCCTAATGCTGACATGGCTAATGGCTCAGTCAAAATGATTGAGAAGTTGATTTCTTTCGCCTCTACTTTTGATCTACCATTGACCGTGTTGATCAAGCCAGACGACCCTATCATGCTATGGGCGTCTTCGAAAATCATAATGGTAGCATTGGCCGGGCCATTCTCAAGGCTCAATGACGTTGCTGGGTCATCGGATGTTATTTGGCTTACAAGGGAAGGTGCGATCGGTAGCTCTATACCAAATCCATTATGAAACTGAGCGCCTACAGCTCTTAGCAAGAGTCTCGCATCTATTTGGACTGCTCTATTAGCGGTATTCGTGACAAACTTGAAATTGTAGTCAATCACAAGATCATTCATGTCATAGTCACCCTTACTTGGCCATTGATCTTCAAAGGCAATGAGCCAAAGGTATTCTCGCTAGGAGTGTAGATATTGAATGCCTTGTCGGGATCATTTGGATATTCATCATTTTGATCTGAGACACCATCTCCGTCACTATCCGGATTGCCGTCCGTTTTAGTGGACTCAAGACCATCAGTGATAATGGCACTGTAAGGAGATGCTGTCACATAAAAAACCGCATCATTGAAATCATTGTCCCCGCCCGGGCGAGAAGTATCCTCCATGCCAAGTAGGATCAGCTCTCTGTTGTCATCCTTAAGCAGCACGGTATGTTGACGATATTCGTCGCTCGTAAAAGTATTGAAGGTCTTGTCCGAGTACTTGACCTGTGACCTATTGACCACACCAGACCCATTCCAGCCTCGAGGAATCAGAAACCAACCTATACCAGTATCCTTTGAAAATGAGCCCAAGTACACTTTGTCGCCGCTTGTAAGATTACCGCCAGCGTATTTGAAGCTCACATTTGGGAAAATGACATACATCTCCTCTATGTCATCGACATTGGTTGGCGGGCTATTAAGTGGGTAGGTATAGTACCCCAATGTGTTGGTCCATCCGGCACCTTCATGGACAAAAGTCACCCATACCTCCGCAGAGTCGCCTAGCAGTGTATTGGTTTCTATTTCGTCTGCCAGATACTGTGCATTGTACTGAGGTACAGGTCTGCTTTCTGGTAAGGAACTATTGATGAGATCTAGCAAGTCCTGGCTGACATGATCAGACACCTCCATCAGATTGTACGGTACACCTTGCCCGTCATGCTCATCGAGGAGGTAGTAGTCACCTACCGGAATAAGGCTGCTCATCGTTCTACCGTTTGTAATACCAGAAGAGGGACTTGCTGAAGTGTTTCTTGCGCCTCCAAGCACTTGCACTTCGTGGAGTTGATCAGTCCATATGATGGTACTATGGGGAAGTCCAAGATAGGAAGTCTGTAGTACTAGTTGCTCGGTAGCTGTCGCGATGGGCACATTGAAAGTCAGCGAGCCATTTGCGTCTGTAATTGCCGAGGCAACCAACTCCCATTCAGCACTTTTTGGCTGAAGTAGGTCGATTCTGATTCCTGATAGACCATTGTCTTGATTGTCAAGTGCAACTACATTCAGATCTGTATTGATAGTGGTGGCATAATCAAAGTCATCGGGTACGATCAAGCCATCCATTCCTGTGAGAGTCGGATCGTCCTCTGACACAGGGCTATCATCTGTAGCAATGATCCTTGAGCAGCTCATCGCGGCACAGACGATCATAAGGTAAATATTGAATTGAAAAAAATTCATGGTTTTGATATTTAGTATCGTGTTATGCATTTTCCTGCTGGAACATGGCCAGCGGAGTTTTAAATAGTATTTTTATGTCGAGCCACAGGTTGTAATGGAGCGCGTAATCAATGTCCAACATCTTGCGACTGTCTTCTGAGGTATTGGCTTTTCCACGTTCGGTGACCTGCCACAGACCAGTGATTCCTGCAGGGGCCATGAATCGCTTGATCCACTTATCTGAGGTTAGCTGCTCTGCCTCATAAAGCGGCAATGGTCGGTTACCGACTATTGACATATGGCCGAGTAGTACGTTTACCAGTTGTGGTAGCTCGTCTAGGCTAGTGTTTCGGATGAATCTACCGATTGGTGTTACTCTTGGGTCGTTCTGGATTTTGATGAAGGAGCCAGTGGACTCGCTATCGAGCTTTTCTAAGTGTTTTGTTTCAGGTTGCTGACCATCATCAGACATCAGCACAGCTCCAAGGTCAAGGGAATGAACATCGCCTGACTTGTTCTCATTATTGTTTTTGTATTGATTGAGGTCCTTTATCTGATCCAGCAAGTGATCTGCATTTTGTCTCATGGAGCGAAACTTGTAAAATGGGAATACCTGATATCCAGTGCCCACCCGTGGTGCTGAGTAAAAAACAGGCCCTCTGCTTGATAACTTAATGAGCACAGCGACTATCGCGAAAAGCGGACTCAAAATTATTAGCAGCGTCGATGAGACGATAATGTCAAAGACCCGCTTGTCTGATGGTATTTTTGAGGCTTTCATAGCTTATTGGTTAACTGTTGACGATTACGCTGACGGACTGCTCTCTGCTGACGATCACACTCATTGATTGCCTTCTTAGGTTGAGCACTTTGTCAATTCTGAGTTGTAGCTCGATGGGATTGAAAGGCTTGAGAATGTAGTCGTCTGCTCCAGCCTGGAGACAATTGACCTTTTCTTTGCTCTGCATTTTTGAAGAAAGAACAACGACACAGATATGCTCTAGTTCGGTCGATTTCTTGACGTGTTGGAGTAGATCCAGGCCCGATTGCCCTTCCATAGAATAGTCAGTCAAGATCAAATCTGGAAGAAATTCTATCTCCAATTTTCGAATTGCCTCTTCACTTGAAGCAGCAACCACGGTTTCGTATTTTTCATTGAGTTGATGAGCGAGAAACTCTCGCATCATCTCACTGTCATCGACAATCAATATCCTCTTTTTCATAGTTTTTCTGTTTGACAGGATCAAAACTAGAAGAGCGTATGGAGGCGATGGGGAATATTAGATATTCGGGATGTCCTTATCGGTAATTGGGAAAAGACTCTCGTTTTTTGGGAAGGCCTGAATAGGACGAGTATCAACAAAAAGAGCCCGACTTTGAGAAAAGTCGGGCTCTTGTATCTTCAGACTGGCTAATTCAGTCTGTTATCTCTTATAACCTGGTAAAGCCATTCCGGTAGGAGAGAGCTTGTAGTACTGCTGCACGGCTGCATAGTCTTCATAATTGACAGGAGCTACATATCGACCGTTGGTACCGAAGAGACCAGGAACGATCACCACACGAACGATCCAGTCATCGGTCTGAATTGGTTGTAAGAAGCCCAGCGGGAACTCAGCATCCAAAAATATAGATACGTCGAAAATGGAATGATCAAAGCTATATTGCAGTAGGCCGTCCTCAGTGAACTGTGTCATAGGTAGTGGTCTCCATATCTCAGTGCCATCATCCAGCATTTCCCATAGCAGGTAGACCAGCGCAACATCAGACTCCTGCATCACGAAGGAGCCCGGCAGTTCTAGCAGTGCTGAGTAATCGGGTGCTCTGAAGTCGGCGGTATATTCAAAGACATAAGCTTCTTCACCATCTAGGCCGTCAAACCCATCTCGACCTGGAGGACCGATGGGCCCTTCCACGCCTTCGATGCTGCAGCTAGCTGCGATGATCAATAATACTAAGGTCGAGAGTAGAGTTATGGTTTTCATGATTCCTTTAGTTTGAGTTCATCATGAGCTCACCAAATAGCATGCCAAGACGGCTTGGTGCTGTATGGTTGGCAATTGAAAGACAGTCTAGGTGAGGGTCTTTGTTAGTCCTCCTTTAGCCTTCTGAGGATGGTGAAGGCTTTGATAGGATTATCATGAAGGAGCTTGTGGATGTCTTTGATGTCAAACCCATCAGATTTCATTCTAGCGACCAACTCTTTGGGAATGTAGTGGTAAGGTGTGACTTTGGCTTTGGGATTTTCCGGGTCATACCATCCTGCATCATGGGAGATCAGTACGTTATCAAGCAGATCATTTCTTCGAGCGTAGAGCAACTTGCGGTAGTGCTCTTCCTGTTCCGAACCCCAGCCATCGAGGCTTATCCAGCAGCCAAGTTCAGCCGCCTTCTTGTAGTTTTCTAAGTTTTGTTCTTGCTGAGCATGTACCCAAATGAAGGCCTTTGGAGAGACGCCCATGCTATCGAGAATGGACAATTGCTCGAAGGCTGCATAAGCTGGTCCGGTGTGCGATGCGATGGTAAGCCCGGTTTCCATATGGGTGAGTCCGGCCGCAATCACGATCTTCCGATCAAGGGGTTTTAATGGTTGATTTGCGTTGATGCTGATTTTGATGAAGCCAGGGCGAATGCCCGTTTCGTCTATACCATTTACTAACTCTGCAATCCAACGATCAGCCAGTTGCTGTGCAGTTTCTTCAAAGGCATATTCCGGTAGGTACTTATAGTCAACGGCTGCATACAGCCCGGTATTAGTGATGATATTCAGTCGTGAAGCCGTGGAGAGTTCCTGTAAGAGTTCGACATCTCTACCGAGAAAATTGGGTGTAGCATCTACGAAGGTTTGAATATTGAGCGACTCAGTTTTGAGTAAGTAGGGGAGCATCTTATCCTTCACTTCACTTCGATTCCATCGCTGCTTACCAGTATTTTCTGCACCAATAAAATCGACCAATATGTGCTCATGGGTGAGCCAATCTCCGGATCGCTCACTATTGATAATCCCGTTTACACCAAGCACTTGACCATAATATTCAGGTTCGCATGACGAAAAGGACAACCACAGGGTCGACAATACCAGCCATCTCAATGCTTGAGTTGACCTAAACTGAAATAAAAATGGAGTGTTGGAAGAGGGCATAAATTATCTCGCTAACAAAGCTATACGAATAGAACTTCTCAAATGGTACTATCCGAGACTCAATTCTTCCTTGTTGGCCTTTAATACCTCAATGATGAACTGTATGTGATTGTCTTGATCGACTTCCAGCAGATCCAAGCCAGCTTGCACCTCACTCCGCTCTACTGTAGCGGCAAAGCCCTTAGATTTTAGCTTTTTCTTGACAGACTTTGGGGTTAGTGAAGTGATACCATCAGGTCGTACTTGACAGCAGGCTATGATGAAGCCGGTGATTTCATCACAGGCAAGCAGCGCCTTGGATAATAAAGTGTCATACGGAACATTCCACTTAGTGTAGTGGGCAGAAATCGCGTGAGCGATCTTTTCTTCACCTTTTTCTCTCAATAGACTCACTATTTTGTGAGGATGCTCCTCTGGCCAAGCTTCGTAATCAGCATCGTGCAACATACCCGTGATGGCCCATTCTTCAGAATCTTCACCGTAGTGTTTGGCGTATGCCTCCATCACTAGTTCTACACTCCTGGCGTGTCTCAATAGGCTATCCCCCTTGGTCATGTCCTCAAGAATATTTCTGGCTTCTGCTCTCTGCATTTTCTATTGATTTATCTATCGCTAATATAATTTAAAAGGCGAATTATGGATATGTATTCCGGGTGACGAACTAAATGACCATTTGCGTCGTTTAACATTCACGTCGCTTAAAAGGTAAATAATTGTTAATTTTATTTCATCAACGCGAACAATTCTATGAAATCAAAATTGATCATAAAACTCACATTGGCAGCTCTCATGATATCCACCATGGGGCTTAGCTCATTTACGGGTACTGAAAAGGCAGAGTCAAAAGTGAATTGGTTAACCTTCGAGGAGGCCATAGAAGCCAACAAGACCAATCCAAAGAAGATCTTCATAGATATCTACACTGATTGGTGCGGCTGGTGCAAGAAGATGGATGCACAGACATTTAACCATCCTGATATTGCTGTTTACATGAATGAGAACTTTCACAATGTGAAGTTCGATGCAGAGCAAAGTGAGGAGGTAGTCTTCAACGGACACACTTTTAAGTTCATCCCTGGTGGACGAAAAGGGGTACATGAGCTCGCAGTGGCATTGACTAACAATAACCTAAGCTACCCGATGGGTGTGTTCATGGACGAAGAATTTAGGATACTCTCTCCGCTACCTGGTTATCAGAAAGCGCCCTTTTTTGATGCGGTGCTGAGGTATTTTGGCGAAGAGAATTACAAATCAATGAAGTGGGACGAATTCATGAAAGGATACGATTCCCCTCTTGGTGATTAAACAACTATTAGGTTAAAGGGTAAAAAAAGCGCTGGGTTCAGCGCTTTTTTTTGGTCTTGTTGCAAGTACAATTATGATGTGAATACAGGACTAATCACTATATTAACTACTTGTAATGGATAGGACTGAATTCAAAAAGGAACTCGAACGGCACAAGACCCAAATTGATGCTAGTATCAAATACGTGCAGAAAGGATTTGAAGACTTAAATCAACGCCACACTGAATTCTATGAGTTCATAGAATCAAATTACTATGATCTTGAAGAGCGCCTTTCGAAACTTGAGAGGAAGTTTCAAGAATTGGGTTAGAGTCCCAACACATCTACCCCCTGCTCAAACACAACATCCACAGGAATACCAGCAGATGCTAGTCTGTCAAGGTCTGTTTGCAAGTCCGCGTCAATTGAACCCTGCTCGGCAACTAAAGCCGCTACACCATCATAGTCTCCATCGCCCTGTAGGGTGAGGATCTTTTCTGATAAGGCATCCATGGCTGTCTTCATCTTATCATAATCCACGCTATAAGTTCCAGTCGCATCATCTTTAGCGAAAGCTCCGTACTCTTTGAAGAAGTTGAATCGGATCATATTGGCTTTGCCATGGGCACTACTTGCTCCAAACCTCACGGATCGGAAGATGCCTGCCATGAAGGTGGTGTAGTAGTCTTTGATATCACCTTCGAGCTCACCTTTGTCCATGAGCTGTGTGATCATGTAGAGACCGAGCACATCAGCTTTTCCTTCTTCCAGCGCACTGTAGTGCTCCTTGATGGCGCTTCGAACTGTTCCTTTACCATTGATCGTATTCTTGATGCCGAGTCCATGAGCTACTTCATGAAACATAGTATTTGCAAAGAAAGCGTCAAAGGTGATGTAGGGCCGCTGATCTTCAGCGATCAGCATATCTGCAATGGGTAGCAAGATCTTGTCAAACTTGGCTTGCATGGCATTCTTCAACTGAAGTCGACGGGAGCCTTTGGCCAACTGGACTTCTTCATCGTTGGGAAGGTTGATGGCAATGGTCTTGCTACCAGAGTTGCAGTCTCCAGCATAGAAGACCACATCATAAGCATTGAGGTCGGCATCAGAGCCGGGCTTTTCCTGCTTGTACTGATCGGGTACAGGTAAACCGACCTGCAGTTCCGGTAGGTAGGCGGCATACTTGGAGAGTCGCTCGCTCCATGCCATGTCTTTGATAAGCACGTACGCCTCATGAGCAGACTTGTAGTTGTAGAGTTGATCTTCGTAGTTCTCAATTGGACCAATCACCACATCGATGGGATTGGTTTTCATATCCATCCAGGCCATATCACTGGGCTGATACTCATCCGTTTCCATCGCATCCGCACGGAGTGATAGATACTTCTTGAGTCCTGGATCCTCCGCTAACTCGGCCGCTTGACGCAAGTGCGAGCTAACTCTAGCCACCTGTTCATCAAACATTTCCCGATAGGGTACCGAGATCAATTGGCCGTTTTCATCTCTTCGGATGAAGGTGTATTGACTGGTCTTATCAGAAATATCTGCAGCTTCGAATTCAGCTTTAGTCATGTCTGCCGGATAGTAGTTAGCGCCTGCGGGTTTTGTACCTACACCATCAATGAATATCGTGTTGTTATCGAGTCTGTCCCATGGGCCGTAGTTGATCAGGGCATATTTTCTAGCGTCTTTGTCCGTGATAGATGAAAGCAGTTGGTCACGATCACCGTAAGCCTCATACCAAAAAAGGTCATCCATGATTTTGGCTGCATCAATCAACACCTTGATCATTTCCTTCTGATTATCCGAAAGGTTGGAGAGATCAGCTGTCAATTTTACGGTAGTGTAATTGTCCAGCAATGCTTGCATACCTGAAGGAGCCTCTTTTTGCTCGACAGGAGCTTCTTTAGTTTGCGGAGAGCAGGCGGCTAGCGCAAAAATCGGGAGGGAGAGTAGAACGCGAATGGTCATTTGAAAAAGTGTTAGTTGATGCCAAAAATAGCAGAAATGACCACAGGTCACAAGCTTGCTATAGAATGACCTCTGCAACGAAGAAACCGATGTAGGTACCCACACCAGCCCCGAGCGTTCCAACCAAGATTGACGGTAGTATCAGGTCTGTCCTGTTGAGGCTCTTTGCCAATGCCATCGCTGAAGATGGGCCACCGATATTGGCCTGACTTGCCACTGCGACCAGGTCCCAGTCTTGCCTCAGCAGACCACCGACAAAGTAGATGATCAAACCGTGTATTATGACAATGGTCGTAGTAAATGCCATCACCACTATGGCGAGAGAGCCAATCTTACCAAGTGCTGCCAGCTCACAGAAAGCACCGATGACTGCAAGGAATAGGTATACTGCATACAGCCCCAATAGCTTGGCGCCATTGATCCTTTGAATCGCGGGAACTTGCGCCATAATCAAGGCAAAAGTGGTGAGGATGAGTATCGAAGGGAAGTTGATGCCATTTTGCGCTAGCATACCTGCAATCAGATTGGATAGCCAAAGTACGCCAGCACCCATAAAAATCAGTAATGCGAGCTGCATCGGATCGATACTTTCGTGCTCATTATGTATATCGGCGATCTGTTGGTCACTGAGTTGTTCGTTTGCATTGAGCTGCTTTCGCGGCATCCATTTTTGTAGCAGCTTGGGAAAGAGCAGTGAGCAGATCATCCATAGTGCCGTGAGGATATTATCGACCGCTACCGTACCGGCGTATAGGCTGCCATCTTTCGCTACATCATAGTGCAGTGCGATGGCATTGAAGTTGACGCTACCGCCAATATACGTGCCGGTCATCATTCCCGCTAGGGCTTTGTAATTACTACCAAGTGCTTCACCTCCGACGACCTGGATCGCTATGATTGCTCCGATGGCTGTGCTCGCGGCACCTGCAAAAAACATAATGAGCATGGGTACGCCAGCTTTTTTCAGATGGCTCAAGTTGACGCCCAGTAGGAGAAAGAATATCGAGATAGGTGCGACGTAAGTGAATATGCCGCCATAAATTCCAGGCGCATTGGATGCGGATGGAATAATGCCAATGTTGGCAACTACCGCAGTAAATAGAATGACAAGTAGAGTAGTCCCAAAATGCCTAAAAAAGGTATAGCGGCAGAGCCATTCACAAATGACCACATTGAGAGAGAGAATGGCGAGTACCCCAAGAGAATCCTGCATCTAATGATTGGTTTTTTAAGGAATCGGGAAAATAGGGGATTTTGGCTGAAAGTACTTGACGGATTACAGGAACGAAGTATTCTATATCGATTCATTAACACTTGTATATATGAATATATGTTCATATGTTTGCTTCATGATTGCAACCAAGACATTAATCGATGTAGAGAAGCTCGAGAAAGTAGCTTTTATTTTGAAGACGATTGCACATCCATTAAGAATTGGTATTATCGATTTGCTGACTGATACCGAGCGTATGTCAGTCAATGAAATCTGCGAGCGACTTGACTCAGAGCAGTCTTTGACCTCACATCATCTTTCCAACATGAAGCTTAAAGGCATCCTTAGATCTGAGCGAGAGGGTAAGAACATCTACTACTCACTTAAGATGAAGGAAGTGACAGAGGTGATCCACTGCATGCAGAACTGCAACTTGATCTTGCCTTAAAAAATTTACTCTAATACATGAAGGAATTATCATATAACCACTAGTATGGAGCTAATAGGATTTGTTGCGGCTGTTATCATAGGATTTACCATGGGACTCATTGGTGGAGGAGGGTCGATATTGACCGTACCCGTAATGGTCTACTTCTTGGATGTAGAGCCTGTGCTTGCCACTGCTTATTCCTTGTTCATTGTCGGCTTGACTAGTCTGATTGGGTCTTTCAGTTATATGATGAAGAAACAGTTGGATTACAAGACGGCCGTAGTTTTTGCCATACCGTCATTCATCGCGGTGTACTCCACTCGAAAATTTATCGTACCTGCCATTCCTGCTGAAATGACATTTGGAGGGCTCGTGTTAGACAGAGGCATGATGCTGATGCTGTTTTTTGGTGTTGTGATGTTCGTATCTGCTTTTTCGATGATCAGAAGTGGTCAAAAGTCGGATAGAGACGAAAAGGAAGTGAAGTTTAACTACCCTCTGATCCTCATTGAGGGAGCCCTGGTTGGTGTAGTCACAGGACTAGTGGGTGCTGGAGGTGGGTTTCTTATTATCCCTGCATTGGTGCTGCTTGCGAGACTTCCTATGAAGTTAGCAGTAGGCACTTCTTTGATCATCATCGCCGCAAAATCGTTGATCGGATTTCTTGGCGATATAGGTACCCAGACGATTGATTGGCCATTTGTGTTAGCGTTCTCACTATTTGCCGTCTTTGGAATATTCGGAGGATCATTTGCTAGTAAGTATGTGCAGGGTGAGAAGTTGAAAAGAGGATTTGGATGGTTTGTGGCCTTCATGGCGCTTTTCATCTTTTATAAGGAATTATGGACTTAAAACACTTGTTTAAAATATAAATCAAACCGATATGTACGTCGAACAATTATACACAGGTTGTCTTGCTGAGGCGGCCTATTATATCGAATCTAATGGCGAAGCGGCCATTATAGATCCTATCAGAGAAACTGAGCCTTATCTGGCCATCGCTAAGCAAAGAGGTACGAAGATCAAATATGTGCTGGAGACACATTTTCATGCAGATTTTGTTTCTGGCCATATAGATCTGGCCAAGAAGACTGGTGCCACCATCATTTTTGGACCAAATGCGAATCCACTTTATGATGCGCATATCACTGAAGATGGAGACATCCTTTATGTAGGTGACGTGAAGATCAAGGTGCTCCACACACCAGGCCATACCATGGAGTCAACCACCTACTTGCTGGTCGACGAAGATGGCAAGGATCATGCGATTTTTACGGGAGATACACTGTTTATTGGGGATGTAGGCCGGCCTGACCTAGCGGTAAAAAGTGACCTCACGGAGAAGGACTTAGCTGGTCATCTCTTTGATTCGTTACACAACAAAATAATGACACTTGATGATGATGTCATCGTATATCCAGCGCATGGAGCCGGCTCTCAATGTGGTAAGAACCTCAGCGACGAGAAGCAGTCTACTGTAGGGCAACAGCGTCAATTTAACTACGCGCTACAGCCAATGACCAAGGAACAATTCATTGATGTGGTCACCGACGGTCTTGCTGCACCTCCGGCTTACTTCCCCGAGAATGTGAGGATCAATAAGTCGGGTTATGAGAACATCGACCATGTCATGGATCGCAACCTGAAAGCATTGTCGGTAGAAGAGTTCAAAGCGGTGGTGACCGACGGAGCTTTAATCCTTGATACACGCCTACCTGAAAGTTTCGAAAAGGGCTTTATTGAGAATGCCTATAGTATTGGTCTTGATGGCACATTTGCCGTTTGGGTTGGGACACTTTTCGACATCAATCAAAAGCTTGTGTTAGTGACTGACGAAGGAAAACAAGAGGAGTCTGTCTTGAGGTTGGCACGTGTAGGATTTGAAAATGTAGCTGGATACCTCAAAGGAGGCGTTGAGGAATGGGCATCTGCTGGCGAGGTACTCGAAACTATTGACAGTGTCAAAGGAGAAGAAATTTCCAAGTATCAGGCTGAGGGCCTGAATGTCATAGATGTTCGAAGAAATCCGGAGTTTGACACAGAACACATTGAAGGAGCATTGAATATTCCGCTGAAGGATCTAGAGCAAAACCTTGACCAAATTGACATGAACAAGCAGTACCTAGTACACTGCTTGGGTGGCTATCGCTCTGTGATTGCTTCTTCGATACTCAAGCGCAATGGCATCAACAACTTTGTCAATGTATGGGGAGGCTGGGAAAGTATCGAAAAAGACAAAAATGCAAAGCGCGTAACCGGGCCATGTCCGACTCAAATTCGTGATGCGAAAATGGCTGCTATGGCTTAGACCATTGTCGCTGGGCATATAATTCAATCGAAATAAATCAAACCAATAATCAAAAGCGGTCTTATTGAGATCGCTTTTGGAATCTATCAGCAGATAATGGGGATTATCCTGCTGATCCAATTACCTAAACGAATAAAAAAATGTGGGAGCAAATCTTGGGGCCTTGGCCATGGTACGTTGTAGGGCCGCTCATCGGCCTTATGGTGCCGTTGTTTTTAATTCTTGATAATAAGTCATTCGGAGTATCATCAAACCTGCGCCATATTTGCGCGGCTTGCATACCGGCTAATATTCCTTTCTTTCAATACAATTGGAAAGCTGAGAGCTGGAACCTCTTTTTCATACTTGGGATAGTAATAGGTGGGTACATAGGCAGTGAGTGGCTGACCAACTATGATGTCATTGCTATTAGCCAACAGACCGTAACTGATCTCCAAGCAATGGGTATCACCAATTTCGCCGGACTTGCGCCAGTCGAGATATTTAGCTGGGGTAACCTCACCAACTGGCAAGGTATACTAATGATTGCTGTCGGTGGGTTTATGGTAGGCTTTGGCACAAGGTATGCTGGCGGTTGCACGTCCGGCCATGCGATTACGGGTTTATCCAACTTGCAGTGGCCATCATTGGTGGCAGTCATCGGTTTTTTTATAGGCGGCCTATTTATTACCCACGTCATTTATCCAATCATTTATTAGCATGAAAAATATCAAATTCATGATCATTGGGATCACCTTTGGGATCCTATTGACCAAGGCTGAAGTGATCAGCTGGTTTCGGATTCAGGAGATGTTCCGATTCCAATCGATACATATGTACGGAGTGATTGGACTGGCTATTCTGGTTGGTTTGATCTCACTACAGCTGATCAAGAGATACAATATCAAAACGATTAAAGGCGGTACCATTGGCCTTGCTGATAAGCCTTTCCATCCTGGCGTTTATATTGGAGGGACGATCTTTGGTTTGGGCTGGGCGCTGACTGGCGCATGTCCTGCACCCTTATTCGCCTTGGTAGGCAGTGGCTACAGTGTGATTTTTGTTGCTATCTTAACAGCCATATTAGGTACCTGGGTATATGGTGCATTAAAAGAAAAACTACCACACTAAGGAAATCGAGAAGCTATGAGACGACAGCATATTCTACTTGTTTTCACTTTCGTAATGTTTGCCTGCAGTAGTGGGAAAACGCAGAGGCCTGAAAATGGATTAATCAGTGCAGATGAATTGAAATCCAGAATGGATAGCGGTTTGGATGGTATCTTAATTGACCTTCGTACACCAGACGAGGTAGCCAATGGTATCCTATCTGGTGCTCAAATCATTGACTTCAGAGCATCTGATTTCGAAGATCAAATCAATGCACTCGACAAAGACAAAAAATACTATGTCTATTGTCATGGTGGAGGAAGAAGTGCCAAGACAAAGACGTTGATGGAACAACTCGGCTTCCAATCAGTACTCGATTACGGAGGAGGATTTAGCGAGTGGAGCAGCTTGGGTTTGCCGCTCGTTGAGGCGCCCAAGTAGCATTACCCAGGGAGTCGACTATCCTCATATGCCTCGATGACCACCGACCCAAGCCAACCATTGCTATCCAGTGCAGAGTTGATAAAGATGATCACATCGGTATCATCAGGGAAATGTGCAATGATGGTCTGCAATTGTCGTTGGGGCTGATTAGAATACCACCAGGCGCCATCTTTCATGAAGTAACGACCATAAAGTCCGTCTCTTGTCTCAAACAATCCAGCCGTATTGCTGGTCATTTCCGTTCGGGTACCCTCATTGATGAATATATCGGTGTACCAAGCCGCCCGCCAGACTTCTGCAAGGTCTGCCACGCTGATGTGCCAACCATAAGCCGCTCCTACTTCTGTGAAGTCGACATTACTACCCGAACCTCCTCCGGTATCGGCTTTGTTGGCGTATGCCTTAATGGTATTACTGACACTGCTCGCTGTGAGGTCAGCCTCTAATTGCAGAGGATCAAAGAGCGTTTCTTTTACTACAGTCTCATAAGCAAGACCAGTGATGGCAGGAGTGTACTGTCCTTCCTGGTTATTCAATTGATCATTAAGAACTGGAAGAATGACTCGGAATAAGGCGTGGTGATTATTGTTGTACAACTTGAGCCTTAACCCTTCAGCCCCGCTTTCCACAATCTGCTTAAGGCTATCATATCGGTTGGCGTTGAAGCTGTTTGAGCCGTACTGATTGAACCCACCTCTTTGCGCTAGCAAATCCATAAAAGTCAAAGTTTCTATACCTGGGCCAAGTGTCCAGTCTACCGGAAAATAGGGTGCAACACTAGTGTTGGAAGAAATGTCATTTTCTTCAAGGATGCTTAAGGTAGTGAGGGTGGTTACCCATTTGCTTACACTTGCGATGTGCATTGGATATTCGGTGGACATGGCACGCTCCCCATCTGTAGTATTTCTGGCAAGACCGCCTGTCCCCTCAAAAGCGACTTCACCATCACGCAGTATCACATAAGCAAACCCCATGACCTTATCATTAAGCCTAGTGTCGAGTTGGATGGCCAGGGGATCACTGGGCGCTTCGGGAATTTCTTCTTCTATAGGCGGCTGAGAATCGGGTGCCACCGGCTCATCGTCTGTAGAACAAGCTAACAAAACAGTCAGAAAGAGGACTGCCCAGAGGTGAGCATAAATCTTGGTTAACATCTCTTTTTCTTTTTGAGCATGGCCTAAATATAGCTTGGACATTCGTTATTTTCGCGGCTGGAAAGGAGGGAATTTTTGAAAGACGAGTTTGCCCCAATTATTAGAATCATAGAAGAGGAATATGAGATACCGCAATTGCAGCGAAAGCGACGAATTGCGGCCTTGTTGCCCTATGACTATGAACAGTCAGAGAAGGAGTATCCCGTACTTTATCTGCAAGACGGTCAAAACCTCTTTAATGAGCATGCGCCCTATGGTAATTGGGCTATTGACCAATCCTTGAAGGAACTGGCTGCTAGTGGATTGAGCGACATTATTGTGGTAACGATAGATCACGGCGGTGAAGAGCGGATTAGTGAATACTCTCCTTATTACCATCCACGATTTGGCAAGGGAAACGGACAAGCCTATCTGGATTTCTTAAAGTTTACATTGAAGCCTTACGTCGATAAGACTTTTAGAGTGCTTCCCGATAGGGTCAATACAGGCATAGGCGGCAGCTCGCTGGGCGGATTGATTAGTATGTATGCTGGATTTCGAGAGCCGTCCATATTCGGTAAGATGATGATCTTCTCTCCCTCACTCTGGGTATCCCCAAAAATATACTACCATGCGAAGTGCTTTCATCCGGAGGAGGATACATCGCTCTATCTGTATGCCGGTGGTCGCGAAAGCCATTTTCATTTGCCCAATGTAGTTCGGATGAAGGCGGCACTACTCAAGCGTGGCTATGATTACAGTCGCCTAAAGTTTAAATTGAATATTAACCAAGAAGGTACACACAGCGAGTTCTTTTGGCAGAAGGAGTTTCCAAAAGCGCTCAAGTGGCTCTACTTCCAAGATAGAAAAGCAGATGAAGCTGAAGATAACTAATGAAAACGTTGCGGCTGAAGTCGTACTCATCCCATGTCGAAAGGGTGCTGTCAACTGGTCCGCCATTAATGAAAGAGTTGGGATCGATCTCAAGACTGACTTTGATGGAAGTTTCCAGACCGTGGAGCCTGTCCATTCACCTACCGGAAATACGCTATATCTGTTACTCGGACTTGGTGAGGAAAAAGACCAGCCTCAATTGAGTTTTTTAGGCAGATGGCTGGGACATACTTACCAGAAAAAACTTCATAATAGCCTCAATATTGAGGCGAGCCAGCTATCTGAATATGAGGTGACACAATTAGTGCATGGAATTAAGCTTGCTACGTACCAAGTGGGTCAGATGAAGTCAGAAGCACCCTCAACTGACGGCTTCTTCTCCAGCGATTTCACGATAGTGGTGGAAGGTCAGTCTGCATCACTTCTACAGGCATGCGAGGAAGCGATCATTACTGCGGACAGTCAAATGCGCATCATGCGGTTGGTCGACGCACCTGCCAATGTAAAGACACCAGAGTATCTAGCGCAGTGGGCGGTTGATTCTGGTAAGACTTACGGCTATCGTACGGAGGTGCTGCATCAATATCAATTGAAGGAAGAGGGCCTAAAGGCGCTTTTGGCCGTGGGTCAAGGAAGCCAGCATCCACCTTTAATGATCAAGATGGAATACAAGCCTGAAAATGTGACGGAAACTACTCCCACATTAGGTCTGGTAGGCAAGGGCATCACTTTTGACACTGGCGGTTTGTCAATCAAGTCATCGACCAATCTGCACTACATGAAGAGTGATATGGGTGGGGCTGCAGCTGTGCTTGGTACTATGGAGTTAGCGGCGAGACTCAGGCTCAATGTCCACCTGATTGGCCTTGTGCCTAGTGCTGAGAATAGCGTGGACGCCCTCAGTGTCAAGCCTGGAGATGTCATTGGCTCGTACAGCGGTAAGACTATTGAGATCATCGATACGGATGCGGAGGGTCGATTGATCCTGGCAGATGGATTGGCTTATATGCAGAAGAATTACAATCCAGATACGATCATAGATGTGGCCACACTCACGGGAAGCAGTGTGATGACATTGGGTTATGCTGCTGGGGCGATGTTTACGCAACATGAGGACTTAGCCAAAGCGCTCACCGAGGCAGGTGGTCCGGTGAATGAGCGCGTATGGCAGCTACCACTATGGGATGACTACAAGGGAGATATTCATTCTGATATCGCTGATGTGCGTAACTTCAGTGGTAAACCAATCGCTGGAGCGATCACAGCAGCCAAATTTTTAGAAGCATTTTTATTGGATAATCCGCGCTGGGCGCATTTGGATATAGCAGGAGTGGCCTTTGGGGACTCCCCGTTTGCCAAAATGAAAACGGCCACTGGATTTGGGGTCAGACTATTGATTAACTATATTAAAATGCTTGATAAGGTTCGTAAGGACATCAACCATGGCGAAGGGTAATAAATACTTGATAAGGTTCGTGAGGACACGAACCTGGGCGAAAAAGAGAAACTTAGGCGGAGGTGTTCAAGAAAACAGTAAAGTCTACGCACAAAGGACGTTTCATTTGAAATTAGCTATTTTTATATAAGTCATCTATACTTTTAGTCATCTAGATATTACCTAAACACTCTTACGCTCTGGATGAATAAATCACGAAAAGTTAAGCCCTAATCGACACACCAATGACGACTATAACCATAAAAGACAATCAGCAAATCGATAAAACAAGTTTTGATTCCTTAGAGGAGCTCGCTGAATATTTATTCGAATCATTTGATTTTGGTCAGTTGAAGCCTCTCGAAGAAAATGAATTATCACTGCATCAAAAAAAGCGAATGGTGGACGCGATAAAGACTCCTAAATCGGAAATGTTCAATATCTGACCATGGAAGTCTATGAGCTAGATAAGGAAGTAATTCTTTATTTGGAAAAGCGCGGACTGATCGCTCAATATAAGAAAGCTAAGACCTATCTGAAAAATACACATGCTACAGCCGTTCAGTTCAAGAAGAGAAAGCCCTATTCTGAAGGAAAGTATTATTTCCGCATCAATAGAAAATATAGGGCCATTGGGGTTTTTGATGGACAGGATTTCATTGTCATAGAAATAGATGACCATCAGTAGCCACATTCATTAGAAGGACTTTACCAGTAATAATTTTGATTTATATAAGACTCTACAATACCCCTGTTAAATTATAAGCTAATGAGCAATCAACCACTAAATATCCTCTGCATCAGCACCTATTTCAAGGGTGTTGATTTTATCAAGACGGTAAAGGAGGAAGGGCACAATGTCTATTTATTGACTAACCAGAAACTGGAGAACGATCCCTGGCCACATGGGCATCTCAATGAGATCATGTATGTGGAGATCGATGAACATGGTCTGTGGAATGACCAGCATGTGATTAATGGACTGGCCTATAAAATGCGTTCGATCAAGTTTGATCGATTTATCGCGCTGGATGATTTTGATGTGGAGCATGTTGCTCACCTCAGGGAGTACTTCCGTATTCCAGGCATGGGTGACACCACAGCCCGCTACTTCCGTGATAAACTGTCAATGCGACGAAAAGCTAAGGAGGCAAAGATCCCTGTTCCGGAGTTTGTGCCTTTGTTTAATGATATAGACATCAATACCTACACCGATTGGGTGCCATCACCATGGCTGATTAAGCCACGCTCTGAGGCCTCTGCAACTGGCATCAAGAAGATCCATTCGAAGGACGAACTGTGGGCGCTTATTAATGAGCTAGGGGACGAGCGACATAAATATTTACTCGAGAAATTTACCCCCGGAGATGTCTATCATGTAGATGCATTGACGGTTGGGGGCAAGGTGGTTTTCTCAAGGGTGAGCCAGTATTTGGATACACCTTTTGAGGTGGCCCACGGCGGGGGAATCTTCCGTTCGCATACAGTGGCTTTTGATTCTCCTGATGACAAGCAGCTTAGAAAACTCAATGAGAAGGTAATGAAGTCGTTTGGTATGCAATACAGCGCCTCACACACTGAGTTCATCAAAGCCAAAGAAGATGGCAAATACTACTTCCTCGAGACCTCTTCGCGCGTAGGGGGTGCCAACCTAGCGGAAATGGTGGAAGCTTCCTCTGGTGTTAATCTTTGGAAAGAGTGGGCGAAGCTGGAGATCAGCACAGCATTGGATCTACCTTATTCCCTACCGGAAATCACAAAGGACTATGCAGGTATTGTTGTTTCGCTAAGCCGATATGAGCACCCTGATGATAGTTCTTTTACTGAGGCAGAGCTGGTCTGGCGCATGGAGAAGGAATGGCATATCGGCCTGATCGTAAAGGCTAACAAAAGAGAGCGAGTGCTGGAGTTGCTGGATGGGTATACCAAGAGAATCAGTGAAGAGTTTCATGCCAGCCTGCCTGCACCTGAGAAGTCCGCAGACCTATAATAGAGGATAGATTCCCGATAGCTATCGGGATGAAAGTCATGCTGCAAGTATAAGATCCATAACGGGGTGACTGCAGGGGTGGGCTTTCGAGTAAAAATAATGATGATGGCAATAACGACTACCGGAACCGTCATGCCGGAGGCATCTTATGCGTAGTGCAGATTATTGATGTGCAAAAAGTCTTGCTGGAAATATAAGATCCCTACGGGATGACTGCAGTTGTGATTGGAAATGGCATTAGCACTTGATCTGACTACCACAGCTCGTCTTTGCGAACCTCCTAGGTCGGCTATCGGGAAGCTCAGGTGAAGCAATCTCATGCCTATCCTTATGTGTTATCTCATGACTAAAGAGGAGATTGCTTCGTCGTTCCTCCTCGCAAAGACGAACATGTCAGGTTCTGGTCAGCTTCCACAGCAAGAAACATCTATAGGGCTGACGAGGGGCACTTTCTTGAAAAAATACAATAAAGAGCCAGGCCTTGCTTAGGCGGAGCAGGGCGGAGGCAAGGCGAACCTACGGCGAAGGAACAGATACCAACAAATCTTAGATAAATACTAAAATTTGCTACTCCATTCATTGGTGTCTTTTATATCTTGCCATCGCAAAGCTTAATTTTCTGATAAGCTATTGCGCGAACCAGCTATCTAGTGATCATTTTCTGATCAAATCTTCATTGAACCATAAATCCATTGCAATTTTCTGCTTTTTGAGTAGTATTGCTACTCGTTATGCGATGGCTAGTCATACATACCAAACCACGTCACGAAAAAAAGGTGGCCGAGTCTCTTCAACGTAAAGGTTTTGAAGTGTATTTGCCTTTGAAAAAGGTAGTTCGCCAGTGGAGTGATCGCCGCAAGAAAGTGCAGGATACTCTTTTCAAATCCTACGTGTTTATAAAAGTAAGAGAGGCAGAGCAACATGAGGCTTTGATGACCTATGGTGTTGTGCGGTTTTTGTATTGGTGCGGTGCTCCTGCGGTAGTAAGGGATGCTGAGATTGACGCAATCCGTGAGTTTTTAGGAGAGACGGAGTATATAGAAGAAGATAAGATTGAATTCCTTCCGGGAAGTGAAGTTGAGATTAAGTGGGGCTCCTTTAGAGGAGAGAAGGGAGAATGCCTGGCACGACAAGGAGATCATTTGATTCTGATGATTGAGTCGATGGGCCAGGTGATTAAGGCTGAGGTGCCGGTGCGTTATCTAGTTTAGAGATGACAGATTAGAGTGGATAGTTATTAACTGTTCATTTCTTTATTTATTGAATATCAATGAGTTACGTTTTTTGAGGTGTGACTTACGAGGCGGAGCTATAATTAATTGATAGTTGACAATTGATAACTGACAATTACCATAATTTGAGAATGAAGTGCTAGACACGCTCATTACGTCAAAGACGAGGGTAAAGCTGCTGGTCAAGTTCTT
The DNA here is from genome assembly GCA_040222235.1 of Cyclobacteriaceae bacterium. Lineage (GTDB taxonomy): Bacteria > Bacteroidota > Bacteroidia > Cytophagales > Cyclobacteriaceae > UBA6059. The sequence continues at coordinate 97,877 of JAVKDO010000015.1, forward strand.
TCTGAATCCAAGTAGCCGGAGCTATCTACGTTCCTTGGCTAATGAGTTTGGGGAGAGTACAAACGCGATTCGGTTGGAGTTGAACAAGTTTGAAGAAGCGAACTTGCTGTGCTCGGATCTTGAGGGCAATCGAAAAATCTACCAAGCGAATAATCAACATCCCTTTTACAGTACCATACATGATCTAGTGAGGAACTATTTGGGCATGGATACCTTGATAGAGCATATCGCCGAAAATCTGGGCAATGTCGAAGAGGTTTATCTAACTGGAGACTTATCAAAAGGTATCAATAGTGGCGTTATAGACCTTATTCTGATAGGTCTGGATATCAAACGTGATTATTTGGCATTGCTAGTCGAGAAGGCTGAGAAACTCGTCAAGCGTAAAGTGAAGTACACCTTATATAATCCATCTGAGTTTCGACAAAGTGCTCTGCAGCTTGATCAACAAGGGTTGTTTTTGTTATGGCAGCAAGACGCTTAATTTTTCGGATAGTTGGGACATTCAGACACTCGGATGATTCCGACAATCCAGATAGTTCAGCAGTATAGCGTTCTTTGGAATTTACATTTACCCAACATGCACTCCAACAGCTTTTCAAACGCTCTTTAAGTTTGGAACAGGTGAAGCAAGCAGTATCAGCAGGTAAAGTAATTGCTGACTATCCAAATGATAAACCCTACCCCAGTAAATTGGCTTTGTTTAAAATGACAGACTCGCCTCTACACGTGGTATATGCGATAAATGATAAATGAAGACGAAAAAGAGTATATTATAACTACTGCTTACCTCCCGACTGGGGAATTATGGGAAAGCGATTATAAAACAATGAAAAAATGAGATGTGTAATCTGTAAATCCGGTGAACTTAAACCTGGTCATACAACGGTGACACTGGAACGAAATGGGTCAGTGGTAGTCATCAAAGACGTTCCTGCTAAAGTTTGTGATAACTGTGGCCATTATTATCTCAATGACACTATGACAACAAAGGTTTACCATATAGCAGAGGAAACCATTGCCAGTGGTGTGGAGGTAGAAGTCAGGCATCTGGTTGCACTAGGATGATTCGGACAGTCAGACTTTCAGATGGTTCGGATCCCGATCCCGATATCTATCGGGACTATCGGGACAGATTTTCGGACAATGACATGATTGAAAGTGATGATATTATGATAATGCAGAGTACGACTCAAATACTAGAAACGGATAATGAGGAATAAAAAAATTAGCTTTGCCGATTCTATGAGTATTCGTCTACTAAGCCTTGTCAGAAACCTCTTCTTCGTCGGTGTATTCGCCGTAGCGTTTAGTTCATGCATTAGTCATAAGCAGCTCCTTATCTTAGATGAAGGACAGCCCTATACGACGGATAGCCTAGCGGTCATTGAAAATTATCCCGGCCCGATTATCCAAACTGATGATAAACTGTTGGTCAAAGTCTCTTCTTTTGATCAGCAGGCTGCCGCTCCGTTTAATCAGCAATCCATGCTAGGACTTGGGGGACAGCAGGGCGGGATGAATAATCAGCGAGGTGGTCAAGGAGTATTAGGGGGGGATTCCCAAAGTGGTATTTTTGGACAGGCTGGTAATAATAACCAAAACAATATTAGCCAAAATGGGAATCAGAACGGAATGGGGCAGCAGTTCCTCGGCTATCTCGTCGATCCCAATAGTAATATTGAGTTTCCAGTGATAGGGACTGTCCGTCTGGGAGGTATGACGTTGGATCAGGCTAAGCTCAAACTTTATGAACTTCTAGATGAGTACCTAATCAACTACGCGGTAGACGTTCAGTTTATCAATCGTCGTATCACCGTGAGTGGTGAGGTGGAAAACCCAGGACTGGTGCAGCTGGATAGAGATCGTATCAGCATTATAGAGGCTATTCAGCGTGCTGGCGGTATTACGGTGTACAGTAATACTGAGAACATTCAAGTTATCCGTGAAAAAGACGGAGAGCGACTTTTCGCTACATTGAACCTGCATGACAGAGATATAGTCAATTCTCAATTCTATTATATTTATCCAAACGATGTGGTTTATTTACAGCCGATTCGAGCCAAGACCTTTACTGCTCAAACTTCCTTTTTCTCTGCTTTTAACATTATCACGAGTTTGATCTCAGCGGCAGCATTGATAGTTGCCTTCAGCCGATAAGCATTGAGTAATCTCAATACATACGATCAGTTTTCCGAAGCGGAAGAAAAGTCATTGATAAGCTTTGACCTTAATCGATGGCTGAAGAAAGTAGTTCGCAATTGGTACTATCTAGTGATATTCCTTGCCATCGGCCTGACGGCTGCCTGGCTCTATCTTCGGTATACCTATCCAGTTTATCAGGTGAGTGCCAAGATCCTGACTCAACCGACCGAGGAACAGGAGTTTAACAACACTTTTTTTGCACAAAGCAAGTTAGCTGAGATGCAGAGTAAGATGGTGGATGAAACCCAGATTCTCCAAGCGAGAAATTTGGTGGCTAATGTACTCAAAGAGCTGAATCTTGAAGTCAGCTTTTATTCTGTGGGTAGAATTAAAGATTTGGATGTTTATCCCTACAGTACTGGTTCTCCAATAATTATTGAATCTATTCAATTGCGGCCTTCGGCTTACAGTCAACCTTTTTATGTGACCATTGATGGTAATCAATTAATGATTGAGTGGAATGATACTGAAATTCAAGGTGTATTTGGGCAACCGTTTGATACTGACTTTGGCGCTTTTGTGGTCAAAAGAAACCCTAAGGATCAGGGTGGATTGACTTACGTCAAATGTCTATTTAATGAACCTAATCAGCTGATTGATCAATTTCAGAGGAATTACTCTGTCCGCAAAGCCTCGGGAAGCTCAAGTGTGCTCAATATGACGATCAACCATGCTAATGGTGAGATTGGTGAAGCCTATTTACAGGCTATGATTGACCGCTATGATCAATCTGTTATTGAAAATAAGAACCGACTTTCTAACAAAACTGAGGACTTTCTAGAACAGCGAATAGGGGAGTTGGAAGACGAACTAGAGGCTTCTGAGGATGAATTGATGCAGTTTCTGATCAATAATGAGTTATTCGTTAATAATCTCGAGGAAAAGTCATCCAGAATCCGACAAGGATTAGAAGATTTTCTGACGCGTGAAGTTGAGATCAATATGACTCAAAATCGGCTTCTGGAGCTGAACGATTTATTACGAATGAGTGAAGAGACCAATGTACTCAACGGTGAGCGGTATTTCTATGATGTGGCCTCCAAGCCTATCGACATAGAGCTTGTGTCACGTGATTTTGCTCCATTAATTAATCGGTTCATTGAATTGATGGTCAATCTAAAGTATACCCAGATGAATGTTTCTGTCAATTACCCTGGCCTATTGTCGACTCAGCAGGAAATTGACTCTATCAGAACCTATCTTATCACCGGAATTGAGGAGGAATTATCGAAACTAGATAGGGCCAAGAAAGAAATTGAGTTAACAAGAGATTCGCTTTACAATGTATTGGTGGCCTCCACAGAGTTGAGAATCCCCTCTCAAAAAATAGAGAGGTTGCTGAACGTGAAGGAACAATTGTATTTCAGTATACTACAACAGCGCGAGCAAATCAAGCTTAATCAAGCTACCGCAATGGCACAAACGATATTGTTGATGAGTCCACGGGTCGTTGGGAGTATTAGCAGAAGTCCCAGTGAAGTCTATGCGCTATACGGAGGAATTGCTATGGCCTTTCCTTTATTGGTGATGGCTTTGATGGTTTTTCTGGATAGGACTATTGATAATCCTGATGAAGTAGGCAAGAAAACGAACGTGCCGGTTATTGCCAGTATAGGTCACAGTCGCAGTAAGCAACAGATTGTGGTGACACGTGAATCACGTACCGGTAT
>JAVKDO010000016.1:0-4973 GCA_040222235.1 Cyclobacteriaceae bacterium
GGGTTTCAAACGCACAAATTACAATGACGTATCGCTCGGTGCTATTGGTCATCCTGAGCTCGTCGAAGGATCGTCAGTAGGATTTCCCTACAAGTCTTCGACCAAAGCTCAGACTGACAGGAAGGCATACGTCATTGGTACCATTGGAGCCCGCCTGCCGGAGGGCAGGAAACCTTATTAATGCTTAAAACTGGAATGAGAATATAGTTCTTTCCTCCTTTTTAAGAAGATATCTCGGTTACACTGCGATATGACAATTTTAGAGTGTTTTAAAGTCGAATTCAGGTGGTACTTGAACCCAACTCAGAAAATGATGTCTTAGCACATGTTGCTAACCTCTTCGTTGATAGAAGCGCGTTGCACTCAACGAGTATAAAAACATATTCGTCGAATGGCTTCAGTTTGATTTTTCCAACTCCTCAAGCAGGTAATCTGTTCCACTATCCGAATCAGTGTCCAAATCCAGCTCTTCCTCATTTGAATCCTGTGATAAGGTGTCACTTGACCCAAGATCATCAAACAGATCGTCCAACTCATCGTTGAGCATATCCAATTCACTTTCTTCGGAATTGTCATTTTGGGAAGAAAGCGACTCAGATAAATCTCTTCTACTCATTTCTTCCTCTAATGCGAGTTTGACTTCTTCAGTCTTCTTCAAGCTCCCCTGCATATGAAAATAGTAGCTCTCTGCCAAAGCAATATAATGTCTCAACCTATTGCGGAAAAGTATAGAAAAATTGGGATCCTGGCTGATGCTTTCAAAATTTCGAATATTGAAATTATTGATAAAAAAGCCCGACCATTCGTTCCCTTCTATATAGCTATTGAATATCTCACCTTGGTGCATGGTAGAAACGTGGGATTTATCCAGCTCAGAAAGTAGTATTTTGAACTCATGATTCTTTAGGAGCTTCAAATCTCCGCTTGTCTTTAAAGTCGTGACTGTATTGTTTACAGGGTTGTAGTTAAAGTGAGTAAAGAGGTGCTGCTTCAGTTCAGACGAAACTTCCTGCTGAATGAAAGGGTATGGCTCTTCCAGTAATTCCAGGACCCGATCAGCGCTCTGAATCTTCTCATCATACTCTATTACTCTCCTGTTAAGTTGATTCAGGTCCTTAGAGAGGTCTTGGTACATACTGGCCAGGTAGGCCACCTCTCGATCTGTGAAATCTTGGTTTTCGTCCCATTCCTCAAGTTCGAAAGCGATGTAAATACTTCCAAACAAGACAAAGAACTCAAATACGTAGGACCAAACTTTCAACTTCTTTTTACCTAAGACTGTCATGATTTTTTTACAAAAGTGGCCTCAATACTGACATGTATGATTTCTGAAAGCTTTTTACTCACAATCGTAGGTATTTTGATTTTATGATCATCGAGAAGCACATCAAATTCTGACTTCACTGTGATCAAATCATCTTCTACCTTAATCTCACAAGATATCTTCCTCTTTTTTTCAACACCGTGGAGGACTAACTCGCCCATAGTTGAGACGGAGTAGTAACCATTTTTTGATAACTCAACATCCTCATCCAAGATCAGTCCTTTAAAAATACCCTTGGGGTACTTTTCAGATTCCATATAATTCTCATTGAAGTGCTCTCTCTGAAGCGCGCTATTAAAACCTTTAAAAGAAAAAATGGGTACTGAAATAGCAAAGGCATTTCTGTCTAAGTCCAAAATCCCAACAAATGAAGAGGTGCTAGCGCTTATAAGCTCCAATGGAGCCTCTGATTTGAACTCAATTGTGCCATGGTCCACCAGGCATCTATTCTGTGAGAATGAATAGTGTGGGTTGATCAATGTCAAAACTAGTACTATGAGGATATAAGTAAATTTCATTTCGACTAGAGTTGTGTTTTTTCTGTAATTCATAATTACGGCATACTTCAATCCAACCAGTTGACTAGGAAAACGAGACCTATCTCCACTACTCCTATGACTTATACTCAACTTTGTGAAAGGCATTTCAACAAGACATCCAGGATACATTTGTGCAGGATTTCGTGCTGAAATGACTTCCATACGGCACTATTGTTTTTCTAAGATTATTTATTAATTCTACCGTAAATGTAGAGCACCCTCGTAGGTTGCATGATCACAAAACCGCCAATCTTAGACACAAAACCGTCTCAAATATGAAATTCGGATATATAGCTAAGCCATAATAGTAGACGGGCTTTTCCCAAATTCTCTCTTAAAACACTTAGCAAAGTAGGATGGGTTGTTGAAACCGGTCATATAAGCTACTTGCGAGATGTTATTAGCACTTTGACCAAGCAGTTCCTTTGCCTTGTGAAGTCGGACACTTGAGATGAGTTGATTGGGTGATTTATTCGTAATCGCTTTTATCTTCCTCTGTAAATGCCTTTCGCTAATCCCCACCTCTTTACAAAGCATATCAATACTGAAATCTTCATTATCATAATTCTTCTCTATCACCTTGAGTATGCCCTCTAAAAATGAATTCCCTCTTAAAATCGTGGGGCCATCATAAACTATAGGCTCATCATCAGGGTCAGTGACTCTGTACAATATGGTGCTATAATGTTCGGAAGCCACGGGTTCGAATTCTGAAAACTGAATATCAGTACCAGACAGCAAGTATTTCACCGCCTGCGTGGCGAAAACCTGATGACTTAGCGTTTTTTCAAGTAGTAGGTCGATAAAGGCCATACTCTCACTGCTTATCAGCCGATCACCATTTGGGGTACCAACTCTCATGTCAGTCACTACAGAAATATCAATACTGAAACTCTCCATAAAATTCACCAGATCCATGCTGCAATGAACTGCTCTACTCGCGCCGCTAAAGGTCGAAATGAACTGATTACCATAAAATTGGATATTACCACCACCTGCCCTTTCAATGAGTTCCCCCATGAGCTTTTCAGTGTCGGACTGAGCAGGGCCATCCATAAATCTCCCCGCCACTATTGTAAATAGCTTTTCCTCATGATTTTGATCTGGAGTGACTTCTTTCAAAAACTTCCTCATCTCCTGCAGCACCTCCTCTGAGTTACCCACCCAAAAAAGATGATCTCTGCCATCAAATTCAATAAACTTCGAATTGTTGATACGTTCCGCTATAAATTGACCTTCCTCTATTTTGACATCTATGTCGTGGGTTCGCTGCATGATCAGCGTCGGTACCTTTATGGAATCCAGGATATCGATGATGTCTACCTGGGTATTCATCCTTGTCAGTACCAAGGCGGCACTTGGACTTGCTCCTGACCTGAAATAGCTGGCCAGCCAATCCATAAAAGACTTATCATCAATTTTGGAAGGGGCAAGTGTTTCCAGGTTCATATCCCCACTTCCCCAGCTACGCTCTATCATATCATATACCTCCTGGCGCTCATCATCAGTTGGAGCCCAAGGATATTCTGGGGTATATCTCCTCTTCGCAAAAATCCCGAACGTAATCAATGATATGGTTCGCTCCGGATAGGTGGCTGCAAACAGTGCTGATACCGACCCCCCCTCAGAGTGACCGAATAGCACTGCCTTCTTTGACCCTACTGCATCCATCACTGCACGAATGTCGTCCATGCGCTCTTCAAGCGTAGAAAACTCCACGATACGATCAGAGAGTCCAGTGCCTCTTTTGTCAAAGAGAATGACACGTGCCATTTTACCCAGTTCCAACAGAAAATGGACAAGCTCAGGACAAGCCCACATCAAATCGATGTTAGATATCCATCCCGGTATATATACTAGATCCCTGGAACCAGAGCCAAAAACTTGGTAAGCTATATTTATGCTTCCACTTTTAGTATACTGTGTAGTCGGTTTTAGACTCATCTTTGGCTTCTTCTAACTTCAAAAATAACACTTGAGCACGTCTAAGACACTGTTATGGTGAAAGGAAATCTTCATTTAGTTATAATTTACCCTCGGAAAGACCAAAAAAAGAACACTTCCGCGAAAAGGTTTCACTCTCGAAGGTTGAGTGCTCGAATATCCAAGCATTTACTAGTAACTACCTTAAGGTCTGATCTGTTCCTTATTGGTTATGGAAGCCATCAAAAAGATGGCTTTGTCAATAGCCGCTCCTTGATATCCAGATAAGCGTGTTGGATGATTTCGCGGATGGCTTCTTCGTTGATCATGGCATCAGGCCTAAGCTTGATATGCCGCATGCGCTTACCGGTTCCTTCCAGCAAACCGGCAGGATCAGGCAGATCCACACCATGGAAGAAACCTACATTCACATGCGCAGTAAAGGCATGGACATAGGCAAAAGGCGCTGCGTCCACGCACCCAATAGGATAGTTGTCATGAAAGATGGGCTGCACATCTGACCCCATTTCCTTGATGATGTCAAACCACTTACCAGCAATCGGTCTTAGCACTTCCGGCTTCTGCTCGATCCACTCTTCCCAGGAGATGTCCTGGAGGTCTTTGCCGGTGTATTTGAGGAAGGTCATTATACAGCAAGTTCATAATTTCTTCTCTTATTTCCATCCTAGCGATTCGAGGGACATATTGTGATATTCGATTTAAGAGCGAATCACAGAATATCCTCATCGCCCTATCCTTAGTCAAGTCTTCAAGTGTTGCTGACCTGGCCAACCGCATACACCTCCACGGGCTCATCTCTGCCTTTGAGCAGCCTTTGACCCAAGTGGCGCGTCTTAAAGGCCTCATGTAGGTCAAGCTGTTCGAGCAGACTTCCGGATACGAGCAGGTCCGCCTGGTACTCGTTGCATAAGCCCTGAATACGGGCGGTGACATTGAGCACATCTCCGCTAAAGGCGATCTCCTTTTTTAATGCCCCAATCTCGCCGGTGGTCACCTGTCCAGCATGTAGCCCGGCTTTGAACTTTGGGCTGACGCCAAACTCTCTCTGGAAGAACTCTAGGCGCTGGGCTAGTGCCTTCTGCATGGCAAAAAAGCAGCGGATGCAATTGGCATGTGCCACACCGACCTCCATAGGCCATGATATGACGATCTCATCTCCGATGTAT
>JAVKDO010000017.1:0-7740 GCA_040222235.1 Cyclobacteriaceae bacterium
CCCTGCTCTTTGGAATGATACAGCACGATCGAGCGATAGTGGGTGCCTACATCAGCTCCCTGACGGTTGAGCGTGGTGGGATCATGCGTCTTCCAAAACACCTCCAAGAGCTCCTCATAGCTAATCACTAACGGATCAAAGGTCATCTGGGTCACCTCCGCATGTCCGGTTCTTCCGCTCACCACTTCACGGTAGGCAGGGTTCTTAATGTCACCACCAGAAAAGCCAGACACTACTTTCTCCACACCTTTCAATCTTTGAAAAACAGCTTCGGTGCACCAAAAACATCCAGCTCCGAAAGTTGCTAACTCAGTCATATTCTAATCCTCCTTTTCTTTAATTTAGTTGCTCCTCGAAAAACGTGTTGTATTCGCGATATGTTCAGTCATAGGAGTAGATAAACTCCTGAACGTACTCCTGGCGACCCTTCATATCAGTATAGGTCGCTGACCGCAACAGATTGGTCTCCAGATCGTAGGTTAGACTAATCCTACTCGCTCTATTCCATTTTCCCTTTTTTTCATTCCAAGTGGCCCAGGCTATTCCAGTCAGCTTATCATTTTCTCTGATAAAGGAAAAGTTCTTCCGGATACCCGAATTGATATCTGCCGTCATGTATTGAGCCAAATCCCCATCACTCGTATAGACGAATTGATTGAGTACCGCCTCTGACAGCACATTGGATTCTATACGCTCATATTTTAATTGTTTGATTGCCCCGTCATTATTATAAGTCAGATGGTGCTTGGCTACTATTTCGGATAGTTCTTTGGTATTCGGGTCATTGAATTTATCAAATATCTCCTCTATCATTTCTTGCTTCGTGGTAGACATCATGCGCACCTTATTCAGGTCCATGTTCATATTGAGCTGGCAATCGGGACGGCCCTGACAATCGCCAAATATGGCTGTTCTGTACTGGCTCATCCAATCTGCACCATATACCAATGGAAACTGAGCCACACCGAGATCTACCGCCAATAGTACTAGCGGAAGATTTCCGCTGAAGTAATATTCACTGGTAAGTAGGACTTGACCCAGGGAGTCTTTAATGTGGCTACATTACCATTTTCATCAAATTGGACTGAACTATACATTCCGTCCTGACCTTCTTTATCTGAAGTAATCAGTTTTGTCTCAATACCAGTTATCTTTTGGCCATAGCTGCCAAATGCAATCAACAACCCAACAATAAGCAGTAGCCAGCGGTTCATGGGCTAAAGCTAATTAAAGCGCACCATCCAATGAAAAAAAGAGACCTGACGGAAGGCTCAATTAGGAAGCACATTACCAACATGACGATACCTATGATATTTGGTATCTTAAGCATGGTAGCTTTCAACTTAATTGACACCTACTTTGTAGGGCAACTCGGTGCTGATCAACTCGCAGCACTCAGCTTCACTTTCCCGGTGATTATGGTCATCTTTTCGCTGGTGCAAGGTATTGGCATTGGCGCTACTGCATTGATATCTAAGTCCATCGGAAGCAATAACTATGAAAAAGCTGCCCGCGAAACTACCGACAGCCTATTCCTAGGGGTTTTGCTCGCCAGTGTCTTCGTCGCTCTTGGTCTCTTGACGATCAAGCCTACTTTTAGGCTGCTCGGAGCAAGCGAACAAATTCTTCCCTATATCGAGGACTATATGAGGCTCTGGTACATGGCGATTTTGTTCGTCGTGATTCCCTTCATCGGCAATAGCGCCATCAGAGCCACCGGTGATGCCAAGACGCCAAGTCTCATCATGCTCTTTGCTGTGATCATCAATGGCATTCTAGACCCCCTACTGATATTCGGGTACGGGCCATTTCCAGCTATGGGTATCGAGGGAGCGGCTCTCGCTACCGCAATATCCAGGGCGATGACAATGGTGCTGGCATTGTACATTCTATATAAGAGAGAGAAGCTGATTACACTCACGATTCCTGCTAAATCGATACTTTATGGATGCTGGCGATCTATACTTCGCATTGGGCTACCCTCAGGTATCTCCAGAATGGTGACTCCTTTAGCCTCTGGAGTTGTGACCGCTCTACTAGCCGGCTACAGTGAGGCAGCAGTAGCAGCCTATGGCGTAGGTACACGCATAGAATTCTTAGCCTCAAGCGTATTGATTGCGTTATCTGCTTCTATTGGCCCCTTTACTGGTCAGAACCTTGGTGCGAAGAAATATGATAGAATCAGGGCGTCTATTCGCGGTAGCAATCAATTCGCAATAGCCTGGAGTCTGGTCATGGCTGCCCTGCTCATACCTTTTACAGAACCAATTGCACAAATCTTTACCGATAGCGAGCTGGTGATAGAGAACCTTAGCTTGTTCCTGATGATAATACCTTTCAGCCTCGGTTTTCAAGGCATTGTGCAGATCATCAACGCCAATCTCAACACTATCGATAAGCCTATGCAAGCGTCATATATTATTGCAGGGCAGAACTTCATCATCTACATCCCATTGGCATTTATTGGCGGGCATTACTTTGGAGTGATTGGGATTTTTGGAGCTATTGCTTCCTCCTATGTGATAGGAGGTATTGTTTCGATGATCGTCAATACGAGGATCTTCAGGACAATTGTAGCGGGTTCCTAATTATCGATCGGCTCATCTTCGCCATCATAGAGGAGCTGGAGTTTATGTCTATCCTCTTCATCGAGATCCTGGCTTGCCAATACCTTAAACAGATCCGCACGTGAGTTGATGTTATATCGGCTGAGAATATCATTCTTCTTCATTTCTTTCCTCTTCTTCCGTATCATAAAGAACAGGCCCACTTGAAATACCAAGGCAACCACTAAAAAACTTACTAGCCAGATCATATTATATTTATTCTAGTATTAGCATTTTAGTACCTACCGAAATATCTCAGACAACCTGATTTCAAAGGACTCTAGCACTTTGGACGTCAACACATCAGACGGGTCAGTTAAGGAAATAGCCTCTGGATACCTACCAAAATCGTCGATCGTATAAGTCAAAACGACTTCTTTGTCTAAGTCAATAATCCAGTATTCTGTTACCCCAAACCGCTGGTATAACAGAAGTTTTGTATTCATATCCTTGTCCTTCGTTGATGGCGACAAGACCTCAATGACAAGATCCGGCGCTCCAACAGCTCCTCTATCGTCAAGTTTTTTTTTATCGCAAAAGACGCTCAAGTCGGGTTGCACTACATTTTCTATAAAATGATCATAGGAAGTATCCTCTGACAATCTCACATCAAAGGGAGCACTATAAACCTCACATGGCTTTCCCTTTAAATAACCGTAAATCTCACCAGTTAATGTACTGACAATTCTCTGGTGTTTTCTAATCGGAGCGGGTGACATGCTGTAAAACTCACCAGCAATGATCTCACATCTATCTTCATCATCCCAGGTAAGGTAGTCGGCATAAGTATATTTTGAATGCTTGAGTGCTTCCATGAGCTTATCAGTCGAGTATAAATTTAACGAAAATCTGACAGATAACGCTGATCAGATTACTAGCTGAAATGATTACTTACAGTAATGACCCTATATATCAGCGCACATCAAAGTTTGAACATTCGGGTACGATAAACTACACCCTGCCCAAATACGCACAGCCCACAGTTGGTGACTATCAATGCCAAAGTACCACAGCCTATCCACCAAAGATCCGTGGGCTCACTCATCTTCGCGATAATGGCCTCTCCAGTAAGCGAAAGACCGAAACCAAATAAGATCAAGCCTAATATCGAGTGAATAAGCCACTTAGTCTTTAAGTTTTCTATGCTTCTACTATTTTCGCTTAAATTTAAAATGACCTAACCACCAAACACAAAATCAGGACTATGCAAATTGCGACTATTGACTGGGTAATCATTGGCTTGTACCTATTTGGGATGATCATGCTCAGCGTGTATCTCTCCAGAGGACAAAAGAACCAGAAGGACTATTACCTCGGTGGAAATTCCTTTGGCGCCTTCCCTACCGCAATGTCGATTATGGCCTCCCAGTGCTCCACCAATAGCATTTTGGGAGCTCCGGCCTTTGTTGCCTTCGCAGTAGGTGGCGGGATGGTTTGGCTCCAATATGAACTGGCTGTTCCAGTAGCCATGGTGTTCCTCATGATCTTTGTGCTTCCCGTATTCAAGAAAAAGGGGGTGATTTCCATCTATCAATATCTCGGAGATCGCTTTGGGCAAAGTACGAGAATAGCGCTCAGTATATTATTCCAGTTGCTGAGAGCCTTTGCAACAGGTGTTATTATCTACGGAGTATCACACGTGATCGCCTTTTGTACGGGCATGAGCTTCTTCTGGTCAGCAATAGTGCTAGGCATCATTACTATCATCTATGATACGATAGGCGGTATGAAAGCAGTGATACTCTCTGACGTGATCCAAATGATCATCCTATATGCAAGTATCATATTTGTCATCTTCATCTCTGTCGATCTGTTGGGCGGCTTCTCTTCGATGATTGACAAAATATCACCAGAGCGACTTCAAGCCGTTGACTTCAGCAACTTCGGTGTAAATGGCAATGACTTTGCGTTCTGGCCCATGTTCTTCGGAGGTATATTCCTCTATGTCGCCTACTATGGTTTTGACCAAACACAAGTCCAGAGGCAGCTCTCTACCAAAGACACAGAAGCGACACTCAACTCACTGTATATCAATGGACTATTAAGGTTTCCTTTAGTATTGACTTATCTATTTCTTGGCATCTGTCTGGGTGCATATACAGTGATCAATCCTGAGTTTTATGCTACCCTACCGGAAAATGAAAGTGGTGGCAAAATCATCGACCTTGCCCTTCCTGTATTTGTGCAATCACAGTTCGCACCCGGATTTGTAGGACTGTTTTTTGTAGGACTCTTCTCTGCCGCAATGTCGTCTTTAGATAGTACAATTAATTCACTGAGCGCCACCACGATGCAGGACATTATCAAGGACGGGTTGAAGTTGGACGTGACAGAGAAAAAGGAATTATGGATCAGCAAGGGCTTGACTGTGTTTTGGGGTACCGTATGCATGATATTTGCCTTCTTTGTCGGGGGTATTAGTGATAGTATCATCGTCTCCATCAACAAGATCAGTTCGCTCGCCAATGGACCTATTCTAGGAGTATTTCTGCTAGGTCTGTTTACCGTGCGTACTAGTAACCTGGGAGCTCTGATAGGCCTCATCACAGGTTTTGCATTCAACTTGACGCTCTGGGTCTACTTTCCCAATATCTCTTGGCTCTGGTGGAATCTTACGGGCTTTATCGTGACTTTCGCTACCGGAGTAATAGTCTCAATCATATCTGGCGCTACTGCTAGTGAGAATATCAAGACGCTGACTTATAACAAGCTTGAATTTGCGGAGTTCAACTTCAACGGCATTTGGAGGACGAAGTACATTTCACTCCTACTGTATACACTTGCGATTTTGGCTATACTCGTATTAGCTTTTTAGTGTTCATTCAGTGAACGTATCGGCTGATAAGTTTTGATGCCGTTCGTCCAGTCAAAATAGCTAATGCTTGGTATATTTAGTCTTCTGTGTGAATACAATTCAAGCTAGTTGAGGGCAATATGTTAAGACTGATCATTGTACTATTTTTCACCTACCTAGGCACTGGCGCATTTGGTCAAGTAACTCTTACAGAAGAAGAAAAAACCTGGATCACCCTTCATCAGAATGTTACTTTTGGAGGAGATAAAGACTGGGCTCCATTGGTCATTGTCAATGACCTAGGGCAGGTCGAAGGCTATGATCGAGATATACTCGATGAAATCGAGTCACTAACAGGACTTCAGATCACTATCCAGCCAGGAAATTGGTCCGAGCTCGTTCAGGATGCTATTGATTTAAAAGTAGATGGTCTCACCTACTCGTCCCGTGTACAAGAGCGAGAAAAAGCATTCAATTTTACCTCCTCCTATATAAACTTTGACGCTGGATTTTATAGTCACGTAGATAAACCAATTCCTGATGACATCACATCCATGTCAGGTGCTAAGGTAGCTGTACAAGGATCAGATAAGTTCTCAAGTAATTTTATAGATAGTCTTAACCTATTTAAAAAAGTTGTTCTCACCAATCGACAAGAAATAGTTGCAGCGCTACTCACTAAGCAAGTCGATTACTATTTTGGGGCTATTGACCTGGATTACTATCTCTCTACCAATGTCATTCCAGGGGTCAAACTGGCTTATTTGGTGCCTGGTGAGGGCTATGAAGCAGTTTTTAGCATTCGCAAGGACTACCGGCTACTCACTTCCATTCTCAACAAAGCAATAGCTGCAATACCCGATGCGCGTCGTGCTGAGCTCATGCAAAAATGGAGCCTAGGTAGTAAATCAGTTCAAAACACCAACACAGATCTGATTTTCACGATTAGCATAATTGCATTTGGAATCGTGTCCATGCTGCTAACATGGGTCTTGACTTTGAAGAAGGCTATAGGAGAACGTAAAGCTGCGGAGCAAACACTAGAGCAATATAAGGTCAACCTTGAATCGCTCATTGAAAACTCTGCTGGTCTGGTCTACTTACTTGATTTCAATCTTCATGTTATTGTGTGCAATTCTAATTTCACAAAGTTCATATACGGCATTTCCGGTAGGCAAATCAAGATTGGTGATGATCTAAGTGACTTTATCCCTGAGGAATACAAGAAGGAATGGATAGAAAGGTATGCCCAGGGGCTCTGCGGAGAAAAATACGATGTAGAGGACTACACAGATATCACCGGCACCTATAGAAATTTCGTGACCTATCTCAACCCTATCATGATTGATAAAAAAGTGGCAGGACTCTCTTGCTTCACAGAAGACATCTCTGTCTATACCTCACTCAATCGCTACATGATCAACATGATGGATAATACCTATGATTATATTTTCATCAAAGACCTTGATAGAAAGTTCATAGTGGCGAGTCAGGTCATGGCTGACGTAAATGGCCTGGACTCTTGGAGAGGTTTCATAGGAAAGACAGACTTTGATATCCATCCAGAAAATGCCGTTCAATTTGAAGAACATGAACGGGCTGTGATCGAGGAGGGTAAGTCGTTTGTAAATATAGAGAAATCCTTCATAGATAAAGAGGGTAGTACTCGTTGGGTGCAATCCACCAACCTGCCTATTCTCGATGAGGAGAAGAGAGTCATGGGACTTCTAGGAGTGAGCCGTGATATAACTGAGGCAAAGAGACAAAACGAAGCGAACCGAACGATGCTCTCGGTGCTTGACAATAGTGGAGACTTTGTCGCTTTCTTTGATCGTGATATGAAGTTCCTTTACATGAACAAGGTTGCTCGTAATTTTTACGGTAGTGAGGATTATTTAGGCCAGGAAGTACGTAAGCTGATGCATCCCACACAGTTTGAAGCTAGAAAACTCAATGTCCTCAAATTGATCAAAGAAGGTGGTGTGGATCGCGAAGAAGTGGATGTCTATAGACCAGGAGATGGTGAAAAACTAACTCTTGATAGTGTGGTGGTCGCAGTAACTGATGATGATGGCCATTTTCTCTGTTTTGGTAATATCGGTCGTAATGTCACTGAGCGCAACAAGCTACAGGAAGAAGTAGTAGCCGCACGGCTACAAAAAGAAGTGATGATGGCCTCCATGCAGGCTGAGGACCTGGAACGCTCTCGGCTTGCCCATGAGCTGCATGATAGTATCCAGCAGCGGCTCGCCACACTTTCAATTTCACTCCAGGTGAGCAAGGATAGACCGCAGCTCTTATCAGAAAATATTTCTCTGCTCAATAGTAACATAGATGAGG
>JAVKDO010000018.1:0-34582 GCA_040222235.1 Cyclobacteriaceae bacterium
TGTCATCGTATGCACCCCTATGGTGGTCACAATCTCACCTTTGAGTTTGGTTGTGCGCCTTGCGATATCAATAGTTCCGATTGGGATGAGTTGGATGCCTTGTCTAAACTCATCATTCTGTCTGGATAAGATTTCAGCGTCTTCGTTAATTGGATTATCTGTCATTGTATTTCTCCTAAATTGGGTTTGCCCGAAAGCGTTTAAGACCTTCGGGCTTATGGGTTATGATTGGTCGGTTGCGGGATCGTTGCGACGGATGACAAGGCGAATATCTTTGTCAATGGAGTTGAGGATTAAATCAAACCCCTTGTCGTCTTTGTGTGACCAACAGGCTCCAAGCTTTATCCAATTTGCTGATCGTCCTTTACCTTCCACTCGGTAGGCTAAGTGCGTTGGGCGTTGAGGTGCTTCCTTGTCACTGGTTGTATTAAAATCTGTCATGGTTCACTCTCCTTTTTTTGTGGTTGATGACAAGGAGACTTAAGACAGACCCATTGAGGGCAGGCTGTCATAGTATTTTGGTGCGCGAGGAATCGCAGGGCAAAGCCCGAAGAGGGGAAAATACGTTATTGACAGACAAGCGGGGTCTGGCAGGCTCCGTGGTCTTTAAATCAATCACTTATTAAAAGGGGTCTAAGAACCTGATTGTCTTACATACCAAAAGATGAGGAATAAGCCAGAGCCAAGGCTTTGACATCTCTGCCATGAAGAACTGGAACGAACTCGCAACTTAAAGAGATAAAATCATGCGTGGTAACATCACAAATCACGGCTTGTGCGTTTTAATTGTGTAACGGTTTGATTAACTTCAATTCCATCAGACGTTAGCAACAACTTTAGGAACCGCACCATGATCCGTATGATTCAAAGTCAGACGAGCCTTCAGGCCAAGGAGTATTTCGATGCTGCCTTACAGGCATCGGATTATTATCTGGAAGATCAAGAGCTTGAAGGACGCATAATGGGCAAGGTGGCACAGCGTTTAGGCCTCAATGATACGGTTGCAACCAGACAAGTCTTTCACGCCCTATGCGATAACATCAATCCAACAACAGGTAAACAGCTAACACCGCGAACACAAGAAAACAGAACGGTCGGCTATGATATTAATTTTCATTGCCCTAAATCAGTCTCGCTCTTACATGTATTTTCTAAAGACACGAGGGTACTGGAGTCATTTGAGGCTTCAGTTCGTCAGACTATGAAACTGATTGAAGCTGACATGAAAACCCGAGTGCGCCGAGGTGGTAAAAACGAGAATAGAGACACACATGAACTGATCTATGCCTCCTTTGTGCATCAGACAGCAAGGCCAGTATCAGGCGCTTTACCAGACGCTCACCTTCATGCGCATGTCTTTACATTCAATACCACTTATGACCCTATTGAAGAACGGTTTAAGGCGGCGCAATTCAGGGATATCAAACGGGACATGCCGTATTATCAAGCCTACTTTCATAAAGTGCTGGCTGATAAGATTTCTGAGCTTGACTATAGTGTGACAAAAACAAGATCAGCTTTTGAGGTGGCTGAAATCAACAAACAAGCGACACGTCTATTCTCGAAACGCACCGATGAAATCGGACGCTTTGCGACAGAAAAAGGCATTACCGACCCGGAAGAATTGGCAGAGTTAGGAGCCCGCACGCGGTCAAAGAAGCTCAAAGGTCAATCTATGAGTGAGCTTACAACAAATTGGCAAAGCCAATTAGAGCAACAAGGCATTGAGCTATTGACTGACGACACTCCTACCCCTCAGCCTTTAAGTATTAAGGAATGTGTTGATCATGCCATTGATCACAGCTTTGAGCGCGCCAGTGTTAGCCCTGAACGACGGATACTGGCAACCGCCTATCATCAGGCTGTTGATCAGGGACACATCAAGCCTGAAGCCTTAGATACACGTTACAAAAATGATGACCGTCTCTTCAAAGTTGATGACGGCTATCAGACACTCGTCACTACGCAAAAAGTACAATGGGAAGAGCGTCGTATGGTAGGCCTTGCCCGCGAAGGTCGTGGTCAGCTCAATCCACTCTACACCATGAAAAGTGATGTTCAGTTCGAAGGACTGAACGCAGAGCAATCACAGGCTGTACGCCATGTCCTTTGTTCTCCAGATCGGTACGTCTTTATTCGTGGAGGGGCTGGTACAGGTAAAACAACGCTAACCAAAACGGCTGTTGCGCATTTGGAAGAAAAGGGCAAGCAAGTATTTCTTTTTGCGCCTACTGCCGAAAGCTCCCGTGGGGTGTTACGCGCAGAGGGGTTTGAGGACGCTGATACGGTGCACAGCCTCCTTAGCAGTAAAGAAATTCAAGCCCTAACGAAAGACCAGGTGATCTGGGTTGATGAGGCTGGGCTTTTGGGCACCCGCGATATGGCAGATTTATTTGAGATTGCTAAAGAGCAAAATGCCCGTGTTGTCCTGTCCGGTGATACTAGACAACATACTGCCGTCAAGCGTGGTGACGCACTGCGCATTTTACAAAAGCTCGGTGGGTTAAGCCCGGCGACCGTTAATCGTATCTACCGACAAAGGACGGCTGATTACCGCGAAGCGGTAGACCTGATCAGTCGAGGTGAAATGGATAAAGCCTTTGCCAAACTGGACGGCATGAAAGCAATCAAAGAAGCCAAGCAACCTGATCTAATTAATCGATTAAGCGATGATTATTTAAGCTCGCGATTAGAAAACAAGTCAGCACTTGTGATCTCACCAACCAATGATCAAGCAAGAGAAGTGACTTCCGCTATCCGAGACAAGCTTAAAAGAAGTGAGATGATCGGCAAACGAGATAAGGATTATACAACTCTAAGAAACCTCTACTTTACAGAAGCCGAAAAATCCGATGCCAGAAATTTTGAAGCTGGTCAGGTATTGCAGTTCAATCAGAATATCAAAGGTGTCAAGCGCGGTGAAAAATGTACCGTTGCGCAAGTCAGTTCAGGACAAGTGATATTCAAGACCGATACCGGACAAGCCTATACACTTGATCTGACCAAGCCAGACAAGTTCGATGTCTATAAATCAGAAACCACTCCCCTAACCCGTAATGATCTGATCACAGTCACGAGGAACGGCTTTGATCGATTAGATCATCGCCTTAATAACGGCACTCAGCTTGCAATCACAGGGTTTGAGAAGGATGGTACGATCAAAGCTCAGGTCGTTGGCGGGCACGGCAAGACAATCTATATCGAGCCAAGTTTTGGGAATTTCCGTCATGCATATTGTAGTACTTCCTATGCCGCCCAAGGGAAAACAGTTGACCGCGTCCTGATCGCGCAACCTGCTGACACATTCCCAGCCACAAGCCAAAAGCAGTTCTATGTCAGTGTCTCAAGAGGGCGCGAAGAGGCAACTATCTACACCGATAGCAAAGAGGACTTACTAGAACACGCCTCACGCCACGGTGAACGTATGTCAGCGTTAGAGTTGGAAAGCCAAGTCTACCCTGCCCGACTTGCGAGCTTAAGGAAAGACTTTGATCAGGAAAAAATCATCACACGAAAAGGATCGAACATTGAGCCAGACATATAAATTCCGAGTAGACCGTTACCCACTTCCCAAGGAACCAAAAGAAGGTGAAACCTTATTATTCGGAGAAGGCCTGAATTACAAAACAGGCAAAGCCGATGGCGTTGACTTTTACCTTAGTGATGGAACGCGTCATTACCTCATCTACAATCATAACCATTTCGTGCGGATGGAATATAAAGACGACACCCAAGAAATTACGCTCCTTCAATCTACTTATACTGTGAGAATACAGGGCTACCGCCTAGAACCCATTTACATCAAACTATCCCAACGCAACCTCATCTACCTCAAAACCAATGATGAAAACACCCTACCATTAGCAGACAATGAAGAACCATTTATTTCCAAAATGGAGATGGAATTTAGAGGATCAGCTTGAATTAGAGTAATTAACTACTTTCTAGTGGAAATCAAGAGCAAGCAAAATTACTAGCGTTAGTTAACAATGCACTAAAAGAATAAATTCGAAGATTAGTTATATCGGTACCTAAAACACTCTGATATTTCAAATTCGGTCTGCACAGGATTACCGAACGTATCAAATATAGTGTCATTATCATGAAAAGCTATTGCCGGAATAGTTCTGGCTCCACAAGCAGTAAGTAAATAGTAATGGTTATTCGTAGTCAAACCGTCTACACTCAACTCAATTCTTGCATTTTTAGCGACTGTCTTTTCAATTTCTACTATCGAATCAAACTTAGAATATCTTTCAGATTGTGAAAGATTCTTATTCTCGCATATTTCTGAAGAAAAATAACCAATCCGCAGTGCGATATCCTTAATCTCGCTCTTTAGGAGCTCAGACTCTTTTGTGACCACATCACGGTCTGCAATGCCTTCAATCTTTTTACCACAAGAAAGCAAGGCTGCTAAAAGCAATACTAGAAGATAGTTTCGATTGATTTCTGTCAAGCATCATGCTCCGAATTATTAGATACTTGAGTATATATGATTCTTTAGCTTATGTCAACATGATTAGACCCAATATGATCACCACTAACCAAGAACTGGTAATTATCCATATGCTTTAGCCACGCGCTATAAATAGCTCTCACTGTATTCTTATCTGAAACTTGACCAATTCTAGTCCAATTTTTCATAGGTGTTGTACTGAGTACAACGGGACAAATTAAGCGCTTGCTGTCCCCAGACCAGCCTTGTAATACTGTTATGCCGTACATGCGGCCGTTAGCACCTTGAATCACAGGAAATACCATCACGTTTGCAAATTCTTCATGCCCTAGTGGTATTGATTCAATGATTACCGATGAAGAACCCGTTATACGATGTACCCATTGTTCGTAGTACCTACTAGTATCATCATCATTACTGTTTGGAGGACGCACCTCCGATTTAACATTAAGTAGACCCGGTAGATTGGAGCCAGATAAGTCTAATACCCAATGCATCCAAACTGTACTTCCGTTGGCGTTTTCACTTACATAGTAACCAAACCATTTTTTTCTGAGAGCCTTGATATGAGTCTCTTTAGAAGAGACTTTTGATGTTGACATTCGTTCAGCCCATTTGTGAATCCTATCAAAATAACTTTTTTGAGAATTCTGGTGCTTAATTTGGTCTTCTTGGAGTGTGCTAATCACCTCTTCTTGAAATTCAAGTCTCTCAAATAGTGGGCGCATCTCATTCTTGAAGAAGGAGTTCGAGTGCTTTATCTCCTTGCTAAGCCTGGCTTCAAGGTCATCGTTGTGTTGCACAATTTCCTTACTGATTGAGCTGTACATTTCTTTGAGATTTTCTCTATTTCCTTCAAATAAGTCCTTTGAATTATTGTGATTTATCCAATTCGCAATACCTATTCCTGCTAAAACACTACCAAAAGTGGATAGTAATTTGGTGGTCGAATTGGAAATAGAAAAATCTAAAATCACTGTCAAAACGGCGATACCAATAAAGCATAAATAGAGAAGTTGAGTATTATCCAATTTCCCAAAAAGAGAGCTTAACCTCGAGAACATAATCAAATATTTATACTACAAAACATCACCTGATAAGTACATTTATGCAAAAATCACACCTTGCCGCTAAAATAAAAATTCAGAATTTACTGAATAATGAATCTTAACAAGATTACCGAAAGCAATTATAAGGAAATAATTGTAGTGTATTCGAGGTTTAAAAACCTGTGTAAAATATAGAGGCCTTTTTGTCAGGTCACTGTGTTGGCAAGTGTAGAT
This sequence comes from Cyclobacteriaceae bacterium, assembly GCA_040222235.1. Classification (GTDB taxonomy): domain Bacteria; phylum Bacteroidota; class Bacteroidia; order Cytophagales; family Cyclobacteriaceae; genus UBA6059. Next base: position 5,743 of record JAVKDO010000018.1, read on the forward strand.
TGTTTTTACAAGTTTCGAGCGTGAACTGCTTCGAGTACCTGGCATACATTGGTAATTCTTTTAAGCCTTCGATGAAGGGACTCATTCATTAGCTGAAATGCAAGTAGTTAGCTGCCAGCAAAAAATATCCAAATCTGGGTAATTATCGTTCTTGAATTATACTATACTCCTATTCGATAAGCTTATATGAATAAGAGGAAAAGACCGATGGTCTTCTCCTCTTGTAATTTCAGTTATTGTGGCTTTGGGGTTTGACTAGTGTTTTGTCGAGCGACAAGCGCGATCTCTTGGCCTAGATTTTCAAGAACCAGGTTAAGTCCACTCTTATCTTTATGTGCCCACCCTACTCCGACCTTAACCCATACGGGCTTGTCTTGACTCTCTACTTCCTTGAGAAAGTAAACAGAATGGCTTGGTCTATTTCCATTTTTATTTTTGCTGTTATCAGACATGATGATCTTTCCTTTCAATTAGTATTGATTTTTGAGCCAACACCATTGTTGGCCCGATGAGAGCTATGATGCACAATCGCATTGCACCTTTCGACGCACAAATGGAATGGTGTTATGGGAATGATGACTGGAACGGCACCTCAAAGCCTTCTTGTGCGTAGTATCTGCCTTACAGCCAGACTTAGACTTTCTTTTGCATACAAAGGAGGAATAGAATATGAACCGCTGCTCAGCCGTCCAAATTGAATCTGCACATAAAGATGACTGTCTTTGGCTCGAAAAAGTCATCAATGGGATGAAAGGGAATAAGATAGCTCCGACTCCTCGACAAGTTTCTAATGAGATGATAAATGTGGCAAGGTTAGAAAAGTGCCTTAAGACCATTGCAAAAGTAGTGGCCGAACATGGTGAGGACTATCTTCCAATTTTTGAGAGAGTCCATGCTGAACTTGAGAAAAAAAGGCAACAACAAAGGATATTGGATATGGCTCTTAATCTCGCCAATGAAAACAACCCGTCCTCGGTAAAAGTGTCACAGGAATTGTAACAGGACCTGTCACAGGAGTTTTTCAGGCTCTACTTATTTCTGTTATTTGTCAATGATTTATGAAGCCATGATTTTTACGTCGACTCTCGCGGGAGGCACCACACAAAACAGCAGATCATCCCAAATAACCCTTTATTATCAACGATTTAAGAAATATGTTGACACCTACGCATGTCTCGTATATGGTTTTTTGTAACAGGAATTGTCACAGGAACTGTCACAGTGAAGCATATTATCAAACGTCAAAATCGCTATTACTATAACCGATGGGTGCCGGAAGAAGTACGCACCTTTGTTCCGCGAGAAGTACTCAGAATCTCACTGAAAACCGATAGTAAATCAGTTGCGGAACGCCGCGCAACGATACTCGACGAGCATATTGAAAATTACTGGTCTGAACTTATTCGTACCAATACACCCCACGACCAAGAAAGATTTAATGCAATTGTGGCTATTGCCAGACAATTAGGCTTTTCTTACCTAAGCCGAGAAGCTCTCTTCCAAGCCCCAATTGAAGAAATTGTTCAGCGCGTTGAAACACTAGACAAACAACCTAAGCGCCGCATCTTCAAGGAAGCACTATTAGGGTCTAACCATGAGAGTCGCGTTCTACTAGCAGATGTCAGCGAGATATATTTCAGAATAAATGAGGATAAAGTGATTAGTAAATCCGCCCTTCAGGTAAGAAAATGGAAAGTACCAAGAGAACGAGCGATCACAAACTTTATCAATACTGTAGGCAATAAAGCTTTAGATGATTTATCGCGTGAAGATATTATTGCTTTCAAAAATTGGTGGATCAAACGAATAGACCTAGAAGATATAGCAATCAATACAGCCAATAAACAACTTGTGCAGGTCAAAACGATGCTGTCATCAGTCATTGACCACCTTGGACTAGAAATCGACACAAACAGGGTTTTGACTAGGATTACAATTAAGGACACTAGTCGCAGGTTCAGAAAACCGCTCAATTCAGAGTTTATCTTAAAGAATATTGTTCAATGCTCTAATTTGAACAAGCTCAATGTAGAAGCTCGGGCAATACTGTTTATTCTTATAGAAACTGGTACCAGACCAAAAGAGCTATGTGATCTACTAGCTGAGGATATTATTCTTGATCATGACATCCCTCATCTCAAAATAAGACCACAGAAGAAAAATCAGCTTAAAACACTCTATAGTGAACGTGATATCCCCTTAGTTGGATATGCCTTTGAAGCCATTAAACAATGCCCTGAAGGTTTCCCTCGATACCGTTACAAGTCAGATAACTTATCGGCCACATTGAATAAATTCTTTAAAGCACAAGGGCTATTCATGGAAAAGGATGTTTCGCTCTATTCCCTACGACACAGTTTTCAAGATCGTCTTACTGCATTGAATGCACCAGACAGAATCCAGTGTCAGCTCATGGGACATAAATTCAACCGTCCTGAATACGGAATCGGCGCGAGCCTCGGGCAAAAGAGAAATTGGCTCAATAGGGTATCATTGAAGCAGTTAAATTAGAATAACATACATTTTAAGCTCTTATTACCATAGTATGTTTACTCATTCAAATATGTTGACTCTTTTAATAAAGGGTTATTTTTAGCTCTGATGTGAATCATAAATGACAAAAAAACCATTGTATGACATTAAACTGACTAATTGATTACTGAAAGAATTATATCTGCAGCCTTCGCTAAAAAGAGGAAGGCCATGTACGTACCTTCAAGTATTCAACCTGTTCATATATCTGTACATGACTTTAGCTGAATCTCACTGATGAAAATGATTGTGAACAGCTTGGTTCGTTTGTAGTTCTCATTCCTAACTTTATTTCCATTGAATCTGTGACTATAGGGGGTGTCAAATTCGACTAGAGCCAGAATAATTTCATCAAAACCCAAGTCTCCAAAATTGTACTGGAGCTAATTTCTATTGCTCCTTATAATTCATGATACTTTGAATAATAATCTCATCTTCAAAAGTATTTGGCATACTAATGTGTCTACGTCTTCTAAATGACTCACCTGCTCTTTGTTCTGTCATTCCTGAAGAAGTCAAATCGAACATTGAAATTGAAAATTGAGCCTTTAATGAATCATTCTTTACTTGAATAATAATTTTATCATCTTCATCTGTCCAGTCAAAATGATCATCTGGGTCATCGAAATATGGATGCACTAGCAAAAAATCACAATCCTCATACCTCTCCTGAACAGGATCTCGGATTGTATCCGTAGTCCCTTTCACACTTAGCCCATTGCAGTATACGCATGATAAGACTAAATTTTTCAGGGTGAAAGTGAATTGAGGTCGGCGATTAAATGCCTTTGGCGCGATGTGTTCTATTTGCATGTCTCTCTCACCTTTAAAGCGGAGGCCGCAATAAGCACAACACTCTTGATTAGATTTTAATTGCACAAGAATTTTAGGTTTTACAATATCCTTGAAATCTTTGTCTTTCCATTGGTTTCCTGTCCAAGGCTTCTTAGCTTCCAGTATAGCAGTTTCACTATCGCCTAGTTTTAATATAAAAGGCAATTTCTCTATCATATACTCATCAAATATTTTTTTGCACCTTGAATAACTTGATTGAGAGGGTCTCTTTCATTTAACATTATCGGAGTCAGAGCATCCAATAATTCCTGAATTTTGTTTTTTTCAATAGACTTAATAGATATGAGGTAAAGCAATTCTCGGAGATTATTCTCAATGTAAAAATTACGTGAAGTACGAACATTGAAAATTTTATATAAGACTTCCTCCGCTGACCATCCGAATGTATCTATATCAGGATTCATTTTTACTACTTCTAGTTTACCTTCTTCTTTCTTAAGCCCTAATAAATGTGAGGTTTTGCCCGGTAGATCAGAAACAATGAAGTGTGAGTGAGTTGCTACTATGAAATGACATGTTCGATAGGCTTCATTCTTGAATATTGACCGTAGTATGTCAATGAACTGCATTTGCCAATTAGGATGAAGACTGATTTCTGGCTCATCGATCATTATTAGACTATATGGCTTAATACTGGCCATCAACCCAATAAATGTTGAAACAAGATGAAACTCACCAGAACTACTTTCTTCCAAACCATATTCAGCCTCACTGCCCATCAAAATTGTTGGTGTTGATAGTAGCTGCAATTCTCCTAACCACTTGAGCAATTGATACTCGCTTCGCATTTCAGTATGTGATTCTGAATCAGTCACGTTATAGATTAGGGACCTTGATGATTTTCTATATTGTTTAGACTCCAGTCTATGGTTATTAACCAGATCATTGAGAAAATCACAGATTTGTTGAATGCTGTCCAATTGAGTTTTTATCCTCTTGTAATTACTCAGCTTAAATGGAGGTTGCTTTTCGGACTTTTTGTATTGCGCCTCAATACTCGAAAAATACTCATCAAACTGATTAGGCTTAATTCGTCCCGTAAAGAATTTGGTGGTCAACCTAGTTTCATACCTAATAAACATTTGGTTGGTTTTACCGAATAGTTGTGAAATCTGTTGAAGCCCGTTTAGGAAATTAAACTCTTCAACACCCTTTACAACCAGTTCAACTATTTTCTTAATGTAAGACCTTGTACTTGCTTGTTGAGGTCGGTTGCGAACTCCTAAGTAGGAATATATTTTGAATTCATTATTTCTTGGGAAAATAAACTTGTCCATCAATAAGAATGAATTTCCAACAACGGCCAAAGGCAAGCTTGATTTTGCGATATCCAATTGTGTTGCTAGATCAAGCGTATCACTCCCTTTTTTAAGAATTAAAGAAGCAAAACTATTTAATGCCCCATTTTGGAATCTGATTGCATTGCCCAATACGTAGACCTCTCCATGATTAGCGTAAGTCAGCTCAAATGCTACTTTGGAGGCTGCTTGTTTTCCTTGATAAAAGTTAAGGTAAGCTGTCCGCAATACCGTTAGTAGCATTCTGAAAATTTCACTTTTACCAGTGCCATTGGCCCCAATGATAACAGACAAATACAGTTCATTTTCCTTATCAGATGGATTCGCAAAAAGAAATGTATTACTACCTAATATCTTATGATCCCAAACTTTTAGGCTTAATACTTTGAACCCAAGCCCAGATTCTGTGATGACTTTCAATCTTAATTATTTTAACTAGCTCCTTGCCTAATAGTCCACTGTTGGACTGTTGCCCATTTGATTACTTTACTTCCGAACAGTTTCGTATTGGTGATTCACCAAAAAATGGGTCAGTTGATTTAACTCATAATTGAAATCTTAATGTAACAATATGACATGACAAAAGCATGACAAAAGTTCAATATTCTAGTGGCATTAGAGACGATTTAGGAACATTCAACAATCGCTGATCTGTCACAGAAGTATGACTAATGCAACTATATCGATTAATGTGCCTTAATACGTTCTGATATGTCCCTGTTACAGTTGTATGCTTTACTCTTTCATGGGCTTGACTTTCAATCTAAGGTTGACTTTTAGCTTGATCCGAAGCACTTGATATGCAAAAAGCCTCTATCACCTTGTGCGTTTAATGATGCAGGGAGCTCAAATAAGGTAGTTATCATTCATCAAGAACAACCCAAAGGAGGAAAAAGATGAACACTAATATTACACCATTTCCAACCCTAACCCGTCAGGATTTTCTGAAAAAGATGGTTATTCAGCTTGTACGGCGACGAAAACAATTAGGCCTGACCCAGGAGGAACTCAATTACAAAATAGGTGTTGCTGATCGGTTGATTGGTAAATGGGAATGTGGGATGCGAACCCCTAACTCATTTAATCTGCTATGTTGGGCTGAGGCTTTGAACGCTGAGTTTATTCTAGTCGCCAATGACAATAAAGTAGCTCCAAATGCAGCGGCAGTACAACAGCACTTTGATTTTGAAGCCGCTAATGATGATAAATCTCGCTTAGCCGCTTAATGTCACATATGATAGAGCCCAAGAATTGTGATTCTTGGGCTCTATTTTTTTGAGGACGCTCAAGAAGGCATCATGCCTTCGTTTGAGAATGAATAATACCCTTCATCAGTCACAATGAGATGATCAATGACCGGTAGGTCATGCAGTTCTCCTATTCGGACAAGTTTTTTAGTAAGGGCAATATCCTGATTACTGGCTTTTAGATTACCTGATGGATGATTGTGAGCAATAATAACCTGACTTGCTAGTGATTTTAACGCTACGGCAAATACAATCTTAGGATCTACAGCCATACTGGACAACCCGCCTTGAAAAAGGGTGCGTTGGCCTAAGACCTTATTTTGGCGATCAAGCAGCATCACCTTAATCTCTTAGACCATATTGATCTTGTTCTCATCCAATGATTGCCTCAATATTTTGTAAGCGTCTTCAGAGCTTCTAATTTTAGGTCTTTGAGACGGTTTTAATGTTGGGTTATAGCTAATCTCAATCTCGCATACATATGATTGATCAAATTCCATGAAATGACTCCCTGACTGTTAAAAGAGACACCTAATCAGCTTTTGAGATATCGTTCGACGCACAAAACAAAAACCCCGATATAACTAAATATCGGGGTCGAGCTCTATTAGCTAGACTTAACCAGCTAGGTTAAGGATACGGTTGGTCAGATGTCAGGTTTGCGGATTGAGGCTTCTTTATGACTAATGGTTGCAGGTCAAGAATACCGGTCACTAGCGGAAGCTACTCGCATCCCTGTAAACCAGAAAATCCGGTATCCTATACACCCGCCATCCTTGAGCAGTCTTAACCAGATAATCAATCTCAATAGTGCCTTTATACTTGTCACCGTTGTTAAAGCGGAGAATAAGCTCATAGGCAATTTCATAACCTTGCTTGTCATGGCTTTTAAAACGGACTATATCAAAGGTCACATTTGACCAATCTGATAGCCCCTCTTTCATCGCTTCGTTACGGATGTCCTCAATTACTTTACTCATATCCGTACCAATCAGTTTGGTTTCAAATTCTTCTAAAGACCTTGACAGCTCAAAATTCTCCTTCTGCCACTCAAGGTCTCGGCCGGTGACAAAATACTTTGCCAACAGCTCTGGGTCTTCGTATTTAACAGCCGTTAAAACGGTCTGACTTAACGCGTCAATCGTGCTGTTGTCATCGACTTTATCACTGGCACATGAGGCCAGGATAAGAGACACGATGAGTAGTATGTATAAAGTGATCTGTTGCATGGTTGTTATTGGGTTTTGATGATACGATAAGTCTTATTACTGATTGTAAGGAGATATGTACCAGCCTTGAGGTGTGACAGATCCATAGTCATTTTGCCATCCTGAGTGGTAGCACTATACGGCATAGAACGGCCTGACAAGTCGATAAGCGAAACTGTCTTCGTCTCTTCCGTTACGTTCGGAAAATGTACTGTAAGCTGGTCACTTACTGGATTGGGATAGACTTTGATACCGGCAATCTCGTCCCTCAAAGCGGTGACTATTTCCTCAACGCTCAAGTCAAAACTGATTGTTGCCACACCGCCTTTGCCATCATCGGCTTGAACCTCAATGCTCGTTTCGCCAGTAGCCAAAGCCGTCACCAAAAGGCTATTACCGTTGACTTCAACCGATACAATATCAACCGGATCACTAGTAGTACTAAAAGTTAGAACATCACCATCCGCGTCACTGAATAGACTAGCCACATCATCAACGATCATTATGGTTTCAGTACCGTCTGTAATGGTCTGATCAGCAATTGATCCTATTGCAACAGGTGGCGTGTTGGTCTGATACACAAAACTAATCGTCTCAATCGCGCTTGGCGTGTCATTAGCGGTCACGCCAACAATTCTGAGCTCATACTGTCTTCCCGGTACCAGAAATGAATTGTCCAAAGGGATCACGGCATCAATCATGGGTGATGGTTCTGGCAAGACGTATTGATAGACATCTGAGTAATTTGTGCCATCAAAAAACAGATATCGGAGTAGAACAATATCGGGTGCGCTTGAACCAGGGCGCACATAAAAGCCTTTGGCTTGTTGGTGCGACCACCGCCCAAAACTATCCTGCGCCCTGATATAAAGCATGTGAAACCCTGGCTCTTGATCCGTCAAATCAACCACAAACTCGATCTCGTCACTTGTGCTTAACCCAATCTCTTGCCCCTGACCAAAGCCAGGATCAGTATCGATAAAATATTCTGCTCTTGTGATGCTTTGAGCGTGGGCACTAAAAACCCAAGCGCTCAAAGCCATTATGAGTATTAATCGTGCATTCATGAGCTTCAAGGGTTACGGATTTTAATAGTGATGGGCAAACCCTCTTCTTGGCTTCCGGCACCTGTGGTGAATAACTCATAGATAATGGGGATTTGGGGTACACCTGACAGGACATAGGGCTGACTGCCTCCAAAAGGTCCTGGGTCAGTACCATCGGTTGCCATACCCTTAAAGGCTGAGTTTGGATCAAGTCGAAAGCGTCCGTCAAAGCTTCCCGTGTTAATAGTGTTCCACACTTGTGCCAACTCACTAAAGCCCTGATTGCCGTTCTCGAGTCCAATTTGGCCATTGAAAGCGAGATTGTTTAGAATGGTGCCAGAACTCACACCAAAATTGGATTCATCGATATAGGGCACCCAGATATTGTTGCGAAAGATTGAGGCTTGAATCAACAGGTCTCCTAAGAACAGATTATGCTCAACAACGGAATAGAGCCTGTCTTCATTGCTGGTTGACAAAACACTCAGATTGGCTTCAAAGATATTGCCGATCAGAGAGACGTTTTGATAATTATCAGTTCCTACTACATCAACAATGCCAAAATCTTTAAAGTAATTGTTCCTAATGACAATACCGCTTCTATCCCCTCGCATGGTAATGCCATGAACCAGATAGCACCGTTCGATTGTAATATTATCGGCAATGATTTCAGGTCGTTGCGTTCCTACTGCTTCATTAAACGCGACACTTGACAGGATTGAGCCTTCTGAGCCAGCAATGAATGTAGCTTCTGCGTCTATGAAGGGGAACAGACCTGAAGCTGACGTTTGAGGGTTGTCACTAAGCCTGTAGCCTGTACCGATAATGACCAGACGTTTGTCACAGGTAAAGCCGTCATAAACTTGAGCACTGCCCTGAATATAAAGCGTGTCTCCTGCAAAGACATTCAAGTCATCATTAATGGCTTGTTGAATGGTGAGGTAATCACCACTACCCCGATTATCAACGAGGTGGATTTCTGCTTGTACTGATCCAACCAAGATCAGTACACAAAAAAGAGTTGTGTGGATGTGTTTCATGTGTAAAACGTTTTATGGATGAAAAGAAAAAGAGAGGATGACCCGACCGATCACCCCCGTTGCTGTGGAATCAATTCCGCAAAACGAATCTATCAAAAGAATCCTAAATCCCCTTATTACATGTGTATTTATTTAGTGTGCTTTTATAACAGGTTGTCTAATGAGTGTATTTTCTTGTATTTCGACTCTATGGATGAACAAGAGTTTACAAGCCAAGCACTTCAATCTTTGGGCGAGCGGATTAAAAAAATACGTCTGGAAAAGGGCTACACCAATGCCGAAAAGTTCTCCTATGAACACAATATCTCACGGTCTCAATATGCGCGCTATGAGCGTGGCGCAGATATCCGCTTCTCTTCTCTCACCAAAATCATTCATGCCTTTGGTATGACAGTGGAAGAGTTTTTTGGATATTCATGAGAGACCAATCATATTAAACATCAAATAATACAAAGATTATTTTCATTATATTTATTATAAAAAATGAAATTATCCGTTGCAATACTTATATCATTTACCGCGGTGACATTAAGTTTCGGCCAATCCCCTAATGGTAATGTATACCCCTTAATAACCACAAAAAATGTCGAAATAGGCAATTTTGTCGTTAAAGACCGCAATAGACTAAAGCGTGGCACAAAGGGTACTATTAATTTTTATATCCATGATAAACCTAATGCCAGAGTTTTTTTAACTAACCAAGAATCAAATCCTGATCTTTTAATTACTAATAACGAACTCATTTGGACGCCGCCATATGACACTGAATCCAAGACTATATCAATAAGAATAACCAATAAAAATGATAATGATTCCACATTAATTGAAGGAATGCTGGTATCAATCCCAATAGAGCGAAATATCCCCCCAAAAGATATTTACGGCACCACACTCACTCATTCAATTCGTGAAGGTATTGCTGATACTCTAGATTTAAAGAAATACTTCAAAAATGAAGATGGGGATGAAATCACCTATTCTTGGATTAGCGAACCACTGAATATTCCATTGCCTACCAGTGACGGACTTATCATCACACCTCCTGACATTCAATTCCCCCCATCTACTAATGATGTAGTAACTGGAGTTATTGGCATTAGTGATGCTTTAGAAGGAATCAGCTTAGCAATCACTTTTGAATTCACAAGAAAAGCAGTTAAGCCAGAATGGACGATTCCCACGCCTAACTCTGCAATCTTTTTAGGAAAAAAGAAAGAAACTGATCAAGTAGGTTTTGGTATTAAAGCAATTGACCCCAATAATCCAACAGCAGAAATCGTATATTCATTAGCTGGCAATACATATGGCCTTGAGCACAAGGGCGGTAATATTGTTGGTACACTTCCCTATGACGTTATAGCAAATTACGAAGAGTCTAGTTACATCAACGGATATAAAAAAATTACTGTAAAATTAAGAGCGACAGCAAGTGAAACAAATTTATATAATGAGGTTGATCTCATTCTAGAAGTATCAAACCTAAACCCTCCGGAACAATTTGATAGATATTCGGTCTTAAGAAACCAACTAATCAGTGAACAAGCTGAATATCTCAATTTGATTGAGGCTATTTGGAATGATATTTTATGGAAGGACATAAATGCACTCAAAGACAAAAATAATATAACCAATACGATCAACTGGTTTACTAAGAATGGTGTTGGTGGGGCAGTGAATATTGTTTCTGGAGCTACACTAACAGCTGTAGCAAGTACACTTGGAATAGTAGGGAATTATTTAGCCTTTCAGAATGAAATTAATGCAAATGCTATTTCTCAAAATATTGAAGCAATTGTTGAGCAAATGAATATTATTAACATGGAGACTGAAGAGTTTTTGAGCTCACACCCCAGTGACCCCTCAAATGATGTCAATTTTCAAACCATAAATTCTATTAATGAGGTGGATAACGAGGTACGTCGAATTATAAATATATACAGAGACTCTAAGCTACAATTAGGGGGTATCGATTTCGTCCACAACAAATTGGCCAAAAAATATGGTGATCCGCAATTGAGTAGCTATGACTGAGTTTCCAAAACTGTAATACTCCAATTTATTATTAGCTATCAATTGAATCACCTAAACCTTATACCCTGAAAACTATATCGCATTTCAGTTAAATAAATCTTCTTGGCAAAATAACTGTATCCCACATACGATTAGAGTATAGCTAAGGAGAGTACATTTAGGCAAAATGAGTTAATTGATACACACATGTCATTTGATAATTCCTTAACCTATGCTCATTATCTTTAGTCGATAAATGATAAATAGGCTCACTAATGATTTATAAGGAAATCCATCACTAAATGGCAGTAAAAAAATCCCAGTTATACAGTGCACTTTGGGAAGGGTGTAATGCACTAAGAGCATCCGGGGGCATGGACTATGCCCAATTCAAAGACTATGTGCTTACCATGCTCTTTATCAAGTATGTGTCGGATAAGTATGCTGGCCAGGATGGCCTGATCACCATTCCCGAAGGAGCCACATTTGAAGATATGGTAGCCCTTAAAGGACAAAAAGACATTGGGGATAAAATCAACAAGCAGATCATCCGCCCCATCTTTCGTGAGAACGGTTTAGAAGGCTCTGTGGAATTGGTGGATTTCAATGATGACGACAAACTTGGAAGCGATAAAGAAAAGGTTGACCTCCTCGATGGACTCATCAGAATATTCGAGAACCCATCTCTCAACTTCAAGAACAACCGGGCAGAAGATGATGACATCCTTGGGGATGCCTACGAATTTCTAATGCGACACTTCGCCTCTGAATCAGGGAAAAGCAAAGGCAATTTCTACACCCCTGCTGAGGTGTCCAGAGTACTGGCAAAAATCATTGAGATCGAGAAAGCAGAAACTTCTGACTTCTCAGTGTATGACCCTACTTGTGGTTCAGCCTCCTTACTCCTAAAGGTCGCTATGGAAGCAGACCGCCACCTTTCGCTCTACGGGCAGGAAAAGGAAAACTCTGTAAAGAGTCTGGCAGTGATGAACATGTGGATGCATGGCTATGAAGATGCCATCATTAAGAAGGGAAACACCATTGCCCGACCGGATCACAAAGAGAAAGACGGTTCACTGAAACGCTTTGACCGTGTAGTAGCCAATCCGCCATTTTCAGTAAAGAACTGGAGTCAGGGAATCACTCCATTGGACGATGAGTTCAAGCGATTCATTCACTACGGAGTGCCACCAGATAAAAACGGGGATTATGCTTTTTTGCTGCACATCATTGCTTCGCTAAAAGGAACAGGCAAGGCAGCAGTCATCTTACCGCATGGCGTACTCTTCCGAGGAAATGCAGAGGCTGACATTCGTCAAAACCTCATCGAACGGAAATACATCAAAGGCATCATTGGCTTACCGCCCAACATGTTTTACGGCACAGGTATTCCTGCTTGCATCATTGTCATTGACAAAGAAAACACCGATACCCGAAAGGGCATCTTTATGATTGATGCTAGCAAAGGCTACCTGAAAGACGGCAACAAAAACCGCCTGAGAGAACAGGACATTCACAAGATTGTGGATGTATTTAATGCCGAGCGCAAAGTGGATAAATACGCCCGTTTTGTGCCTTTTGAGGAGATTATTGGTAATGAGTATAACCTGAACTTACCTCGATACATTGACACGCAGGAAGATGAAGATATTCAGGATTTGGATGCACACATCAATGGCGGTATTCCAAGCCGTGATGTAGAAGGCATGAATACCTATTGGGAAGTGTACCCAAGTCTCAGAAATGAACTATTTGAGGAAACCAGACCAGGCTACAATACCCTAAAGACAGACAGCTTAGCCATCAAAGAGGCCATCTTTAGCCATCAAGAGTTTAAGGCATACCGCACAGAGATGGACAAGCTATTTGCAAGCTGGAAGGCCGAAAATACGCCCACGCTGAAAGGCATCCATGAAGATACCTCCCCGAAAAAACTCATTCACGAGATTGCCGAAAACCTGCTCAATGAATACACGGGCAAAGCCCTTGTAGATCGCTATGACATGTACCAGCACTTGATGGACTATTGGCTGGACATCATGAAAGATGATAACTACATGATCATTGAAGATGGTTGGGTGGCCAAGCTCCACATCGTGAAGCAGACCAAAAAGGAAACCATTTACGATTGTGACCTGGTACCTAAATACCTGGTCGTAAACCGCTACTTCCCTGAAGACCTGAGAGCCATTCAGGCACAAGAGGCAGACAAAGAAAGTAAGGAGAATGACTTCACTACCCTGCTGGAAGACAACACCGGAGAAGAAGCTATTTTTGAAGAAATAGAAAACGGGAAAATCTCTAAAGCCGACCTCAACGAGAAGCTAGAAGAATACCAGGATCTGGCATTTGCAGCTCACTTCAATGCACCTTACTTAGACTATCAGTCTTCTGTGGAGGCATTGGAACAATGCATCGCAGATATACGGGAAATGCTGGAAGGTGACCTATGGGGTACCTTCTTCGAGAAACTCACCAATGCCAAAGGCAAGTTGGTGAAAGGCAACATTCAGGATCGGGTGCTCGACCTGAAAAAGCAAATTGAGCTTTCTGATTTGCCACCACAATACAAAGCCAAGGCAGAAGCCATATCCAAGACCTTTGAAAAGACGGATTGGGAAACGGGTGTGCAACATGCTTGGTTTGAAGAATTGGATGTGCATTACCGATACCTCTCCTTATTGAGTAATCAAACCAGCTTACGTAAAGAAGTGAAGCAGCATAGAGAGGCACTACTCAAAAAGCTCAAAGGCATCATGGCAACAGCGGGCGATTACATTGCTGAAATCAAAACCATTGAAAAGCTGATCGCTTTGCAGGAAGAAATCAGCCAACTGGCTACCAAGATTAAAGAAGCCTACAAAGCACTGGAAGAAAAGACCATTCGCAAATACGGAGAGCTGACGGAAGAAGAAGTGCAAACCTTGGTGGTGGATGACAAATGGATGACTACCCTAAGTACCAACATACAGGCGGAGATCGATGAAATCTCTCAACGCCTTACGGGCAGGATCAAAGAACTGGCAGAACGCTACGAAAGCACTTTGGGTGCTTTAGGTGAATCGGTTACCGATTATGAAACCAAGGTCAATAACCATCTTCTAAATATGGGCGTGGAATGGAATTGAAAGAGGCTACATATAAAAGCACAGAAATTGGATTGATCCCAGAAGATTGGGAGCTTAGGGAGTTAAAGTATTTATTGAAAAGTAAACCGAGTTACGGAATTAATGCTCCCGCAGTTGACTATAAGGATCATCTACCTCAATATCTTAGAATAACTGATATTTCTGATGAAGGATCATATTTAAAAAATGGAAAAGTATCAGTCAAGCACAGTGATTCCAACAATTTCAAATTAGAGGAGGGAGACCTAGTTTTTGCAAGAACTGGAGCAAGTGTAGGTAAGACATATTTATATGATAGTAAAGATGGTGAATTGGTATATGCTGGATTCTTAATTAAAGTATCGCCTGATCCAGAAAAACTAAACACGAAATTACTTTTTGCTTTTACTAGAACTCAGCCTTATTGGAACTGGGTGAAAGTAATGTCTATGCGAAGTGGGCAACCTGGGATAAATGGCAATGAGTATGGTAGCTTAAAAATCCCTCTACCCCCAACCACCGAAGAGCAACAAGCCATTGCCACTGCCCTCAGTGATGTAGATACCCTTATCTCCAATCTGGACAAGCTCATTGCCAAAAAGAAAGCCATCAAACAGGGAGCCATGCAGCGGCTACTGAAGTCTCCTACGCTTGGTGGCCAGCGTTTGCCAGGCTTTGAGGGAGAATGGGTAGAGAAACGAGTTTCTCAAATCATGAATGTCAGCCGTGGAGGTTCTCCAAGACCTATTCAGGCTTTTATGACACATTCTCAGAATGGAATTAACTGGATTAAAATTGGTGATACCGAGAAAAATGGTAAGTATATCACATCAAGCCAAGAGCGAATAATTCCAGAAGGTGAAATGTTTTCAAGAAAAGTCAATATTGGTGACTTTCTCCTGTCCAACTCTATGAGTTTTGGAAGACCTTATATTTTAAAAATTGACGGTTGTGTTCATGATGGTTGGCTAGTTCTTCAAAATTATCAAACAAGCCTTGACACAGAGTTTCTGTACTACCTACTCACATCAAATGTGGTTTACCAACAATATATGAGTAAGGCTGCTGGGAGCGGTGTTCTAAATCTCAATAAAGAACTAGTGAAGACAATAGATTTAGTTTTTCCGAAAACTTTAGATGAGCAACAAGCAATTGCGAAAGTTCTATTTGACATGGATAAAGAAATTGAGTCCATAGAAACCAAGAAATCAAAATACCTCCGCATCAAACAGGGCATGATGCAGGAGCTTTTAACAGGAAAAACCCGATTAGTATGAGTAAAGAAATCGGCAAAAAAGAACGACCAACCCAAAACCGAATAGTCAAGCTATTCAAAGAAGAATTGGGCTATACCTACTTAGGTGATTGGCAGGAAGAAACCCGTACACTTCCCATCGAGGAAGATCGCTTGTTTCGTTTTCTCACAGACAAACAAGGCTATTCCACCATTCTGGCAAAGAAGGCTATTGAGAAACTGGTGCTTACCGCCTCAGACCTATCTGATGGACTCTATAATACCAATAAGAAGATATATCGCTTGCTGCGCTATGGCGTTACCGTCAAAGAAGAAATAGGCAAACTCAATGAAACCGTCTGGCTCATTAACTGGACAGAGCGAGAAAAGAATGACTTTGCCATAGCCGAAGAAGTGACGGTAAGAGGCAAGAACACCAAGCGGCCTGATATTGTCATCTATGTGAATGGCATTGCTTTAGGCGTATTGGAGTTAAAGCGCAGTAAAGTAGGTATTGAAGAAGGCATCCGTCAAAACCTGGGCAACCAAAAGCCCGAGTTCATCCAGAGGTTTTACACCGCCATGCAGTTTGTAATGGCAGGTAATGATACGGAAGGCTTACGCTATGGAACCATAGAAACACCTGAAAAGTATTACCTGGCATGGAAGGAAGAATGCGACAAAGAATTTGACTATTCCGTAGATCGCCAGCTCTATCTGCTTTGCAACAAAGAGCGTTTCCTTACCATCATCCATGACTTTGTGGTATTTGATAAAGGCACGAAAAAGCTTTCTCGCCCCAATCAGTTCTTTGGCATTACAGCTGCACAGCAACATGTGCGAGACAAGGCAGGCGGTATCTTGTGGCATACACAAGGCAGTGGCAAAAGCCTTATGATGGTGATGCTCGCCAAGTGGATTCATGAAAATGTAACCGACAGCCGTGTCCTCATCATTACCGACCGTGACGAACTGGACAAACAGATAGAAGGCAAGTTCATTGACAATGAAGAAAAGATATACCGTACCAAAAGCGGAAAAGACCTACTCGACAAACTCAATGTAAAAGACCATTGGCTCATCTGTAGTCTGGTGCACAAGTTTGGCCGTCAGGCAGAGGCATCCGATGAAGACTTTGATAAATACATTGAAGAACTAAAGAAAAGTCTCTCCAATGATTTCAAAGCCAAAGGCGACATTTATGTCTTTGTAGATGAATGTCACCGCACCCAATCAGGCAAGCTCCATGAAGCCATGAATCTCATCCTACCGGATGCCTTATTTATCGGTTTTACGGGTACGCCCTTACTTAAAAAAGATAAGCAGAAAAGCATTGAAGTTTTTGGTCCATACATTGGCAATCCATACAAGTTTGATGAGGCGGTAGAAGATGGTGTGGTATTGGACTTATTGTATGAAGCCCGTGATGTAGAGCAATTCATCACTGACCAGCAAAGCATAGATGATTGGTTTGATGCCGAAACCAAAGGCATGAATGATCTGGCTAAGATCGAACTCAAAAAGAAATGGGGAACCATGCAGAAAGTGCTCGGTTCCAAATCGAGGCTAGAGAAGATCGTTTTTGATATAGTAAAAGACTTCAAGATCAAGCCCCGTCTGTCCAGTGGTGAAGGAAATGCCATGTTGGTATCGGGTAGCATCTACCAGGCATGTAAGTACTATGAACTATTCCAAAATTCAGGATTTAAGGAATGTGCGATCATTACTTCCTACGAACCATCGGTAAAGGACATCAAAGGAGAAGAAACGGGTGAAGGCGCACCTACTGATAAACTCATGCAATATGAGGTGTATCAGAAAATGCTCAATGGCAAAAGTCCAGAGGAGTTTGAGGAGGAAGCAAAGGCCACCTTCATCAAAGAGCCAGCCCGACTAAAACTCTTGATCGTTGTAGATAAGCTCCTAACAGGCTTTGATGCCCCATCGGCTACTTACCTCTACATCGACAAGAACATGCAGGATCATGGCTTATTTCAAGCCATTTGCAGGGTAAACCGTATTGATACAGATGATAAAGATTATGGCTATGTAGTGGATTACAAGGACTTGTTTGACAGCCTCAAGAAATCCATTAAAGACTACACATCAACAGCTTTTGATGACTTTGATTTGGATGATGTCAATGGTCTGCTATCAGATCGCTATGAGAAAAGCAGAGAGCTCTTAGATGATGCGCTAGATGCAGTACGAGCATTATGTGAACCAGTTCACCCAAAGGACGAACCGAATTTCATTCGCTTCTTCTGCGGCAATACTGAAAACAAAGACGACCTGAAAGACACAGAGCAAAAGCGGTTAACGCTTTACAAGCTTACCGTTGCGCTTATTCGTGCTTATGCCAATCTCGCCAACGAAATGCACAAGGCAGGTTACTCTAAAGCTGAAGCCGATAAAATCAAGCAGGAAGTAGACTTCTATGCCAACCTAAGAGAAACCATCAAAGTAGCCAGTGGTGACAAGGTGGATTTGAAACGCTTTGAGCCGGGTATGCGCCAATTGATGGACATGTATTTGGCAGCCAATCCAAGTCGCAAAATATCAGACTTTGAGAATGAAAGTTTAGTGGATCTGATCGTGAAAGTGAGTGAACCTGAAGAACCCTACGGCAACAAAGGGAAAAAGAAAGAAGAAGCCATTGCAGAAACCATAGAGAACAACATTCGAAAGGTCATCATCGAAGAACAACCCACCAACCCGAAGTTCTTTGAGAAGATGTCTGAGTTGCTGGATGAATTGATTGAGCAGCGTAAGCGTGAGGCAATGGCTTATGAAGCCTACCTCAAAAAGATCAAGGAATTGGCTGGCAAGATTGACAACCCATCCGCAACCAATGACTATCCTACTACACTTACCACCAAAGCAAAAAGAGCCCTTTTCGACAATTTGGACAATGATGTAGTAATGGCATTAGCACTAGATAATCTCATCCAAAGCAGTAAACTGGATGATTGGCGTGATGGTGGAATACGGGAGAAGAAGCTAATGCTTGCTGTGAAAAGCCTGATCAATGACCAGGCAAAAACAGATGAGCTGATGAAAATAATCAAGGCACAAGATGAGTACTAGCACTGAGCAATTACATATCGCCAACCTTGATATTGATGTAATACGAAAAGACATCAAGAACATGCACCTTGCGGTGTACCCACCTACCGGAAGGATTCGCCTGGCGGCTCCCTCCCGTACGGATGATGAAGTCATTCGTTTGTTTGCCATTTCCAAACTCTCATGGATCAAACGCCACATCAAAAACTTCAAAGCACAAGCAAGAGAAACACCGAGAGACTTTGTCTCTGGTGAGAGCCATTATTTTGAAGGCAGGCGCTACCTCATCAATGTGATTGAGCATGAAGGATGGAATAAGGTTGAACTTAAAAATCACAAAGAGATCAATCTGTATGTGAAACCAGATAGCACCCCTGCTCAAAAGGCTAAAGTGTTTAAAGAATGGTATAGAAAAGAACTCAAAGCACAGATTCCTGAAATCATAGAGAAATGGGAAAAGGTTATGGGTGTGAAAGCCAATGAATGGGGCGTAAAGCACATGCGCACCAAATGGGGCACTTGCAACACCGATGAGAAAAGAATCTGGATCAATTTGGAATTAGCCAAAAAGCCTAAGAATTGCCTGGAATACATTATTGTGCATGAGCTGGTGCATTTGTTGGAAAGAAGCCACAACGACCGCTTTATTGCACTTATGAATAAGTATATGCCAAAGTGGAGGGCACATAGAGATGAATTAAATAGACTTCCTGTGTCACATACTGATTGGGGGTATTGATGATTCTAAAAACTTGTGAACACAGTTCAGAGATATGGAAGCACGTAATAACAATCAAATCATACTGCCTTATAATCAGCCTGACCTCGATACAATAGAAATCTTTACTTGATTAGAAATGACCTCACGAGAAGCTGAAGCAATTGGAAGAGCCATTTTTTATTTGGGCTTGATATATTTAGCTATTGTATTGCTGGCTCAACTCTTAAACTGGCTCTTTGGTCTTGGGTGGTTTGATCGATAAAAAAAGACCCCAATTAAGGGGTCTCAAAGTAATGTCTAGTGTGTAGTGTTAATGAGAGAGCTTGTCTTTGACTGAGCGCCAACCAAGGCGACATTCATCAAGGGCAAGTTGCATAAAGGATAAGCCTCTTTCCATGTGCTCGAAGGGTGCATCATTGTCGATTTGACTTACAGCTTTAAGAGCTTTTTCTAAAGGGTCATTTTCATCATTGCTATTAGACATGACAGCCTCCCTTATGTGTCATTGCACGAAAATCATTATCCTGCTCAACGGCAAAGACCCACTTGGTATGAAGAGGTAAGCCCAATTGCGCAAACCATAAGCCAGCAGTAGGCTTTGGAGCTGATACACTTTCAGTGTCACAAAGCATCGCAAAGCTCATTGGGTTGTATTCATCAATAATCATGATTATTCACCCTGTCTTTCTTTGTGAGTGCCAGGCATTTCCATGCCGAACTTTAAAACGTCATGGACATCTTTTAGCTTCATAGAAGCACAATTAATCAAGCCCATAGCCTTTTCAAGCTTTTGGACATGGTTGGTTTCAGTCAAGTTGGTTATAAAATGCTCGTAAGCATCATTGTCGTTGTTATTCATTTGTGATCCTCCTGTAAAGATCTAGTGATTAAAGTTTCTTTTGTTTTGCTAAAGGCGATCCCCCGCCTAAGCATTTGCATAATGTCATGAAGTGATTAATGAGTGGTTAATATTATACATTAAGCATAATTATATTTAGCCTAATACAATTTGACATTAAGCTTCAATCTGCTAGAATGATTGCATGCTTAGTAGAAAACAGATTACTGCTGCTCGTGTATTTCTTGGCTGGAGTCAAGAAGATTTGGCTTATCAAACGGACTTAACAAGAGCTTCAATTCAGAATGTCGAAAAAGGCACTGTTGAGACGCGTCCTAAGAACATAGCCAAGATTCGAGATGTCTTTGAAAATGCAGGTATTGAATTCATCGATGGTGGTGTGCGCTTATTAGAACGTGAAAAAGTAAGAGTGTTGGAAGGCGCACAAACCATTTCGATTCTCTTTGATGACATCATCAATACAATGCGCGATCTCCCTGAGCAGGAACGAGAATTGCTCATTTTCGGTGTAGATGAACAAAAATTCACCAAAAACTTTGATGCTCACAAATTAGATGATCATCTAAAGTTACGTCAGCACTATAAAATCAATCAGAAATTATTGTTACTCAAAGGGGATACAAATATTATCGGTGATCCTGACTGTTATCGTTGGGTGCCTGCCGAATATTTCACAACAACACCAACACTGGTTTATGGTCACAAAGTGGCTACAATCATCTGGTCAGAACCACCAGAGATTATTATTGTCAGTAATGAGCTTTATGCCAGAGAGCGGGCTAAAAACTTCAAATTAATGTGGGAAAAAGCAACTGAAACGCCAAGCTTCCACAAGGGGGTATAAGATTTTTATAGAACCTCAATCAACGACATCGCAAACTGAATTTGAAAAACATCCACAAATTACGCGCTTAGCCAGTTCAACCGGTCGAGAACAATTTCAAAAACTGGTTGACCTTCATTGGTGTGAAGAGCAAGAAAGCTTGCACTATTCTTACGGTTATTACCTGATCACTGGCCGTAACGGAGCCTGGCTTTACCAGAATAACAAATCAGCATGCATCATCTGCCTACACCCCAATAATAAGCAAGAGCTATTAGTCTACCCTCCCATTGGCAATGATCTAAGTACACTCTCCGAAACACTGAACTTACTATCATCAACACCATTAAACATCCGAATTGCTAGAGTTCCTGCCAATCAAACAGAGTTTATGAGCAAACAAATTAAACGCGACTGTAATGGAGTTGAGAACTGTGTTCCTGAGAACGAAACGATCTTAGATTGGCTTTACCCCACCTACGTTTTATCGACCACCAAGGCAACAGAACAGAGCGGTAAAGACTTGCATCAAGTACGTAAGGAGTGTCGTAAGCTTGACCAGAATGAAATTGAATTTCTTCCCTTTTCTGGACATGAGGATCAAGCGCTTGAAGTTGTCGCGCATCAATACGCCAAGTTATTCCTAGAGCAGAACAGTAACTATCCCCTATCGTATCAAGAAATAGCGCAACCAGTTATTGACGTTTTGGAGCTTTGTAAAAAGAGCCCTGAAGTATTTTCAATTTATGTGACGTGGCATAAAAACAAACCTGAGGGCTTCTTTGTATGGGAAAAGCTCTCTGACGACACGGCTAATGCCCTGTGGTTCCTCTATAATCGTAATATCAGGGGTTTATCCTATACTCAAATGATCAAAGCCTGTGAGACGCTAAAAGAAGAAGGCATACAGCGTGTCAATTTTGGAGGATCAGAAACCGCAGGACTCGACCAATTCAAAAGAAAGTTTAAACCAGTTCAGTCGTTTCAATTACAATCCATTGCTCTTAGCCTGAAAACAAATGCGTTTATGTTAGATTCAGACCTTGGTAGAATTGGAGAAAAGCAGTTCGCCCAGCCAAACCTTGCTTAATTATACTTAAACGAAGTAAGTCGCCTAACATCAAAATTATTCAAAAAGCCCTCTATTTTAGCCTAATGAGCCTTTATTAGAACTATTCAAGCTTGATCAATTTCAAAAAAGCACGCAATAAGCACGCAAGTACATAAAAAAAGGCAGTCACATTAAATGTAACTGCCTGATTATCAAGAGCCTCTTGCCGGGATCGAACCAGCGACCTACTGATTACAAGTCAGAACCAGACAGTTTCATTTAGTTCGATATTGGCCTATTTGAACGTATTGTGCGTTTTTTATTTATATTCAACCATATAAAACTATCTCAAACTAAAAAAAACGCGCGGGAAACGCGCGGGAAAATTGACGTTATAAGGAGATTGAGATCATGGCCAAAGTTACACTTCTGCTCGATACACGCGAAAAAAGTAAGATTAAAGGCGACCGCTATCCGCTTGTTCTGCGCATCGGACATCAAAGCACCTCTAGAACCATCGGATTAGATAAGTATCTAAAGCCAGAACAGTTCAATGAATCTACTCATGAACTAAAGGGCATTACAAATTCTGTCCGTCACACCAAGCGGATTCAAAAGACTTTAAGCGATATTGATTTATGGCTTGATGAGAACAAAGCTGATATAAAGCTATGGTCAATTAACAAGCTAAAAGACCAAATCGAGAAACAGTTCTTTAATAAGCAATCAGAATTGACCTTGCTTGGCTACTCAGCTAAGTTTCTTTACCGCTTCCACAAAGAGGGACGTTATTCGACGGCCTCAAGCTATGAAGATGCTCTAAAGGCATTTGTTAAATATAAGATAAAGCTTACTGGCGAAAATGATCAGGTGACGATCAAGAGCCTCTTCAACAAAAACAAGCAGGACATTGAGAAATCTGGCGATAGTGCTTTTATACTCCTGGATCAATATATCCCTTATGATGTCCCAATTAAGGGACTAGATGTTGAGTTCATGAAGGACTTCAAAGCCTACATGTCCGAGCGTTTTACCTCTCGCAATACTGTTGGTATTTTCTTAAGAAGTATCAATGCTATTTTAAATGATGCGGGAACTTCATTTGCTGACCTGAAAGATCATAAGCCGTTAGAGAATATTAAGAAAGGAAGCTTTGCCAATGAGATACGCCCCCTGTCGATTGAAGAATTACAACGCTTGAGAGAGGTAGAACTACCCCCCTCCTCGCCTGCTTACCGTGCGCGGCTCGATTTTCTGTTCATGTTTAATAATATGGGTATGAACTTCTATGATGTAGCCCTCATCAAGCGGATGCAGTTTGACGGTGAACGGATCAAGTATTTCAGAAATAAGACCAAGTATGAGGGCGACTTCTTTTCTGTCAAACAAAGCCCTGAAGCACTAAACGTGATCGAGTATTTCATAAAGCCAGATCATGACACAGATGATTATCTATTTCCGATACTGCCCAAAGACACGCCCCCAGATAGAATATTCAGAGTTAAGAACGATAAGATCAAATGGTTTAACAAGCATATCAAGACAGTTGCGGCAAAGGCAAACATTGAAAAGAACATGACCAGTTACACCGCACGTGACACCTGGTCAAACATCGGCCTAGATCTGGGTATTGATATTAGAAAAATATCAGCAGGTCTTGGACACTCTACGGTTGAAGTGACGCAAAACTCATATAGTGCCAAAATACAAGAGCGGATTCTGGATGATATAAACGCGGTAATTACAAATTCTCCATCTCCAAGTTAAAGCGGTCAAGTAAATGGTCAATCCCAACACTGCAGACACACGTCAACTGGAGCTCATTCACATATGACCATGTTGCCCACTGGGAAAAGGGATAAGCGATACAGGGGACGCCTAGTAGCTGTGCGCCAGTTTTTCTCAGCATAAGCTTAGAACAGAGAAGATGGATGCTCTTGACCCTACCTAGATAGGCTCAAGTAACATACTTAAGCCAGAGGTGGGCTATTGTACTTCGCATAGGCCTTAATGTCTATGGCATCTCCGCCTTGTACCTGCAGCATAGCCATAGTACCAATGTTATTATACCTTTCATCACCCTGATCAAACTGACCATCAAGCTTGGCTGCTGGCAGCTGCTCTTCTCACTAGAGCACAAGTCGCGCCATCGCTAAACCCAACGCAGGAAGACTTGTGCCAGCGTGGGTGTCTATTGATTATCTGGTAGGTAAAACTGATATAGAGATCTATCAACCGACTCTTCAAAGACTCGCCCAGATCGCTAAGCTTCCCGAGGAAGGAAAACAACAGATTTTTATGGTAGTAGATGCGCTAATTCGTGACTTTAGAACTAAACAGGCTTACTCCTGACCTGACTTCCTTGCGGCTTGAGCACCAGCGACACGCTGGCGCTAGCGGGGGGGTTGGTCTCGTGATGAGCTAGGGCAAAAGATCGGAACTTCTGGACCAATCGTAGGCAGGTATGAGCGCGGGGCTATGAAGCCTTCTATCGAGATTGCTTCTAAGATTGCCCTAGCGCTAAATGTCTCTCTGGATTATTTGGTAGGTAATACAGAACTGCTATTAGATACTTCGGTGATCAAAAGGATACAGGACATACAAAAGCTTAAAGAGGAAGACAAAAGCCATGTCTTTGCCATGCTGGATGCTTTCCTGCTTAAATCTAATATCAAGGATAATTTGGTGGGGTCGTAATAAATCCTCACAAAATACATTGAAAAAACTTCCTTGATAGAGCACCAGCGACACGCTGGCGCTAGCGAGGGGCTTTCCTATAGATTTTGCTGCTTTAGTTGCCCCTACGTCATATTGGCTGGGTCCTCGGTAGTCTGCATAGCTACCGCCCGTCCTATAACCCATCACATCACCAGCAGTACCATAGACTGTATGCCCACCCCTGTAAGCATGACCAAACCTTTCCGCCTGGTCAGCAAAATGGTTGTTACTGGTATGGTCGATCTCATTCCAATTATCTTCCTTTTCGGCCCCACCTACAGTGGTTCCCTCCATACCCGTCGGATCGATCAGATTAATCGGGTTATTACCCATACCATTATATGGACTGCTAAACTGCATCAAAGGATCAGCAGCTAAAAACCTGCCCAGATAAGGATCATACTGCCTCGCGTGGAAGTCGTACCACTGCAGTTCTTTGTCGTATTCTTTGCCCTGGTACCTAAAGTCGTTGGTCTTACTGATGATCCGCTCAAAGCCACTACCCATCAGCCCGCCAAAGGGATAATAGTCACTGGCCTGATCGACAGGGTTCATCGTGTAGTCGATGGTCAGGTCAGATCTTACCAAGTAAGACTATAAATACAAAAAAACAAACAAGGCTCAATAGGCTCAGTAGTATGCTAAAGATCTTAACGAAGATATTGCTTTTAGGATTTTCATCGAACTCTGAGTAACGCCTACTAAGGTATTTTCTAGCAACAACATATAATGGAAAAAACGAAACATACATGAGTAATGGTGATAACCTGAATTGTACAATGATTAAAAAAAGTACTATTAAGGATAATGACAACAAAACAATAGTGAATGCTAATACTTGGGTAGCTCTTAGCGCTCTTCTATCAGCACCTTTAGCAACTAAACTAAGATACCCTCCAAACAAAAAATCGATAAACTTCATAATAGACTATCTCCAATCCAAGAATTGTTCTGTTGATTTTCCAACTTGATAACCACCAATTTCCAAATTATTGATAGCATCTTCACCGCCAAAAATCATGATTCCACCGTAAACAAGGCCGGCACCAGCAACAGCAGCGGCGGGGTTAAATATGACTATAGCTGTTGCGACCCCACCGACAACTAGATCTACAGCATCTGAGAGCTGACCATGACCTGTAGCAATATTAAACCCTCCAACAGCCGCTCCAAATCCAACACCAATTGCTCCAACTCTCGTTCCTGCTTTTGCTAATACACCGGTCAACCTTTTACCCCCAGCGTCTATATAATACCCTTTTCAGCAAGTTTTTGAGCAGACAATAAATATGTTTCCCAGTAGCTAAGGCCTAAACTAACCCACTTACCTCCTTCATCTACATATGGTTGAGCTTGATCTTTTTTGGTCAAAGCGAGACGCTTCGACCAGTGAGAACACGAGCTACAAGCTCGCGCCAGCTTAGGGGGTATTGAAGAACTCAACTTGCTCGATGAGGATAAGAAGCGTACCCTCTTTGATCTAATGGATACCTATATCCGTGATGCTAAAACTAGAGCCGCTTACTCTTGACCATATCCTAAATAGGCTTAAGTAACATACCTAAGCCTGAGGCTAGCTATTCAAGGTGTTTCATAAGACCCGCGGTTAGTATTACACTAATGAGTGCTAAAAAATAGTATACTATTATGGTAACAGTGTTCTGCAATTTTCTCGACTCTAGATGTTGATAGTACTTTAAAGTTTTTTCGTAAACTCTGTCAAAGTACTTATCACATAACTTTTCAAAGGATATAGCTATTGGGAATATGGCTAAAACAAAAGAATTAGGTAAATCAAATCCAATCTTCCCAAGAAAAAATAGGTTTAAAGAGAGTAAAGTAATGATAAAGGTAGACAGAACTGAGGCATAGAATTTCGGATTATTATAACCTCTGCCCTTGAACAGGAAAAATGCGCTAAACATAAAATGTAAATAAACTCTCATATTAATAATATTTATTAGAAGCTATCCCAAACGGCTCCAGCGCCATATTCCGATCCCACTGCTGCATCAATTTGATCAGCTACATCATAACCGTAAACATCCACTGCCAGTCTAGTAACTCCATAAACAATACCGCAAACGGGACAGACAACAGTTAATCCAATAGCTGCTACATCGGCGGCAAAGGAAGCAGTGGCTCCTGTCGTCCAGCCCTTCTCAGTCGCCTCCCAAGCAGAGAACACTAGTCCTGCCTGTCCGGCCCTTCTACTCAAAGTCTTCAGCCATTTTTGTCTTAAGACTGTAACATGTGGACTTGGTTTAGGTAAAGGATTAGGATACTTACTTAGCTCTCTAAAAGCATAACCTTCCATACTTATCGCAATTCCTGTCAATACATTCCTTTGATCTTCAACAGCATTAACAGTACTACCTCCGAATTGAGCATATTTCACATTTCCATCCATAGCAATATTCATCAAGTGCTCAGAAACCATGATTCCTCCAGCCAAATTACCACCATTAGAATAGTAGGCATTCCCGGAAGTGCTATACCAGCTTACTGCTCCGTTATTATATGTTCCTCCAAGTAACTGTGCGGCCTTTTTAGCTTGGCTCACCTGTCCTCTGGAACTAACATAACTCTGGTGACTACCAGATCCCTGACTTCCATTCCCAACACCATAAAGCCCGCTATGGAACGAAGGGCCATTGCTATTCATAGAGGCTAGCCAACTATCGAACTGGGCAAAATTATTAAGAGCATCAGCACCAGATATCATACGCTCGTCCTTATCGGCATGCTTGTTCTTGTCCTTATCATCAGGCGTCTCCGGTGTTGGATCACCATGCGCACCATTATACGCCCCCATCCCTGTCGGATCAATTAGGTTCATTGGATTGTTGCCCATGCCATTGTATGGACTGCTGAACTGCATCAGTGGATCGGCTGCTAAGAAGCGGCCTAAGTAGGGGTCGTATTGCCTGGCATGGAAGTCGTACCACTGCAGGTCTTTGTCGTATTCTTTGCCTTGGTAGCGGAAGTTGTTTGTCTTACTAATGATCCGCTCAAAGCCACTACCCATCAGCCCACCGAATGGATAATAGTCACTGGCCTGATCGATAGGGCTCATTGTATAATCAATGGTGAGGTCATCGAAGTAGACGGGTATCTCAGCAGAGCTATTGGATATAAACACAAACAAATAGCCATCCTCGGTAAATGTGCGGCTGAGCGATAAGGAGTCATGCTGACTAAGCGCCGCATCAGCATCCACCTTGTCAAAATCATATCCGTCTCCCAGCGTCCCTGTGAAGTTAAAATCTTTGTCAAAAAAGAGGTACTGTAGATAGGCATCAGGTTCTGTACCACCCTCCCCGGTCATAAATCCTGTCATGGCCTGAGCCGCTTGATCAAACAGGTTGAAAGCAGACCCGCCTTCTCCCGGGCTGGATGCTGAGCCAAACATATTACCTAGAGCTGCCACCAACCCTGTTGCCCCAACATTGGTGTCGTTTCCACCCTGATCATACTTCACATAGACTTTGAGGTCGATCTCATCACCAGCTTGCACCTGTAGTAATGCCATCGTGCCTAAGGTGTTGTTGATACCCGCAGCTTCATTCACCTGACCATCTAATCGTATATAGCTGTAATCAGGCGTGGTAGTTGTTACATTAGCATTGTACTGCGTATGGTCGTATTGTTGCTGGCTATTATCCCGCAGTTCCAGATTATCAAAGACCATGGCCTCTTCAGTTAGCCTTTCACCTTCATGCGTAGCGACCACAGTGACGTGTCGCTCAGCGATACTACTCAGCACTACACGTGCATTACCCAGGTGGTCAGCCAGCATGTACTGGTAGTCCACGCCATCCCAGCCATCAGGGCTACCACTGGCACGTCCATTGTCATCATTGACAATACGCCCAGTCTCGGTAAAGACCTGGCTCAGCGCATCGTCTTCATAGTAAAACTGCCCGGCGTATGTTATCTTCCTGACCATCTCTGTTCCCTCGTAGTACTCTGCCCGCAGGCGTGCGCCACTACCATTGTAAATAGGGTCTGCTGAGAAACTAGAC
>JAVKDO010000019.1:0-150383 GCA_040222235.1 Cyclobacteriaceae bacterium
ACCAGAATAAAAGCCTGTCTCATAGATAGACCTGCCCCAAAAATGAACCCATATTACCAGGCAACACCCACCGCATCTGCCACCAGCTTGAAGTAACTAAAAAAAAGCACTCATATTAGCGAGGTGAATAATGGGGGTTAAGAGCGCTTTCGATTGACCAGGTATACACCAGCTAGTATAGCGGCCATGCTGATATAGTGCACTAGGTATAGCTCCTCTCCATCTACCACACCCCATATGACTGCAACTATCGGAATAATATAAGTCACGGAACTGGTAAAGACTGGAGTGGTCATCTGTACAAGGTTGTTGAAGATGATCAACGCCAGCGCAGTGCCAACGACACCCAGCGTCATGACATAACCAAAGGCCAACCAGGCACCCTCGGTGTGCTGCATAGTGTCTAGGAAGGGCGTAAATCCGAACAACACCATTCCTGCTAAGGGACCCATGAACAATAGCGATACACTCGTAATGGTCAGGGCCTTGAGATCCGCCAAGTAGTACTTGATGACATTGAGATTGACACCATAAAAGATAGTCGCCAGTACCACAAACAGGGCGTAGTAATTGAAGTTGGAAAACTCACCTGAGCTACCGCTTAATATCAGCGCTACAGTCCCAGCAAAGCCGATGATCATACCTGTGAGCTTACCAGGAATATACTTTTGCTTGAAAAAAGCAATGCCCATCACTAGCACAAACAGCGGTGTTAGGGCATTGAGCACACCAGTCAGACTGCTGTTGAGCTTGGTCTGGGCTATCGCAAAAAAGAAGGCTGGAAGCAGGCTCCCCATCAAACCAATGATGAAAAGTAGGGCTAGGTGATTGCGTTTGATTCTGTAGAATCGACTAATGGCGATAGGGGCCAAAAACAAAGAAGCCGCGGCAATCCGAAGTGATCCAAGCTCCATCGGAGAAAAAACCTCCAATCCTCGCTTGATCAGAATAAATGAGCTCCCCCAAATAAGAGAAAGAACAATGAGCATGAACCATGCAAGGAGACTTGGGCTTTTCTCCATCACCTAAGCCATGGCATAAACTCCCTCAAATTCTTCGAGGATTTCATCTAATGTGGCAAGTATATCCGCGTAAACATCACTCTCTACTAATCGCTTGCGATAAGGCTTGAAATGAGGAATCCCTCGGAAATAGTTGGTATAATGTCTGCGCATCTCTAAGATACCCTTCATCTCACCCTTCCACTGAACGGAGAAGTCCAGATGCTTCCTAACTGCTTCGATGCGATCTCTAAGAAGTGGAAGTGGCAAATGCACCCCTGTATTCATGAAATGCTTAATCTCGTTGAATATCCAAGGGTAGCCAATCGCCGCGCGACCGATCATGATACCATCTACGCCGTAGCGATTGCGGTATTCTACTGCCTTCTCTGGGGAGTCGATATCACCATTGCCGAAAATCGGAATATGGATATCTGGATGATTTTTTACCTCTGCAATATGACTCCAGTCCGCTTCACCTTTGTACATCTGCTGTCTGGTGCGACCATGGATACTCAATGCCTGAATACCTACATCCTGTAGCCTTTGGGCTACTTCTACAATCTTAATGGTATTGTGATCCCAGCCCAATCTTGTCTTAACAGTAACCGGCTTATCTACTCGCTTGACGATCTCAGCGGTCATGGCTTGCATTTTCGGTAGATCAAGTAGAATACCAGCCCCTGCACCCTTACAAGCTACTTTCTTTACAGGGCAGCCATAGTTGATATCTACGATTTCGGGATTAGCAGCTTCAGCGATAGCGGCTGCCTCTCGCATCGAGTCTATTTTATCCCCAAAGATCTGGATTCCGATAGGTCGCTCGTAATCATAGATGTCAAGCTTCTGCACACTTTTCTCAGCATCCCGAATAAGCCCTTCGGATGAGATGAACTCAGTGTACATCAGGTCAGCGCCATTGGCCTTGCACACTGCCCGAAACGGAGGATCACTCACGTCCTCCATTGGCGCTAACAACAATGGAAAATCACCTACCTCTATGTCTCCTATCTTCACCATTACAATCGAATTCGTATGCTATCAGATTAGCAATTACCCATTGGAGGCTCCATTTGGCAACCCTAATCTTGCTAACTTTTCGGCTGCAAAAGTACACCGCTCTATGAACATCGACAACCCGGCAGACACAACTGACAAAACCAACCATTGGTTCAACCTGCTGATGATCGTGATTTATGCTGTGACAGGTCTGTTCGTAGGAAATTTTGTAGGTCTCATTGCCGTCTTGCCTTTTTATGGATTTGATCCAATGGAGGCGCTAGTGCAGATCACCAACGTCAGCAATCCTGACTCACGACTTCCTTTGATGATCATGCAGGGACTCACCGCGCTTTTTGCTTTCATACTGGCACCCTACTGGTTTTTGCGGAAGTATAAGACCTCAAGCATTACAAAGCTTTTCACCACACCTTCTGATTTTCTACTCCCTACAGTTGTGGTAGTAGCGATCACAATCAGTTTTATGTTTGTGAACAGCATATTCATCGAATGGAACCAAGGCATAGATTTTCCTGAGGCACTAGACTGGTTTGAACAGTACGCGATGGAGCAGGAGGAAACACTCGAAAAGGTGACCATCTTCCTTACCTCATTTGATAATATATGGCAGTTTCTTATCGCGTTTGTAGTGATCGCCATGATCCCTGCGGTTGGTGAGGAGCTGCTCTTCCGAGGAATTATTCAGAATGAGTTCTTCAATGCTACCAAGAATATCCACATCGCGATCTGGGGATCAGCCTTCTTTTTCGCATTCTTCCACCTTCAGTTTTATGGTCTGGTACCCCGAATGCTGCTCGGCGCATTGTTTGGTTATCTCTATTATTGGTCGGGCAGCCTGACCTATGCCTCCATTGCGCACTTCGTCAACAATGGATTTACCCTAGTGATGCTTTACCTTCATCAGCAAGGCTTGATCTCATTTGACATTCAGGAAACCGAATCCACACCTTTGGAAACCGTCGTTATTTTCCTTATCATCGGTGGAATTCTTACTTATATCTTCGTTCGCTACCATCAAAAGAAACTGACACCACTAAATGAGTAAATGGCAGAAGGTCTACCAAGACAACCTGGAACATCGAGCGGAAATAGTAAAGGCTGTCCTTGAAGACAAGGACATTCCAGCAGTAGTAGTCAGTAAAAAAGATTCGGCATATCAGTTTGGCCACTTTGAGGTATTGGTCGAGCAGGATGATGTCATGAAGAGCATGAAAATCATAGAGGATGATGTCCATTTTGAATAGGTACAACAACCTCACGCAGAGGTTAATCACAGCATTGATTGGGGCTTTTGTTCTGATCTTTTGCGTGGTGTACAGTCAATGGACCTATTTCGCAGTTTTCCTGTTTGTGACCATCATTGCCCAGTTTGAGTTTTACAAGCTGATTGAATCAAATGGAATTGTTCCGCTGAAATACCTAGGTACTTTCTCGGGAGCCTTGATTTTTATTCTGTCTTTTTTGGTGGAAAGCAGCGTGCTCCCCTCAAATTGGTACTACTGCATTTTCCCTGTCGTATCTCTCATTTACTTCATTAAGCTATACAAGCGTGACGAGGAGAACCCATTTACCAATATAGGATTTACCTTCCTGGGCATACTTTACATCGCACTTCCTTTTGCACTATTTAATATCATTGCCTTCTCGCATGAGACCTACAGTTATCAGTTGATACTCGGCCCACTACTACTGTTATGGGCGAGTGATACAGGGGCTTATTTTGCTGGGGTCAATTTTGGTAAGACCAAACTTTTTGAGCGTGTGTCTCCTAAGAAATCATGGGAGGGGAGCATGGGTGGTGCCATCACCTCCATTTTGATGGCCTATGTATTATCAATGTATTTTCTGGACATGATGCTTTGGCAGTGGATGGTGGTCGCTGGCATCATCATCATTGCGGGTACGTATGGTGACTTGGTTGAGTCGCTGTTCAAAAGAAGTATGGAGATCAAAGACAGTGGAACCAAACTCCCTGGTCATGGAGGATTCTTAGATCGCTTTGACGGATTGTTGCTCTCAGTACCTTTCATCATCATTTTCTTCAAGTTGCTCAAGTGAGTGTAGATCAGGATTTTGTTTAAAAAAGCTTTTAATCATGGCCGAATCATTAGCTTTGTCGCCCATAAACAACAACTTTTTAACCCTCAAATTTTAACCCATGGGCTACATAGAACCGGCTCCCATAAAGGATAAGGAAAATCCTTTTGAGTCAATGATGTCTCGCTTTCGTATCGCCGCTCAGCATTTGGGCTTGGACGATGAAGTGTACGATGTACTTAAATCCCCAACCAGACAGGTTATTGTTTCGCTTCCTGTGACAATGGATAATGGATCGATTAAAGTCTTCGAAGGTTATCGTGTGATTCACTCCACTATCCTGGGACCATCGAAAGGTGGTGTGCGATACGACATGGGTGTCAACCTCGACGAGGTGAAGGCTTTGGCCGCCTGGATGACATGGAAGTGTGCTGTCGTCGATATTCCTTATGGTGGGGCAAAAGGTGGTATCCGCTGTAATCCGAGAGAGATGTCACCTGGTGAAATCGAAAGGTTGACAAGAGCCTATACCCAGGAAATGCATGAGGTATTTGGTCCAGATAGAGATATTCCTGCCCCTGATATGGGTACGGGACCGAGGGAGATGGCATGGATGATGGATGAGTACTCTCGGTCAAAAGGAATGACCATCAACTCTGTAGTAACCGGTAAGCCTTTGGTACTGGGAGGGTCTCTGGGTCGTACAGAAGCTACGGGACGTGGTGTAATGATCACTGCCCTAGCAGCAATGGAAAAGTTGAAGATCAACCCTTATCAAGCAAAAATTGCCATACAAGGATTTGGTAACGTAGGTTCATGGGCGGCTCGTCTCTTAGAAGAAAGAGGAGCGAGCATCACTGCCATTAGCGACCTTTCTGGAGGTTATATCAATGAGAAAGGTATTAACATCGATGACGCTATTGCTTATAGAGACAAGAACAACGGATCTCTAGAAGGCTTTGAAGGAGTTGATAAGATCACCAATGAAGAACTCATCGAACTCGAGGTAGATGTGCTTGTGCCAGCTGCCAAGGAGGACGTAATACATAGTAGAAATGCTGCCAATGTAAAGGCTAAATTGATCGTAGAAGGTGCCAATGGCCCCACTTCGGCTAAGGCTGACTCTATTATCAATGATGCGGGAATTATGGCTGTTCCAGATATTTTGGCGAATGCCGGTGGTGTGACAGTATCCTACTTCGAATGGGTGCAAAACCGCCTAGGCTTCAAGTGGACTGGTGAGCGTGTCAACAGACGGTCCGATAGAATTATCAAAACAGCTTTTAACAATGTTTATCGTGTTTCTCAGGAGTATGACGTATCCTTGAGGATAGCCGCATATATCGTAGCTATCGACAAGGTGGCTAAGACCTATACGTATCGCGGAGGATTTTAAGCAGTCTATGACCATACATAAGGAAGGAAGAACCCTCTTATTTGTCATGCTAGTGGTGCTGATGGCCATGAACTGGAGCATCAGCACATATCTGGCCCCTGATAGATTAGTTGAAAATATCATTATCGCAATAAGCATGGTGCTGTACCTGCTTGTGCTTCAGTTTTTCAGAAATCCAACTGTCCATACACCGATCGACGATAATTTGGTTTACGCACCGGCAGATGGCAAAGTGGTCGTCATTGAAGAAACACAGGAAACAGAGTATTTCAATGAGTTGCGTAAGCAAGTCTCCATATTCATGTCTCCGGTGAATGTGCATGTCAATCGCAATCCGATTTCAGGGTTCATCAAGTATTTCAAATACCACCCAGGTAAGTACCTGGTGGCATGGCATCCAAAGTCTAGTACTGAGAATGAGCGCACCTCTATTGTGATCCAAAAGCAAAGTGGCGCTGAAGTGCTTATGCGTCAAATCGCAGGGGCAATGGCTCGTCGTATCAAGTGGTACATCAATCAAGGAGATCGGGTGGTTCAAGGCACTGAATTTGGCTTCATCAAGTTTGGTAGTAGAGTAGACCTCTATCTGCCGCTAGATGCGGAAGTCAAAGTGACTATTGGTGATAAGACCAAAGGAGGTAAGACGGTAGTTGCCGAGTTGAAAAGTCAATCCTGAGCAGGTCTCACTTTACAACTTTGATTTATTTTTCTATCTTGAAATAAATCAAAAACTCACTCGCATGTCTCTAACTGCCTACGCCGGTTTCTGGCTCAGATTTGTTGCCTACATTGTAGACTACATCATTATTCAGATCGCTCAGTCGATCATCATCTTTCCTCTTCTTAGCATATTTGGCATTAGCTTTTACTCCTTCAATGAAGACATTGATTGGGAATATATGTCTGAAGGAGAAATTGTAGCATTGATTGCTACGGCAATCGGAGCTGCAGGAGCTGCCATTACGATAGCACTACTGATCCAGGTATTGTACTATACATTTATGGAAGCAAGCAAATATCAGGGTACCGTGGGTAAGCTCGTCCTTGGTCTCAAAGTGACGGATATGGAGGGTAATGCGCTCGACTTTCCCAAGGCTTTCATTCGTAATCTTGCAAAGATCCTATCGGGAATGATCTTATTAATCGGCTATATCATGGCAGGATTTACTGATAAGAAGCAAGCACTACACGATATTGTCGCTGGCGCTCTGGTTGTCAGAAAAGACGAAGCTCCAGGCGACATTTGAGCCTAGAGTAAGTTCACTACTTGTTCAAGGTACTTCTGATCGACTTCATCAAAATCGTTGAGTTGATCACTATCGACATCTAGTACCCCAATGACCTTCCCGTCCTTGATGATGGGAAGAACGATCTCTGACTTAGAAGCGGAGCTGCAAGCAATGTGGCCTGGAAAAGCTTCCACATCAGGAACGATGAGGGTCTTGGCTTCAGCCCAGGCTGCCCCGCAGACTCCCTTACCTTTGTTAATACGAGTACAGGCGATAGGCCCTTGGAACGGTCCAAGTACTAACTGCTCCCCTTTGACCATATAGAAGCCTACCCAAAAAAAGCCAAGACCATACCTAAGCGCTGAAGCGATATTGGCCAAGTTGGCGACCTTATCTTCCTCACCATAGATCAAGCCTTTGATTTGAGGCAAGAGTAATTCGTACTTTTCCTGCTTGCTTGTACCTTCTGATATGATGAGTTCTTCTGACATTTTCTTAAGCGTAATAGTAGTGTAGTTGATCACCAAAAACCTTCTCTATCTTATTTGGCAATCGATTCAATCGAGGAGCACTAATTCCTTTTCCAAACTCTACGTCACTGACAAACACGCGTGCTTCATCCCAAAGTTCCGCATCGATGAACTGCTGTAATGTCTTACTGCCTCCTTCGATAATGATGGAATGTATATCCTTTTGCACCAGTGCCTCGAGTATTAGATGTGGTGTGATTTCCGGTAGGGCAATAGTGCCGTCTTGCGGCTCTTGATCTTTTACGATCCGATACGTTGGTGTGGTCTGATCAAACAGGTTACCGTCATTCGCCAATTCCATATTTGGGTCTATCACTATACGGATAGGATTTTTGCCTTCCCAATCGCGAGTGGTCAAGCTGGGGTTATCATGCTGCGCAGTATTATAACCGACCAATATGGCGTCTTCCTCAGCTCGCCATTTGTGCACGAGTTTGCGTGAAGAGGCATTCGATATCCATTTGGAGTCGTAGTTCTCTCTAGCGATAAAACCGTCTGACGTTTGTGCCCATTTAAGGATAACATAGGGCCGATTCTTTTCGAACGCTGTGAAAAACCTTCTATTCAGCCTCCTAGCATGGTCAGACAACACGCCAATGATAACCTCAATCCCTGCGTCTTCTAGGATAGAAATCCCTTTACCACTGACCTTAGGGTTGCTGTCAGTAGTAGCGATTACGACGCGATCAGGCTCGAGGCTGCTCAACAATTCTGCACAAGGTGGCGTCTTACCTTGGTGGGCGCATGGTTCGAGCGTCACATAGACGGTACTACCGAGA
Organism: Cyclobacteriaceae bacterium; assembly: GCA_040222235.1. GTDB lineage: Bacteria > Bacteroidota > Bacteroidia > Cytophagales > Cyclobacteriaceae > UBA6059. Next base: position 7,993 of record JAVKDO010000019.1, read on the forward strand.
ATGTCGGCAGCATCCGCAACGGAGTTCACAGCATTGACCTCAGCGTGTGGTCCACCATACTGCTGATGCCAGCCCTCACCAATAATAAGATCCTTTTGCACGATTACACATCCTACCATAGGATTGGGTGAGGCATACAACCGACCCAAAGTCGCCAGTTCTAGGGCACGTCGCATGTATTTCTCGTGTTGATCGACCATTGGCTTAAAGTTACATGGACTCTTCGAAACTATTACTCCTGACCACTCTTCCACTAGATTTTGACATCTCGGCTAGATTAGATTTTATACAAGTTAATTTTGTGCTGTGAAGACTACCGCCAAATCGATTTTGAAAGAGGTCATCGAGTCACTACACGAGACTTATGATGAAGACGAAAGTTCAGCGATTGGCAGGGTCATCATGGAAGACGTCATTGGGGTACCTGCCTACCAGCTACCGCTAAATCCTAAGGTCGAGTTGTCTGATAATGAGGAAACTATACTTTTAAACGCAGTGGCTCGACTCAAAAACCATGAGCCAGTCCAGTATGTCACGGGCAAATGTCATTTCTACGGCCGGGTCTTTAAAGTCAATCCAAGTGTACTCATTCCAAGGCCAGAGACGGAAGAGCTTGTGGGTCTGGTGATCGATCGGCACAAGGATCAAGATGATTTGAGGGTAGTGGATATTGGAACGGGGAGTGGATGCATCGCCATCTCACTAGCAGCCGAACTCCAAACAGCGCAGGTGCTGGCCGTAGATATTAGTGACGCTGCACTAGCTATCGCAAATGAAAATGCTAAGCTCAATTCTGTCCTTATTAAAACTGAGTTACTGGACGCTACGAGCCAGTCCCTACCCACCGCACAATTTGATATTATTGTTAGCAACCCTCCCTACATCACCGATGCAGAGCGTCAATTGATGCACGAGAATGTCCTGGCACATGAGCCTGGTCTGGCATTGTTTGTTCCTAATGAAGATCCTCTGAAATTCTATGCCCATATTGCTCAGCAAAGTCAGCATGCATTGGCTCATGGTGGTTGGGTTTACTGCGAGATCAATGAGCATTTTGGGGCAGAGACGGTGGCATTATTTAAACAACACGGTTATCAAAATGTCGAGCTGCACAGGGATATGCAAGGCAAGGATCGGATGGTGAGTTGCCAGAAACTTTAGTCAACTTGACCAAATCTTAGCTTCTTTGAAACCAGTTTTCAGTTTTAATTCCGTTCAAATGCCTGAAGTCTTTAATATTGTCAGTCACCAAGGTCAACTGATTCTCTATTGCGGTCACTCCAATGAGAAGGTCAAATTCATCATGCATGGGCTTGCCCAATCTTCTTAGCCGCACTTTCTCCTTGGCGTAGCACTTTACACAGCCATATATGGGCACGATTGTTAAACCGCCCAGAAAGTCATCAACTGCTCTATAGGATTTTTTTGGGTTTTTGCTGTTTTCTGCTCCAAAGTAGAGCTCAAAGGCAGTGATCTCAGAGACATAGCACTTCTCCATACCCCTCTCACGAATCATATCATCCAAATTGAGCATGCCTCTCAAGAAAAACACGCAAATGCTGGTGTCGAGCAAATATTGCATCAGAAGTCTATTTCCCTAGCTCGGAATACTCTGCTCTTTTTGATTTTACCGATGATCTCTTCAGGAGACTCCTCTGAGGAGAACGCACCAAAAGAATCATAGAAACACTTTTCTTTAGAACTGTTTTCTTTTTTCAACGATTTAGAAAGTAGCTTAATCAGTTCCTCTTTGCTGGTCTCTGCAAGCCCTTCGAACAGGCCTGAGTAGGTTTTGATAATATGTTTATCCGTGCGTGTCATTCCCAACAGTTGCTAAAATTAGGCAATGTTTTTTCAAATCTGCAAATGGCTTTCGATTGGTCAAGAAATCAGGGAACGTTGGCGAACCGAATACGCCCCTCATTCGTACTTCTCAGCAATGCGGTCCCTATATGCTTTTCTTGGATCCTCACTCTTCAGTTCAATCACTCCAATAAGGCTTTTAACCAGTGGGGTCACAGCAGGTTTTTCTGTACGCTTCTCTACCAAAACAGATAGATACGATTCTATCAAATTAGAGAGACTCGTGTTATTTGCCTTAGCGTATTCCTGAGCATTTTGGATGACTTCCTTATTCAGGCTCAATGTCAGTTTAGTATCCATGATAATGATTGACCTCTAAGAATAATTTATTTCCACGTGTATGTCAAAGCACCTCCGCCACCAAGAAAGGCTTCAAGTTACTCCTTAAGTGAAGTATACCATCATCGGTAGTAGTGAGCTGCAATTCGTCCTTCACTTTTTCATTATCCAAATCATCCATCAGCCCTTCGGTAGAAACGTACATAAGATCTAATGGCTGAATACTCAAAGTGGTATAGGCCTTCAGCCATTTACGGTAGCTGCCATTACGCGCACAAACAATTTTTCGATTGGTCTCGAAGAGTACGCAATTCATATCCTGTACCAAGGGATGAATGAAGATCGGGATGTTCTCAGGGTTCCCTACTACATTCACTGAATGATGGTTTTTCCGAAGTAGAAAAGCGAGTGCTTCATCCAAGGCTGATTTGCCTTTGGACAGTCCAATCACATCAAAGAGTTCGCGCTTAGTCTTCAATAATGACGAATTGGGTACAGCCAGGACCTGATCAACTTTGATCCCCCAATCCAATAAGGTGTGAACATGCTGCTCCGTCACCAATAATGTCGGGGACCACTCCAGCAGACCATCTAAGTGCTCACGCTCAATTGCCAATGGATCCAGCACCAACAGTGCTGGCTCTTGCTCGTCTCGGATGATGTGGTGGGAAGACATGGGAGCAAAGGTAAAACGTTGATGTTAGACCTGACAGGTTTCGAAAACCTGTCAGGTCACTGTTGACTAAAACCTCACTGACAAAGCCGCCAAGAAGTTTGTACCCGCCTGCGGGTAGTAGTAGTTCTCTCTGATTTCAGCACCTCCACCGGCATAGCCGAAAGTATAGCCGTTCGACTCGTACATTACATCAAAGATATTGTTGACTAAGAGTGATAAGTTGAGGTGCTTCAAGCCTTTGACAGTAAAGCGATAGTCGAGCTTCAGGTCATTGATAAAATAGGCGTCAATGGATCGCTCATCCGAGCCGGTGTTGTCCAAAAACTGAGAACCTACATACTTCGAAAGCAAAGCAATGTCAAAAGCAGCAGTCGGTTGGAAAGTCAATTGGCTTCCTCCAATCACGTTGGGGGAGAAACTAATGTCCACATCTTCAAACTCAGTCTCAATCACATTGAACTCATCGAAAGCAGGACCATAATCATACAGCACATCTGTGAATGATTGGATCTTGTTTTGGCTGAGTGTTAAGTTGGCTACCCATTGCAGCTTGGAGCTGAGTTGAACCCCTCCTTCAATCTCAACGCCCATACGATAGCTCTTTGCCACATTCGTACGAATATTTGAACCTACGTCATTCAGCTCTCCCGTCAATACGAGTTGGTTTTTATAGTCCATCAAGTAGTAGTTGATGTTGTAGAATGCCTTACCCGATTGCTTTCGGATACCCACTTCCAAGTTGCGAAGGGTCTCATGCTCCGGTATACGATCTTCGGGAGCATCGATGAAGTCACCTCTTACGGGCTCTCTGTTACCTATCGCAAATGAAGCGTAAATCGAAGTGCTAGCGTTTGGAGCATAAGTCAATCCAAACTTGGGGTTGAAGAAGGTGAAATTATCCTGAACGTCAATCTCGCGCAGATCATTATCATTGCCTTGTGTGAAATAATCAATCGTCCTCAGCTGTAGATCACCGTACACATTCAACTTCGGACTGAGCTGGTAGTTGCCTCGGAGGTAGATGTTGAAGTCTGATTTTTCGCCCACATTGAAGTAGTAGTTATCACGAATCTCAGTATCTCCGGCAAAGCGTGCCCAAATGATCTCACCAAAGTGATCGCCTTCATACTTGTTGTAACCACCGCCCAATGTCAGATCAAGCTTGTCCTTAGAATAATTGGCTGAGTAAGTAAAGCCCGCAAAATGATTGCCGAGCCAGCGTCTTCTGATCAAGTCTGTAGATCCGATGGTGTCGCCACCAGCAATGACCGGAGGCAATCCATAATCAGACAAATCATCATCGTTTCGATACTCTTCAAAATACCCTCGGCCGTAAGTATAATGGAATGCGCCACTCAGGTTGAAGTAGTCACTGAACTGATGACTCAGATGGAGCTGGTAATGATCTTGGTTGTAGTTGTCCACCTGATTGTCGTACAGGTAGTAGTTGAAGGTACGGCCGCTGTTGAGCAGGTTTTCGGCCTGCTCGTCAGTGTAACCATTATTAGCGATCACCGCTTCCATTCCAGCGACATCATTATTGAGACGCGCCTCCGGTGTACCCCACCAAGATTGATAGGTCACTTCACCACCTCCAAATACCAAGCCTTTGATGATAGTCTTATCTCCATAATAAGACCCAGATAAGTAATAAGATTTAAGATCCGAGCTTGCTCGGTCGATATAGCCATCAGATGCGATTTGCGATAGTCGACCCTCAAAAGCCCAGCGATCATCGATCAGACCGCTATTTATCATGACCGTGTGTTTGCGTGTATCAAATGAGCCAAAGCTGTTGTCGATCTGACCAAATGCTTCGGTTGAAGGTGTGCTAGTCTGTAGATTGATCGATGCGCCGAAAGCTGCTGCGCCGTTGGTACTCGTGCCCACGCCGCGTTGCACCTGGATGTTATTGACTGATGAAGCAAAGTCCGGCATGTTGACCCAAAACACACCATGCGACTCTGAGTCGTTGAGTGGCACGCCATTGACGGTGACGTTGATGCGGGTAGGGTCGCTACCGCGAATGCGAATACCCGTATAGCCCACGCCTGCTCCAGCGTCAGAGGTAGTCACCACCGATGGGGTGAAGTTGAGCACAAACGGCATGTCCTGCCCCAAATTTCGATCTGCGATCTCCTCTTGGGAGATATTGGTGTAGGTGGTCGGCGTTTTCTCGTTGGCCCGGGTGGCGTAGACGATCACCTCATCCTTGAGCTGGATGTCTTCTTCCATCGCCACATCCACTGTCTGATTTCCCGATAGGTTGATGGTGACGTTCTCGGTAGCGTAACCGACGTAGCTGACGTTCAGTAGATACTTGCCTTCGGCTAATCCTATGAACTGATAATTGCCACTTTCATCAGCGGCCTTGGCCTGACCAGACATCTTGAGGACAAGAGTCGCTCCTGGAAGACCATTTCCGGTAGGGTCGGTGACCTTTCCCGATAGGGTAAATTGCGCCATGCTCGGCACGGCGAGTAGCATCGCGAGGATGCCAGTGCATAAAACTTTCATTGTACTTGTGTTTTGGTATAACAATACGCTCTGCTGGGGAAGCTGAGCACACGTTTACCATACCTCCCTTTCCGGCATTACCCGGACAGGTTCGATGGGTATGATCTCAGCCCGTATACCTGCGCGCAGGAGTAGGCACCCCACCAAAAAAAGTAACTGACTATCGCACATTCGATTAACGCTGTTTCCCTACGCCGGCATTATCCGGATCAGGTTACACCATGATGTGAAATCATGGTATGGGTATAATCTCAGCCTGATAGTAAGGCACCCCTTTTGATGGGGCGAAGATAGGGAGAAAAGGGCAGATGGGAGATGAGAGGTTTCAAGTGCCTGAAAATGATCACCCAAACTATTCTACTTTTACAATGAGATGTACCTAGAAAATCTTTCCATACTGTGTGTAATGCTACAACTCGGTGCTTGTACACCAGGTGAAAAACAACCCAATTCTAAAACTTCGAAGTATGCAGGGGTTATATCGCCAGCTCTTGAAGAGCTTGGCTTAAATCATGGTGCAGGGGATAGTAGAATTGTACTCATGGAAGACCAAAAAGATTTGGTTGAGTTTTTGGTCTATTTATGAGAACAGGTCAAATCAGACACTGGGGCTGCTGTTAGGCTAATTGAGGGCTTAGCCAGAATTGCAGATAGACATTTTACAATCGATCAAGGCACTCGAGATTCATTGAATTTACTTAATCTCAATAGTGCGAAGACCATTCTAAATTCCGATTTTATTATTCGCACATCACCAGTCTTCCAATTGAACGATGTGCCTATGGCTCGTATATATGTATCATTGGAGTGTAATACTGGTTGTAGCCCACACGGCGCTGTATACCTTCTTTATCAAAAAGAAGTGAAATGGGAGATCTTCAGCAAATTAACAATCTGGGAAGGAGATGCCTCCGATATCGGATTTCCTAAAACCTAAAGTAGATCTGCCGTTGCTTTTAGTATCTGGTCAGCTCAAGGCACTTTTGAACCAATTATGAAGCTTCAAGAGGTACCAAAGCCTCTGAAGCTTTTCTACATGCTACTCATACTTCAAATTCTCGCTTGGATTGGTAAAGATCGCTCTCATTGCATGATAGCTCACCGTGGCTATTGCTAGGACTACCAATATCAAGCCTGGAATAAGGAAGAGCCATACATTGAGACCAATTCATATGGCGGTGCGTGTTGGTCGCATTTCAATGAAAATGCTGGTAAAGAAACCCTCAATGACAACATGAGAATGGGACTTTCCCCCTAATCTCAGGCTAGTGAGGCACTATGCTCTCCATAATCGAATTGAATTTGTCCGGTTCATCTAAAAACGGCGCGTGTGCTGAGTTTTCAAAATAGTAAAACTGTTTTTTGGGTGCCTTTAGTTGATCGTAAAATGGTTTGGTGACAGAAAGTGTCGTCTGATAATCATACTCCCCATGAAAGAAATAGACGGGTATACGCATGCTATCGATCTGCTCTGTCAAGTTGGCTCGCAATGCATCATCCCACATATGCTGCATTGAAAAGAAATTACCGTTTAGAAATCCGATCTTATCAGAAATCGTATATTCTCTTGACAAAAGAATCATCCTGCCCATATCCAGCCACGTATCGAATCCGTCTCTTCTCAAACCCCCACCATATTGATTGACAAGTTCCCTTTCGACCATCAGATAATTCAACCAATCTGCATTCGTACTCTGAAGCTCTGGCACGCTGAGGGAGGCTAGTTTCCCAAGGGCTTTTCGGTCATTTAGTTCATTCGCTTTCTCATTCACCCATTTCAGAGAGGCATGCTCCGACTCATATTGATTGCTAATTTGGCCGATACCAATATAGCTATGGTAAAGCTCGGGATATTGATAGGCAACAGATAGGCCAAGTAGTGACCCCCAGGAGTGTCCCATAATATAGATTTTCTCTCTTTGGAATCTTTCGATCAATATTTCACTCAAATCGCGAGCGTCTAGTACAAATTGATCCAGGGTCATTGAATTAACAGGAATATCATGAGAATATGACTTCCCCGAACCCCTTTGCTCCCAGTAGACCATGACAAAGTTCTTTTCCAGATCCAAGTTCTCTTCCTGGAATAAGAAGAATTCTGGGCTGCCGGGCCCTCCATGGACAAACAACATCACTGGGTTACTCAAGTCTTCTCCTCGTATGATTAAGTACTGATCTACACCACCGAGCTTTACTCTCTCGATAGTAGATATTGATTCTACGCTGCTAGCCGCTGAAGGGTCGTCAAACTGTACAGCCTCACCAGGGCTCATGATCAGTACGACAACTAAGAGAAGTATGGTGATGGATCCAAGGAGGATAATCAGACTAAGGCCAAGTTACTTATAATTCATATTTCGATTTTCCAATTGCTTGGCCTAATTGTATTATTCGCACTTTAAACTATCTGAAGGATTGCTGAAGATCACGCGGAAAGTATGATAACTCACGGTGGTTACTGCAATAAGGGCCAATATCAAAGCAGGAATAAGAAACAACCATACATTCAGTCCGATTCGAGTGGCAAAGTTGCCCAGCCACTCGCCCATCAGATAGTAGGTCAATGGGAAGGAAAGTACGATTGAAACGCCCACCAACTTCAAGAAATCTATGGTAAGCAATAGCCAGAGCTTATCATTTGCGGCACCCAGTACTTTGCGAATGCTCACTTCTTTAAGCCTCATTGAAGTCATGAAAGAGGCCAACCCAAAGAGGCCCAAACAAGCCACGAAGATGGCCAGGCCAGCGAAAAGTCCGAAGATCGAACCAAATCGCACTTCTGACTTGTACTGCTCATTGTAGTGATCATCAAGGAAGTAGTACTCAAATGGCTTGTTGGTGTATGCCTGTGTCCAATGACCTTCAATAGTGCTGATGATATTTTGCATGTCATTTCCTGAGAGCTCAATAGAGTAGAAGCCTCCAGGATGCTCAAAATAACGGAAAATCAACGCATCATACTCCGCCTTAGGGGACTCCTGGCGATAGTCCTTGACCACACCGACGATATTGAAGGTATCACCCCAGAAAAACAGCTTTTGGCCAATGATCTCTTCCGGGCTGTTGATGCCTGCCAGCTTCACGGCACGCTCAGACATGATCACATTCTCCTCTTCAGTACCATAAGACTCATCGAAAGCCCTACCGGCTACAATGTCCAAACCGTAGAAGCCGATGAAATCCGCATCCATTCCCATAATTCGATATTGGCTGCTCTCCTGCTCAGATTGGGTGAGTAAGCGGATGCCGCCTGCATTCCATTCAGGAGTGTTTCCAGGAGTAGCCGTAGATTCTGTAATGTTTTTGACGAAGGACTCATTTTCTATGAGGTTTTCAAACACGCTATACCGACTAGCGTAAACCGAGTCCGATTGGAAATTAGGAGTTTCGATCACCAGCGTCTGATCGATTTTCACGCCCAAGTCTTGATCTCTCAGGAAGTCCATCTGTTGATAGACAATGAATGTACCGGTGATAAGAACTATGGAGGCAAAGAACTGCACTACCACCAAGCCTTGTCTAAGGCGGTTGCCGGACTTGCTCCTGGCAAAAGATCCTCTCAGTACCACCAATGGCTTGAAGCCAGACATCACCACTGCAGGATAGAAGCCAGATAGGGCGATTCCCGCTAGGAAGATACCACCAAGACCTAGCCAAAACTCAGGCTGAACCGGCCATGTGTAGGCCACAGACTTACCAGCAAATGCGTTGAAGTAAGGAAAGAAGTACAGTACCATAATTATCGCAATGGCCAGTGCAATCAGATTCAGAAAGGACGACTCGAAAATGAACTGGCCAATCAACTGACCTCTCACACTTCCTAGTGTCTTACGTATACCAACCTCCTTAGCGCGCTGAAGTGATCTCGCGGTGGTAAGGTTGATATAGTTGATCCATGCGATGACAAGAACAAATAAACCAACTATAGCAAGAAAGTAAGTAGCACTCTTGTTACCGGTAGGTTTGATCTCACCACGATAATTGGAAATGAGATGGATGTCGTCAATCGGTTGCAGATAGAAGGTCATAAATTCGTCGTATTCCGCAAGTTCCTCGCCGTGGGTATCCGCTACCCATTGCGGTAGCTTAGCCTCCAAGGCCATGGCGTCCGTGCCGGGAAACAACTCGATGTAGGTGAGAAAGCCGTCATGATCCCATGCATCCACCGCGTCATTAGAAGTCAGCTTGATGTAAGTCTCAAAGGAATAGAGGAGATCGAAAGTCATATGGGAGTTTTCCGGTAGGTCTTGAAATACGCCAGTGACGATCATATCATTGCGGTCGCCCATTTTGATCTCCTTGCCTATGGGGTCTTCGTCCTTAAATATTTTTTCCGCTAGGGATTGGCTTAATACCACTGTGTAGGGGTCTCTGAGTACGAGTGAATCAACCCCTGAAATGAGAGGGATCGAGAAAATGCTAAAGAAATCCTCTGAGGCATAGTAGGGATCATCTACCTGATAATACTCCTGGTCGTAGCTGATATCAGCATAGCTCTTGGTCAAACGGGTATAGCGCTTCACTTCAGGGAAGTCGGCAGTAATATCTGGCCCTACTCCAGCCGCTCCAGATGCCCACTGTGAGCGAATCTCTCCTCCATTGGTACGATCCAAGCGCATGCGATAGATGTTTTCCTTAGAGGTATGGAAGTCATCATAGCTGAGCTCGAAGGCGACATGCTGTAGAATGAGGAAGCCAGCGGCCATACCTATGGCCAAACCAAGTAGGTTAATCGCTGAGTAGCCTTTGTGCTTTCTCAGATTCCGAATAGTGATGAGTAGATTGTTGCGTAACATACTTTCTATTGAGTTTTTGAGTTGTGTCTGTTTATGGTAAAAAGCGGGGCGAAAAAATCCGATTGACCTGCGGATCATTCGCCGCTTGGCTTTTTTTGTACCCAGGATATCTACCTCATAGGCATAAAGCTCGTGCAGGTCTCCTTGAATGCCTTCCCAAAGTATAGGGTCACAAAACCGCTTAAGCCACCGCAGTAGCCAATGATCAACCATTGCCAAAGGCCATCTTTGGTATGGTGTCCCATATGGTGTTGCGGAGTTCGCGGTTATGTTCCAATGCTTTTTGACCAGCAACTGTCACTGTAAAAAGGTGCTTGCGGCGGCCTCCGCGCTCGGATGTGGCTCCATCATAGCATGAATTGAGCAGCCCCTTTTCTTGTAAGCGTTTCAATACAGCATGCACTGTACTGATGGTGATTGAGCGATTAGCCTTTTGCTCGACTTCCTTCATGATGGCTACACCGTAGGCATCATCATATAATGATGCTGTGATAAGGAGGATGAGTTCTTCGAGTTCTCCGATCTGTGATCCCTTCATATGGGTGAGGTTTTAAAGTAGTACTAAGGGAATACGCGAAGGTTACAGATTAGTTTCGCTTTTGTCGAAATTGATCTACAGGAGCTAGTGGCAACAGTTTCAAATTGAATAAATATCCCCCTATGCCTAACACTCGTTATATTTATCAATAGGAAAACTAAGATGTATGGATCATCAGGATTTTGAAAAGAAGGTCAATAGAAGCCTCAATCAGATGGAGGCTAAGATTGGCTACCTACAAGAGGGTGAGAGGCCAGGGCGGGTGTTCAACCCCAGCACCCTCTACTGATGCTGCGGTTTCAGCAAGTCATTCACCGCCTTGACTGGATTGAAAGTGATTAGAGGCACTGGTACGAAAATGGTATTCCAATCTGACATAGCACCATTCCAGAGGCCTGGCAGCTCTTGCGCTTTGAGGTCACGTCCGCTTTTCGACTTTTGAGTGATGAAGCCCGTCATAGGATCACGATACTTTAGGAGGTCAAAACTCTCCCCTTTGTAGTTCTTTAGGCTGCAAACCAAGTCCACGGGATTGAAGTGAGTAGCTTGATCAAAAATCAATTTTTGATCAGGGTCATCGAGGTTGATTTGAGCAGTCTCCACTACCTGGAGGGATACAGAACCATCACTATTGCGTGCCCAGAACGGACCCCCACCTGTGTCGCCTTCGTTCTTGACCATTCCGCATACCCGGATCGGACGGTCTAGTTTGGCGCGAAGGACTTTCACTAGGTCTTCCTTGTTATTAGCACCAGTATTTAGCTCTACACAAAGCTCATTTTCCACGAATAAAGCGATCTCACTGGCGAGTTCTTCGGTAACACCATGATCTAGTAATTGCAGATAGTGAAAGATCTTTTGTTGGTATTCTGATAGAAGCCCAGCGATAATTTTTTTGTAAGTATAAGTCTCAGCCTTGAGGTGATCAGGCACCACATTATCAATATTCTTGATGATGGCTACATCGGCTTCAAGCTCATTGAGGTTTTCAATCAAAGCACCGTGACCTGCTGGCCTGAACAGCAAGGTGCCGTCATCTTCTCTGAAGGGCAGGTTGTCTATCTCTACCGCAATGGTATCCGTGGAGGCTTTCTGCTCTGAGAACGATATTTCGTATTGCACACCAAACTGGTCTTCATACTGTGGCCGTACTTCCTCGATATGCGATTTGAACTTCTCCTTATGCTCTGGAGAGACAGTGAAGTGGATGGCCACCTTGCCATTCTTGTCTTTGGCATAGTGCGCACCTTCCACGAGGTGCTCTTCTACTGGCGTGCGATTGTAGTCATCATACTTGTGAAACCGCAACAGACCCTTCGGCAAGCTCCCATAGTCCAGTCCTTCTTCGGAAAGTAGACTCTTAAGTATGGTAACATATTCGCGCTTGACATGAGACTCTTCAAGTGTCTCACCTGTCAGCTTTTGATGTGCAGCCTTGAGATCGTCATAGAAGGCAAACTTCTCGAGATGCTTGAAAAAGCCGAAAACGGAAGAGTCGCTTTGATCCTCGAGCATTTTTTTATAGTCTGTATCAGAGCCAGTGTAGCTGTCCATGAAAGAAAACAATAGCTTGAACATTCGGCTGGCAGCCCCAGAGGCAGGGACGAACTTGACGATCTTACTATTTCGAGTTAGCCCATCAAATGCTTCCATATACTTATCCATATCATCGGATGCTACTACTTTGATCCCATGACCCTGTACTGCCGGTTTCTCTAGAGGCAGTGGCGGAAACCCAGACTTAAAAAAATCTATTTGCTTCTCTACAGTGGCTAATGATGAACCCCTGCTGTTAATGAACTTTTTGTCTTCTGGACTGAACATATCGTTGAATATTTATAGCTCACTAAAGTAAATAATATAAGACATGTGCCAGAATTAAGAATTCATTAATGTGGGGATAATTGAAGAAAGCACAAGCATTCAGACTTTTGATAATTACATTTAATAAGTATTTTGTATCTGCATAACTGAGAAGAGTAATGGAATCGAGAAGAGATCTAATCAATATCGCACCGGTTTTTTATGGAATCACGATGGTGCCAAAGCAACATTGGAAGGATTATGGGTATGCTCTTTTGGCGATAGCCGGAGCTGACGGAGATGTCTCTGACCCTGAGATGGATTGGCTGTTACAAGATATGGCCGGTGCGGTGGGCGTACCAGAGGACGTAGTGGCTGCTTGGGAAGACTATAATTTTGAGAATGCGGATTTGGAAGAAATATTTCAATCGTTCAATATTCATAGCACTGTCAATTTCTCTAAAGTGTTGATCTACGATGCTATCAGGATGGCATCTGCAGACGATGAGTTTGCAGATGATGAGCGTGATAGTATGGCGGAAGCCGCACAAATTTTAAGGGTTTCGCCTGAGATGATGCTCTCGATCGAAGCATTGGTCGATCTCGAAAAAGCTTCAGAAAAATTACGAGTGACACTATTCTAATTATGGCAGATAAAAAACACACGGTCAAGCTTATTCATCTCTACTGCTACGCCAATGAAGAGCTAAAGGAAGATGAGGTTTTTATCAAGTATAAAGGGCGTAGGATCTGGCCAGTGAATAAGAAGTACGCAAGACTCAAGCCTGGTGAGAAGAAGGAAATTGGTGTTGACATTCCTGATGTCACAGAAGGTGAAATGCTAACACTGGAAGTATGGGATTGGGACTTATTTTCAGCTAATGACCTACTAGGGAGCGCAACAATGAAAGTAGATGGGCCTGGAGGCCCGTACTTAGTAGATATGCGCCCCTCGAGTGCCGAGGAGACTGCACGTTACTCCATTCAGTGGCAAGTGCCTTGGACTGAGTGACCTGGGCTTAAGGTAATTTCTCCATATGCAAGACAGTCGCCTGACCGTCTACTGCTACTTTGTTCCTGTCTTTAGAAAAGATTTGAGTACTGAATACACCTCTATGCTTTCCTTCCTCTACTGATATGAGCACTATCTTGGCATAGTATTCTTTACCAGGATATACTGGCCGCTTGAATTGAAACTGCTGATCCAAGTAGACACTTCCTGCTCCTGGAAACTCGGTCCCCATGATTTTAGAAATAATGGACACTGAAAATATTCCATGGACAATCGGCTGCTTGAAAGGTGTCTGAGCAGCAAACTCTGCATCGAGGTGCAGCGGGTTTTTGTCTCCTGAGAGCTCAGCAAATTCATTGACCATCTCTTGGGTTATCACAAAATCAGTTTGGTATTGATCTCCAACTTTCATCATTGTCCTAGTGCTTTGTTATAGAGTTTTCTCGGGGGGACTAAATATACGGTAAATTCAACAGTGTACGCGGTAAACGGACTTGCCGTGATAATTGCATCGCTTCGTCTCTGGCGTCTTTCGGATACGAAAAAATTGAGATTGCGAAGTGCGCCAATACCCACACTGGCCCACAAGAAATCGTACACTTCGCGGTTCATTCCGATGAGGAATCGCAACTCAGACTGACGCAATTCTAGATTAGAAAAGCCAGGCAGGACCTCTTCCTGCATATGATAGCTACCACCCGAGACCTCTATTCGGCTATTGAACTGGGTCTTTGGGTTGGGGGTATAAATGATTTTTGCACTTCTAGGAAGTACCAGTTCCATCATCCACCTTGTGCTTAAGATCTTGTTGTAGTTGAAGACTGGAAAAATGGAGGGGATGCCCAAATCATAACCAGCGTATAAGCCAAACCCAATCTCGGTATAAGCATCTTTCTGACGACCGTAAACAACTGAAATATTGCCCTTAAAAAAACGGCTAAACCCAATGGCGGTAATCTTGTCGCCATTTAAGTCTACCCCGAATCTTGACTTTATGAACTTGCCATTCGAAAGGTCACGTTTTAGGTAAAAGCGCATCCCAACACTTCTAAGCGACTTGTCTTCTAGCCGGTCATACAGTGGATAGTCTGCGTCCTGAATGTTTTCGAACCGGAACTGCTCGTGTGCATAGGATAAACCCAAGGCCAGTCGAAGCTTTCGGTTGAATGTCAAGGGTACATTGAGCTTGAAACGCAACCGGCGATTGTTGCTTACCTCAGCCTGCGAATCCCCAAACTCCTCTGAGGAAAGACGCATAGGATAATCACGCACGCCGTTGTACTTAAACTCAAAAAAAGTCGGCCTGATAGACTGAATGACCTTCAGCGAAGGCACATTGTTGGTAGTGGAATCAACCGGCGTGATTTGTGCATTGGCCAAAAAAGGCAGGCACAGTAATATGATAAGGATAATTCTCAAGCGTTGCGCTGATTCAAACGGTAGTTCATGCGAGACATAGCTAACATAGGCTTGAATATACTTGTTTTTTGTGGAGCTGGGGAGAAACTATTTTCGCATTATTTGAATTTATTATGCGTAAAGCGGATGTAGAGATGGATTTTCAAAAAGAAGTAATAGAAAAAAGTAAGGAGCAACCTGTAGTTGTGGACTTTTGGGCACCATGGTGCGCCCCCTGTCAGGCGCTAGGGCCAGTGATCGAAGAGATAGCCAGTGAAGCAGAAGGCAAATGGCAGCTGGTGAAAGTCAATACGGACGAGTACCCAGATCTCATGCAGGAATACAGGGTTCGAGGGATTCCAGCAGTCAAGATGTTTCACAACGGTGAGGTCCTAGCAGAATTTGGAGGTGCCTTGCCAAAGTTCCAAATAGAGAAATGGCTTGAGAAGTATTTACCTACAGAGGAAAAATTAGCTTTTGCGGCTATTGAGGAAACACTGAATCAAGATCCAGCCAACCTTGATGCGCTACGGGATTTCATCGAAATACACCCTGAGTTCGGCGAAGCGAAGCTGCTGCTGGCCAAACACATCCTTTTTCAAGAGCCATCGAAAGCAAAGGAGTTAATAGAGGGGATCAAGCCAGGTCACCCTTTCTATTATAAAAGTGAGCCGCTCAAGCATTTGCTCGAGCTGATGACGTTAGCGCCGGAGGAGACTATTGCGGTAGCTGAGAAGCTATCACAAGCGAGGAATGCTGCGAGCCTGGGCAACTACGATGCAGTGCTTGAGGAGCTGATCGCGGCTGTCATGATGGATAAGGACTATCAAAATGAGCTTCCCAGAAGAGCGACAATCGCCATGTTTCAGTGGTTAGGCGCAGATCATGAATTGACGAGAAAGAATCGAAAGAGATTCGATATGGCGCTCTATTAGGAGACTGTCAACAGACAGGGTAATTGCCACGGTGCGGAAGCTGCGCCTTTAGAGATTTAAAAGATGCCGGAGGATTTGGCGAAAGCACCGATCTGCGCAGTATTGGTCAAGTCCAGCTTGCGGAGAATGTTTCTCCGATGGGTGGTAATCGTCAGCTCGGAAAGGTTGAGCAGATCTCCTATCTCCTGCGTTGACTTCCCCTCGGCAATGTATCTGATTACCTCTTTCTCTCTTTTGGAGAGTTTGATACCCTCTTTGACACTGGAGGCACCCCCAAGGATGCTCTCCGCATCGTCAAACACCTCTATGTCATTGTACACTTCGTGTATGACTTTGATGAGCCTTTTGGTATCGGTGTTTTTGAGCAGAATCGCTTTTGCCCCTAGCGTCTTTAAGCGGCGAATGATGAACTCTTCCTGGTAGATCGTAAGAAAGATGACCTTTTTGTCTGGATAGGTCTTGTTGATGATCTCCATACAGTCCAGGCCATTCATCTTGGGCATATTGATATCGAGTATTAAGATATCAACCTCTCCACCCTCGGGTTTGGCAAGTAAATCAATTACTTGCTTGCCGTTGGCAAACTTGTGCGTGACCTTAAGACCACTGCTGGTCTCCAGGACTGTCTCTATACTTTCCATTATCAGCGCATGGTCATCCGCTAATAACACATTGATGGCTGGCGACATCATAGTTTTATCTCTATAACCGTTTCTGTTCCCTTAGCTGGCTTGGAAGATACATAAAGTTTGCCATTCAATGTAGCTACACGATCTCTAATGGTCGTCATACCAATACCTTCCTTATTGGACTCGGTATCAAAACCGCGACCATTATCAGTGAACATCAGGGTGCAGTAGTCACCTTTGAAGTAGCTGATATCGATATTGATCTCAGTGGCATTGGCGTGCTTGATGGTATTGCTGAACAGCTCTTGGATGATACGGAAAAACTCCCTGCCTGCTTCTTCAGAGGGGTTGTCTTCCAGGCCATGACTTTGATAGTTGATGGTGACATTGGCAGACTGAGATATGGCCGCTACGATTTGCTGGATGGCCGTATCGAGATTGCTACCGCGAAAAAGGCCCTTGTGCAGTCGATGGGAGATGCCGCGTACTTCTGCCAGTGCTGTATTGACCATCTCTTCGATAGGCTGGAGGAGGCCCTTATCAGCAATGGCCAGATTGCGTAGCTGTAGGCCGATAAGCCCTAGCTGACTGCCGATGCTATCATGCAGGTCTGCGGCTATGCGCTGCTGCTCCTTTTGCTGACCTTCGAGGAAGCTGTAGGTGGCAGAGATTTCGAGATCGCTGAGCATTTGCTGGGTCTTGCGTAGCTCTAGCTCTTTACGAGTGACCTTGCGTTGATAGAGGAAGACGAAGATGATGATGGACACGGCCATGAACAACATGCCTGTGGTACCCAATATTACAACAATTGAAGAGTCACTCATTTTCTGCTTGTTCAAAGGAAACTTTCTGCCAAAATTACAATTCACAAAAAGTAATTATATGGAAGAACTTTGATAGCCTCATCATATTGTTGGCAGGTATCAGGTTGTAATCATCATAAGTAAACTCTTTAGATTAAGAGGTATTCAAATTACCAGAGTATTCTCCTTGAAAGACTTTCTACAAACGATCAGACCAACTGAAAGTACTATGCACTTCAAAATATTACCCATGGAGTGGAAAACCCAAGTATATCGAAAAAAATCGTTCATATCTGGAGTGTTAAATAGTGCCTGATAACTGAATAGATAGGCAAAAAAAGAACTTGACAGATAGATTAAGAGCGCGCCATTGACCCAGAAAGGAAAGAACTTGACGATATTAACGGTTTGGTTAGATTCATATAGCCAAAACATATAAGTCAATGAAAGAGAAATCAGGAAGAATGTCGATAGACTTAATGCTAAGGAATTGATTAAATTCATTGGGGAGTTGCTATATGAGAGAAGAGCATAGAACGCTAGAACTAAAAAAAAAAGTAGCTTAAGAACAATTGTTTTTCGAAAACTGAAGTACCATAGTGAAATAAGAATTAATTCCGTAAGGCCTAAAAGCTTATACACCCACATGTTGTTATTGCCGTCTACTAAGGCTGTATACAGACTTAAAAAATGAAGGCCTTGGAAGGATACTAAATAGGCTAGGAGGAGCTTGTTTCTCTTAAGAGCGAAAGGGATAATCAGGAGTATTCCAATTGGAATACAATCGGAATACTCTGAAATGCCCACAATATACCAAGTATATTTAAGCGTATTCAAATCCAATACTCTTAGTCAAAACACCATACTGGACAAGGATGGCCTTCAGCTAATGTACTTCCTCCATCCTGTTCTTCTTCTGGTTCCTTTCCACTATATACAGGATAAAGATCCTTTCCATCCTTCGTTACTGGCATAAATACCAGATCAGTTTTATCTGGATGTGGGCTGTCGCTATTCCATCCTAGATATAGCCTGATGCCTTCGATCGGCTGCTTGGGACCGCCACTGTTGTACTGTTCGATAAAGGCCATTAACTGCTTAACATTGTCAAGTCCGTAAATATGACCGAGAGCCATTTGGTTAGGGTCTTTCCCCTCCTCTCGAAGGTGCTGAATGTAACCATCGATTTCTTTTTTTGCGGCTGATACATCGATAAACTTGCCGTCTTCATTAATAGGTGTAGCCATAACTTTTTTCTCTTAAAATAAAGACTGCCGACCAAGACCTTTACCCAAACAGCAGGTTTTCGACGAACTTTTAAATTAGTAAACAACGGTTTAAAAGAAAAGAACAAAGAATTCTCCGAATCTTATAAATCAGAAGCATTTCAAGTTTAGTAGCCAGCGGAAGAAACGGATAAATGATGAAATCATTTATAGGGGGATTGCCTAAATTATATAAGAGAGACCCTGAAATGTGATTTAATATTTTGCTCTTGGTTATCAATTAGTAATACATTTAGTAAACAAATCGAAAAAAGATGGACGATTTAAACCAGCTACTTTACCAGATTGAAAACCTCGACCCAAATGTTAGAGAACAGTTATTCAATCAATTGACAGGAAGTACGTGCTCCGCTGAGGAAGAGGAGAAAAGATACCACGATGAAGCACTCATGGAGATCCGCATGGCGCTTGAGAGCCCGTCAACTTTAGTTTATTGATCTAGTAGCCGCCATAGCTTGAACTATGTGAGATGCTTGGATAATTGCTCTTATGTATTAGAATCAAGGAAGCCAAGGTTCAAAACCTTGGCTTCCTTAGCGCTAACTAATCAAAGACAACTGTTCTGTTATTGAAAACAAGAGTCTTGCGCTGTAGATGCTGATAGACGGCCCTTGAAAGTACGATCTTCTCAAGGTCACGACCTTTTCTGACCAGCTCGCTCACTGAGTCTTTGTGCGAGATGTGTGCAACATCCTGAGCGATAATGGGTCCGGCATCCAGGTCAGCAGTCACATAGTGGCTGGTTGCACCGATCAATTTTACCCCTCTTTTGTGAGCGCTATGATAGGGCTTTGCTCCTGGAAAGGCCGGAAGAAATGAATGGTGAATATTGATGATGCGGTTAGGATACTGATTGATAAAATTTTGCGATAGGATCTGCATATACCTAGCGAGTACTATAAAGTCCACTCCGGCGGATTCCAATAGCTGAAGCTGCTCTATTTCTTGCGCGTGCTTATGCTTAGGTGTAATCGGCAGGTGGTGGAATGGCATATCAAAACGCTCTGCTATCGTCTCAAGTTGTGGGTGATTGGAGACGATCAGCGGGATCTCTACTTTCCACTCACCACTTTGAACCCTCGATAGTAGATCATAAAGACAGTGGGACATTTTGGAAACGAAGATGGCCATTCGCGGTAGTCGATCACTAAAGTGAAGCGACCAAGTCATCTGAAGCGGTGCTGCAATCTCTTGGGCGAAAGTCTCCCGTAGCTCATCTTTGGCCAAAGAAAAACCTTCCATCTGCCAGGCTACTCGCATGAAGAAAACCTCCTCCTCAGTATCTACATGCTCATCAAGGTCGATAATGTTGCCATGATGCCTGGACAGAAACTGCGTGACGGTAGCGATGAGGCTGCCTTGATCAGGGCAATGGATGAGTAGAGTCGCCGTTTCTTTAGAGGAGGTCATTAGGCTATCGCTGTTAATAGTCCGCAAATGTAGATGCTTTGCCAGCAAAGCAAAAGATGGCATAGTATTGGTTTAAATTCGACCCAAATTGAAAAAGATGAAAAAGCACATATTATCAGGTCTATTGATGACACTAGTGGTCATTTTGGCAAGTAGTGGATTGACCGCTCAGTCGGTCATTACGGTAGTGGGGAAATCAAAAATAGAAGCCGCTCCAGATCAAGTGAGAATTAATCTATCGATCAATCAGCAATCATCAAGCTATGACGAAGCTGTCGGCACGCTTAATCAACGCACAAAGAAATTGGTAGAGGTGCTCCTGAAGCAAGACTTTGAAGAGGAGGACATCAAGACGACAGGCTTCAATGCTCAGCCGTACTATGAATATCAAAACGGCAAGCGCCAACAGAAGGGCTACAGTGCATCACAAAACCTGGAAGTGCTCTTTGCTTACGACCAGGAAAGGTTGGGGACGATCGTAAAGGAGCTGTCCAAGGCTGATATAGAGCCTAATATGAATATTTCATTTCTACTAAGTGATGAGAAGACGGCTTCCCTCAAGCAGCAACTACTAGAAAAGGCAATGGCCGATGCGAAGGCAACCGCAGAAGTACTGGCGGGAACTCAAGACAAATCGCTGGATGGCTTTGCTGAAATAAGATATGGAGCCACCCAGGCCGCACCTCAACCGATGTATAGAGCAGATGCTATGATGATGAAAGCAGAGGCTGATGGCGCGGACTTTGGAGGGTTTGAAGCCAAGACTATTCCACTAAGAGAAGAGGTCACGGTGATCTGGAAAGTGAAATAGTCGTCAAGATTACCATGTTTTGAAGGGAGCGTTAGGATGCCGGCTCAAGTAACTCTGGTAGCAGGCGCATTTGAGCCCTTCCTTCAATATCAAACAGCCAGATGAACTGATCATTTTCGAAGATGAGGCGATCTTCTTCAACCGTGTCAAAAATGAGTTTAAGATCGATCTTCTTACCTGTATTGGATTTGTCAAGAGCCGCCATGATTTTCTCGTCGAGGGTAGATAGGAGCGGATTGAGATCCACTTTGGTTGCGTCGGTGAGGTAGCTTTTCATAGTGGCATTGGTGAGCCAGGCTAGGGTACTCATAAATTGATTGTCACTCAGGACTTCTATCTCTATGTCCTCTATGCTCAGTTGGCGATCTTTATCAAGTTCAGGTCGGGCTTTCACTTGTATTGTAGATTCAATATCTCCTACAATAGTGATGATGAAGGATAGGTGATCACTTTCTACGGTAGCCCTGACTGACCTTATATCTATACTCACGCCTTGATAAGCAAAGTTTTGGCCTTCTAGTTTAGACTGAAGTAGCTGGTTAAGCAGTCCGGCTGGTACGGTAACTGCTGCCTTAAGCTGCAGGCCTTCACCCGTGCGCTTCTTAGCGCGGTTTAATGGCAGCTTAGCAGGCTCATAGTCTAGTGGAGCTTCGGGTGAGATCGCCAAGCTACTGGTGCAGTGTATATTGACCCTGAGGGTGTCTTTAACGTCCGTATCAAAAGAAGCAGAAAACTCGTCCGGATTACTATTGAGCCATAGTTCCACGGGCTTTTTAGCGACCCGATGAGGATCACTCATCAGCTGCCATACCTTCTTGACTTCAGCCCTTATGGGTACGGCATTATGTACTAACTCACAGAGCGCTGACTCCAGTTTGTCCTTGTTTTTTTCTATTTGACGATCGATAATCTTTTCAAGATTGACTTTGACCAGCAGCAGATCCATTTCAGGCTTTTCGATCCAAGTGACTTCTGATAAGGTACATGACGGGTTGAGCTCCCACCTATCGTTGAAAGCCAGTTTGGTTTCCACTCCGAGATTTATGGAAAAATCGATAGGCTGCTTGTTAGAAAACTTGATACCCAGCACCCTCTTGGTAATCACCGCAGAGACCTGAAGTGGGATCGAAGTGTAAATCTTGTTGCCAGACGAGAATAACGTCGCTCTTCCTAAAGTCTCAATAATCACAGCCAGACTATCACCCTTATCGCTAATACTCATGGTCTCATCGACCAAGATCTTTGGTAGCTTATCGTTGATGACCTGCTCAAGATCCCGCGTGACAAAGTCAAGCGGAAAGTCCAGGCGTGAGACATTAGCCACATCCAAATGGAAATCATAGGCCTCCTTGACCTCTAGCGGCACCTCCACCTCAGGTTGTTTTTTGCCCTCACTACAAGCGGGAAGCAGAAGAATCCATAGCCAAGACCAGTACAATTTCATTACCATGAAATTAGATAAATCTGTGGGATACGAGTGGACAATTTTCGAAACAATAGCCGTTTTAACCGTTTCCTGATCCAGTCATGAAAAAGCCAAGTCGTCTACTGACGACTTGGCTTGATATATTTTACCATTTCTAGACGACTTACTTCTGTTCGCGGATATAGATGTTGCCGTTCATATTTTGCATAGTGTACTCAGGTCCGCCTCCATTGATGTCTCCATACACCCAGGCATTGATCTCTATTTTAAATTCCTGGCCATTTCGAGAACTCTTAGGTTCAGATTTTCTGATGTTCATGTCAAAGTCACTAAAGATTTCGCCACGTTCGGATTTCATTTTAGTGGTCGCTTTGACACTGGATGGGAAAGTGATATCCACATCGCCGTTGAGCGTGGTGAATGCCATCTGCTCTTCTGCTGAGACGCTCTTAAACTCGGCCTTAATGTCACCATTAACCGTATTGCTGAGTACTGAGCCACTGATGTTGGTCAGTTCTATTTTCCCATTGATATTATTGATGTCCAGTGATCCGTTTATTCCCCTCACGATGATATCACCCTGATTGACTGTCGATAATTCCAGGTCAAAATTAGCCGGAACCTTTACTTCGAGTATGATGCCTCTTTTGAAGGAATTGCTTTCGACCTCCACTCTGTTGTCTTTCTCCGATGCTTCCAGCTCAATTGGATTAGAAGAAATTCTCTTCATCCCTTCGCTCCGGATGTCTACTTTATAGCCATCTTTATCTTTGTTTTTAATTTTTGGACAACCCTCACATTCGTGATTGATCTTGGTCATCCGCTCGTCCTTTGGAGTGGCGACAATGATCACCTCGCTACCTTCATAGCTTTCGACAATGATGCTACCGTTGACAAGATCGATTTCCAGCTGACCTCTCTGCCCAGGAGCAGATAGTGGGATGGTGAGTGTCTCACTCGACTGAGCTACTAATCCACCTACCGGAATGACCAGCGCTATTACTATTAACAATATATTTTTCATCGTTTTCTTATTTTCTTTTGACGTACATGTCACCATTGAGTGTCTCGAACTTCAGCGCTACACCTCCGCCCCCTACACTTATTCCTGACTTTTCTTCCAGTTTGTATTTGGTTCCAGAGCCACTTTCACTGACTTTTAATTCACTCGTCTTATCGCTTTGAGCAAATGCAAAGTCAGTGAAAAACTCTCCATTGAAACTCTTGAATCCGATATCTGCCGATAGGTCATTGGGAAACTCTGAGGTGATGTCTCCATTCAGCGCGTAGAAGGAGCCTGGCACTGTGGGGGCCTTATCGAATTGCGCTGTAAGCTCACCATTGATCGTCCTTGCTTTCACGACATTAGACACTCCGTGCAGGTTGATCGACCCATTGACATTGTCGACACTCACCCTACCGGAAATATCGAAGATGTTGATATCTCCATCATTGACAGTAGCCGCTTCTACATTCAGCCCTTTGGGTAGGCTTACCGCAAAGTCAAATAGGAACTCACCATCTTCATCACTATTCCAGTGAAAATGGCAATTCTTCTTGCAGAGGTATCGATCGCAGAGCCACGCCACTTTGCTATAGATCAGCAATGTGTCGGAGAGCCGCTCCATACCCAGCGTTACACCGTTTTTGAGCTTTTCAAGTTGTTTGTCATCATTTCCTCTCATGAGGACATCTGCCGAGACATCAATCTGGTCGCCTTTGGTTCCCTGAATATCTACAGCACCGTAAACGTTTGATATGATGACTGTATTGATGCCTTGAGCTGCGAGAGATTCTTCAAACTTGGTTTTATAAGTCTGGCACCATCCATAGCTGGTGACCAGCAGCAGGAGTATAGTTATGTGTTTTTTCATGATTAGATACTTTTAATACTTTGAGTTATTCTTTCCTTAGCAAAAGGGTTGATATCTGGGCTGTTGATTAATGCCTCAAGTTCCTTCTTGGCTCCTGACTCCTCTATCTGTACCATCAGTTCTGCTATGGCGATTTGCACCATAGGATTGTCCTGGTATGCAATCGCCTCAATCAGCTCCGCCCTTACTCGAGGGTTTTCCACTTTGGCTGATAGGGCATCAAGCGCTGCGAGCCTTACATTGACATTGTCATCCATTTTCAGCGTTTTGACCAGCGCCGAGATGATGGTCTCATCTGCATCAGACAGTTCATAGGTGATGTTCACTGCTTTGAGGCGGTCTTGCGCCTTTGGTTGCTCTATCAATGTGAGCATCATCACTTCTTGAAGTTGAGCTACCTGATTAGTTAGCTCAGCCATCGACTGCTGTCTCGGTGAGCTGATCCACCACCCACTTGCAAATCCGATGATCAGGATAGAGATCGAGGCGGCCATCATCCACACCCGTGAAAATTGATTGCGCAGACTCGTACTATGAGAAGATAGCATCTCGTAGAATCGCTCGTCCATTCGGTGGGAGGGTGGCGCTATCGGCATATCGAGCGCGTCCCAGATTTTTGTAGAGGCTTTCAGCTCCTCTTCAAGTTCAGAGTGTGCAGATAGGTATTGCTGTAATGCTTTCTCTTGCTCAAAGGATAACTCGCCTTCCAGGCTATCCAACCAGAGCGCTTTGGCCATGCTGTCGTTTTCTATTTTCATTTCATTCCCTGATATATTGTCCTTAGTTATTGTATTGTTCTGTGTACCCTCAGCTTGAGGGCGCCTACAGAGCAGTCCTTCATTTCTGCGACTTGCTCGTACCTTAGTTTCTGAAACTTCACCAGCACGAGGAGTTCTTGCTTATCCTTAGGAAGCTGCTTCATGGCCTTTTGCAGGATCTCTTTGTCCTGTGCCTCAGTCATTCGCGCTTCGGCGGTCTCCTCATGCCCCAGTCGATTACTCCAGTCCTGATCGCCCATGGGCTGATAGCGATTATTCTTTTTAAAATAATCGGCCATCACATTTCTAGCCAGATGATAATACCACGTCGTGAACTTCCCTTCACCATTGTAGGTATGCTTGTACTTGAGTATCCTCAAAAAGACATTTTGTACTAAGTCTTCGCTGATATCCCTATCGGAAGTCAGGCGGTAAAAGAATCCGTACAAAGGCCCTTTGTGGCGCTCGTAAAGCAGGCTCAATTGATCTGTTTTGCCCCCTTTGACGCTCAGCATCAAGCTATTATCATCCAGTCCTATCAAATCGATCGTTCGTGTTTGGCGGTAATCATGGTCGGAAACCTCACTTGTTCCGATAGGTTACATGCATTGAGGAAAATACATAAAAAAATCCGGCCCTCATGGAGAAAGCCGGATTCGAATAAGATAGGAAATCAGTGTTTACAAGCCGAAAGCAGCTTTTACCTGATCAACATAGTCGAGCTTTTCCCAAGTGAAAAGCTCAACTTCTTTTTCCACAGTTTTACCCTCAGGAGACACAAAAGTCTTCTGCACTACCTCAGGAGTTCTGCCCATATGGCCGTAGGCAGCCGTCTCAGAGTAGATTGGTTCCCTAAGCTTCAGCCTGCGCTCGATAGCGATTGGCCGCATATCGAATATCTCTTCTACTTTTCTAGCGATCTCACCATCATTTACGCCCACTTTCGCAGTGCCGTAGGTGTTCACATAAATGCCCATTGGCTTGGCTACACCGATAGCATAGGATACTTGTACGAGTATCTCGTCACAGATACCAGCAGCGACCATGTTTTTGGCGATATGCCGAGTTGCATAGGCGGCAGATCTATCTACCTTGGATGGATCCTTACCAGAAAAAGCGCCACCACCGTGGGCACCTTTACCACCGTAAGTGTCAACGATGATTTTGCGACCAGTCAAGCCTGCATCACCATGAGGGCCACCGATGACGAATTTTCCGGTAGGATTGATATGGTAGTTGATGTCGTCATTGAACAGCTTCTGAAGCTCAGGCTTGAGCTGTGCTTTGACCCTCGGGATGAGGATGTTGATAATGTCTGACTTGATTTTGGCCAGCATAGCCTCATCATCAGTGTCAAAGGCGTCATGCTGAGTAGAAACAACAATCGAGTCAATGCGCTGAGGCACATTGTCATCACTATATTCTATGGTTACTTGAGACTTAGCGTCAGGTCTCAGGTAGCCGATTTCTTTCATTTCTCTGCGAAGGGCGGCTAGCTCAATCAATAATTTGTGTGAGAGATCTAATGCCAAAGGCATATAGTTATCAGTTTCTTTAGTGGCATAGCCAAACATCATGCCTTGGTCACCAGCACCCTGCTCCTCTTCAGAGGCACGGTCAACACCCTGATTGATATCAGGAGATTGCTCATGTATTGCTGAAAGCACGCCACAAGACTCAGCCTCAAACATGTATTCAGACTTGGTATAGCCGATACGCTTGATCACATCGCGGGCAATCTGCTGCACATCTAAATAAGCGGAAGACTTCACTTCACCGGCAAGAACCACCTGGCCAGTGGTGACCAATGTTTCACATGCCACTTTTGATTTTGGATCGAAAGCCAAAAAATTGTCAATCAATGCGTCGCTGATCTGGTCTGAGATTTTATCTGGGTGACCCTCAGATACTGACTCTGAGGTGAATAAATATGGCATATGAAATATCTATTTGTTAAGAAGAGCGCAAAAATATATTAAATGACAGACTATAAAAACTGATTAGCCTTGAAGGATAAAGACGGTTGGAATCTTATGTAAGTCCAGCTTTTTAGCCTTCCATTGCGCTACGGTGTTAGTCTTTATGGATTGATTTTCTCCAGTAATGTCCGAAGCGATACACAGGCGCGTGTTCTTATTGCAACAGCCAAGTATGTCCTCTAACAGGTGATTATTCCGATAGGGAGTCTCCATGAACATCTGTGCTTCTTGGAGCTGTCTGGCATCTTTGTCTAGGGCGACAAGAGCCGCCTGTCGCTTAGTTCGATCAATTGGTAAGTAACCATGGAATCTAAAACGCTGACCATTCATGCCTGATGCCATTAAGGCAAGTAGAAATGATGATGGCCCCACAATAGGCACTACCGGAAGATTGAGCTCATGCGCTCTGGCTACCAGTGCAGCTCCAGGATCTGCCACGGCCGGGCTCCCCGCTTCCGACATTACGCCGACAGACTTGCCTCCCGTGACTAGCTTCAGGTACTCATTGATTTTTTCAGCGCTTGTTTTTTTATCAAGTTCATAAAAGGTGAGACCCTCAATAGTGAGTCCAAGCCTAAGGCTGCTGATAAACCGTCGACTCGTTCTTATATCTTCTACGAAATAGTTGTCAAGTCTCTTGATTGTGTCAAAAGCTTGCTGACCGAGTACCTGACCGCCGGTTGACGGAGCTAGCTCAGTAGGAATAAGATAGATAGTCCCTTTAGTCATGTAGATAGTTGGTCAAAGCGTGTAGAAACTCAGCGGGTCGCTCAGCGTGCACCCAATGACCCGCATTGGGTATAGTTTCGAGTGTATGTTGAGGAAACCTGATAGATAATTCTGGTAAGTCCTCATCGAGGATGTAGTTTGAGTTTTCGCCTCTGATAAAAAGGCATTCTCGATCAAATATTTTCTCGACCGGCAAGGCAAGCCCTACATTCTCTATTTGCTCTTCGATCACGTTGAGATTGATTTTCCAATAAAACTGGTTGTTCTTGTCTCTTCCCAGATTCTTTAACAAGAACTGGCGAACCCCCATCTCAGGTACGTTATTTTGAAGTTGGCGATCCGCGTCTTGCCGAGAGCCGAGCACACTGAGGTCAATGCTTTTGAGGCCATCCAGTATTTTGACGTGATGGACAGGATAGTATTTAGGGCCGATATCAACGATCACCAGATCAGAAATCATCTCTGGATACATGCGAGTAAAATTCATTGCCACTTTACCGCCCATGGAATGGCCCATAATGATCGCCTTCGAAAGAGCCTGATCTTCCATAAACTCTTTGACATCTTCTGCCATCACCTCATAGTTCCAGATGTCGCTGTGCGGTGAGGCTCCATGGTTGCGCTGATCAATCAAAAGCACTTGATAGCTTTCCTCCAGTTTTTTTGAGATGCTTAACCAATTGTCGGATGCGCCAAATAGGCCATGAAGTATAATTAGTGGCTGACCTTGGCCAGTGGATCTGTAGTTTAATTTCATCTATTTAAGCCTCTAGTTGCCTACGGTACATTTGAATCGAATTTTCAAGCCCATAGTACAAAGCATCACAGATCAATGCATGGCCGATGGACACCTCATCAAGCTGTGGGAGCTGCTCATAGAGGTAATTGAGGTTGTGCAGATCAAGGTCGTGACCCGCGTTGACGCCAAGCCCTATTTCCTTTGCTTTTTGTGCGGCTTGCACATAGGATGATACGGCCTTTCCCCTATCGGAATGGTATACGCTAGCGTAAGGTTCAGTGTACAACTCTATGCAGTCAGCACCACATGCTTTAGCCCCTTCAACCATTTTGACGTCAGGGTCTACAAAGATGGAAACTCGGACACCAGTGGTTTTTAGCTTTGAAATCAAACCTGATAGCAATTCCCTGTTCTCAACGGTATCCCAGCCAGCATTGGAGGTGAGTATGTTGGGGCCATCTGGCACCAAAGTAGCCTGTGTGGGATGAAGGTCAGCAATGATCTTCATGAATCGGCTATCGGGATAGCCCTCAATATTATATTCGGTCGTCACAGTTTCCGCTAGGCCATAAACATCAGCCGTGGTGATATGGCGCTCATCAGGCCGTGGGTGAACGGTAATGCCCTCTGCCCCAAAGCTTTCACAGTCCTTGGCTACCTGTATCACATCAGGGTTATTGCCGCCACGAGCATTCCTCAGCGTAGCGACTTTGTTGATATTCACACTTAATCTGGTCATCCTTATTATGTACCTTTGGTGGCAAGTTAATCAATCTCAAGGGTAAGAAACCGCAATAATATGGCACTGAAAGCGACAATAGAGGGAGAAATAAAAACGGCGATGCTGGCAAAGGATAAGGACAGGTTGCGCGCTTTGCGATCAATCAAATCGCTCATCATGCTCGCCGAAACGGAAAAGGGAGTGCAGGCTGAGTTGACGGAAGATGCTGAAATGGCTATTCTCGTGAAGGCGGCCAAGCAAAGAAAGGATTCTCTTGATGTATTCGAGAAGCAGGGAAGGCAGGATCTCGCGGATATAGAAAAGCAGGAGCTTGGTGTGATCGAGGAGTTTTTGCCAAAACAGATGTCTGAGGATGAAATTAGGACAGAGCTAGAAAAGATTGTCAACGAGCTTGGCGCTAGTTCAATAAAGGAGATGGGGAAAGTAATGGGGGTTGCTTCAAAGAAGATGGCTGGCAAGGCAGACAATAAGAAGGTATCTGAAATCATCAAATCATTGCTGAGTTAGTGAAACTCCTGGATATCATATTAATAGTACTGTTACTCTTTGGGGCCTTTCGCGGTTATCAAAAGGGTCTTTTGCTAGAATTGATAAACTTTATCTCCTTTTTCTTGGCGCTTATTCTAGCGTTCAATTTCAAGGATTGGGGGGCTGGGATCCTTCAGCGCTTTTTGGATCAACCGGAAGGACTTCTCAACATTGTAGCTTTTGTGGCGATTTTCATCATAGTCATTTTTGGACTTGACTTACTTGGTAAGGCCGTCAAATCCCTATTAGATTTGACATTATTGGGTAGCCTTGATGATTTGGCAGGAGGACTGGTAGGCGCACTAAAATGGGCACTTATGATCAGTATTTTTCTGTGGATATTCGAGCTATTCGATATTGGGATATCCCCGTCATACAGTGAAGGGACCATTGTGTTTCCTTATGTGTATTCAATCGCACCATTTCTGCTGGATATGCTAGCGGTGGTTTTTCCTTTCATTCACGACATGTTAGACAATGGCAAGCAGCTGCTTAAGGATCAGGAGCAGATGGCTTATGCCTTTGTCCAAACAAAGATCTAATTCAAGTAGTATCATTTATTGACAATTCGACTATATTAATGTCGAAACAGAAGAGTAAAGCATGAGTATCAATCCCGTATTGACAGAGGAAGGTGGCTTCAAATATATTGAAAGAGGAAGTGGTGAGGTTATTCTGCTGCTCCATGGTCTCTTTGGTGCATTGAGCAATTGGGAAGGTGTAATCAGCAGATTTTCTGATAGGTATAGAGTGGTAATCCCCATGCTTCCTATTTATGAAATGCCTATTAGAGAAGCAGGCCTGGACGGGTTAGTTGATTTTCTGGAGTCCTTCATTGCATTTAAAAAACTGGAGGAGTTTAACCTGATGGGCAATTCGCTCGGAGGTCATGTAGCCTTGATCTATACTTTGGCCAATGCAGCGAAAGTCAAAAAGCTGGTGCTTACAGGTAGTTCTGGACTATTTGAAAACTCAATGGGTGGCAGCTTCCCCAAAAGAGGGAGCTACGAGTACATAAAGGAAAGGGTCGAGTATACCTTCTACGATCCTAATACAGCCACGAAAGAATATGTGGACGAGGTGTTCGAAACAACCAAAAGTATTCCTAAAGCGCTCAGAATTGTCGCTATCGCAAAATCCGCGCAACGTCATAATATGGCAAAGGACATTACGCGAATAGAGGCACCTACTTTATTAATTTGGGGTTTGAATGATACTATTACCCCCCCGATGGTTGGACATGAGTTCAATAGATTAATCAAAAACTCTAAATTGAGGTTTATAGATAAATGCTGCCATGCTCCGATGATGGAACACCCAGAAAAGTTTAACGACCTACTAGAGGAATTTTTAGAATCAGAGGTACTCGTATGATCGCCAAAGAACTCATCAACTATATGATCCCGCCACTCAAGCCAACCGATGAGGTAGATAAGGCTGTGATGTGGATGGAAGAGCTACGTGTCTCTGAGCTCCCTGTAGTTGATGAGGGCAAGTTTCTTGGCATTCTCAATGAAGATCTGATCTTCGACAATAATAGTGATGAGGGCGTAGTTCAAAATTTGGTACTTACAGGTAATAATAGCTTTCTGAATGAGCAGAGTCATTACTACGAGATACTCAAGATGTCTTATGATGAGAGCGTGAGTCTAGTCGCAATTCTTGATACTGATGACAAGTACCTAGGGGTTGTGTCTATAAAGGATGTAGTAGAGGCCTTTGCCCAAACATCTTCGATTACCAGCCCTGGTGCAATTTTTATCCTTTCAATGAATTCCACCGATTATTCTCTAACAGAGATTAGCAGACTAGTCGAATCCAACGATGCTAAGATTATCAGCTCACATACCGCTGTAGATGCTGATGACCCCTCAATAGTGAGGCTGACTTTAAAAATCAATACTGAAGATGCCTCTAAGGTGCTCGCTACACTTGAGCGCTTCGGATATTCAGTCGTATCCCAATTCAACAATCAATCCTCGGAGGATAATGACAAAGATCGCTATGATATCCTCATGAAGTACCTCCAAATCTAGGGTACTATGAAAATCGCGATTCATGGACTTAAGTTTACTCCTGAGATACTTCCCTATATTAAGGAAATCTTTGAGGAGCTTGAAAAGAACCATATTGAGATTGTCATCTCTACAGAATTCAAGAACAAAAATGAGGGAAGTGGTTTCGACTTGGCTGAGTATGCCACATATGGCAGCAAACAGGAACTGGAATCCGTAAATTTTATATTCAGCCTAGGTGGTGATGGAACATTACTTGAGACGATTACACATGTTGATAGGTTAGAGATTCCCATTTTGGGCATAAATATGGGTCGTTTGGGGTTTCTTGCCACCATAGCTAAGACAAACATCAAATCGGCGTTAAAGCTCTTCTACGAAGGAAAGTATAAGCTTGACGCTCGTTCTCTTATTCACATAGATAGTGCCCCAAATGTCTATGGTGATTTGAATTATGCGCTCAACGAGTTCGCTATAATGAAGAAGGATTCCTCCTCCATGGTCGTGGTGAATTGCTACATCGATGGGGAGTATTTGAACACCTACTGGGCCGATGGCCTAATGGTTTCTACACCAACAGGCTCCACAGGATACTCATTATCGTGCGGTGGACCGGTTGTTTTGCCTCAGTCAAGCAATTTTATTATTACCCCCGTGAGCCCACATAATCTTAACGTACGGCCCATGGTTGTTTCGGACTCGAGCGTCATCTCATTTGAGATAGAAAGCAGAGGTCTAAACTTTTTAACTTCCTTAGACTCAAGGTCTTATACGGTAGACAATAAAGTTAAACTCTCTGTAAGAAAAGAAAATTTCTCGGTGAAACTTATAAAACTAGAGGGGTATACATTTCTCGATACGCTACGAAACAAGCTAAATTGGGGTTACGATTCCCGTAATTGATCGAAAAATGATTTTTTTATTAAATATCATTCATACATTTGTTAGTAGTGTAAATGCGGGGTAGTATGAAAAAAGTTATAGCATTTGTAATAATCCTCCTATTGGCAGGTAGCTTCTTAGCAGAAGAAGCAGAGGCTCAAAGGAAGCGAAGATATAAGCCTAGTGTCAATAAGAGAATTGACAAGTACAAGGGCAGTCGATCAGCAATGAGCAATTCCCATAAGTACAAGATTCTGGGTTTTTCTGTGAACGCATTCAACTATTTTGGGGACTTAGCCCCTGTGAATAAGGCTGCAAGTACAGACATCTCATTTACTAACCCAGGTTTTGGAATTATCTATGGTCAACGTATCAGCCCGTGGGTTACTGCTAGGGCCGGGTTTACATTTGGACAGTTAGAAGGTGATGATTTTAAGTCGCAAGACGTTACAAACTACGAGAGCTTAACCAGGTACACTAGAAACCTCCAGTTCAAGAACAACATATACGAGCTGACGGCAGGTCTTCAAATTGATTTATTCCCCAACTACAGAGGGCCCTATTCACGTGCACCTTTTGCACCTTTTGTGTTTGCAGGCCTTACCGGTTTCTATCATGAGCCTAGGGGACTTGCTCCGGATATTGACCAAGCGGGAAATCCTCTTGATGAGGCGGGTCAGTGGGTAAAGCTGAGACCTCTTGGTACTGAGGGCCAGTTTACGGATGTAGGTAATGTAGAGACATACAGCAATATTCAACTAGCAATTCCCTTAGGTCTAGGAATTAAGGTTAGGCTGCCAAACAATTTTGATGCGGTTCTAGAGTTAGGCTATAGATACTTGCTGACAGACTATATAGATGATGTTGGCGGGACTTATGTAGATCTTGGGGCTTTTGATAATAATTTAGCGAGAGCATTTTCTGATCGATCGGCTGAGCAAAACTCTATTGTTTCGGGAGAGCAAAGAGATTTTGAGACAATTGCAGCAGCAGGTATTGGAGGGGTTTATACCTACACTTCGGATATAGATGGGAATACTTACAGAGCAGTTAATGGATACGGGTTTTCTTCAGAACAGGTCAGAGGCAACAAGGACAATGACATGTACTTCATTACATCAATCAAGATTCACTATATCATTTCAAATGGCCGAGGTAGCGCCAGATACAGATAGAAATCTCCGTGATATATAAAGAAAGTTTTGGTAAGGCCAGGCGAGTAATCGTCTGGTTATTTTTGTTTTTAGGAGTTAGTCTGAACTCACAAGCCCAGTTTTTGGAGTATGGAGGAGGTATTGGAATACTTAATTATTCCGGGGATTTGGATCGCGGGTACCCCATTGACAATATCCGCTTTGGCATCCGGGCTTTCCATAGAATGAGCCTGAGTGATATAGTGGCAGTGAAGTATGCCATTGGATATGGAAAGGTTGCTGGAAGTGATGATAATCCCATAGACCCATTTGCTGCTATCAGAAGACATTCTTTTGAAAGAGGGGTTTTCGAAGGAACGATGACCTTCGAGTATAACTTCCTAGATTATAAAGATGACCACTCTCCAATTCGTTGGTCACCCTATGTATTTGGTGGCATTGGTTTTGCAAGGGTATTTGGAGAACGGACTAAGGACTATAATAAGATTCAGCCGATGATTCCTTTCGGGCTCGGATTTAAGCACCTTATTGGCAAGCAATTTGCCCTTGGCTTGGAAATAGGTCTTCGCAAGACATTTTTTGACGAATTGGATGAGGTGAGCGAGGGTGATGTTGCCATCCGAGACTTTACGTATGGCAACCCCGAAGATGATGACTGGTATTCATTCACGACTTTCTCTATAAGTTATATTCTCTACAAGATTCCCTGCCCATTTCGCTATATCCCTAATCGCTCCATATATCAGTATTGAGCCAGCTTAAGTTTCCTATTCATTAAAAAATACCCCAAATTTGTGCTTCGATTTTAAGAAGGGCACTTTTTGCATTAATGGAAGAGGTCATTGACAGAATAAATTTGCCATCCCACATAGCGATAATAATGGATGGCAATGGGAGATGGGCGAAGAAAAAAGGAGCTGCTAGAATTTTCGGGCATCAAAATGCTATTAAGGCTGTTAGAGAAGCCACTGAGTTTTGTGCGGAGCAGGGAGTATCGTTTCTGACACTCTATGCTTTCAGTACAGAAAACTGGGCAAGGCCGAAAGAAGAGGTAGATGGTTTGATGTCACTTCTTGTATCGACGATTAAAAACGAGCTTCCGACACTTTTGGAAAACAACGTACGTTTGTCAACCATTGGTGATGTGAGTACGTTACCACAAAAGACGCAACGAAAGCTTAACGAAGCGATCGATATAACGAGTGCCAACGATGGGCTTAACCTCATATTAGCACTCAACTATAGTGGAAGATGGGAAATAACCGAAGCGGTAAAGCAACTTGCAGAAAAGTGCCTTACCACTGACCTGACACCTGACAAAATTGATTCCCGTCTTATAGCTGAGCATCTTAGTACTAGGGGTATCCCAGATCCGGAATTGTTAATCCGAACAAGTGGAGAACTTCGTATTAGTAATTTTATGCTTTGGCAACTCGCCTATACCGAAATTTATATCACTGATGTCCTTTGGCCTGATTTTAGGAAACCTCATATGCTCGAAGCAATTGCTGCTTATCAGCAACGCGAGCGAAGGTTTGGTAAGATTAGTGAACAAGTAAACTCCTAACCGCGGAATGAAAGGAAAGATTATTGGGTTTGTGTTAGTGATATTGGTATGGACGGATGTCAGTGCTCAAATCAGATATAACTATAACCGTAGGCAAAACAACGAACTAGAAATCAACTATTCCAATCCCAAGGAATATGTGATTGCTAACATTGAGGTGTTGGGTTCGAAGTTTCTAGATAAGAACGCCCTCATCTCTATTTCAGGATTGAAGATTGGTGATAAAATCAAAATCCCAGGTGATGCCATCTCTGGGGGTATCAAGAAGCTCTGGAAACAAGGCATCATTGGAGATGTGAAAATATATGCCAATAAGATCGAAGGTGAGGAGGTGTCAATTACCATTGAATTATCTGAGAGGCCTAGGCTTACGCGATTTGCATTTGAAGGGCTGACCCGTACTCAAGAGAAAGACATTCGTGAGAAGATCAATCTCATTAGAGGTCGAGTAATCACTGACGCGTTGGTGCGAAATGCTGAACTCACAATTAAGCGATATTTTGCTGACAAGGGTTTCCTTGATGCGGACGTGAAGGTAGTTCAGCGCCAAGACACACTACTCTCCAATAGTATTCAGCTGGATGTCATGGTTGACAAGAAGCGTAAAATCAAGGTTAATCAGATTAGTATTATTGGAGACACGGCATTTGCGGATGCGAAACTCAAAGGACAGCTGAAGAAAACCGGTGAAAAGCCACGCATCTCTGTTTTTGAAGATTTAGCAAAGAAAACCGTAAGCTTATTTAAGCCTCAGGAACTTAAGGAGTTCATTAGCACTAAAGAGAAGGTCAATCCAAAGGAGTATCTCAATACACATGTCAAGCTTAATATATTCAAGTCAAATAAATACATAGAGTCTGATTTTGAGACAGACAAAGCGGGTCTTATAGCATTCTATAACGGCAAGGGATATCGTGATGCGGCCATTATTGATGATTCTGTATACCTGTACGATAATAAGTCTGTTAACATTGATCTGGAAGTAGAGCCTGGCCAACAGTACTACTTCCGAGACATTATTTGGACCGGAAATTATGTCTATCAAGACATTACACTGAACAACGTATTTGGTATAAATAAAGGCGATGTATACGACCTTGAGCTGGTTAATAAGAAGCTTAACTATAACCCTACCGGAACTGACATTAGCTCGCTTTACATGGATAATGGCTACCTCTTTTTTAGTGTTAACCCTGTAGAAGTTCGAATTGAAGGAGACTCCATCGATTTGGAAATGAGGATTTACGAAGGAGCACAGGCCAAGATCAGCAAGGTGATGATTTCTGGTAATGACAGGACGAGTGATCATGTGATCCTTCGAGAACTTCGCACACTACCGGGTGATTACTTTAGCAGAGCAGAGTTGATTAGAACGCAGCGCGAGCTATCGCAATTAGGTTATTTTGATGCTGAGCAAGTTAACCCAGTACCAATGCCTAACCCTGCAGATGAGACGGTGGATATTCAGTGGAACCTGGTCGAGCGGCCAAGTGATCAGGTCGAGCTGTCCGGTGGATGGGGAGGTGCTTTCGGATTTGTGGGTACGCTTGGTTTGGTATTCAACAACTTCAGCATACGTAACATCCCTCATTTCGATAAGTGGCGACCTTTGCCGGTAGGTGATGGGCAAAGGCTCTCAATAAGAATGCAGGCCAACGGAAGAAGATTCCAGAGTTATACATTCTCATTTTCTGAGCCGTGGCTTGGAGGGCGCAAGCCGAACAACTTTGGTGTCAATTATAGCTATTCGGTACAAAGAAGTGTTAACACAATAACCAACGAGGTTTTCGGTTCTTTAAAGGTGCAAGGAATTACATTGAGTCTTGGCAGGCGCATTAAATGGCCTGATGATTACTTCACACTGAGTAATTCTCTTTCCTACCTTAACTATGACCTTTTTAACTTTGGTCAGACACTAGGTTTCGAAACAGGGGTATCCAATAATATTAACTTCAATACAACTCTTGCCAGAAATAGTATTGATAATCCAATGTTTCCAAGATCTGGTTCTTCTATCTCCTTGAGTCTTGCGCTTACGCCACCGTATTCATTGTGGAATGATCTCGACTTTGACACTGCTCTACCGGAAGAACGCTACAAATGGGTAGAATATCACAAGTGGATGTTTGACGCTAAATTCTATACAAAGCTTATAGGAAACCTTGTCTTAGAGACCAGAGCGCATATGGGATACATAGGTAGCTACAATGACCAATCCGAGGTGGGTCCATTCGAGAGATTCTTTGTGGG
The DNA here is from genome assembly GCA_040222235.1 of Cyclobacteriaceae bacterium. Classification (GTDB taxonomy): domain Bacteria; phylum Bacteroidota; class Bacteroidia; order Cytophagales; family Cyclobacteriaceae; genus UBA6059. The sequence continues at coordinate 45,392 of JAVKDO010000019.1, forward strand.
TGGTGATGGTCTTACAGGTCAAAACTTTCTGTTAGGTAATGATATTATTGGCCTGAGAGGATATGAAAATAACTCAATCGTGCCACCAGCAGACGAGAATGGAATCCAGGGAGGTACAGTGTACAACAAGTTTGTATTTGAGCTCCGCTATCCACTATCGCTCAATCCTTCAGCCACTATTTATGTGACCTCCTTCCTTGAGGCAGGAAACAACTGGAGTGAAACCAACAATTTCAACCCTTACGATCTCTACCGTTCAGCAGGAGTTGGTGCACGGATATTTATGCCAGCTTTTGGTCTTTTAGGTGTTGATTGGGGCTATGGTTTTGATACACCTCCTGGGGGCATAGGAATTTCCGGACCACAGTTTCACTTCTCTATCGGTCAACAGTTAAGATAATGGCATGAAATTTTTCGGCACAGTAGTTGTAATTCAGTTTCTCGTTCTTGGCTCTTTGTTCGCACAGAAGTTTGGCTATGTAGACACCAAGTACGTGCTGAGTAAGATGCCGGAATATGCATCAGCTCAAGACGAGATCAACAAACTGTCACTGGCATGGGAGGAAGAAGTTCAGGAACTGTACAAAGGTGTTCAGGCCATGGAGATTCAGTTACAGGCTGAAGAAGTGCTGCTGACTCAAGAGATGTACGGTGAGAGAAAAGAAGAAATTGACCTTAAGTGGGGAGAAGTGAAGGACTATCAAAAGAAGATATTTGGCTTTGAAGGCCTCTTCTTTTTAAAGAAAAAGGAATTAATTAAACCGGTTCAAGATAAAGTATTTGAAGCCGTAGAAAAGGTAGCAAAAAACAATAGATTGCAGATCGTTTTTGACAAAGCCGGGGAACTGGTAATGATATATACAGACCCTATTCATGATTATACAGACTATGTGCTGGAAGAATTGGGATTGGGGGATTCGAATGATACAATTAAATAGGTTATTAATTAATAAAGTTATGAAAATCAGAAGTTTAATAATTCTGGCGATCTTGGCCGTAGGCACAAGTGCCATGGCTCAGGAAGGTTTGAAGATAGGATACACAAACGTGGACTATGTACTCAGCTTAATGCCTGAAACGAAGCAAGTGGAGGCGGAATACAACGCTTACCAGCAGCAGATTGAAAATCAGCTTCAGAGCAAAATCACAGATTTCCAAACCAAGGGTCAGCAGTTTCAGCAGCAGGCCGCCACCATGACAGATCTAATCCGTGCGGACAAGCAGGCGGAACTTCAAGCGCTACAGGCCTCTATTGAGCGCTTTCAGAGAGATGCTCAAGGCTCACTTAGCAAAAAGCAAGGGGACTTGTTTCAGCCACTATTTGATAAAATTGGTACAGCAATCAACGCAGTGGCAGAAGAGAATGCATACACACATGTATTCAGCTCTGGTGTTCCAGGAATGGATATCCTCCTATACGCAACTGAAGAGAACGATATATCAGACTTAATCTTAAAGAAGCTGGGAATCGATCCTCCGGCAGAAAATTAGGATCTCGACAAAACCAGATAAGAATGAAAGGCTTCAACGGAGGCCTTTTTTTATATCAAAAACCCAAGAAGAAGGCCAGTCGCGATAATCCAAGGAGCTCTGATTTTGGTAAAGAGTAAGATGGCAAGCGTACCCAGTATAATTCCATAATTGAGGATACTGACCTCTATGGGTCTAGCAAGGAGAAATGCTGCTGCTACTACCATGCCACAGCTCACCGCATTGATTCCTTCTAAGGAGGCCTTAATAAATCGGTACTTCTTTAGGTCTTCCCAAAACCGACTCACAAAGAAGATGAGGAATGTGCCTGGCAAGAAGATGCCGGCGGTAGCCATGAATGCACCAAGTAGCTCTCCACCAACCCCAAACTCTCGCATTGAAAGCGCACCAACATACGCGCAGAATGAGAATACGGGCCCAGGTAAAGCCTGAACGAGCGCATAACCTGAAAGGAACTCTGGAGAGCTCAAATAATCCTTGTACTCGACAAATTCTGTGAATAAAAAGGGAACTAGAACCTGCCCTCCGCCGAAAATCAAGCTGCCTGTCCGGTAGAAATTTTCGAATAGCCTTACAGGCAGATAATCGGTTAAGCCACCTAGAGTCGCTGCAAATAGGAGTACCACGATCCAAAGAATGAAGTTGGACCAGTTGATCTTGATCCTGGACTTCTCTTCAACATCTTGTTTCTTGTATTTCAAACCTGTGACCAAACCTCCTGCTACGATCATTATTGGGTACAAAAATGGGTTGACTATGAAGGCGGATAGAACAATGGCAAGGACTAACAGAATTTTGGCGGTAGCCGTATCGATGATCTTTTTTGTGATAACGAATGCGGAATAGGCGACAATGCCAACGGCCATGGGTTGTATGAATTTGGTAAAGGATAGGGAGATCTGCTGATCGCCCAGATAGTTTGTGGCAATACCGGCGCTGGTCATAATGACGAAGGCAGGCATCATCCATACTAACAAAGTTAAATAGGCAAGATTAGGGCCACCTACCTTGAACCCCAGTGCTGTGATAGTCTGGGTCGATGTGGGTCCTGGAAGAATCTGGCATAGTGCATTTAGTTCGATCAGATCTTTCTCGCTGAGGTACCCTCTCTTCTTTACCAAGATATCAAGGAACATAGCGATGTGACCTTGAGGCCCACCAAATGCTGTGATCGAGAGAAGAAATACGTCTCTTAAAAAGATGTAATAGCGTACTCTCCTGATCATCGGTAAGGGTTATTTCTTCAGACCGATTTCAACTAGTCTTTGGTGCAAGAATTCACCAGCACTGATGTCCTCATAGCCCTTTGGGTGTTGCTCATCTATACAGCCCTCCAAGCAGGTCAAGTCCATCTCCGACCTTGGGTGCATAAAGAAGGGAATCGAGAAGCGGGAGTTGCCCATCAGCTCTTTGGGAGGGTTGACTACTCTGTGTATGGTAGACTTAAGCTTATCATTCGTCAGCCTAGCCAGCATATCCCCGACATTGACGACCACTTGATCTGGTAAGGCCGTAATTGGAATCCATTTTTGGTCTCTGCGTAGCACTTGTAGCCCATCGGCACTTGCGCCCATGAGTAGTGTGATCAGGTTGATGTCACCGTGCTCTGCTGCCCTCACTGCATCAGAAGGAATGCTATCAGGATTTTCTATAGGGAAATAGTGAATGGGGCGAAGTATACTATTCCCATATTTGACCTTATCCTCAAAGTAGTCTTCGTCTAATCCGAGGTAGATCGCAATTGCACGCAAAACTTGCATGCCAGCATTTTCTAGCGTCTGATAGGCCTCTATAGTCACATCTGCTAGCTTAGGGAGCTCATCAGGCCATAGATTATCTGGGTATTCTTCATTAATCTCCACTCCTACCGGAACCTCCTGACCTACATGGTAGAACTCCTTCAAATCACCCGTACTGCGACCTTTGGCATGTTCTTTACCTTTTCCGATATAACCTCTTTGACCAAATAGTTCAGGCTTTTCATACTTTGACTTCACCTCTTCTGGTAAGTCGAAAAAAGCTTTTACCGTAGCATAAAGCTCTTTTGTTTGCTCATCAGTCAGGCCATGATTTTTGATGGCGACAAAGCCAATATTATTGAAAGCATCTCCTAACTGTTTGACAAAAAGCTGCTTTCTGAGTTCATCACCGGAGGTGAAATCGTTAAGATCTAACGAAGGGATTTCTTCCAATAGGACTTGAAGCATGATCTTCATTGATTTGATACGACACTAATTTAACGTTAATGCACAAAAAAACCATTGATGGAGAATCAATGGTTTAGTTTAAACTTGTTGTAAGGTCTACTCTACAGTGACCTTGATGGATGCCGCCATAGCCTGACCATAAGAGGCATGCACACCATCGGCAAATTGCAATGTAAGCGTGTACTCTCCAGGCTCCAATTCTAGGGAGGTGTCTGTCTGGCCTTTACCATAATGAATAGTAGAATCGCTCATTGGGATCACCTCGCCTATAGGCCATTGTGTCTGATTGATGAGGATATGATGGTGACCAAAGCCCTCCTTTACTACTCCAGCAGGCTCTATTTCCATACCTTCTACGCCCATTTCTACATATACCGGACTACCTACTGTAGCACCATCTTCGGGGTATTTAAAAAACACTCTTGGTTCTACTGCCTCTTCAACAACTTCCTGCGCAGGTGCTTCTGCCGTTTCGGTTGCTGCTTCCTGGCTTTGATTGGAGCCTCCACAGGCCCACATGAATAACATTATAGCGGGTAAGATTAATCTCGACTTCATGATTGATATTTAGTTGATTAGTAATAACTACTTAAAATTAATGGAATCATGACCTAATGGAAAATCTGTCCCAGTACTTTCAAGGACTTCATTTCCGACCAGTGATCATATTGATTTTCAAAATAACCCATGAGCAGCTCTAGTGTTTCCGACCTTATTGCTCCCGTTGCATCTAGATGCTCATTATAATTGGAATGGATGAGGTTATCGACAAAAGCATCGATCTTATTATTTGAGCTTTGCGTGTCAGCCTGAGCAGTCAGTTCTCTAGCACTCGAAAGACCATGCCCCAGATAGCGACTCAATTTGATAATCAGCTGAAGATGAAAATTCTCATAGCCGCTATCCAGTTCGTCTAATACGAGGAGTGAATTGTACAAAAAGTCAAACTGCTCAGCCTGCTCCTCCTCTTCTTTCAGGACTCTCGTCATGAATTCCGATAGGAAAATAGCCATGCTCATCTTGCGCACATCAAAAGGAATGGTCGTATACGTATCACCAATCTTGAACTCTGAGAGTCTATTGATATCAGTTTCCTTGCGATGATAGGCCACAAGGTCGAGTAAGGTCAGCGGCTGAAAAAACCCTAAGGTCTTCTTCGATTTGGTGCTTCTGAGTCCATTGACGATATAACTCTGGAGACCAAATGAGCGCGTGTAGATCCTGACAATGATGGAGGTCTCCTTGAACTTTATATAGCTAAGGCAAATGCCCTTGGTCTTGAATAGCATTATCGCACTACCGCAAATTTGCCAACAAATGTTTCCTCGCCTAGCACGTCACTGCAAAATACTAGATAGACACCCGTGGACACTCGCTCGCCATAGACATCCAACCCATCCCACGACGCAGAGCCACCGTTGGCGAAAAACTCTCTAACCAGCCTACCGGAAATGTCGGTGATCTTGACATTGACGTCACTGGCTAGTCCAGAAAAGCCGATAAGCCCTTGATAATCGGGAGTGACTGGGTTAGGAAACACCTTGACTGTTGAAAAGATGGTACTGGCATCTGTAGCATCACTACGGAAAGACACGAGCCCCTTGGTCGTAGAGATAAAAACTTCTCCATTGAAAGGGTTGATCGCGATGTTCGTAATCGAATCAGAGGGTAGGGGACTGTTGGCTCTGGTGAAATGGTGAACTAGTTCGTCTCCATTCTCTGAGAAAAGCCAGAGCCCAATATTGGTTCCGAACCACTTGCGATTGCCTCCATCGACAGCCACAGTGGAGATAAATTCATCTTTAAGAAGCAGCTCACCATTGAATATAGGAACGATGGCATCTGCAAAATCGGGAATGAAAGGACTAAGGGAGGACTGAAAGAAGGCCACCCCTCCTCTGGTGGCTACCCACACCTCGTCGTTTTTATCTATAGCAAGGTCGTTCACCTGGCTTGATGGCATGTCATTGGCAGATGCCGTTACGTACCTAACTGATTGCTGGGCGGGATCATAAGTATAAATACCCCCTCCTCTATCAGTATCGATTCTAGCCCATAATGCTCCTGTCAATGGACTGGTCGTGAGCTGCTCTGGGAACCTTGCGCTGGAAGCAGCTCCAAGCGAAATGCTCCTCCAATTTCCGGATTCATCAAACACATGAACAGATGGGCTGGCATTATAATTAGCCACCCAAAGCTGTTCGTCATCATCGTAATGAACATCGGAGATCAAAGGCCCAAAATCACTGTTGGGTGGTGGAATGAACGGGCTTCCAGGAGTCAGTTCGTCGATTAATTCGTCCTGCGACTCATTATAAACACCTTGGCCATAAGCCCCCCAGGCGAGTTGCCCATTGAAGCTTACACTTGATAGATCAGTAATTCCAGAGATCAGCTCGATACTCCATTCACTCCCATTAAAAACCGAGTAGGTACCAGGATCGCCAAGTGGTTGTCTTAGGAAGTCGCGATATTCTGCTATGCCATATACCTGACCTCCTTGAAATGACAATTCCTTGAAGTTATCTGTATGCGGCCCTGAAGGGACAAGGCTTTCTTCGGCTCCCTGAGTTAAGTGGAGGAGACTTGCCCCCGAGCTCCCGAGAAATAATCCTGATGAAGAGTTGGCCACATCATTGATGACTTGTGATGATGTACTCACTTGTGTCAGTTGGTCATTGAATACGCTAGAGGCATTCGGCTTTCTCGCGATAATCAAGGGTTGAGTTCTAGATAAGCGTACGCTTTCATAGGGTTCACCGGAGAGCTCAGAAGTTCTATCTATCCAAACCCCATTCCGATAGGAGTACAACACTTGGCCGGTACTAGCGAGTAGCTCGCTTCCTAACCATTGAATTTGTCTTAATCTCGGATTACCGCTCTCAGGCAGCTTAAGATTCCAGTTATTAAAGTCCTGGAGATTGAGAGCAGGGTTCAAAGATGCCACTAACAAGCCAATAGGTGTGGCCAGGTAAATGGAATCAGTGCTTATCACTATATCTGCTATCGGCTGTGTAGCCGCAGCAGGGCCTATTTCGACGTAGCTTTCGATGATTTCCTTGGCCTCCGAACTCAATACCACTACTCCGATGCTGGTCGCAATGTAGATTCTGTCATTGCTGAACTCTATATCGTAGATCGTCCGATCTTCGAGCTGAGAGGCTACCGCCAAATCAGTGAATGCGCTCAGCTCATTTCCTTCTAGAAAATCAATAATGCCACTTTGATAACCTATAGCCAATGTGCGACCTGCGGCATCTGATTTCAGACTACTAATCCCTGCATCGCTTAGTCCATCAACCTTCGTGAGCTTGTTAATGCTGTTATCCTCTTCATCGATGTAGAAAAGCCCATTTGCGGTAGCGGCATATATCTTGCGCTCTCCGTCTAGATAGGTGACACGGTGTACATCTGAGTAGCTGAAGTGCGTCCGCCATGTACCTATCGGAATATCCCCTTGACCCTGAGCTATTGTGCCTAGTAGGGATAGCACCAGAAGCAATAAAGTAATCTTAGCCCTCATAATAGCATCTCCTACAGCGTGCTTCATACTCCTGATTTTCTCCAAGAAGAACTTTCTCTTTGGAGGCCTTTAGCCGATAAGAATAGTGTGCCACAGCACCGCATTTCATGCATATGGCGTGCACTTTAGTGACGAATTCTGCGATAGCAATAATCTCGGGCATACTGCCGAATGGCTGGCCCTGAAAATCCATATCAAGTCCGGCGAGGATTACTCGCTTTCCTGAGTTAGCTAGTTTGTCAACTACAATAGCTAGCCCATCATCGAAAAATTGCGCCTCATCGATACCCACGACATCACTGTCACCAGCGAGCAAAATAATATCATCCGCAAAAGAAACTGGGGTAGACCTTATGGCGGTTTCATTGTGCGATACCACATTGTATTCGTGATAACGCGTGTCTATTTTGGGTTTAAAGATTTCTACTTTTTGCTTAGCAATCAGCGCGCGATTGAGTCTTCTTATGAGCTCTTCCGTCTTACCGCTAAACATGGATCCACAGATCACCTCAATCCAACCGGCGTTTTGCCGATTTTTGCTACTATAGCGATCAATGTGAGGCTCTATGAACATCCGGGCAATTTAGTCAGAATAGGATAGATGAGGTAATTTGTAAAGCCGGGGTACACGCACTTCGATATCACCAGAACTTATCGTTTGGCAGGCTAACCGAGTATTCTCACCCAACCGCCCCAACTTGATAAACCGCTGCTCATTTTCGGTGTGCGGATTAAGGTTGTGTTGACCAGACTCCACGATCATACTACAGGTGGTACACCTACCTTTACCCCCACATGCATGCATCCAGTCCTGTTGATTGGTCTGAAGTATAGATAATACAGATCGATCGTTGCTCTGAAAATGTACTTCCTTTTGGCTCAGGTTTTTGATTACGATCTTTGGCATATTCTATAACTTTATCCAAATAAGAAAATTCCATGGTTGGAGCACAAATTAACCATTCCCAGATAGAAGATTATGCAAAAAAGATCGCCGAGACACTCGGAGATAATCATTTTGCAAAGCAAGATACGATCAATGGTCAAGAGATTCTTCGACTGTCAGAGGTTAAGCAGATCAACTTCCTCGTCCTCAAAAACCTATTTGAGCGATGGCAAGAAGAAACCAGGAATCTCAAAAGCCCCTACTTCAACTTCAAGAGTGAGAAAGTGACCAAAGCATTGATTGCTTTCATGAATATACTTTCGCAGAACATCGAGATAGAGAAAGCAGCCTTTATGCAGCTTCTGATTACCGCTGTGCAGGATACATTGTATCTCACCTTGACACCATTTGATCATTTTTGGGCTGATCTGTCACAAGGACCAGATACTCTATCTACGAAAAATCTCAAGGCAAAGGGCAAGTACATCAAGCAAAACAAACATATTTATGACGCTTTTATTCAAAGCGTCACTCAAGCTGCTGATGATAAGATTGCCAAAACAGATGCACTCAACCTACTTGAGGGGCTCATTCAGGATGGAAACCTTGAAGCTGAGAATAATGAAACTATCATAAGCGGTCTTTCTGACATTCACCCATTTGATATTGAGGCTATCTATGCCCTACCGGAACCAGAGGTGCAAGTCGTAGAAGAACAGCCACAAACTGATGAAGACCTGTTGAGTGATCTTTTTGACGAAGACACTTTGGTCGATAGTGACGAACCTCTAGAAGAGGAAGAACCCGTAGAGATAGAGCAAGTACCGGAAATAGAAGAGGAGGAGCCTGCAGAGGAGATAGTAGATGCTATAGAACAAGAGGAATCTCTGGAGCCAGTTACGGAGGAGGTTGAAGAGGAACCGGCTGAGGAGGATCCTATAGAAGAGGAGCCTGAACCAGTTGAAGAGTTGGAGGCTGATGAACCAGTTCAAGCTGCGGTAGAAGAAGAGAAAGAACCAGCCTCAGAGCTGGATAATGTTCCAGTGGAGGAACAACCAACCCCACAACCAGAGGAAGAGGAGCCAGAAGCGCCACGAAGGATATTGAGAAAGCGATCCGAAAGGAGTGCTGCGGAAGGTGAAGAAATCTCAGATCAAAGTGACAGTCTCAATAAAAAATATACTCAGGAAAAAACCACCATCAATGATCAACTTAAGGATGATGATAAGGTGACCATAGCTGATATACATGAGACCCAGACTACCGGAAAAATGCAGGAGAGCATTTCAGTTAATCAGCGATATACCTTTATCAATGAGCTTTTCAGCGGTAATGCGGAGCACTACAATAAGGCAATAAAGGATATTGAAAGATGTGAGTCTTTTGATGACTCTGTCGAACTAATGATCCAGAAATACGCCAAGAAGCTTGACTGGAATATGAATAGCCCAGAGGTTAAGGAGCTACTGAAAGTTATCTTTAAGAGGTATAGATAAGGAGACTACCTCATTAGCACCTGCATACGGTGGGCGTCCAGCTTCAAAAACACGAAGAGCAATATTGTAAATGACCAAAGAGAGGAACCGCCATAGCTGAAAAAAGGCAAGGGTATTCCTATCACTGGGAATAGCCCTATGGTCATGGCAATATTGACAGCAAAGTGGAAGAAAATCACTGAGATCACTCCATAGCCGTAGATTCTTGAGAAGTTTGACTTTTGCCTTTCTGCTAAGTGAATAAGCCGAAAGAGCAGGAACGAAAAACCCCCGACCAGTATGAGGCTACCAACCCAGCCATGCTCCTCACCGATCGTGCAAAAAATAAAGTCGGTGCTCTGCGCAGGGACAAAATCAAACTTAGTCTGTGTGCCTTCTAGAAATCCCTTGCCAAAAAAACCACCCGAGCCGATAGCGATCTTTGATTGTGTCACGTTCCAACCTATCCCTAACGGGTCAGCGCTCGGGTTGATTAGAGAAAGTACTCGCTTCTGCTGATGAGGCTTCAACACCTCCGTCATGACAAAGTCGACACTTTTGACCATGCCGACTACCAGAATTGTTCCCACTATAACCCCTATTATATTCTTTGGAGACTTGATAGAGAGTCCTATCGCAATGAGGCCCAAGACGACTAACGAAATAATGAGAACGGTCTGGTTGACTAGCAGGGTGAGAATAAATACCAATACTCCGAGTATGCCAAGAACCAATATCATTGGTGACATGCCCTCTCTGAAAAAAACGATGATAAACGACCCATAAACCATGGCCGTACCTGTGTCGCCTTGAAGCACAACTAATATCATTGGAACACCAATAATGATTCCTGATAGTATTTGTGTCTTGAGTTGCGAAAACTTCACATTTGGGGTACCCAAATACTTAGCTACGGCGAGTGCTGTGGCAAACTTCGTAAACTCGGAGGGCTGTAGCCGGAAACTTCCAATCTCAAACCATGACCTTGAGCCCGCTACTTCTCTACCAAAAAGCAGTACAAAAATGAGGATTAGGACAAACAGACCATAGAAAGCAAAACCGAATGAGTCATAAAATTTGTAGTCCAGATTCAAGATACCGATGATGATTAAAAGACTACTGCCTATGAACATTAGCTGCTTGCCAGAGTCAAGAGAGAGATCAAAAATGCTCCTACTGACCTCTTCATCATATACCGCAGCGTAAATGTTGAACCAGCCAAGGAACACTAGCACAAAGTAGATAAGTACCGTGACCCAGTCTAGGTTGTATACCGTTCTGTCGCCCTGCCGTATCAATACAAAAAGTCTCCTTTCATCACAAAATCTTCCAGCCAGGGCCGAGTGATCTCACCGCGAATATAGTATTCCATCAGTAGGCTCCCGATGGAGGCCGCAGCTCTACCGCCCCATCCGCTATTTTCTACATAGACCGCTATCGCAATCTGTGGCTGCTCTTTCGGGGCAAAGGCCATGAAACCAGAATGGTCGGCTCCCTGGGAGTTTTCTACTGTACTGGTCTTACCACATATAGCAATGTCTTTGAGGTAGGCTCGTCGGCCTGAACCAGACCTGACCACCTCTTGCATACCATCGATGATAACAGGATAGTGAATCGAGTCAATACCTGCCCAATTAGGCTTGGTGAAGATTTCTCTTTTTGTGCCACGGTCGTCAATTGACTTTATGATGTGAGGGGCGTAATAATGCCCACGATTGGCAAGGATAGCCCCAAGATTGGCCATTTGAAGTGGGGTAACCAACACCTCTCCCTGTCCAATGCTGAGAGAATAAATATTGGAGAATTTCCACCTGTTGGTACCATAGACACGGTCATAAAACTCAACACCTGGCACATAACCACTTTTGACCGAAGGCAAGTCTGTTGGTAATCGAACACCGAGCCCAAAATTATTAATGTACGATTTCCAGCGCTCTATGCCGATCCGTGAGTCGATGTAGGTATTTGGATCATTATCTTGGTTGATGATGCGCCTAAAGACTTTGTAGAAATAGTTGTTGGAAGATAGCGTTATGGCCCTTTTAACATCATAGTAGCCATTTGGGGCTAAGTCACCGATCAACAGACCATTGCTAAATATTTTTTCCTCTGGGGTAATGACACCTTCTTGGAGTGCCACCAAGGCCTGCACTGTCTTAAACATTGATCCTGGAGGATACATAGCCATCAATGGGCGATCGAAGAGTGGCTTGAGCGTATCCGAATTAAGCATGTTGAAGTTCGCGGAGAACTCTCTACCAGAAAGCAGGTTGGGGTCGTAGGAAGGACCAGAAACTAAGGCCAGGATCTCACCAGTTGATGGCTCGATGGCCGCTACACTGCCAATTTTGCCTTTGAATAAATACTCGGCATACCTCTGCAGATCAGCATCAATAGTACTTACTAAATCGTCTCCGGGGATGGATAGTGTGTCATACGTCCCGTCTTTGAAGTCACCTTTCTCGACCCCTCGGACATTGACCATTTTATAGCTTACACCACGCTTACCTTTGAGTACATCTTCATACTCTCGTTCAATTCCGCTGATACCAATAAAGTCACCTTGACGGTAGTAGCCAGTAGTGTCTCTTTCCAATTGTCGCCGGTTGATCTCTCCGACATACCCTAGGGCGTTAGACAAAGTGCTTTCGGGGTAGCTCCTGACAGTTCTAGCCAGGACGTAGAATCCGCCATAGTTGATGAGTTTGTCCTGCACCTTTGCAAATTCTACATTGGATAGCTTCTCAATAAACTTGGAAGGTTTGATATAGGAGTATCTTTTTGCTGCTGCGATCTTGTCTTCAAATTCTTCTTTGGTGATGCCAAAGAAGTTGCAGAAGTCCGTGGTGTCACTGACGGCTACCTCCTTCGGTACAACCATCAAGTCGTAGATAGGATTGTTGTAGACAAGCAACTCTCCGTTGCGATCGTAGATCAATCCACGATATGGATATTCTACAATCTTCTGTACAATGTTATTTTCCGCCGCTAGGCGATAGCTACTGTCGAGCACCTGGATAAAGAATAGCTTTATCAAGAACACTACAGCGACTAGAAAAATGAAACCCTGCACGATATATCTGCGTCCGTCATTCATTGATCATCAGTTTCTGCTGTTGCTTGAAAATATATACTGGAAGATTATCATGCATAGAAAGCTGTATAGCGTACTATAAAAGACTTTTTGTATGGTAAGCCAGAATAAGCTTAAGCCTCCAACCTCAATAAAGAATAACGCAAAATGATGGACAAAAGTGAGCGGTAGCGCAAAAGTTAAAAACCACTGTAAGCCAAGGGACTTTAGACCCAGCTGGACATTGGCATCACTACTGGAACCGCTAAGCGTGACATCAAGCCAAAATGGCCTGATAAACGCAATCAAAACACAGGCAGCAGCGTGGATGCCCGGAGTATCGTAGAACATATCAACGAACAACCCAATAAGAAAGGCCACAACCAGAGCCGCTACTCTGTTGAAATTGAAAGGTAACAACAGAATGAGCATCATGTACGGCATGCAAAAAGCAACCTGGAATAGCTCAAGGTCTTTAAGAATCATGACTTGCGCCATAATCAATACTACTCCTGTGATGATACTTCTTACCATTAGTTATCTATCGAAACCTGCTCAAGTGAGTCTTTTTCTACCCTTCCATTGTTCTTAATAAAGTAGACATGTTTTAAGCTACCAAAGTCTGTGGCTAACTCGACATCTGCATCGTAGAATGCAGCATTATCCGCCAGATCGATATCCGACACAGTGCCCACTAGCAGATCAGACGGAAAAATCGCATTGAAGCCGGAGGTCAATATGCTATCTCCTATGTTGAGCTCTATGTGTCTTGGCAAAAACAAGAGCTTAGTTCTGAGGGGGTCAAGACCATCCCATTGCACACTGGCAAATGTGCCGCTCGGTTGATGATACACAGAAGTCAATAGGTTAGTATGAATGAGCGTATAGACCGTAGCATAGTGATTGGAGACAGTTTTGACTTTACCGACAATACCCGTTTGCCCCATGATTCCCATATCGGGCATGAGGCCATCCTGCCGACCTTTATTTATAGTTATAAAGTTGAGCAGCCGATTGGTTGACTTATTAACTACTTCTGCTGGAATGAAGACGTATTGATTGCTATCCAGTACCGCACTGTCTGCTGTTAGATTTCGCTGGGCTTGCATGTTGAGCCTTGCCAACTCACGCCGCAAAAAAGCATTTTCTTCCGCAAGGTCAACATTTACGTCCGTCAATGAGAAAAAGCTAATTACATCTGAGGAGACCTGATTGACCCTACCGGTAAACGCATTTGCAGAATTGAAGAAAAGGGCACCCTGGTAACTGTTGCTACTCGTGATCAACCATGCGGAGATGGCTTCAAGAAAAACGAAGATTAAGAATGCCTTGTATCGATAGATTAATAGGAATAAAGTCTGCATGAACTAGGCTGCATCACGTCATCAGCACCGCTTTATATCCGTTAATGTTTTTCAATGCGATACCCGTACCTCTCACGACTGCTCTCAGGGGATCTTCCGCAATATGTATTGGCAACTTGGTCTTCATAGCGAGCCTTTTATCCAGGCCTCTGAGGAGAGCACCACCCCCTGTCAGATAAATTCCATTGTCATAAATATCCGCAGACAGCTCAGGAGGAGAGATTTCAAGTGCCTTGAGCACCGCCTCTTCTATTTTGGAGACAGATTTATCTATCGCAAATGCGATTTCTGAGTAGGAGATTTTAATGACTTTTGGGATACCAGTCATAAGGTCCCTACCGCGAATTTCATAGTCGTCCGGTGCATCATCTAACTCAGTCAATGCAGAACCTACTTCTATCTTCACGCGCTCCGCAGACCGCTCACCTATTAGCAGGTTGTGCTGACGTCTCATGTAGTCAAGAATGTCTTTATTAAAGGTATCGCCAGCTACTCGAATTGACTGATCACACACAATTCCTGATAAGGCAATCACGGCGATCTCAGTGGTACCACCTCCGATATCCACAATCATGGAGCCTATAGGCCGCTCTATGTCGATACCAATACCGATCGCTGCGGCGATAGGCTCATGAATCATATATACCTCTTTGGCACCAGCGTGCTCGGCAGAGTCACGTACCGCGCGTTTTTCCACTTCTGTAATACCTGACGGAATACAAATCACCATACGGTGAGATGCTGGAATGAATCGACGACTGTTGCTGTCTATCATTTTGATCATACCTCTGATCATGTGCTCCGCAGCGTGGAAGTCAGCGATTACACCATCCTTCAATGGACGGATGGTTTTGATGTTTTCATGGGTCTTTTCATGCATCTGCATGGCCTCTCGGCCAATTGCCAGCACTTTGTTGCTATGCTTGTCGATGGCAATGATGGATGGCTCGTCCACGACGATCTTGTCTTTGCTTATGATCAGGGTATTGGCAGTACCTAAATCGATAGCAATATCACTTGAGAAAAAATCAAAAAACCCCATCCTTAGTCCTTAATGTATTAAGCTGATTAAAATAGATAATAAGCTGCAAAAATAGTCTTCTTAGCGAACAATACTAGTGGTAAAAATGCCGGAAACCGGTAAATACCATTGACATTTCGTTTTCATTACAATAATCGATCGATAGCTGGTCTTTTATCGAGCCTCCAGGCTGGATGACGGACTTAATTCCCTCACCTCTAGCGATCTCCACACAATCAGGAAAAGGGAAGAAAGCATCAGAAGCCATTACTGCTCCATTGAGATCAAAATCAAAGCTCTTGGCCTTCTTGAGGGCTTGGTTTAGTGCATCCACTCTGGAAGTCTGACCCACGCCACTAGAGAGCATTTGGCCGTCTTTAGCCAGTACGATGGTGTTGGACTTGGTATGTTTGGCAATCTTCGACGCAAAGAGCAATACTCGCTGATCAGCTTCGCTAGGCCCGGTTTTAGTGACAGTTTTCAGGTCTTCAAGGCTATCGGTTTTCAAGTCTGACTCTTGTCTGATCACACCGTTGAGCAAGCTTTTGAATTCAAATGCGTTGCGGGCCGAGACTTTTTGCTTGAGTAAGACTCTGTTTTTCTTACCAGAAAGTAGTGTCAGGGCGTCATCATCATAATCTGGTGCGATGAGTACTTCGCAGAAGAGCTTGTGTATTTCTTCCGCCGTTTCTTTATCAACCTTTTGATTGGTAATCAATATCCCACCAAAAGCGGAAACAGGATCAGCGGCCAGAGCTTTAAGATAGGCCTCTTTAAGTGAATCCCCGAGTGCTACACCACAGGCGTTGGTATGCTTGATGATAGCAAATGCCGTATCTCCGGAGAATTCTGCGATGAGTTTCACGGCAGCATCTACGTCGACCAGGTTGTTATACGACAGCTCTTTGCCATTGAGCTGGTCAAACATCTGAGAAAGGTCGCCGTGGAAGAACCCTTTCTGATGCGGGTTTTCTCCGTAGCGAAGCTCTTTAGATACTCGAAGGCTCAGCTTATGGCTATCTATCTCTTGATCAGCGTTGAAATAGTTGAAAATAGCTGAATCGTAATGTGAGGAGATATCAAATGCATACCCAGCAAATTTTCTTCTAGTCTCAATAGAGGTTGTACTGTTATTTTCTGCGAGGAGCCCCTGCATTTCATCATATTGTTCTCTGGAAGAGACAATGAGTACATCCTTGAAGTTTTTGGCAGCTGCCCGGATCAGGGAAATCCCGCCAATGTCGATTTTGTCGATAATGTCCTGCTCCACATCAGTGCTGGCAACAGTCTCTTCAAACGGATATAGATCTACGATCACCAGGTCGAGCTCAGGTATGTCATACTGACCGAGCTGCTCATTATCAGAGGCTAGCTCTCTTCTGCTCAGGATTCCGCCGAACACTTTCGGGTGAAGTGTCTTGACCCGACCTCCAAGAATTGAAGGATAGCCTGTCAAATCCTCTACCGCCACTACCGGTATATCGAGTCCCTCGATAAAACTTTGTGTGCCCCCTGTACTATAGATCACTACACCGTCTTTGTGTAGCTGCTTTACGATAGGTTCAAGGTTGTCTTTGTAGAAAACGGAGATTAGGGCGGATTTGATCTTTTTCATGCGTGTATAATAGGCGTCAAACGAAGGCGCAAAACTAGTTTTTTATTGGCAATAATTGGCTTGACGCCAGCGCTTTGCTTCAATTTATGAAGCGGTTGAAGGCGATTGGCTCAACACGTATTTTTCTACAGCTAACGGGAAATGAGCGTACTCCAATTGATGGATTTTTTGAGCTAGTGTTTCTGCTGTATCCGTCGTGTTAATCATGCATTCTTCCTGAGCGAGAACAGCTCCTTCGTCATACGCTTCATTGACCAGATGTATGGTGATCCCGCTTCGCCATTCCCCATTATTGACCACTGCTTCATGCACTTTAGCTCCGTACATTCCCTTACCACCGAATGCTGGCAGTAGCGCAGGGTGAATGTTAATGATCTTATTGGGGTACCTCTCAACCATCGTGGATGGGATGAGCCATAGGAACCCTGCCAATATGATGTAGTCAATTTGATCTTTAGCTAGTTGGTCTAGAAGCCGACTTGATCGGTAGAGGTCTTCTCTACCGAAAATGCTGGACGGGACACCTAGTCTTGCAGCTCGCTCGAGTACAAAAGCATCCTTCTTATTGCTCAGGATACTCGCGACCTCAATGTGCTCATGATCGGAAAAGTACTCTACTAATCGCTGGGCATTGGTACCACTACCTGATGCAAAAATTGCCAGTTTGATTTTGGACATGGGACTAAAAGAATGACATACTTAATACACCACTGAGCATCATCAGCTTGCAGTATAAACTCAAATAAGTGAATTGCTTTCTCGAATCAGCCCTCATTAACCGATAGGTGAAATATAAAAACGGAATGGCGAGCAGCGCAAAATAGCTGGTCAGCACAAGGCTGTGAATATGAAATGTGAAGTAAAAGATGCTCAGAATAAATAGACCTACGATAAGGTAAAGTAGGTTTTTCGTTTTGCGCAGGCCCCAAACTATGGGGAGTGTGAGACACCCATGTGTAGCGTCACCTCGCCAATCTTCTAGGTCCTTGATGATTTCCCTGATAAGGGTGAGTGCGAAAGCAAAGAAAGCATAGACGAATACCAGAGGCTCGAATGAACGATAATATACAGAAACGACCAAGATGGATAGGCCGGTCATCAGGGATACGGCGAAGTTGCCAATGAAGGGGAGCCGCTTGAGTTGATTAGAATAAAGCCACAGTATGAATGAGGATAGGACGTGAACAGCCGCGACCCAGGATCCAATGAAGATACCAATAAGGATGGCTACCATATTGAAGCTCGAATGTAGTAGCATGATCACGCGCCGCTTGATTACTTTACCAACAACCACTCGATCCGGCTTGTTGATAAGGTCGATTTTCACGTCGTAGTAGTCGTTGATGATATAGCCAGCCGCCGCAATCAGCATCGTGCTGAGTACGAGTAAGTGAAGCCTAAGGTCTTGGCCTAGCGGTAACCTCGGCGCTGGAAAAATCAGAAAAACGGCTACCAGGTATTGGCTCAGTGCAATGATGAGCAGATTAGGAAACCTCGTGATTTTGAGAATACCCTGGAATGAAAAATTGGATGGCCCGGTAGTCATGAAAAGCAAAAGTACGCCGCTCTACCTAGACCTTCAATTTATTTACTGAAATGACTTTTGATTTGGTTCGAGATCAGCTTGTATAGTACTTGTGCATCGGGGTGATCTGAGAGCAGTTCGATGTGCGCTGTGATCGACTTTTTGTCACCTCGCCTTGCGGGACCGGTTTGACTGGCCTCAGGATCATCTTCAAATGTCTTGAGGACCGTCTCCATCACCAGCGGACGCAATAAAGCTTTATCAACGTCTAATTCAGAAAGTTGATCAAAGGAGAGCTTGAGCAGATGGTTGGTAAAGTTGTTGGCAAATACGGCTGCCAGATGGATGCGCTTCCGGTCATCTGAGGAAACATACCTGACCTGGTGGCTGATCTGACTGGCCAATGCCAAAAGTCTGCTTCTGGTGGTGAAACCGGAAGACTCAATCAAAATAGGAACTTCTGAAAAATCAATGTTTCTATCTCTAGAGAAAGTCTGGAGGGGATATAGTACACCACAAGATGAAATGGAAGGCGGAGCTTCTAGGATGCCCATTTCTACCGCCCCTGAAGTATGAACCACAGTAGTGGCCGTTGGCACTTTGAGCTTTTTTGCAACCGCTCCAATGGCGTCATCGGATACACAGAGTATGATCAACTCGGCTTTGCTGTCACTGAAGTCCAGATCTTTTTTGTAGGAGGCATCAGAAGCTAAAACCTCAATGAGCGCCATGGCTGAGGCCTCTTTGCGAGCATGTATTTCGAGGATTCGCATACCGGCTGCCTCCAAGGCATGCCCAAGATGAAAGGCCACATTGCCCGCTCCGACCAGGCTAATATTTGCTATATTATTCATCAATACTTAAGCGAATGGACGCTAGGATGTAACGTAAACACATGGAATATACGATTGCAGATTGGTATGAAAAAGGAGAGCTGTCATTAATCGACGGGCATCAGGTTTTTCACCTATCCGAAGGTGAGGGGCCGCACCTCGTTTTGATCCATGGATTTCCCACGTCTAGCTGGGATTGGCAGAAGCTGTGGGCTGAGCTGATTCAGAGATACACCGTTACGACTCTCGACTTACTTGGCTTTGGCTATTCTGATAAGCCTAAGAAGAATGAATATACCATCCACCAACAGGCTAGCATTGTGGAGAAGTTGCTAGTGCAAAAAGGCATCAAATCGTTTCACATCCTTGCCCATGACTATGGAGATACGGTCGCCCAGGAGCTCCTGGCGAGACATCAAGCGCACCCTATCGGCATCCTGTCGTGCACACTGCTGAACGGAGGGCTGTTTCCTGAGACGCATCGGCCTAGGTTAATTCAGCGACTTTTGGCTGGACCATTTGGCAGTTGGGTATCGAGATTATTGAGCTATGGCAAGTTCACCAAAAGCTTCAGTGCTGTTTTTGGGCCTAATACGCAACCGAGCGAGGCAGAACTCAAGGCATTTTGGGAGTTGATCATCCTTCAGGATGGCCAGAGGATTTACCACCTGCTCATTCGCTATATGCGAGAAAGGAAAGAATACCGACCAAGGTGGGTTGGGGCGCTGCAACAAACACAAGTAGCAATAGCATTGATCAACGGATCTGTAGACCCAATTTCCGGTAGGCATATGATCGAGCGCTATCGCGAAATTGTGAGCGACCATAACATTTATGAACTGGAAACGATTGGGCACTACCCTCAAACAGAGGCTCCCAAGGACGTACTCAGGGCTTTCTATGCGTTTCAGAAATCAATCTTGTAGCACATTGGTCAACTCAGAATCAACAACTTTATACAGACTTGACGTTTTCCTGTTCAATAAAATAGTCGTAAACGTCAGTTGATGTAAAAGTCCTCAATAGTCGCTTCAAACTTCTTGTGAATGATGCGTCGCTTTAGCTTTAGTGTCGGGGTGAGTTCGCCAGAGTCTACCCTCCAGGGTTTGTCAAGGATTTGGTATTTCTTCACTTTCTCCCACTGTCCGAAGTTCTCATTGAAGAGGCGAATTTCTTGGTCAAATAGCGCTTTGATTTTGGAATGCTTAATGAGCTCTGAGGGCTCTTCCATAGGTATAACATGGGTTTTACAGTATTCCTGAAGCACCTCAAAGTTGGGGACAATCAACGCAGACGGGAACTTTCGCCCTTCTCCGATGATGATGATGTACTCAATGTAGGGTGATTCCTTGAACTTATTTTCAATGAGCTGAGGAGCGATATATTTTCCGCCGGAGGTTTTAAACATCTCTTTTTTCCGATCGGTGATCTTCAAATAGCCATCTTCCGATAGGTCACCAATATCTCCCGTATGAAACCAGCCATCTTTGATCACCTCAGCTGTCAGGTCAGGCTGTCGATAGTAGCCTTGCATCACGTTGGGCCCTTTGACCAGGATCTCTCCGTCTTTGGCAATTTTGACTTCTACTCCGTTGATGAGCTTACCAACACTTCCTACCCTCATGCCTTCTGGAGTGAGGATAGAAGCCGTCACTACTGGGGAGGTTTCCGTTAGGCCATATCCCTCACCGATCTTAATCCCTGCTGCCCAGAAGACCCGTGCGAGCCTAGGCTGTAGCGCAGCAGCACCAGAGGCAATGCTCTCAATGTTGCCACCTAGCGCCTCGCGCCACTTAGCGAAAATGAGCTTATCTGCCCACTTGTGCTGAAATCTGAACCAGGCATTGTACTCTTTATTAGGCTCGTAGTTGAGCCCAAGATTCACCGCCCAAAAAAACAGCTTGCGTTTGATCCCGGTCAACTCATAGCCTTTGGTAACGATCCTGTCATATACCTTTTCCAAAAGCCTGGGGACAGTATTGAATGTGTTAGGCTTCACCTCTTTGATATTTTCAGCGATACGATCCATACTCTCTGCGAAATAGATGGAGATACCGAGATAGATGTAGACATAGAGGGCTGTGCGCTCGTAGATGTGACACATCGGCAAAAAGCTTAACGCCCTCGATTCACCGCGCGCTACCAATATCCGAGGAGATACCCCCAGACTGTTAGAGACGATGTTTTTATGACTCAGCATGACTCCCTTCGGCCGACCTGTCGTACCCGAAGTGTAGATAATGGTCATAAGGTCGTCCTCATGAACTTTGTTCATTAGCTCTTGGAGTTGATCATCTGTCACCTTCAATCCCTTGGTGGACACATCCTCCCAGTGAGCCACACCATCAACTTTATCAAAGCTGTAAAGCTCAAGGGTCGGATCAATCTCCGTGGCGGCCTTGACCTTCTTGGTCAGTTCGGTGTTTTCTGCAAACGCTACCTTTACCTCCGCATGCTCAAAGATGTACTTATAATCCTCTACCGTAATAGTTGGGTACATGGGTACAGAGACTGCCCCAATTTGCTGAATAGCAAAATCCACAAAAACCCATTCTGGGCGATTACTGGAGATGATTGCCACTTTGTCCTTTGGGCGGACACCCAATCCGACGAGACCTTTGGCAACAGCATTGACCGTATCAATTACCTCCTGGGTGGAGAGATGCGCCCAAACCCCCATGTTTTTATGAGCGAGGCAATCATATTTTTCATAGTTAGCTTTCTGATAGTAAAGAAAGTCGAATGCTCTTGTCAGTTCCATCTCTTGGGTTTTAACCCAATGAAACTAATCAAAAAAGACGACTTGAGGAGACGGAGTTATTCCAATCCTTTATCGCGGACTTTGACAAACTCGCCATACCTACGGTGGATGGCCATCCCAAGCCCTATCACCAAGAAAAAAGTACCCATCCAAAGCACATTGATAAGCGGTTTCTCTACCGCCTCCAATATGATGTAGTCTTTTTGCCGCGTATTGATACCAATGGTGAAATTGTTGTCCTCTGGGTTCACATTCAGCAGCGTTAGCTTTGCGGCCAGGTCATTGACCTCATCCGGAATGCGCCCTACCAGCTTGTCTTTGATCAGATAGATAGGCTCAGCCAGATATTCTCCGAAGCTTCCCATGAGTTTGATTTTTGCTTTGATCGCCACATCCTCATCGCCAAGGATCACCCGAGGTACTTCTTGTATTCGCTCGACTGCTTCAAACTGAGCCACGTAATCATTAACGAAAAACTGCTCCCCAACCTTAATCGTCTTTTCTTCCATTTCACCCCACTCTTGCTCCTCTTCAGGGTCTGGGAAGGTTCTGACATGAGTGTATAGATCCTGTCCAATATTTCGATCAATATCAGGCGAGTAAACGATCATACCCATCGTTTCATTGATTTGCACCCTTGGGAACAGTGTAAACTCTTTGCCATCAGATCGCAGGTAGTGAACCTCAAAATAGCTATTCTCCTGATTGATAAAGCTGACCGTATCACCTGCGGAGACATGGCTTTTACCATCACTGATTAGGTCTCGTTTCGCTATCGCCTTACCAGGAATTGGTAAACTCTCCAGATGTTCTGTTTTCACATACCCCGGAACTTCCCTTACGATTTGGCGCATGCCCATATAGGTGAGCCTGTAATCACCCATGTCTCTAGGCTCATGCATAAAGAGCAACAGATTGTTTCTGTTGATCTCCTCCGGGAAGTCCTTGTGCCAAGTAAGCCCTGTATAGTTCATGCTTACGATCTTAGAGTAGCCTGAAGAGAAGAGGATGCCGATAAGCATCATCGCTATACCTATATGGGCAATTGACCCTCCTGATAGCTTATAATTACTACGAATGACCGATGAGAGAATCTTGAGATTAGCGACTATTGAATACACGCTAGCGGTCATCAGCAGCATGTATGCAGGCTCTGTCATTTTACTTACCAGAATAACTGCACTTGATAGAATCAACGCCACGACCACTGGCATTAGCATGGCATCTTTCAGCTCTGTGGGGCTCATTTTCTTCCAGTAGAAGAATTGGCCCGTTCCCGATAGGAGCGCTACCGCAATAGCAAACCACATCTGGAATTTGGTGTAGAAGCCAATTTGATCCGCAGGTGGAGCGACATTGGAAATGCCCCCAAATAGCTCAACAATAGCATTGTATACAGGAATAGACGTAGGAATAATCACCTGGAAGCCCATAAGGCAGAGGGTGGTTACTCCTATGAATATCCAGAATTCGCGTGAATAGGTAGATACCTCTTCATCATTACTTGGAACCTGCTTCCACGCTCTGATCAAAAGAAAAATCGACAAGGCAACAAAAGCCAGTAAGTAAATAAGGAGCTGACCGCTCAGGCCCAGGTCGGTGAAGCTATGCACAGACGAATCACCCAGAATACCACTTCTGGTGAGAAACGTGGCATAAAGGACAGAAATGAAGGTCGTAATGGTTAGGATCAATGCTGCCTTAAGTGCTGTGTTGCTTTTGCGAAACACAATCATCATATGAACAGAAGCAACCAGAATTAGCCAAGGCACGTAGATCGCATTCTCGACAGGATCCCAGTTCCAATAGCCACCAAAATTGAGTGTTTCATATGCCCAGTAAGCTCCCATCAAGATTCCTACTCCAAGCACCAAGGTTGAGAATAGTGCCCATGGCAATGCTGGGCGCACCCACTCTCTCAGCTTACCAATCCACAGACCTGATACAGCGTAAGCGAAGGGTATCATTGTGGTAGCAAAACCAAGGAATAGTGTCGGAGGGTGGATGACCATCCAATAGTTTTGTAGTAGCGGATTTAGCCCGGTCCCATCTTCCGGAATGAAGTCTGGATTGATCTGGAAAATGGGTGCTGTAATAGCATCGCGCAGTAATATGAAAGGTGAGCTGCCCAACTTGATATCAAACAGCACAATCCCAAGGATCATTGAGGTAAGGAAGGACTGTACCAAAGAGAAGACGGTCATCGTTGGGCCTTCCCAGAATTTATTGGTATTGATGATAATGATGCCTAGGAGCACATTCCAGAAGAGCCAAAGCAAGAAGGACCCCTCTTGCCCTTCCCAGAAACAAGAGATTTGGTAATAGATAGGTAGCAGCTTTGAAGAATGCTGGTAAGCGTAGTAATACTCGAAGTATTGGCTATTGATGATGTAGAAAAGGGCGAAAACTACTCCGAAAATGGCTAGCCCATGCAGATAAAAAACAGCTCGTGCGTAAGCCCGCCATTTTGGCTTCTCTATTTCCGGGCTTACCGTGTATTGGAAATAAGCAAAGGTAGATACAAGTGAAAGGACAAAAGCCCCAATGACCAGGATGTGGCCAAGATTACCTACAAAGTAGTGCATTCAAATCCTTGATTATAGTACTGAGCCCACCTGAACCTCTTCCTCCTGATACTTAGAAGGGCATTTCATAAGTATCTTATCAGCAACGAAATAATCCTTCTTGTATGAGCCAATCACCACCACTTGCTCAGAACGCATAAAGTCCGCAGGCATTGGCTCATTGTAAATAACGCGTTGCTCGTTGGCCTTGTCGTCTACCATGACGAACGCAAATGACAACATGTCCCCACTCTTCTCAATACCCTGAACATTTCCTTGAGCATCTTTTTTAAGGGTACCTACTACATGAATGAGATTGTCATCTCCATCTTCTGCTAGCTCCATCGCTTCGTCAAAAGACACATAGGTGCTTGCGTCTCCTGCAGTCGAAATGATGATCATAATGGCAATGCCAATAACAATAATCCCAAGTATGTGCGTCTTTTTCATATTACTAGCCAATTCAACAAGTTGTTAGCTCTTGTGTTCTTTTTCATTGAGCCTTTTTTCGAGCTTACCCAGCTTCTTGTCCATTATGATGAGGTAAACAAAAAAACCTATCAACAATGTTCCGATCACAGCAATCACTACGTAGATTTTTCCATCAGCGCGAAACTGATCGGCCATTTCCACTGATTGAGCTACCGCAAAATTACTTAGCAAAGCCAAAAGAACTGTCATTATTGCTTTCATATGCCGTCTTCTTCTAAAGCCTCTTCTATTCTCCTAGTTCTATATCTAATTGTCGCTAACCAAAAGCCCAACAATGTCCAACCCACTACCGCCGGATAAAAGACGAGTCTCAAATTGGAATCCAAATCATAAGCGTTGAAGCCAGGGTTGCCACCACTGCCAGGGTGAAGTGAATCGGTCAATCTTGGAAGAATAAAGAGTAGGGGAATTAATGCCGAATAGGCGAATACATTATAGATAGCACTGATTCGGGCTCGCTGTTGGTCGTCTTGCAGTGATCCTCGCAAGATGAAGTAAGCAAAGTAGATGAGTAAGCCGATAGCCGAAGCATTTTGTTGCGGATCGCCACTCCATGGGGCCCCCCAGGTGTAGTTGGCCCAAATCATTCCAGTGAATATGCCGAGCACTCCAAGAAAGACACCAACATTGGCTAACTCTATGCTCAAGTGATCATCTTCTATTCTATTTCCCGATAGGTACTTAATGGCATAAACCATAGAGGTCGTAAGGAGGATGATCATCCCAAACCACATAGGTACATGGAAGTACAGCACCCTGATGGTCTCATTGAGTATGGCCAACCTCGGCACTTTTCCGAGCAGCCCGGCGATGAGCACATATAGGAGCAATAGTATGCTCAGGTATTTCCACCAGTTTTGATTGATCAGCTTCATGGGATTAACTCCGCCAAAGGTACGGGAAGAGCAGGAAAGACAAAGTGATAATAATCACGTTTATGGCCAGCAGAACTATTATCTCATCCAGGCTGCTTGCTCGATCCAGCCCATCAATGGCGTTTTTAGATGCTTTGATAATCATGAGTAGCATCGGAAGCATGACCGGGAAGCTCAAAATCGCCATTAACACGGAATTATTACCGGCCTTAGAAGCAATGCCACTAATCATCGTCAGTGATCCGGCAAAGCCAAATGATGAAAGTAGAAGTATCAAGAAATAGAGAGCCCTATCTTGAACAGGATTACCAAGAATCAAACTGAAAAAACCATAGCCTAGTAGGCATAATAGCAGCATGAGGAAGCTGTTGTAAATGATTTTTGAAAGAATCAGCCCTTGAGGCGAAGTGATCTGATAGTAGTAGAAGTTCCGTTGGTCATTTTCCTGAAAAAAGCTTTTAGCGATAGCGTTCATTGCTGAAAAAAGCATAATAATCCAGAAGAGTGCATTCCAGATGATAGGACTTACTGCCGCACCCATTTGGAAGCTGAGATAGCAGATGAAAATAGAAGCTGCCGTGTAGAGCAAAATGCCATTGATGGCATATCTATTTCTCCATTCGAGAGAAATATCCTTGTTAATTAGGAGCCCTATTTCTTGATACAATTTCATGTTTATGCTGCAAATCTACTCCAAACCTGCTCATTTGGCAGGAATGATAAGGATCACCTTGCCAATCAATCATATTCCCCTTAGCATTGCAAAAAAATCTTCATGAGAGTTCTAGTCACAGGGGCCGCAGGATTCATCGGTTTCCACCTTTCTAAACGATTACTTTCCGAGGGCTATCAAGTCGTAGGTATTGATAATATCAACGATTATTATGACCCAAAAATTAAGACTGATCGCCTTGCTATGCTCTCTGGCAATGAAAGGTTTACCTTCAAGAAAGTTGATTTGGCAGATGCCGAAGGGTTGGAGAAGATTTTTCAGGACGAAAAATTTAATGCGGTCATCAATCTGGCCGCTCAAGCTGGTGTAAGATATAGCATAGAGAACCCCAGAGTGTATATTGATTCGAATATCGTTGGCTTCAACAACGTGCTTGAATGCTGTCGTCATCATAAGGCAGGCCAACTTATTTTTGCTTCATCAAGCTCGGTCTATGGCGCTAATACGAACATGCCTTTCTCTGTCAAGGACAATGTAGATCACCCACTTTCGCTTTATGCTGCATCGAAAAAGGCTAATGAGCTTATGGCTCATACCTATGCCTCGCTTTACGACCTTCCTGTTACGGGACTGAGGTTCTTTACGGTCTATGGCCCATATGGCCGACCTGACATGGCGCTCTTCCTTTTCACCAAGGCAATTATTGAAGGCAAGCCTATCGATGTATATAACCATGGTAAGATGCTACGAGACTTCACCTATGTTGAGGATATAGTAGAAGGTATTTTTCGACTTACCAGAAAACCGAGTGCGCCAAACCCAGATTGGAGTGGTGATGCGCCGGATCCATCTTCAAGCTTCGCCCCTTACCGAATTTACAATATTGGCAATAACCAACCTGTGGAGTTAGGCTACTTTATCGAAGTAATCGAACAGGCCATCGGCAAAAAGGCGACAAAGAACTTAATGGACATTCAGCCTGGGGATGTTCCTGCTACCTTTGCCAATATTGATGCTCTGGAAGAAGCCGTTGGTTATCGCCCGGCAACCCCGATAGAAACTGGGATTAACCGCTTCGTTGAGTGGTACTTAGATTATTATAAAGTGAAGTTATGAAAGGTATAATATTAGCCGGAGGATCCGGTACCAGACTTCACCCTCTCACACTTGCTGTAAGCAAGCAGATATTACCTGTTTTTGATAAGCCGATGATTTATTACCCGCTATCGGTTTTAATGCTGTCAGGAATTCGTGAAATTTTGATTATTTCCACACCCAGAGATCTTCCAGTATTCAAAGAGCTGCTTGGAGATGGCTCGCAACTTGGCTGCTCCTTTAGTTATGCCGTGCAAGAGAACCCTGAAGGGCTAGCACAGGCCTTTATTATAGGAGAGTCTTTTATCGGGAATGATAAAGTAGCCTTAATCTTAGGAGACAATATCTTTTATGCTTCTGGTCTGTCGAAGAAGTTGCAAGCATGTGTTGATCCTGACGGAGGAGTTGTCTTTGCTTATCACGTATCAGACCCTGAGCGCTACGGCGTGGTGGAATTCGATGAAAATCATAAGGCAATTTCCTTGGAAGAGAAACCTGAAAAGCCCAAATCGAGGTATGCCATCCCAGGGCTTTACTACTATGATCAGCAGGTCGTGGATATTGCAAAGAATCTTGAGCCGAGCCCAAGAGGGGAATTGGAGATTACAGATATCAACAAGACTTATCTTGAGATGGGTAAGCTTAAAGTGACTGTATTTGATCGGGGTACGGCTTGGCTCGACACTGGTACAATAGCATCGCTGTTACAGGCAAGCTCCTTTGTCGCAGCTATTGAAGAAAGGCAAGGCTTGAAAATTAGCTGTATAGAGGAAATTGCTTATAAAATGGGCTTTATTGATGCTGAGCAATTGGAACGATTGGCTCACCCCCTTGTAAAAAGCGGCTATGGCACATATCTACTAGATCTACTATGAAGGTACTACCATCCAAAATAGAGGGTTTGTTGACAATCGAACCCGCCGTGTTTGAAGACCATAGAGGCTATTTTTATGAGGGCTTCAACAATGAGAAGCTAAAAGCAGCCTTGGGAGCTGACTTTACTGTGCGGCAGCTTAATTTCTCAAAGTCCTCCAGAGGAGTCCTAAGAGGTTTGCATTTCCAGCATCCACCGTTTGATCAGTCAAAGCTAATATCCTGCAATGCAGGGGAAATCCTTGATGTGGTGGTAGATATGAGACAAGGCTCTCCGACTTACGGACAACATGAGAAGGTACTACTTTCCGGGGACAACAAACTAAGGTTCTTTGTGCCAAGTGGCTTTGCCCATGGTTTTTTAGTACTTAGCGAAACAGCCGAGATCATGTATGCCGTTGACCAGAATTATTCTGCCGCACATGATGCCGGGATAAGCTATAATGATCCAGCCTTGTCAATCGACTGGGGTGTTGACCAAAGGGATTTGACTATTTCTGATAAGGATAAAAAACTACCGACACTGGATGCTGTCGACAACCAATTCAAATATCATGTCTAAAAAGACCATTCTTATTACAGGAGGCGCAGGCTTTCTTGGTTCTCATCTCTGTGATAGGTTCTTAGCAGAGGGCTATCGAGTCATTGCAATGGACAACCTGATCACAGGAAACATTGCCAATATCGAACACCTTTTCAAGGAAAAGGATTTCGAGTACCATCATCATGATGTCTCGAAGTTTGTTTTTGTTCCAGGTAGATTGGATTATATCCTACACTTTGCATCACCTGCAAGTCCAATTGATTACCTGAAGATGCCTATTCAAACGCTCAAAGTCGGGTCTTTAGGTACTCACAATCTACTAGGTCTTGCAAAAGACAAAAAGGCAAGGATACTGGTGGCCTCTACATCTGAGGTCTATGGTGATCCGCTAGTACACCCTCAAAAGGAAGAGTATTGGGGTAACGTTAATCCCGTTGGGCCGAGAGGTGTTTATGATGAAGCCAAGCGTTTTCAGGAAGCCATTACCATGGCCTACCATACCTTTCATAGGCTGGAGACACGGATAATTAGGATATTCAACACATTTGGCCCGAGGATGAGGCTTGATGATGGCCGAGTACTTCCCGCGTTTATTTCTCAAGCACTGAACGGTGAAGACTTGACCGCATTTGGTGATGGATCTCAAACAAGATCCTTTTGTTATGTTGATGACCTGGTGGAGGGAATTTACAGGCTGTTACTAAGTGATCATGCTCAGCCTGTGAATATTGGTAACCCAGATGAGATTACTATCAATGAGTTTGCTGAAGAAATCATCAAACTTACCGACAGCAAGTCAAAGGTTATTTATACACCCCTTCCTATGGACGACCCTAAGCAACGAAAGCCAGATATCACTAAGGCTCGTGAGATTCTTGGCTGGGAGCCGAAGTTTACAAGAGCTGCCGGGTTGAAACCCACCCTTGAGTATTTTCAAAAAGTATTGGGTAAATAGTTTGAATCGATGAGCGAGAAATTGAAAGTTGCAGTTATCGGCCTAGGTTATGTGGGATTGCCTTTGGCTGTTGAGGCGTCTAAGAAATATGAAGTTTTAGGTTTTGATCTGAATAAAGCTCGAATAGCTGAGTTGGAACTAGGTCAAGACAGAACCCTAGAGGTCGAAGAAATAGAGCTCAAACAAGCTAAAAACCTGCGATACTCCGCTTCCGAAAAAGACTTAGAAGATGCCAACTTCTATATCGTAACTGTTCCCACACCAATTGATCAGTATAAAACACCTGATTTAAGCCCGTTGAGAAGCGCTTCTACTACTCTTGGTAAGTATCTCAAAAAAGGAGATATAGTGGTTTATGAATCTACCGTGTTTCCTGGTTGTACAGAGGAGGAATGCGTACCTATTTTGATAAAGCAAAGTGGATTAGGCTACAACGTTGATTTTTTCTGTGGCTACTCTCCTGAGAGGATAAACCCTGGAGATAAAGTACATCGTTTGACCACTATTAAAAAAGTAACTAGCGGAAGCACACCCGAAACCGCCGAAGTTGTGGATGAGTTTTATAGATCAATAATCGAAGCAGGAACTCACCTTGCCTCTTCCATTAAAGTGGCGGAAGCAGCAAAAGTGATCGAAAACTCTCAGCGAGACATCAATATTGCGTTTGTGAATGAACTAGCACTCATTTTTGACAAAATGAATATTGATACCTTGGAAGTCCTAGAGGCTGCAGGCACGAAATGGAATTTCTTGGGATTCAGACCAGGTTTGGTGGGGGGACATTGTATTGGTGTTGACCCATATTATCTGACCTACAAAGCAGAAAGTCTGGGTTATCACCCTCAAGTGATCCTTTCCGGTAGGAAGATCAATGACAACATGGGGCCGTATGTGGCCGCTTCGGTGGTTAAGTTGTTGGCGCAAAAGGGGATTGGTGTTGCCAACTCTAAGGTTCTAGTTCTTGGAATCACCTTCAAAGAGAACTGCCCGGACATACGAAACTCACGTGTAATCGATATTATCAGGGAGTTGAGACAGTTTTCTATGATTGTAGATGTGCATGATCCTCATGCCGATTCAGAGGAAGTCGGAGAAGAATATGGCCTCAGCCTAATCAAGGAGGTTGAGTTGAAGAACTATCAAGCAATTATACTAGCCGTTTCCCATGATGAGTATAGAGAGTTAGAATGGTCAAGCGTAGATGTTCAGGGAACAGTTATTTATGATGTGAAGGGGATTGTGCCGAAAGAGTATATCGACAAACGACTTTAATACCTTAATTTTGCGGGCTTAATAGCTGTGATGAACCAACTCCACATTATACCTCATGATCATGAGATCAAGCTGCCCAGTCGTATCGAGCGATTGGGAAATAAGCCTTTGCTAATTTGGCTGACGGGATTATCTGGTTCCGGGAAGTCAACTATCGCTAACGCTCTGGAAAAACGCCTGTTTGCTGATAATTTCCAAACCTACGTACTAGACGGTGATAATATCAGAAGTGGACTAAACAAAGATCTTGGTTTCGACGACTCTGGTAGAATAGAAAATATCCGGAGGATCGGAGAAGTGGCTCGATTGTTTGTTGATGCAGGGACAGTGGTCATTACGGCGTTTATTAGCCCTTTCGAGCGGGAAAGAGAAATGGTTAGAGAGATTGTGGGTGCCGACAACTATTTTCAAATTTTCGTCGATTGCCCTTTGGAGGAATGCGAAAAGCGAGACGTTAAAGGGTTATACAAGAAAGCACGGAAAGGAGAAATTAAGAATTTCACAGGCATTGACTCTCCATTTGAGAAACCAGTGCACCCAGATTTGATAGTTAATACAGTGTCGTCATCTCTTGATGACTGTATTGACCAGATTTTTGATCAAGTCATAAAGCGTATAAAGCAATAAGTATGAGTAAGTATAATCTCACCCACCTCAGAGAACTTGAGGCGGAATCGATATATGTGATTAGAGAGGTCTTTTCTCAGTTTCAAAATCCAGGGATTCTGTTCTCTGGAGGCAAGGATAGCATAGTGGTTACACATCTTGCTAGAAAAGCTTTTGAGCCAGCAAGGATACCGTTCCCTTTAGTACACATTGATACAGGCCATAATTTTCCAGAGACGATTGCATTTAGAGATGATCTAATGAAGAAGTTAGGCGCCAACCTGATCGTGGGAAGTGTACAAGATTCCATCAATGATGGTAGAGTACAAGAAGAGCGCGGTAAGGATGCAAGCCGAAACTGGTTGCAGATTACAACACTCTTGGATACTGTAGAACGGGAGGGGTTTGATGCATTAATGGGAGGAGCCCGTCGGGATGAAGAAAAGGCTAGGGCTAAAGAGCGGTTTTTCTCCCACAGAGATGATTTTGGCCAATGGGATCCAAAAAATCAGCGACCAGAACTATGGAATATGTTTAATGGGAAACATCATTCAGGAGAGCATTTTAGAGTATTCCCAATTAGTAACTGGACGGAGATGGATATATGGCAATATATCCTACTGGAAGACATAGAGATACCATCACTCTACATCGCACACGAGCGCGAAGTGGTTTGGAGAAACAATACTTGGCTGCCCAATTCAGACTTTCTCCAACTTAGAGAGGGTGAGGAGGCCGTCACGAAAATGGTACGCTTCAGAACCCTTGGAGATATTACAATTACAGGCGGAATCGAATCGGAAGCCGACACACTTGAAAAAATAGTGGGTGAGGTGTCAGCGGCTAGACAGACAGAGCGCGGAAATCGAGCCGACGACAAACGCTCCGATACCGCCATGGAGGACAGGAAGAAAGAAGGGTACTTTTGATGGCTTTTGGCCATCTTAGGTGTTAGGCTTTTGGCACTAGATATTGGCGATGAGAAATTTTAGAGAGTTGGACATATGGAAAATGTCAAAGCTACTTGCAGTGGATATATATCGACATACCCAGAGATTTCCTAAGAGCGAGGCTTACGGTCTCGCAAGCCAGATACAGCGATGTGCAGTTTCCATCCCTAGCAATATAGCCGAGGGGTGTAGTCGATCATCCAATAGAGATTTTAAGCGTTTTCTGGAAATTGCCATAGGCTCCTCCTTTGAACTGGAAACACAATTGTCAATCGCGCATGAGGTTGGCTATATCGATCATAAGGGGTTGACAGAACTTTCGACCACCTTATCAGAATTACAAATGAAAATCAATGCCTTTATAAAAAAGGTCAAAGAATTTGATAATGCAGGATAAAACCAAAAGCCAAACACCTAACGTCAACACCAACGCCTACCTAGACATGGAGTTACTCCGTTTTACAACGGCAGGAAGTGTCGATGATGGTAAGAGCACATTGATTGGAAGGTTGCTCTATGACTCCAAGTCGATATTCCAAGATCAACTGGACTCGGTAGAGAATACCAGTAAGAAGAGAGGGCTTGACCACATTGACCTTTCCCTTTTGACAGATGGGCTCAAGGATGAGCGTGAGCAGGGTATTACCATTGACGTGGCATACCGATATTTTGCCACACCCAAGCGGAAGTTTATTATTGCGGATACGCCCGGTCATATACAATACACACGGAACATGGTTACTGGCGCGTCCACCGCCAACCTAGCCCTGATTCTAATTGATGCACGAAAGGGCGTAATAGAACAGACATGCCGACACAGCTTTATTGCTTCTCTACTGCAAATACCGCACATTATCGTCTGTATCAATAAGATGGATTTAGTAGAGTATGATGAGCAGGTATTTGAAGATATCAGAGCAACGTATGAGCAATTTGCAGCAAAGCTCGATATCAAGGATATTCGATTTGTTCCGATTAGTGCCTTAAAGGGCGATAATGTGGTTAATAAATCCAAGAATATGGATTGGTATGAGGGAGCCACCTTATTATATAGTTTAGAGACGATCCATATAGGTAGCGACTACAACCACATTGATTGTCGTTTTCCAGTGCAGACTGTCATTAGGCCACATTCTGATGAGTATCATGATTATCGTGGTTATGCAGGACGAATTGCCGGGGGTATTTTTAAGCCTGGGGATGAGGTGATGGCTATGCCTTCAGGCCTCACATCACGTATCAAGGCCATAGACTCCCCTACCGGAAAATTGGAGGAGGCCTTTGCTCCAATGTCAGTGACGCTGACATTGGACGATGATATCGACATCAGTCGTGGAGATATGATCGTCAGATCTAATAACACTGCTCAACCGACACAAGATATAGAGGTAATGCTGGTTTGGCTCAACCAAAAAGGCCCTATGCCTAGAGCCAAGTATACCATCCTTCATACCTCAAATGAGGCAAAGGCCATCATCAAAGAGATCTTCTATAAAGTTGACATCAATACGCTGCACCGACTGGAGGAGGATAAGGAGATCGGGATGAACGACATTTCCAGAGTTAAGCTAAGAACTACTAAGCCTCTACTCATTGATAGCTATCGCAAGAACAGATCTACAGGGAGTATAATATTAATAGATGACAATACTCACGAGACCGTCGCGGCGGGAATGATCATATGATAGATTACGAATTTCTTATAGAAAGGGCTAAGAGCGTCGCATTAGATGCAGGCAAGGCCATTCTCGACGTGTATAATTCAGCAGACTTTGGTGCTGAATTAAAGACGGATAACTCGCCCTTGACGTTAGCGGATAAGGCCGCCCATGATGTCATAGTCAAAGGGCTTAAAGATGCGGACTTGCCCATACTCAGCGAAGAAGGGAGGTCTATTGATTATTCTGAAAGAAAATCATGGGAGTACTTCTGGATGGTTGATCCATTAGATGGCACGAAGGAATTTATCAAGAAGAATGGTGAATTCACAGTCAATATTGCCTTGATTAAGGGTAATGAAGCGATTGCAGGGGTGGTATATGCACCGGTGCTGGACTGGTTGTATTGGTCGATTCCTGGTAATGGAGCCTTCAAGAAAGCGGGAAAGGAAGAAACAAAGCCAATTACCGCGTCTCCTTTTGACGCGAGTAAACAAGGTATAAAAGTAGTGGCCTCTAGGTCTCATCTCAATGAAGAGACCCAGTCCTATATAGATACTTTCGTAGACCCAGAACTAGTATCAATGGGCAGTTCATTAAAAATATTGCTTGTAGGCGAAGGTGCAGCAGACGTGTATCCTCGATATGCACCTACAATGGAATGGGATACTGCCGCCGCTCATGCGGTAATAAAAAATGCAGGCGCGAACGTTTACCAAAAAAGGGGAAATATAGAGGTTGGATATAATAAAGAGGATTTACTTAATCCACACTTCCTCGTACGCGGACAATAGTCCTGTAATTCGCCAATACTTATATCTTTGCGCCTAATCTATGAGGAGAGATCAAATCGTTAAAGCATTTTGGGTTTGCAGTATCATGTTGCTTTTGGCCGATCTGACTTTAGCCCAATCCACTCAGACGCCCAGCATCGATAACTTGAATGAAGTAAGGGTCGATGATCTGACTGATGATCAAATACAGCAGTTTCTTGATAAAGTAGAGGAAAGTGGACTAAGCCAGCAGCAACTTGAGATATTGGCAAAGCAGCGGGGTATGAGTAGTACGGAGATTGCCAAGTTGAGAACACGAATTCTCAATTTGCGCACCAAGAAACCGGGAGACCAGCAAGCTACTGATCAAGGTGACCTGAACAGGCTAAGGCAGGACCCTCTGGATGATGTAGAACAGGATCAGTTTGCGTTCTTCGAACAGCTTGTGTTACCAGACTCCCTTAAAGATGATGAGCTCGAGATTTTTGGCCTCTCCATTTTTCGTAATGCTAACATTAATTTCCAGCCCAGCGTTAACATACCAACACCAAAGGATTATACCCTAGGACCAGGTGATGAGGTGATCATAGATATTTATGGTGCCTCTGAGCAGAGTTATCAGGAGGTCATTAGCCCTGATGGGAGTATTCTTATTCCTAACCTCGGCCCTCTTTACCTCTCTGGCCTACCCATTGAAAAAGCTAAGGATAAAATTGTTGCCAGACTCTCTAATATTTACTCCGGTTTGAGGGCCTATGGCAACAACCCACCAAACACTTTTGCACAAATCAGCCTTGGGCAACTCAGAAGCATTAAGGTAATCGTAGTTGGCGAGGTGGTACAACCGGGCACTTATACAACCTCTTCTCTATCGGGAGTATTCAATGCGCTATACTACGCTGGGGGCCCAACTGAGACAGGATCACTTCGCAAGGTTGACATACTAAGGGATGGGAAAGTCCTAAAGTCTGCTGATCTATATGAAGGTTTGATTGATGGAAAAATCAACAAACAGTTAAAACTCCAGGATGAGGACGTTATTCTGATAAGACCATACCTGAATAGAGTTGTACTAGATGGCGAAGTAAAGCGTCCGGCGATCTATGAACTCAAACCAGGAGAAACCGTGGCGGACTTGCTGAGGTTTGCAGGAGGCTTTAGCGAGCACGCGTATAAAGACATTATTAACATTTCAAGAAAAGGGGCTCAGCGACGCTCAATTTCTACGGTTGGGCAGGATGAATTCGGTAATGCTGAAATACAGAACGGTGACGAAATCATGATAGAGCCGATTAGAAATTTCTATACGAACAGAACAATTATTGAAGGTGCCGTCAATCGGCCTGGTGAATATGAAATTACAGAGGGTTTCACCCTCAAGTCCTTGATCAAGGTGTCTGGAGGTCTTAGAGAAGATGCCTTTATGGGTAGGGCTATCATCATCAGGCAAAACGATGATTTTACTTTAACAAGCTTATCCATTCACTTGGGGGACTTAATGGGAGGGACTGTTGCAGACCCACCACTTAAACCTGAGGATTTTGTTAAGGTCAGTTCAATTTTTGACCTAGCGGAAACACGCACCGTGACCATCGAAGGGGAGGTGAACAATCCTGGCCAGTTCTCATATGTTGATAATTTGACCGTTGAAGATATTGTTACTCTAGCTGGAGGCTTAAGGGCTTCAGCTTCAAACTCCTCGATAGAAGTGGCTAGAAGAATTAGTGATAATGGAGATATATCGGTAATCTCCCAGATCACTTCAATACCCATTCGTAAAGACTTGGAGCTTGGTGAAGGGGCTAGTACGTTCCGATTGACCCCTTTTGATTTGGTACTTGTTAGAAAATCCGCTGGCTATAAGGAGCAGGTGGTTGTAGAAGTTGAGGGGGAGGTAATGAATGTAGGGAGATATGCCCTTGAAAAGCGCGTAGAAAGGATTTCAGATTTAATTCTCCGTACGGGAGGACTTACCCCCTACGCCTACCCTGAAGGAGCTACTCTCATCCGCCGCACTGAGTTTTACGAATCACCAGAAGAGAAAATAGAGGAAGCAAGAAGGTTGCTAGAGACAAAAATCAATGCAAAGCAACAGGGTTTGGAATTAGAAGATCTTAGTGCGGTCTCTGGCAATACAGGCCTTAGCACGCAAGGAGATGCGGCCTCTCAGATAAAAAAGGAAGCCTTTGAAATACTACAGGAGCAAGATTCCCTACTAAAAAATGTTCGTCTAAAAGAGCGAGAGTCTATAGGTATCGACTTGGTCAACATACTAAAAAGTCCTGGCTCCAAATATGATCTAATATTGCAAGAAGGAGACATTGTTAGTATTCCTAAGCAACTGCAGACAGTTAGATTGCAGGGCGAGCTGCTTTATCCATCTACGGTTAGGTTCGATGAAACCTATGGGTTCAAGGACTTTATATCCTTATCTGGAGGCTTCTCGGACAATGCTAAAAAAGGGAAATCCTATGTAGTCTATGCGAATGGTGCAGTGGCTAGGACTAAATCGTTTTTTGGGATTAGAAACTACCCAGATGTTGATCCTGGCGCGGAAATTTTTGTCCCGAAGAAACCTGAAAAAAGGAAACTTAGCCCTACCGAAATTGTGGCGATCGCCAGTGGATTGGGGACGATTGCACTAATCATTAATAACCTAAGCTCAAATTAATGATGGTGGATCAGCCAACTTCAAATACGGTTGAAGAGATTGATTTCAGAGAATTATTAGTGCTATTCAAGTCAAAAAAGGGGTTTATACTGAGATTTACTTTATTGGCTGCAGCTATAGGACTGTTCATTGCAATAACCTCTCGAGTAGAGTATACAGCTTCTAGCAAACTCTTGCCTGAGTCAAATGCGCAGGGGGGGTTAAATATGGCAGGGTTAGGGGGGCTCGCCGGCCTTGCGGGCATCAGTTTAGATGGTTCACAAACCGGTATGATGTCCCCAGAGGTCTATCCTGAAATTGTAAATAGTCTCCCATTTTTGATTGAGGCGTCTAATGTGCCTGTTTATTTTAGCGAGCCTGAAAAAATGTACTCCTCATTTCACTATTTCGATCAAGTTCAAACCTTGAGCTTGGGAGAATTTGTACTTAAATATACGATTGGCTTGCCAGGAATGATTTTTGAGTTCTTCACAGAACCGACTTCTACTTTGGAGGACGAATCTCTTCTTACTTCGAAAGTGCTCAATAGGAGAGCACGAGGAATTTTAGATAGTTTCTCTAAGCGCATCATTTTGGATACAGATATTAATACAGGTATTATATCCTTGAAAGTAGAGATGCCCGACCCATATGCGGCCGCTGAACTAGCCGAAAAAGTCACAGAGCTACTTATTAATCGAATAACTCGATATAGAATTGAAAAAGCAGAGGTTAATCTTGTCTTTATAGAAGAGCGATATAAAGAGTCTAAGGCTGACTATGAAAACCGTCTTGAAGGTCTGGCAGAATATACAGATAGAAATGTCAATGTTGTGAGTTCTGTGGCACAAATTGAAATCCAGAGATTGCAGAATGAAGTTGATGTGAGATTTGGTGTTTATAAGGAATTGGCAACACAACTAGAAAATGCCAAGATCAAGGTGAAGGAGCAAACACCTGTTTTAACAATTTTAGAGCCGGCGGCTGTACCGGTTGAAAAAAGTAGCCCGAAAAGGTTGATCATTCTAATAAGCTCTGCGCTGCTAGGAATGTTAATGGCCGTATCTATTGTTCTATTTAGGTATCTATTCAGATTTAATTCCTAGCTAAAGTTGAAGAATCCGGCTAGGATAAGGGGTTATTTACAAATTTAGGGTGCGTGATTCTAGTGGATATGCGCTTTGGAGGATTAGGCATAAGGCTTTCCAAATTTGACAGATCATTTTGTTTAACCTTGCCGTCTGTAATTAGGCCAATATTCCGTAGTACATTTTTGCAGAAAACGAACAAATGGGCCGCCTATTGATGACATCACAACCTAAAAACTTAAACAAAACCGTCTTCCTTAGAGAGTTCTCCTGGCTCGGTGCATCGACAGTCTTGTTTCAGGGCAGCAGAGTGGGTACCGAATTATTTGTTGCTAAGCTTCTAGGGCCAGAGACTTGGGGGATCTGGTATTTTTTAAACTTGGTTATTGCTTACCGAAGCTTTTTTCATTTTGGTGTAATCAATGGACTAAATAGAGAAGCGCCGATCCTTAATGGAAAGGGTGACCATCATTTGGCTTTTGAAATGCAGAATTCTGTTCTGACTTTCTTGATTATTAGCTCCATTGTCCTAGGGTCAATATTTGGACTTGGATACTACCTAATTGAACCGGAGTTATTTAGCAGTTACATTGCCCCTGTAGTCTTATTACTGCTATGTTCACAATTATTCGATTACATCTCAGTTCTTTGCACAACAAATCTTGCATTCAAGACACTTGGCAAAATCAAAATCATATATGCGTTATGTGCTCCTGTGATAGTCCTTCCACTGGTGCTATCCCTTGGTTTGTTGGGACTGGTCTTAGGTATGCTAGTAGCGTATGCACTAGTTGTGACAATTTTTTTTATCAATGGGAAGAGATGGAGACCATTCGACTTTCAATGGGGTTTTATCGCTCAGCTCACCCGCATTGGTTTCCCAATTATGCTGGTCGGTGTAGCTTATACAATACTCCTTACTATAGATAGATTCCTTATTGGAATTTTTCTAGGAGTCAGAGAGGTGGGTGTCTATAGTCTTACCATAATAGTGTTTGGTGTTATCGTCCTGCTTCCGCGCATTGTCAACCAACAGTTTTATCCAAGAATGGCAATGGCCTATGGTAAGAATGCATCTTTCGAAACCCTTGCAGAGATGATAAAAACGCAGAGGAGATATACCATGCGGCTTCTTCTTTTGTTAATTGCAGCAATCAATTTGATCTTCCCTATAGGTGTCCCATTATTCCTACCGGAATATCAAGAAGGTCTTCCCGCTCTTTTCATAGTAAGCGTATCAGGCCTGTCAGTGTCTTTAGCATCAGGTTGGGCGACCTATTTGCATCTCATAAACAAACAAACGATTTACCTTACGCTAATATTGATAGCACTTGTAATTAATCTCTTGGTGAGTTCGTTATTACTGCATTTTGGACTTCAATTGATAGGTGTGGCCATTGGAACGACCATTTCTTTTGTGGCATTTAACTTCGCGATTATGTACCTCGGCAGATCGTACAGTGTTAGACAAGCAGTTGGTTAACTTACTACCTCGATTATGGAAGCTCCTAGATATTGGGCGATAGCCAGCAAACCACTACAAATATTAAACCTACTGAATCACTGGTTGAGCCTTGATAATAGACCGGAGCTTACTCTTTGTATTGTTAATGCTTTTGATGGGGCGAGCTTCGTATATTCGAATATCTCTGGATTAAACCTTGTTAAACTAAATGTAATTTTCTTAAAAGGTTATATGGCCGTCTTCCCAGGAATATGGCGATCGCGAATAGATAGGCTTTATATTGATACTGATATTGGCTTTTGGAGAAGATTGTTGATTTTCCTCTCGATGGCTAAAGAAACTGTAGTCTATGAAGAAGGGTTTGGAACCTATGACATATTCAGGTTTGGGCCAATGAAAATGATTCACTCTTATTTTGGATCCTTTTTCATGACAAACTTTCTAATGGTTTATCATCCTGAAAAACTTCACCCCACTGTCGCATATAAGGGTTGTGCGTTTTCTCAAAGCCTTCAGAAATTTATTGAGACAAATTGGGATTTGATGAAAATCATCATGCGAAACCCTGAAAACGACCAGCGGATTAATAGTATAAAAGGTAATGTTTCAATTTACGTTACTCGACGCAACCTTGATAAGCGCAACCTTAGCGAGCTTGACGCTCAATATGATGGCAAGATCTTGGTCAGACCACACCCTGGACTGGTTGATGAATTAGAGCCTAAGTATATATTATCCAATGCTTATTTTTCTGGAGAAATGGAGGTTTTAAATCTTTTGGTCAATCCAAATATTTCAAGTGTCCGTCTTTATCATCATGGCACATCGATGGAGCGATATATACAGCATCCGTCACTTCAGTACATTGAAGTGGACTTAATCAAAGACAATGATTAGTAGATGGTGGATATTTGCAAGTATTTATGTGTTGACTTGGTTGCCTTCTCATTCAATCTGGCAGTTTGTGCAGTATCTACTTCCTGCTCTGTTGCTGATTTACTCAGCTTTTGATCCGAACATCAAATATGAAAAAGAGGCAATTTTTGTTGTCGTCCTGATCTTTGTTATTGGCGCCCAATCCCTTTTATATGAAAATGCGGGGTTATTGAATTATACCCTATCGGTGATCACCTATTCGTCACTTCTCTTGCTTTCGCTGAGATTTTATATCTCCGAAGATGGAGCACTTAAAATTTTAAAGTTCATTAGCATAGTAGCTATTCTGGAGTTTTCTATAGGGGCGGTTCAATTTATTATCGCAAACCAAGGCATTGCTTTTACGAGGGCAGACGCTGGAGATTCCTTCACAGGAACCATTGTATCTTCTTCGCACCTTTTAGCAGCCAAATGTCTAATTACAGCAATATTTCTATACTATCAAAAACTGCACAAGGGGACAATAATCAAAGTAGGAATAATCACGAGCCTACTATCCGCAATATTTGCCTCTTTTCTTATGGGAGTTGTCATTGTCTTGGCTATCTGGATCTCAATTGAGGTTGTGCAGTTGAAAAATCAAAGGGTGGTTGACAAAGTAAAGTACAGTGTTTTGCTTACAGTAGTAGTAGGCATATTCGCATATACCCAATCCAGCAACCTACAATTAGTACTGTTGGCACTCGAGAGTTTGGCACAGCTTGATCTTTCCAATGTAGTACGCTTTCAGAAAATAACTGTTTTCATACAAAGTTTACAAGATATTTGGTTGTCCTCAATGGAGGACTTCCTTTTCGGAACGGGATTGGGACGTTTTTCGAGCCGCTCTGCGATGATATTATCAGGAGGATATCTCAATGAGGGAGTGCAGCATCTGGTACCAATTTCCAGAACTATAGAGACTTTTGACTATATCTATTCTAACTGGAACCCTACGATTTGGTCTGAATTTGGTGGTAGTATCATGGCCATGCCTACTAGCTCGATTCAAGCCATAATTATAGAACTTGGTTTGATTGGGCTTTGGTTTTTATTTTTTGTTGGAAAGACCATTTACAGTAAGGTTAATAGAATGCAGTTATTACCAAAAAAGGCTGCCTATGTACTATCATTGTCATTCTTGGGGCTACTTATTACTGACATGTGGCTTGAGTACCCAAGCCTGATGGTTCATTTCTTTTTATTTATATCGATCACTATTGACCAACCTAAGAATGAGGATACTCCAGATACACAACAGCTATAAGCAAGCTGGAGGCGAGGATATAGTCGTTGAAGAGGAAGCTCGACTGCTTATAGCCAAAGGAAATGAAGTCCATCAGGTAATTAAATCCAACGATGAGATTGGCTCTTTGAAATCCAAGATTGACTTGCTTTTTTCCACTCATTATAATCACGCTGCAAGTCGCGAAATCAAGCAAATCCTAAGAGACATCAAACCTGATATTGTTCATGTTCACAACTTCTTCCCGCTGTTTTCGCCATCTATTTTTGACGCCATCAATCATGAAGGTGTACCTAGCATACTCACACTTCATAATTATCGGTTGATTCATCCTAACGGCTTGCTTCTACACCGCGGAAAAATTGATGAACGAGGGCTAGTAAGCAGTGCCTATGGTTGCATCAAGGATAAAGTATACCGAGACTCGTATATCCAGACCACAGTGGTGGCCCACATGATTGAACATCACCGTCGCAAGGGAACCTGGGACAAGGTTACAAGGTTCATCGCCTTAAGTAGTTTTGCCAAATCTAAGTTCGTCGAATGGGGTCTCCCACAGGAGCGTATATCCATCAAGCCAAACTTTATTGGCAAAGAGCACTCGCGAGAGCCACTGCCCTTCAATCAAAGGAAAGACTTTGTGTATATAGGGAGGGTTTCTGAAGAAAAGGGGATAGCACAACTAGTGAATTATTGGCGCGAAAATCAAACCCAGACACTTCATATTATTGGTGAAGGCCCTTTAGACGTAGATTTGATGAATCAAACATCCGCAGCACCCAACATTATTTGGCATGGAAAACAATCCCGATCCGACACCATTAAATACCTGAGGAAGTCAAAGGCTTTGATTTTCCCATCAATCTGCTACGAAAATTTTCCGATGACCATTCTTGAGGCTTT
The DNA here is from genome assembly GCA_040222235.1 of Cyclobacteriaceae bacterium. GTDB lineage: Bacteria > Bacteroidota > Bacteroidia > Cytophagales > Cyclobacteriaceae > UBA6059. The sequence goes on from JAVKDO010000019.1 coordinate 88,763, forward strand.
TGGAAATGGAATACCAGTTTTGACGAATAGTATCGGAAGTCATGGAGCAATAGTCGAGCACCAAACTAACGGACTCCACTTTGACCTCAACGATACAGAGACCATATCAAAGGCGATCAGCCTGGCAGCTGACCCCAGTGTCAACGAGCGGCTCAGTACGCAGGCTTACGAGGATTATAACCTTCAGTTTAGCTCCGAAAAAAACCATGATAGAATGCTATCGATATATATGAATGCTATAGAATCAAAAGCAAGTGCCCATTAGTAAGACAAAACTTTTTGGTTTAGTCCTGTCACACACTACAGGTTTTGATTCCGTGTCTTTAGTCGGATCGAAAGGCTACCACTGTTTTCTGAATAGTCACATGTTATATGAGTATCACGCTACTAGCGTACTCAAGGAAGCGCTTGATGATCAATTAGCCAATCTTTACCCTGACGGAGTGCCGACACTAAGGGCCCTCAAATGGCTGGCAAAGGTGGACTCAGATAGAATCGCTGGCAATGATGTAATGCTCTCATTGATGGATATTGCAGCTGCCAAAAAGCTTAAAGTGTTTCTGCTAGGAGGAAGCCCTGACTTGCTAAATATCATTTCTAATAAGTTAACCACTCAAAGGGTACTTCATGAAGCTTACTCCCCACCCTTCGATCCAATAGAGCAATATGACTTTAATGATCAGGTTACAAAGATCAACTCCTTTAATCCAGATATTATTCTGGTAGGTCTTGGGTGTCCGAAGCAGGAGCTCTGGATGCACTGTATGAAAGATCGGGTCAATGCCCCAATGTTCGGACTAGGTGGGGCGTTTGCATTATTTGCCGGAGAGGACTCTCGGGCACCATTATGGATGAGAAATTTGTCGCTGGAATGGCTCTATCGCCTCAGCCTAGAGCCGGGACGACTCTGGAAGCGCTACATGGTTACTAATTCTTACTTTATCTTCTTATTTTTGCGTGAATTTTGGCGGGTACGCATAAGAGGAAAGCAATGAAGAAAGCATTAATAACAGGAATTACCGGACAAGATGGAGCCTATCTGGCCGAATTACTATTGTCCAAAGGATATGAAGTACACGGTATAAAGCGCCGTGCCTCCCTGTTCAATACAGCAAGAATAGACCACCTGTATCAAGATCCGCATGAGAAGGATCTCAAAATGGTGCTGCACTATGGAGACCTATCGGACTCTATGAATCTTACTAGGATCATTCAGGAGGTACAACCTGATGAGATTTACAACCTTGGAGCAATGTCCCACGTCAAAGTGAGTTTTGATACCCCCGAATACACGGCTAACGTGGATGGCATAGGCACCTTGAGAATTCTGGAGGCTGTGCGCCTACTTGGCCTAACGGAAAAGACAAGAATCTACCAGGCATCCACCTCTGAGCTTTATGGTCTCGTGCAGCAGGTACCCCAATCTGAAAAGACACCATTTTACCCAAGGTCACCTTACGCTGTAGCAAAGCTTTATGGCTATTGGATTACGGTGAACTATAGAGAAGCCTATAACATGTATGCCTGTAATGGCATCTTGTTTAACCATGAATCACCCAATCGTGGGGAAACTTTCGTTACCAGAAAGATCACACGTGCTGCTGCGAGGATAGCTTTGGGCTTACAGGAAACGATGTATCTCGGTAATCTTGATTCCCAACGCGACTGGGGGCATGCGCGAGACTATGTAGAGGCTATGTATCTCATGCTACAGCAGGATACAGCAGAGGATTTTGTGATTGCGACGGGCATTACGACAAGAGTGCGTGATTTTGTTCGATTATCTTTCGCAGAAGTGGGAATCGAATTAGAGTTTATCGGAGCAGGTGCGAAGGAGACGGCTAAGGTTAGGGCTTGCAACGGCGATTACAAAATTCCGGTAGGTCAAACTGTGGTAAAAGTAGACGAGCGATATTTTCGACCAACAGAGGTCGATTTACTCATCGGAGACCCAACTAAAGCCAAAGAGAAACTTGGTTGGACTCCTAAATACGACCTTCAGGGCTTAGTGAAGGACATGATGCAGGCGGATGTAGCACTATTTACCAAGGATAAGTTTTTGATGGATAGTGGACACGAAGTATATACCCCTGCAGAATAATGAATAAGCAGGACAAAATATATGTGGCCGGCCATCGGGGCATGGTGGGCAGTGCAGTCGTGCGCAACCTAAGAGCTGAAGGTTTTGACAATCTCATTTTTAGGACATCCTCTGAACTAGATTTAAGAAATCAGCAGTCGGTAGATGAGTTTTTTGCAAACGAGAGGCCAGCGTATGTTTTTTTAGCAGCAGCTAAGGTGGGCGGTATCAATGCAAACAACACTCATCGCGCGGACTTTCTTTATGACAATCTCATGATTGAGGCCAACGTGATTCATAGTGCACATCAGCACCGTGTGTCTAAATTACTCTTGCTTGGCAGTTCGTGCATCTACCCAAAGTTTGCAGAACAACCGATAAAAGAGGAAAGCCTGTTAACAGGAAGTCTCGAGCATACAAACGAGCCCTATGCTATTGCTAAAATTGCGGGTATCAAGCTCTGTGAGACCTTCAGGGATCAGTATGGTTGCAACTTTATTAGCGCAATGCCTACGAACCTCTACGGCCCCAATGACAACTATGATCTGGAGAATTCACATGTGCTCCCTGCGCTGATAAGAAAATTTCATAGCGCAAAGGCTAATGGTAATAATGCAGTGACATTGTGGGGGAGTGGATCACCATTGAGAGAGTTTCTACATGTTGACGATTTAGCAGAAGCTTCCGTATTTTTGATGAAACATTATAATGAACCCGAGACTATTAACGTTGGCTATGGTGAGGATTTAACGATAGCGGATTTAGGAAAGCTCATTCAACAGATAGTGGGTTTTGAGGGAGATATTGTTTTTGATACTACTAAGCCCGATGGCACACCTAAAAAACTGATGGATAGCAGTCGTTTAAATAATTTGGGCTGGACACCAAAAATATCCTTAAAGGAGGGTATCCAGCATGTGTACAACTCGGTAGACAAATCAGGTTGGTAATTGATATAACAACGAATTCATAGATTCTTTGTGATTTTTCGTATAAATTGCGATTTCTTTTATAACATCTACAATGCAACGTAGAAGATTTTCTAAATACTTCCCGATTCTTTTTTTATTGGCTGACTTGCTGATGTTGAATATCGGGTTTATTATGTCTAACCTGCTGAGGTTCGACAGCTTGTGGTTTTCATCGAATAACTACCCACTACTGTTATTATTCCTCAACCTCTCCTGGACTGTCGTATACTTTTCGTCAGGACTTCAGAATCCCGATCGAGAAGCAACCCTTGTCCAACAAGTAAATAAGATTCTATCTGCCTTAGTTATCAATGTAGGCATAGTCTTTACATTTTGGGCAGCTACAAAGTCATACTATTACTCCAGAGAGCATCTTTTTTATGCTTATCTGATCTTCTCATTGCTCCTAATTGGTTGGCGGGTTTCTTTCGATTATTTCATTAAATACTACAGAACCAAGGGTTATAACATTCGAAGTGTTGCAATAGTCGGGTACGGTCGAATTGCCAAGAGTTTAGAAAAGCATTTTCAGGAAAACCCCCAGCTAGGCTACCAAGTAGTAGGCTTCTTTGACCATGTCCATAAAGGTGAAGGTGTCGTTGGGTCAGTAGATGATTTTTATCTCTATGCTCGCCAAGAGCCTATCGATATAGTTTTTTGCTGCTTACCCAAGCTTTACCATGAAGATATTAAGCAGTTGGTAGATTTTTCAGAGAACAACCTGATCAAGATAAAGCTCCTGTCAGATTTTAGTGCCGTGGGATCAAGGCATATGACCGTACAGCAGTATGGTTCAATCCCGGTAATCAACGTTAGCTCTATACCCCTAGATAGCAAGCTAAACCGATCTCTCAAGAGATCATTCGATGTGATCTTTTCGTCCGTCGTAATAATTTTCTTGCTTTCATGGCTGCTGCCGTTGATTGGGTTATTGATTAAGCTCGAATCTCCAGGGCCTATATTTTTCCGGCAGTCTAGACATGGAAAAAACAACCGATCATTTCTGTGCTATAAGTTCCGGACAATGGTGGTCAATAGGGACGCTGATTCTAAGCAGGCAGTCAAGAATGATCCAAGAGTCACAAGTCTCGGTGGATTACTTCGACGAACGAGCATAGATGAGCTACCGCAATTTATCAATGTATTTTTGGGTGATATGTCAGTTGTTGGCCCTCGTCCACATCCGATCAAATTAAACGAAAAGTACTCTCCAAGAATTGATAGATTTTACCAAAGACATGCTGTAAAACCAGGTATTACAGGCTTGGCACAGGCTAAGGGTTATCGAGGAGAAACTACCCATTTTCGTGACATGTACGGACGTGTAAAGCTGGACAGATTCTACATAAAGAACTGGACATTGTCCCTAGACTTAAGGATCATTATTCTGACGCTATTCTCAATAGTTAAGAATAATGACAATGCTTACTAGCAGTACATCTCACGTATTGCTAAATTTGCCGTCTTATTCCATTTCACATGTTTGAAAAAGTCGAAGCATATAAAAAAGAGCTGCATGACATTGCGGTAAAATCTGGTGATGAGCTTGAAGAGTTCAGAAAAAAATTTATTAGTCGGAAAAGTGTCATCGGTGATCTGTTCAATGATTTCAAACAAGTCCCTAATGAGCACAAGAAGCGCTTTGGACAAGAGTTAAACCATCTTAAGGAGCTAGCGCAGCAGCGCTTCCAGCATTTTGTTGGTGAGTTGGAAGGAAGCGGCGAAGAAGTAGCAGACACCTCTCTGGATCTGACACTGCCAATTCAACCAGATAGCTTGGGTAGCAGACACCCTATCAGCATCGTTTCGAATAAGATCATCAATATCTTCGAAAGAATAGGTTTTTCAGTGGCTGAGGGACCAGAAGTAGAAGATGACTGGCATAATTTCTCAGCACTGAACTTTGCTGAAAATCATCCTGCAAGAGAGATGCAGGATACTTTCTTCATCACAAAGAACCCTGATACTGTACTGCGAACGCACACTTCTAATGTGCAGATCAGAATGATGGAAAACCAGAAGCCGCCTTTTAGGTCTATTATGCCAGGACGTGTCTATCGCAATGAGGCGATTTCCGCTAGGGCACATTGCTTCTTTCATCAGGTGGAGGGCCTATATGTTGATAAGAACGTAGGCTTCAAGGATCTTAAAGACACCCTATATCACTTCGCCAAGGAGATGTTTGGTAAAGAAACTAAAGTAAGATTCAGGCCTTCCTACTTTCCATTTACTGAACCCAGCGCAGAGATGGACATCTCTTGCTTTATCTGTGGAGGAAGCGGGTGTAAGATATGCAAGCAAACAGGTTGGGTAGAGATATTAGGATCTGGAATGGTAGACCCTAACGTACTCGAGAACTGTAATATCGATCCAGAAGAGTATACCGGATTTGCATTTGGGATGGGAGTTGAGCGGATTGCCATGCTCAAATACCAAATTGATGACTTGCGATTATTTTCGGAGAACGACGTAAGATTCCTAAGTCAGTTTACCGGAGCAGATACTTAGAGCAGTTTCTCTATTATTTGGTCGACTGATAGTCCTTCAGCCTCTGCTTTGAAGTTTCTAACAATTCTGTGACGCAGTATGGGCTTAGCCACGGCTTTGACATCCTCAATGTCCGGTGAATACTTACCGCTTAGTAGTGCATTGCATTTCGCTCCTATGATGAGGAATTGTGAAGCACGTGGGCCTGCACCCCATTCGAGGTAATCATTGCTAAGCTCCGACGCTTTCTCCGTACCTGGACGAGTGCTATGCACAAGCTTCACGGCATATTCCACCACATTGTCGGCGACAGGGACTCTTCTTACCAGCTTTTGATACTCTAAGATATCTTCTCCAGTTACAACGGACTCCACTTTTGACTTAAGCTCACTTGTAGTGTTTTTTACAATGTCAACCTCAGACTGATAGCTCGGATAGTCAAGCTTGATCATGAACATGAACCTGTCCAATTGGGCTTCCGGTAAGGGATACGTACCTTCTTGCTCGATGGGGTTCTGGGTGGCCATCACGAAGAAAGGCCTTTCCAACGGGTAATTTTTACCACCAATGGTCACTGAGTACTCCTGCATGGACTCAAGCAATGCTGCTTGTGTCTTTGGTGGAGTACGGTTGATCTCATCAGCCAATATGATATTGGCGAAAATTGGACCTTTGATGAACTGAAGATTACGATCCTTGTCCAGCGTTTCCGCTCCAAGAATGTCCGATGGCATAAGGTCAGGAGTGAACTGAATCCTATTGAACGACAGGTGCAGTGAATCAGAGATGGTATGTATCAGGAGTGTCTTTGCAAGACCTGGCACCCCAACGAGCAAAGAGTGACCCTCGCAAAAGATAGATGTAAGCAGTAATTTGACCACTTCCTCCTGACCGATGATTACCTTAGATATTTCGCTGGTAAGCTTAGTATATACCTCGTGCAGGCTATCAGCTGCAGCCACCTCAGACTCGAACTCCTTCATCTACTAGTTTGGTTTTTGTAGTATGTTACAATAGTCGTATTCGCTATCGACGTTAATATAGACATCCGCCTGCGCTTTATTAAACCACTCAGATAAAATGCCATTTCTTTTTTCTGCCTTTGTCGCGCCATAGATTTTTTGATAATCGTCACGCAGGTTGGCTTGATGCGGAGCGATGCGATCTTTGTAGTAAATTATCCTCACAGCCTCGGTACCATCGTCCATCCTAAACTCCATCGGTGGAGTAATTGACCCTACTTCTAGAGTGTCAATTGTAAAGAATACAACAGGGTCTAACTCTTCTACCGAAATGCGACTAGCGCCAGTAGCATCCGAGAAAAACCCACCATTTGATGAGGTGACTTGATCGTCGGAGTATTCTTTTGCCGCACGTGCGAACGTGATGGAATCGTGCTGTATTACTCCCTTCAAACTATCCAAATACACCTTGGCGTCTTCCACATCTTGCTGAGAAGAGTTGGGTATGATAAGGATGTGCTTGGAGTTAAATGAATTTCCCCTGCGCTCGATTAGTTGGATAATGTGAATGCCAAAGTCTGTTTCTACAGGAAAGGAGATTTCTCCCGGCTTCATACTTAAAGCTGTCGCTTCGAACTCTGGAGCCAGCTCCCCCCTTTTGAAGAAACCAAGAACGCCACCTACAGGACCTGAGCCAGGATCCATAGAGAACTCCTTTGCCAAATCAGCGAAATCTTCTCCAGCTAGTATTCTCGAGCGAATATCATTGAGCTGTGCTTTTACCTCATCCTTCTTGGCTCGGCTTACTTCAGGTATCTTCACGATTTGTGCAATAGATACTTCAGTTGAAAAGTATGGCAAACTATCTGCGGGTATCTTTTTGAAGAATCGGCGAACCTCGGCCGGACTTACTTCCGTGTCCTTGGTGATCTCCCCTTGCATACGCTGCACGACTAATTGCTCCTTGATATCATCGAAAAGCTCCTGTCGAAACTCATCGATCTTCTTGCCATAATACTCTTCTATGGCCTCTTCCGAGCCAATCTGCGAGACGAAGTACTGCATTCTCCGGTCGAGGTTGTCATAGACCTCACTATCCGCAACCACCACACTATCTATCTCCGCTTTAGCGACCAATAGTTTGTTGATAATCAGAGATTCAAATATTGAGCATTTGGCATTTCCGTTGTTGATTTCACCTCTAGCGAGAAAATCCATGTATGACTGTTCGAGTTCTGACTTCAGCACTATATAGTCATCTACCTTGGCGATGATTTCATCAATTACCACGCCTTTCTCCACCTCTTTCTCGGGTTCAGCTGTACGTTCTGGTTCTGTTTGAGCCAGCAAGGGCGAACAGAATAGAGATACTAGTGCAACTAGTATTGTATATTTAATAGATTTCAAATGTCTCATTTTCCAACGCCTCCTTGTAGATGGCCTCCTGTAGCTCTTTCTTCAAGGCTACTTTTCGTTTATTAATGATAATATTTTCAATATCATCCCTGATGAACTCCAACGGAGATATCTCATCAGAGATTTTATAATCAAGCAGTTTTAAGAAATATATATTGGTCTCATCAGAGCTTTCGACAAAACTGTTCGACCTTAGAAACTGTACTTTATTAGGGATACTGGCCAACGGAGTATTTAATATGACGTCATCAAAATTGACCCAAATGGAGTCTTCCATGAAAGACTTAACTGCGAACCTGAATGAATATGATCTTATATCTTCGATATCACCCCCAACAGTAAAAGCCCTTATCTGACGTCTAAAATCACTTACTCCTGGAGCTTCTTTAGGTATTTGAGCAAATAGGCATTTGACAATGTTCTGCTTTAGCAGGAAGTTGTCTTTTTTCTCTTCATAGTAGGATACAATCTCCTCTTCGCTCACCGATTTGCTGAGCCGACCTTCTATCCAGTACTTTTCATACTCATGAATGATCAGTGCGTACCTGTAATCTCTTACCCTACGATCTATTTCGGCCTGATCGATCTCAATAACGCCGTTAGCTTTATTGATGAGTAGTTGTTTACTTATCCAACCTTCGATATACTTTTTTGCGATAGCGCTACTATCCTCAGCGGTGGCTCCAAAGCTCAAGCCGGCAAGATCATCTCCATAGAGGGTGACTTCATCAACGCGTGCTACCGCTTCCCGGCTTGCGTCTTCCTCCTCCTCAATGCTCAGTGGAAGCATGTCACACCCTGATGTGATGATTAGAGATAGGAGGGCTAGCTGTAAGAGGAATGATTTACCCATAGGTTTCAAGGGCGCAAAAATAGAGTTTAACGTATGATTATTAATTACTTAGCTCAGATTCTTTACTAATCGACAGACATTTTTACCTGACCTATGGATGAATTGTACATCGTCCATGATGCGTTTCACCAGAAGTAATCCAACCCCTCCTTTGCGCTTAGCTTTGATCAGTTCGTCCATTGAAGGCTCTTTATATTCACTAAGATTGAACCCTTCGCCATGATCAAGTATTTCAAAGACTATCTTTTCAGCATCATATGCTATACTCAGCTCGAGCGTCTCACTCGGATTGCAGTGGTTTGAATGAATAATGAGATTCGCGCACACCTCGTCTACTGCGAGGATCACTTTATTTGACTCGGCCTCAGGAAAGCTGTGTTTGGCCAGTATATCACTGACAAACTGCCTGATTTCCTTCAGTCGATCCTTAGTGCACGATATCTTCAGGTTATAGGTCATTCGCGCTTTTAATAGCCTCTTCTCTTGTATCTACAATGGTGAGCAACTGATCCAATCCCAGTATTTGAAACACCTGAAACACCTTTTCCTTCATCCCAAATAAGACCATGGTCATTTTCTTGGCTTCCAGATCGGAGATATAAGACATAAACACTCCCAGCCCTGCCGAGGAGATATACTCAAGGCCCGTAAGATCCACGGCTATCCTGGCTCCTTGCTCGAGTGCTTTACCCACTTCTTCATCAAGAAATATCGATGAACTCGCATCTATTTCTCCAGACACTTGTAGTACACTTACTTCTCCTTCTGTATCTCGTTCTATATTTAGCATTTCTTATTATCTAAATTTCACCACCACCATCGAATAGTCATCATCCAACGAATCCTGTTCGCAAAACTCATAAAGCGTCTCGAAAATCCCGTTAGATATCTGCTCTGGTGTCTGGTCAGTAAATTTCATCAGTGCGTCACTTAGTCTTTCGTACCCGAATTGTTCATTGTCGCCGTTGGCGGCCTCTGTGATACCATCGGTGTAGAGCACGATGATATCTCCGGCACTGTACTGAAACTCATTGACTTGTACGTATTTTTCAAAGTTGGAGTTTCTCAGTATCCCAAGACCCAACCCTTTGTTTTTGAAGTACTCGAGTTGGTTGTGCTGAGCCGAGTAATACAACGTAGGACAATGACCGGCCCTGGCAAAAGACACCTTCGTCTTACTCGTATTAATTTCAAAGTAGGTAGCCGTAATGAAGGAGGTCTTCTCCAAGCAACGGCTCAATGCATTATTAGCAGCGACCATAAGTTGCTTAGGGTCAAGACTCATTTGCACAAGGCTATGAAAGATTCCTTTCATTTGCGACATGTGAAAGGCAGCTGAGGTACCCTTACCAGAAACGTCCGCAATGATCAGAGCGAGCCTGTCATCATCAAGACGGAAAGAGTCATAGTAATCGCCACCGACCTCATCTGCGGCTACTGAGATACCATGAATGTCAAAATGATCACTTTGCTCCAATCCACTTGGCAGTAAGCTCTGCTGCACTCGGCTGGCAATCTTCAGTTCTTCCTTATAACGCTCGTTTTTTATTGCCTCATTGATGAGCTGGAAGTTCTCCAGGGAGATGCTGGCCTGATTAACAAAGGTGTTGATGATGTCAACCATCTCCTTATTGAAACTATCACCTACCTCCTTAAGCAGCGCAATAGAACCAATTTGCTTCTGCTTGATGATAATAGGGAAGAGTAGGATCGACTTGAATTTAACTCCCTTGAGGGTTGCAGACAGCTTTTGGGAGTTAGGTACTTGATCGAACTCAGTGTTGATCACCTTTTTTAAGGTCGTATTTTTTACCGCTTCCTTAATATCTTCTATCTCAGCATCGGTGACATTGTACTTTGAGAGGATTGGACTACTATCTTCTGTAATCTCTAGCCATGCCGCATCCGCGAATACTGCACTGATCGTGCTATCTAGAAGGATCTCATATATCTGCTCTTTCTTTTGGCCGGTAGGCTGAGATTGACTGAGCCGTTGGAAGTTCATAGCCTCCTCAAGTTTCTTTTCAAATACGGAAGAGGTAGGAAGGTTAAAAAGTATCACCAATGCTGAGATCAGCGAGTAGATTGAGATGAAACTGAAGGAAGCGAGGATGTAGACCGAGTCTAGTAGATCAGTGACCAGCACATCCTGATTGGAATAGTCCACCAGTCCATCAAGGAAATAAAATAAGTAGATGATGACGAGCACTATAAAGAGAATGCTTTTCCACTTCTGCTTGAAGTTGAGATAGGCCACCCACTTGAGATTGAAGCTTAGTACCAGTCCCATCAGTATCAATACACCAAGGAGCACATTGAAAAAAGGATCGAAAAGTGCGTATCCGAGAATATCAAAAGCCAAAGCACCGAGGAGCGAATATTCGAATATGCGCCAGAAGGCTAGAAGGGTCTTGGTCTTTTGGTAGAGAATTAGCCGCTTCCAGACGATCAAAGTAGAAACAGTGAAAGCAATGATTAACCCAAGGTTGATATGGTAAAAAAAGTTAATGACCAGAGGATTCTTAGCAAGGCTAGTATCCCCAAAAATTGAAAAGATAAACTTGATGGCAAGTGAGACCACCGTTGTAATCAGGCCCGTCACAAAGACCCTCCAAAGCAGATCAATGAAGTTGACGCTCTCGGCTTTATTGATGCGATACCGATAAAAAAGCACTATGCTTAGCACAAACAGTCCAAGCGCTATTTTAGGAGCGAAACTAGGGAGGCCAAAAGCAATGTTGTTCTTAGCACTAAAGAGTGCGGTGAGGTCGAGCAATAGCAGTAGCAACCAGGTGATCACACCCAGAATGACGCTCAATCTTATAACTGCTTTATACCCAAACATACACCTGAAACAAGAAAGGGCAATTTAATCAAAAGAATTCCTCGGGGCTTAACCCTGAGGGCCTATAAACCGTCATCCTCGCGCATGCGGGGACCTGAATAGAGAATTTGGGTTTTCTTTTGCATCTAAAAGATAACAGTGAAGGCCTCATCAGACCTTCTTCAAAGGATTGTTAGCTTCAAGAAATTCTCTATTGATAATTGCCCTTTGATAACCTTAATGAATTTTGAGTCGAATAGTTGCTTAGCGACTATAGTTTGGTGCTTCTCTCGTTACGTGCACATCGTGCGGGTGACTTTCGACAGCTCCTGCATTTGTAATCTTCACAAACTTAGCATCATGCAGCGCGTTGATATCTCCTGCACCACAGTAACCCATGCCAGCTTTAAGACCACCAGTAAGCTGGTAAAGCACTTCCTCTACCATTCCTTTATAGGGCACACGGCCAACAATACCTTCAGGGACGAGCTTCTTGACATCATCCTCCGCGTCCTGAAAGTAACGATCCTTGGAGCCATCCTCCATGGCTTCTACTGAGCCCATACCGCGATATGATTTAAATTTTCGACCTTCATAAAGGATGACTTCACCAGGAGCTTCCTCCGTGCCTGCAAGCAATGAACCAATCATGACTGTATGTGCTCCTGCAGCAATTGCTTTTACCAAATCTCCGGAAAAGCGAATGCCGCCATCTGCAACAATCTTCACATTTCTACCTTTTACCGCCTTAGCGGCCTCAAATACTGCAGTCAATTGGGGTACTCCAACTCCTGCGATGATCCTGGTAGTGCAAATACTGCCTGGCCCAACCCCTACTTTGATAGCATCAGCACCAGCATCAGCAAGCGCAATTGCCGCCTCTGCTGAAGCAATGTTTCCTACAATTACGTCAAGGTCAGGATTCTGCTTTTTGATCAATTTACAAGTGTCGATCACTCCTTTGGAGTGACCATGAGCGGTATCAATGCTTACCACATCTACACCGGCCTTCATAAGTGCTGCAACACGCGCCTCAATGTCTGCCGTGATACCAACAGCTGCGCCAACGCGTAATCTCCCGTACTGATCCTTACAGGCGTTAGGCCTATCTCTATTCTTAAGAATGTCTTTATAGGTGATTAGACCGATGAGCTTGCCAACCTTATCGACGATGGGCAGCTTCTCGATTTTATGCTCTTGAAGTATTTCTTCGGCCTGATCCAAATCAACACCTGCATGAGCGGTGATGAGATTCTCTTTGGTCATAATCTCACTCACAGGGATTTTGAGATTTTTCTGAAATCTCAAATCTCTATTGGTAATAATACCAATAAGAATGCCTTCCTTATCTATCACAGGTATGCCTCCAATGCGATACTGATTCATAATGGCCACAGCATCACCCGCTTTTCCTTCGATGTTGAGCGTGATGGGATCGAGAATCATACCACTTTGAGAGCGCTTTACTTTGCGCACTTCACCAGCTTGCTTCTCGATAGACATATTCTTGTGAATGATGCCTAACCCTCCTTCGAGAGCCATGGAGATCGCCAGACCAGACTCAGTAACCGTATCCATGGCGGCAGACACCAAGGGGATATTGAGCTTGATATTGGAGGTGAGATAGGTGGAGGTATCTGTGTCTCTTGGGAGAACTTCAGAATACGCGGGCATCAACAGTACATCGTCGTAGGTTAATGCTTCAAAAAGGAGTTTGGAGTTGTCGGAAGTCATGCAAATAACAGGGGTTATTATTTGCAGTGCAAAATTAGAGAGTAGCGAGCACATAACACAGCTAGGCTATCTTTTATTTTAGTAAGAATGGCTAGGTTCGCTCTATGGACTATATCCTGGAAGGTTTGAGTGGGGGGCTAGCGCAAATGACATGGCTTGAAGCTGTTGCAGTGGTCTTTGGCTTAGCCAGTGTTTGGTATGCACGTCTCGAAAACATTCTGGTTTACCCTACCGGAATCGTCAGTGTTATCATCTACGTCTACATCTGCGCTGGGGCTAAGCTCTACGCGGATATGGGAATCAACGCTTACTACTTTGTGATGAGCGTCTATGGATGGATTATTTGGTCTAAGAAGGTTGACCCGACCCATCACATTCCAATTTCTCGTAATTCCCTATCGGAAAACATCAGCGCTGGGATCATTCTCATTATTTCATTTTTTGCCCTCAGATATGTCTTGGCCAACTATACGGATAGCGATGTGCCTATCTGGGATTCTATCACTACCTCGATCGCCTTTGTAGGGATGTGGCTGATGGCTAGAAAGAAATTAGAAAACTGGATAGCCTGGATCATCGCTGATGCGATTTCTATCCCATTGTACTTCTACAAAGGACTGTTACTGACAAGCTTTCAGTATTTCGTGTTCCTGATTTTGGCGATCATGGGCTATATCGCCTGGAAAAAGAGTTTGGAACCCAGAAAAGCTAATGCTTAAGAGGGTAGCCATAATTGGCCCAGAGTCAACGGGAAAGTCCACCTTGGCCAAAGACCTTGCGGAGGCGCTTAATACTACTTTCGTACCCGAATATGCGCGCGCATATATCGATCAGCTGGACAGACCATATCAATACGAGGATCTACTCGCTATAGCTCAAGGTCAAGCCGAGCAAGAGGATAGTTGGAGTAATAGTGTAAATGAATTCTTAGTCATTGATACGACCTTGACAATCATCAGAGTCTGGAGTGAACATAGGTATGGTAAATGCGACCCTTGGATTCTCGCCGAAGAGCAAAGGCGGAAGTATGACCTTACGCTGGTTTGTGATATAGACCTGCCCTGGGAGGAGGACCCTCAACGCGAGCACCCTCACCTTCGTGAGCATTTCTTTGAGGTATACAAAGAGCACGCCGAGGCACACCCACCTTTTGCCATCATTCGGGGGGATCGGCAGGCGCGGGTGAAGTTGGCATTGAAGGCAATCCAACAACTCTCCGGGGGTTCAAAACCCCCTGAGAGTTAGCATGCAAGCCTTACCGAGTTTTCAAACTTGATAAGGCTTTCTTGTGACTAAGAGTCATCGACCCTATTTGTGTTTTCTATTGCTCAGTGGCAATCACACTACAATACTTGAACCAATCACCCCAGTCACTTCCGATAGGTGATCCATCAGGTGGACCAAGTGGCTGATTTTGTGGCATCTCCATCTCACCATTGAGATAGCTATCGATTTGCGCTAGCATAAAGTTGTAGTGCGCCTTGTTCTGCTCGCTACCTGATCTGGCTTTTCGACCTGCGATAGACTGCACTTCGATTATCTTGGCATGCGTGATTGCTCGCACTTGCTCATGGGCTCTGGTGTCATTGGCCAGCTTGATCATATGCAGTAGCACCTGCCCGTTGACTATGTACTGTAACTGTCTTAGATAGCCAGACTTACTAGATGCATTGAAGCTAGCCGCAATCACTTTGTCTATTACTGCTGAAAGCCCAGGCTGCTTAGCATCACGCGCGTTGTATTCAACCAATCGACCAGCACGCTCGGGATGGAAGATAAAGAAGGCTGGAAGACTGGCCGCTGTTTCCGCTGCTGCCAAAGGATCGAAGGTCAATCCAGTGCGACTTTTGAATGTCTCACGAGTACGTGGATACCCAAAAGGCCTTGGGGGTAGTTTCTGAAGTAATGATTCCGGTAAGGCCAACTCATCTGGGCTCATCGTACGAATCAAGGCATCAAGTGCCATCATTTGATCAGCTGCTGGCACCATTTCGGTCACCATCTGACCATCTCCACGGAGTGCGTAAGTGTAGTTGAGTCCACCCACTACTTTGGCAGCTGCCTCGACTTGAAAGCGATGGAAGAGGTACATGGGCACCAATGCTTCTTCGATGGTAGCCATTGGCATGCCTTTACGGATAGCCTTTTCAGAGAAGTTGCCAACGATTTGCTTTCGGATGTCCATCATACGGTTAAGCTCGTCAGCAGCACTTTCACCATTGTCCCATAGATGGGAATGCGGGTGGGCACTTCCGGTAGGCCGGCTATCCTGATCGGTGATATGCATAATGTCCTGATCAAAGGCTTCATTAAGTATCTTCTCTAATTCCTTATCTTCATTGACACCATCGGCAAAATCACTGTAGCCATACTTAATAGCGATCTTGTCCCACTCTCCGATGTTGACATCATACGCTTCGGAAAGGTCTATTTTGCCATTGGCGCCCATCTTAACGAGCGGATGTGGATAATCCATGACGGATGCCCGTGCAGAGCGATTGGAGGCATAACTATGGACTAAGCCTATAGTATGACCAACCTCATGTGCAGACAACTGGCGTAATCTTGCAACGGCCATTTGCTTCATTTCTTCAGGGGCTTCAGTGCCGTTTTCATATGGAGAAAGCAAGCCTTCCGCGATCAAAAAATCCTGACGTACCCGCAATGAGCCTAGACTTACATGTCCTTTGATAATTTCACCTGTGCGAGGATCCGCTACAGATGCGCCGTAGGACCAGCCTCGAGTGGAGCGGTGCACCCATTGGATCACATTGTATCTGATATCTAGTGGATCTGCATCCTCTGGCATGACTCTTACCTGGAATGCATTGCGGTAGCCAGCTGCCTCAAAAGCCTGGTCCCACCACTTGGCACCATCTAGCAATGCCGACTTCACGGGCTCGGGGGCACCTCTGTCAAGGTAATAGATAATCGGCTCCACAGGCTCACTGATTGCGGCATTTGGATCTTTCTTTTCCAAACGATGACGGTTAATAAACTTCTTGACCAATGGCTGATCAATTGGGGTAGCATAGTCATAATAGGAGGTAGCGTAGAATCCTGAGCGCGGATCAAACTTTCGTTTCGTGTATTTATCATCCGGCAACTGTATAAAGCTATGGTGCATCCGTACGGTCACAGCATCCGGTGATGGAGTTACTGATCTGATCCACGCCCCTGCTGGGTTGCCAGTAAAGGTCACAGTTGCTTCAAACTCAGAGTTCTCAGGAAAATTTTTGGTCATTGGCAAGTACATTGCGGATCGTGATTTATCCAGTTTATAGCTGCCCTGTTTTCGCCCACTAAGACGATTCGACACACCATGAGCATCTCTCATAAAGAAATCAGTAGCATCTACGAGTACACTCCATTCGTCATGAGAATCGATAGTGAATCCCCAAAGCACGCTTTGTGCAAATGCCTGCTCCACCGAGGCGGCCTCAGCTGGATTGTCACTAATGGCGCGGAAGCTATAGTTAGGCTGAACCATAAGCACTTTGGGGCCGGATCTCACAAACTTCACAATTCGCTTATTGCCAAGCTGTCCTCTATCGAGACCAATATCATTAGAACCAACTCCTGCAGCCAATGCATTAACATATAGGAACTCCTGATCGAATTTGTCAATCTGTAAGAACACTTTGCCGGACTTACTATCCCAATAAAAATCAAAATAGCCAGTGTATTTGTCCATACCCTGGATCTTGTCGGTAATGGAAGTGTTACTTGCAGGTGCTTCTGACTGACCTGGCTTCATGGTAGTGATGCCAGTGGTCGGGGCATTTTGAGAAGTCTTACACGCAAAGAGTAAGGATAAGCTGAGTAGAAGTGAAAGTTTATTCATGCCAATTTGAATTATGATCGAATGACTAATTTAACCCAAGAGTGTCAGGAATCATGCAAAAACGTATCAAAGGTCAAATAGCAGGGGCTGATGGCAATAAAGAAGAGGGCCTCTTCTTTATTGCGATAGTTCCTCCAAAGCCGACCCAGAGTCAGGTAACCCAATTGAAGGCGGAAGTCCGCGAGAAGTATGGTTCGAAACATGCGCTCAATTCCCCACCGCACATCACGCTTCACATGCCCTTTAAATGGAAACTAAGTAAACTTGATTTGCTCGAGGAGACGCTCAGGAGGATGTCCACTAACAGACATGGGTTTGATGTTCAACTACAGGGATTCAACGCATTCCCGCCTAGGGTTATCTATATCGATGTTACGCCAAATAAGGAGCTGAGGTCACTTCAAAAGCAGGTCGCTACCATGGCCAGGCGACAACTTGGTTTAGATAACGCGGACTACAAAAACCGGGGGTTCCAACCCCACATGACGATCGCCTTTAGAGATTTGAAGAAGGCTAGGTTCGAAGAAGCTTGGAGAGATTTTGAAAAAAGGACCTTCGATGCAACCTTTCGGGTGACGAGTCTCACTTTATTCAAAAATGAGGATCAGCGATGGAATGTATATCAAGAATTTCCGTTGGAAGAAACCCCTGAATTAAAGAACTTATAACACCAGGGATAAATGGCCTGGGATTTGTATGGATTACTTAAAACAAAATAACACACCTATGAAAACGAGATTATTAATTAGCATGCTGCTGATGGCTATTGTATCTGTTGCCAGTGCTCAAGAGTACAAAGTGATTACCACGGTAGAATCAATTATTCCCGCAGGTATTGGTAGATCAAGAATGATAAGTCCCATTCAGGAGGTCGATACAGATCAATTCACCACTGAGCGAACCAACGGAAAGAAGGGTGGAGCCCAGGGAGATGTAAGACGAAAGGATCTCAAAATCGACAATTTCGAAGAGACTAAAATGCTCAACTTCTTCAGCGTCACTGGTATCAACTTTCAGAATATCGCTTCCAACGATGCTATGATTAGCGGCAAACTTACCGCAATGGCAGAAGAAGGTTGGGAATTAGCTTTTGTCACCAGTGGTGTAGAGAGTGATTCTGGTGTGGATGACGGTCAGGGCATCTATGTTACTAGATATGTATTCAAGCGATAGTCGCTTAAAAACGTACAGGAGGCTTCTCAAAAATGCTGAGGTTGTTAGGTTGAGCATGTCGAAACCCTATTTTAGGCTTGATAAAAGCATTTCGACGGAGCTCAATGTGACATCCACATTAGCAAATGAGTTTTTGATAAAGCCCGTTTTTGAGATGCACTCAATATGTAATCTCACCCCACTCATTGAATTGGTAGAGTTTCAAGCTTTTGGTGCTGCCAAAAGCCTTCATGTGTACCAGATTCATCTGGTCATCAAATGAATCGAGCAGTAGTTGATTTTCAACCTCTATGCTCTGCAGTTTCTTGACTTTGGCAATTTCGATGTAGCACCACATTACATCTCCATCTATCTCCTCACCCAAATAGTTCATTTCTGCAGTCTTGCCATTGACTGAGATCTTCACTTTTTCGCGGAAATAGCGCTCTAGTTCGATGTGAACTTTTTCACGAGAAGCCTCATCCATGATATCCAGACGAGCC
The DNA here is from genome assembly GCA_040222235.1 of Cyclobacteriaceae bacterium. Classification (GTDB taxonomy): domain Bacteria; phylum Bacteroidota; class Bacteroidia; order Cytophagales; family Cyclobacteriaceae; genus UBA6059. Next base: position 107,589 of record JAVKDO010000019.1, read on the forward strand.
TCGTCAGAATAAGCCCTTAACGTTTCTTCCAGGTCATCTAAAAAAATCCTACAGCTGATCTCAATAGCTTTGCTGTCTTCATCGTACTCCATATCCAGTACGCTGATATGAAAAGGATGAAGCAGAGAGCCTATCATCACATGCAAATACACCAACAGATAAGACAGCATAGAAGATTAAGTTTGTCTGCTTACTTTTAGCAGCAAATCTATACGAATTACATTATACGATAGATGTCGGAATTTGAACTGTTTTTTGGGCTAGGGTTGGATCACATCTTGGATATTGATGGGTACGATCATATTTTGTTTGTGGTAGCATTATGTGCGATCTATGAGGCACGTGAATGGAAAAAAATCCTTATTCTGGTAACAGCCTTCACGATCGGCCATTCTATCACCTTGGCCATGGCTACTCTAAAACTAGTCACCCTGGATGCTGAGTTGATTGAATTTTTGATTCCAGTCACCATTTTCGTAACAGCCTTGGTCAATATCTTCAACCGTGACCATGAGCTTACCCCTAAGCAGGTCAAGCAGAACTACGGACTTGCGTTGGGCTTTGGATTAATCCATGGAATGGGCTTTTCCAACTATCTCAGGAGCCTGCTGGGCAAGGATGAAACTATCGTAAACCAGCTATTTGCCTTTAATGTAGGACTGGAAGTAGGTCAGATAATAATAGTTGTGGCCTTCCTCATCCTTGGCGTTACTTTGCGCACCTTTTTCTTTCTTGACAGAAGGGATTGGGTAACTATAGTATCATCAGCCGTGATGGGCGTCTCTATCACATTGATGATCGAAACTAAGTTTTGGTAATAAATTAAGAGACAATAACTATGAAAAAAGGATTAATCATCATTTTCTGCCTCATCGGTGGATATGCCTTTGGACAGGGCAAATGGGATCAGAAGTTCGAACAACTTGGGCCTATACTACCCTCTCCTAATAGCTACAGGACCGCATCTGGTGCTCCTGGTACAGACTACTGGCAAAACCAAGCTGACTATGAAATAGCGGTAGAGCTCAATGATGCCAACCAAAGCATCACCGGTTCAGAGACAATCACCTATTACAATAACTCTCCTGATCAGCTAAGCTACCTATGGGTACAGCTAGATCAGAACATGCGCGCTCCTGATAGTGACACGCCGCTGATCCGACCTACCGGAATGGCAGACAGCATTGCAGGTAAGACACTACAGTCTATCGCCAACAGCGGTGACTATGAGGGTGGTTTTAAAGTGAGCAAAGTAGCTAATACCGATGGAAGTCCACTTGACTACACTATCGTAAAAACGATGATGCGAATTGACTTGCCTACGCCGATGAGCAATGGTGATCAGTTTACTTTCCAAATTGACTGGTCTTACACTGTTAATGACCGAATGTTAGACGGTGGTCGCTCGGGCTATGAGTACTTCCCTAAGGATGGCAACTACAACTATACGATCGCGCAGTTCTACCCGAGAATGGCCGTTTATGATGACAAAGAAGGCTGGCAAAACAAGCAATTCCTCGGTAGAGGTGAGTTTACAGTGCCCTTTGGCGATTTCAACATGAAGATCACCGTACCTGCCGACTTCATCGTAGGTGCTACGGGCGAGCTGCAAAATGCTTCCGCAGTATTGACCTCCAAAGAGCTTGAGCGGTTCAACAAGTCAAAGAACACCTTTGATGAGCCGGTGATCATCGTGACGCAGAAAGAAGCGGAAGCGAAAGAAAAGAAGCCGGTGCGCAACGAGAAAAAGACTTGGGAATTCAAATCTGAGATGGTGAGAGATGTAGCGTTTGCAGCCTCACGTATGTATATCTGGGATGCCATGGCTGTTGACCTTGGCGATAAGAAGCCCTTGGCCATGTCTTACTACTCTAAAGAGGGCAACCCTCTTTGGGAGCAGGAGTCCACTCGTGCTGTAGCCAATACATTAATCACTTATTCTAAGCATACGGTTGACTACCCTTATCCGGTAGCAATCTCTGTACACGCTGCTTCTATTGGTATGGAGTACCCAATGATCTGCTTCAATTTTGGCCGACCTGACGAGGATGGCACGTTCAGTGAAACGACAAAGTGGAGAATGATCGGCGTGATTGTACATGAAGTCGGTCACAACTTCTTCCCGATGATCATCAACTCTGACGAGCGTCAGTGGACATGGATGGATGAAGGTTTGAACACCTTTACTCAATCACTCACCCAAAGAGAGCATTACCCTGATATGCCAGCAAGACGTGGTACAGCAGAAAGTATTGTCAATTATATGAAGGGAGACAAAGAAGGTATTCGCCCCATCATGACCAACTCTGAGCAGATTCTCCAGTTTGGTAACAACGCATACGCGAAACCTGCCGCAGCACTGAGCATCCTTCGTGAAACAATCATGGGTCCTGAGCTGTTCGATTATGCTTTTAAGACCTATGCAGAGCGTTGGGCATTTAAGCACCCAAGTCCTGCGGACTTTTTCCGCACGATGGAAGATGCTTCCGCCGTGGACCTTGACTGGTTCTGGAGAGGATGGTTCTACTCTACCGACAATGTGGACGTATCCGTAGACAATGTGAAGTGGTACCGCATGAAGACCGACAATCAGAAGTTTGAGAATCGTGCAACGGCAAACAATAGTAAAATCAGCGGTGGCGGTGAAGAGGCTAAAGCCACCAATTTCGAGGAGGCTGCTGAGTCTTTCACTTTCACAAGTACCAGTGATAGAGCCTATCGGGAATTCAAAAACAAAGTGGACGATGACGCCATCAAGAAAGCTAATGCTGATAAAAACTTCTACGAAGTTACTTTCAAGAACGTAGGAGGTCTTGTGACGCCTTTGATCATTGAGTGGACTTTCGATGATGGCAGTAAGGAGAAAGAGTATCTACCAGCTGAAATCTGGAGACTTAATGAGGAAGAGGTCACTAAAGTGTTTGCCAAAGACAAGAAAGTAGTCAACATCGTGCTGGATCCTGATAAGGAAACAGCTGACACTGAGCTTTCTGATAATGTATTTCCAAGAGCTGATATGACATCACGTTTCGATAAGTTCAAGGGTCAGAAACAATAGAATTACCTGTTTGCAATTTAAGGGTGTCGGTTTTACAGACACCCTTTTTTAATGCTCCTTTGGCTCAGATCTCACATGCCTAAGCCTGAGGATAATGATCTGCTGATCGTCAATTTTGTACGCAATTCGATAGTTGTGTTTTTCGAATGCCCTATAATTTCCATCGTTGGAGATCTTAAACCTATCAGGGGGATATTTTAAGGGATGCAACTTGAGACCGTCGACAATATCAAGGATTTCACTCCGCACTTTTTGAGCATTTTGAAGCGAATCTTCTTTGATGTAATTAATCCACTCTTTGAATGATGTTTTCGCCTCAATATCCCAAACAATTATCAATCTAGCCATTCTCTAGATTCACTTTTCAGCTCCTCCTGGCTTACATAAGAACCAGCAGCAACTCTTTGTTCGGCTGCATCCAATTGATGATTATACTCTTCCATTGTTATGCGCTTCTGACTCTTCATCACAGTGAGAAGGGCTGCTATGGTTGCATCATCGTCGATTCCAACTAGCCATTCAATCAATTCTAACTTTGCCTCTTTTGTGCTCATATCATTTGTGTAACGGTATATAAATATAATTATAAAGAGTCAGTCGACAATTTTTAGTGTGCATGACGCCAGCTATCCTAAGCGCAGCTTTCAAAGCCTCGTAGGTCTGAATGTCGAGTCGGTAAAAAACCGACACCCTTTTTTTGTGCCCTCGACCGCTGATGTATTTGTGTGCAAGCACTTCCTAATTCCAATTATTTTTAGGAGATAAACAGTCGTAAACTATTCATGATGAAAAGGATCTTAATTGCTGCTTGCTTACTACTCTCAGGGCAAGCCTGGGCGCAAGGTGAGTGGAAACAAAAATTTGAACAACTGGGATCGATGCTAGCATCACCCAATGAATACCGTACAGCCTCTGGTGCCCCTGGTGCTGAATACTGGCAGAATGAGGCGAACTACGATATCGATGTAGAGCTCAATGACGAAACACAAGTCATTTCCGGTAGGGAAACAATCACCTATATCAACAACTCTCCCGACGTACTCAACTATCTATGGGTGCAGCTCGACCAAAACAGACGTGCGAAAGATAGCAACACGCCACTGGCGAACCGCTCAAGCATGTCCGACTCGGTAGCTGGCAAGAGCTTACTGAGCATTACCAATGACTATGACTATGATGGGGGATTCAAGATCAGTGAAGTAAGCACTGTGGGAGGAGAGCCTTTACGTAAAATGATCAATAAGACCATGATGCGAGTGGATCTTCCTAAGCCGCTGCAGCCTGGTGGACAATATAGTTTCAATATCGAGTGGAGCTATAACGTTAATGATCGGATGCTGGTCGGTGGTCGATCTGGGTATGAGTACTTCCCAAAAGACGGTAATTATCTATATACGATTGCTCAATGGTTTCCAAGAATGGCTGTCTACAGTGACCTGGAGGGATGGCAGAATAAGCAATTTCTCGGTAGAGGAGAGTTTACACTACCATTTGGCCACTACAAGGTACGCATCACAGTGCCGGCTGATCATATCGTAGCTTCGACAGGCACACTGCAGAATCCAGGTGATGTGTTGACCGACAAGGAGCTTGATCGCTTTGAGAAAGCCAAGAAGGAATTCGAAAAGCCTGTAATGATCGTCACTCAGAAAGAAGCTGAGAAGAAAGAAAAGTCTAAGTCTAAATCGAAGAGCACTTGGGAGTTTCATGCGGAGAACGTTAGGGATTTTGCCTTTGCCTCCTCTCGCAAGTTTATCTGGGATGGCATATCTGTGAAGTTGGAGACCACCACACCTTTGGCCATGTCTTACTATCCCAAAGAGGGCAATCCACTGTGGGAAGAGCGCTCGACTATTGCGGTAGCCAATACGCTCAAGACGTACAGCCATTTCACGATTGATTACCCCTATCCTGTTGCTATTTCTGTGCACGCCGCTTCCATTGGTATGGAGTATCCTATGATCTGCTTCAACTTCGGAAGACCGAATGAGGATGGAACCTACTCTCAGCGCACCCTTGAGGGCATGGTAGGGGTGATTGTGCATGAGGTGGGGCACAACTACTTCCCAATGATCATCAATAATGATGAGCGACAGTGGATGTGGATGGATGAGGGGCTTGATACCTTCATGGAGCATATGACACTGAAAGAGCATTATCCTGATTTTAGCCTGACTTGGGGTACCCCAAAAGGAGTCATCTCCTATATGAAAGGCGACCCGGAGAGCATGCGACCTATTATGACCAACCCTGAGCAAGTACTACAAGGCGGCTACAACGGCTATGGCAAGCCATCCGCTGGCCTTGTCATGCTTCGTGAAACTATCATGGGACCAGAGCTTTTTGACTATGCATTTAAGCAGTACGCTGAGCGATGGGCATTCAAGCACCCCTACCCGGCGGATTTCTTCCGTACGATGGAAGATGCCTCCGCGATGGACCTAGACTGGTTCTGGAGAGGTTGGTTCTTCGGTACTGATCATACCGACATTTCTATCGACAATGTGGCCTGGTACCGCATGAAGACAGATGAAAACAGCTTCGAGAATCGTGTAACGGCGCAATCGGAAAAAATTGGTGGAGGTGAAAGTGAGCAAAAGGCATCCCCTTTTGAAGAAGCTGCCGAGACGTTCACATTTACAGGGACCAGCGACCAAGCCTACCGGGAATTTAAGAATCGAGTAGATGATGAGGCCATCAAAGCAGCTAATGCCGATAAGAACTTCTATGAGATCACTTTTAAAAATAAAGGCGGCTTGGTCATGCCGCTGATTATCGAGTGGACTTATAAGGATGGCACAAAGGAAACAGAAAGACTTCCAGCTGAGATTTGGCGACTCAATGAGAATGAGGTAACGAAAGTGTTTGCTAAAAATAAAGAGGTAGTAAACATATCATTGGACCCCAACTTCGAAACGGGCGATACCGATGAAACCGACAATGTATTTCCGCGTCAAATGAGCGGAACCAGATTCGAAAAGTACAAAGATTCGAAAAGGTAAACGACAGTCTTAGAGTAGTTTTTGAATCTCATAGATGAAGCGAAGGGTGAAAGCTCTTCGCTTTTTTTATGCGCTTCAGAGTGGTCCTGACGAGTGTCGAATGAGCAGCAGAATTATTACTGGGCCTTGTACCTTAGTAATATAATACTCGTCTGACCACTTTAATGAGAACGACGACTGCTATTCCCTGATAGGATATAACATGGCAAACTAGGAGCCACTCTGCTTCTCTAATTTTAATATCCGAGACTCATGATCAGCATATTTTTCAACTGAAAAAGCCATGTAATCGGTAATGTCCTCTCTAGATTCTATAAACCTAGAATTGTCATTAGTTGAGCTTTCTAATGACCGCCATTAGAATTTTTTGTAATGTAAACATCTGATATTCCATAGATACGAGAGGAATTTTTTTGTTCACTTTGATAATTTTGGATGTAAGATTTTCTTACATCCCAATGAACTTGAAACTAGCCTTTACAGACAGAGAAATCACACCATGGAGTGGTATGCCTACCTGCGGCAGGCAGGATTTTAATGAAAAAACCACTCGATCAGACGGGTATTTTATTGAACTGATTCGTAGTGATTTGCCAGAGCAAGGTTCTAATAGAGGTTATGCGCTTATACAAGTCATCACCAGTTTCATGGTTAGTGTCTGGTGTGGAGCTAACCGCTTTGAACATCTGGAAGTAAGTCGTTTTGACGATGTACTTCGAAGGATATTTGGTTACAAAAAAATGGCTGGGCATAAGGCTTACCAGCGTTATTTCCAGAAGTTTACCATTGCTACTAACCAACGAATATTTACCAAGCTCGGTCAATGGTTTTTCAATCAAGTAAACTTAGATAATTACACCCTTGATGTGGACTCTACTGTAATGACTCGCTATGGATCACAACAGGGAGCCAAGAGAGGTTACAATCCCCAAAAGCCAGGAAGAAACTCTCACCATCCCTTGCTGGCATTCGTGGATGAATGTAAGATGATTGCTAACTTTTGGCTTAGGAGTGGTGATGATTTTACCACTAATAACTTTCTGTCTTTTTTGCAGGATACCATGGATCGTTTGCAAGGAAAAAAGGTAAGCCTGTTACGGGCTGACAGTGGCTTTTACGGTAAAGAAATCTTTGATTTTCTAGAACAGAGAGGGATTAAGTACATTATCGTCGCTTGTCATTATGCTACCATACAAAGAAAAGTTGCTCAGCTCAAAGACTGGTGGACACTCGAAGATGGACTTCAAATCACCGAAACTACCTACCAAAGTGATACATGGGAGGAGCCTAGACGGCTAGTAGTAGTCAGACAACAAATCATGAAAAGACCTAAAGCCACGGGCAAACAGCTCAAGCTTTTTAAAGAAGAAGGGATTTATCAAAACTATCGATATAGTTGCTTTATCACCAACCTTGAACTCTCATCTCACATGGTCTGGAAGATGTATCGGGGACGAGCAGATTGTGAAAATCGTATCAAAGATCGGACCGCCAACGCGGATCAAAGAAGATTTTGGCTTTGATAGTTTCAATATGCAAGACTTTGCAGCTACTGAAGCAGCACTCAACTTTGTGGTGATCGCCTATAACCTAATGAGTCTTTTCAAGCAAGCAGTGCTTCGCTCAGAACAACTTCCCCAGCTCAAAACTTTACGCTACAAAATATTCGCCATTGGCGGATATATAACTAAGTCCAGAAATCAGAATCTCCTCGACCTATCGCTGGCAATGAAAAGACGAAAATGGATTGAAGGCATATGGAATCAGTCGCAGAACTTTAGCTGGTCTTTTGTCCCAACTTAATCCCTAATGACAATTCCCGGTTTAAGGAGTCCGTCGAATTCAACCTTCAGAACTTATTACCGCAGATGGCCATAAGACATGTTAGTGGTAGTGCCTTTACACAAGCTCGCTACAAGATCAAGCCAGAGCTTTTCCATGATCTCCTGGCTTTTCTGACTGATACATATAAGGTCTCAGAGAAGAAGCATTGGAAAGGTCATCTGCTTTATCCAAGAGATGGGAGCACATTGAACTTACCTCCTTCTCAGGACATAGAGGATCATTTTGGATTATATGCCACTACCCAATTAGGGGTCAAAAGATATCTAGCACGTACTCTGATCCTCTATGATGTCTTGAACAACTTTGTGCTCGATGGGCTGATATCAAGCATGGAAAATGGTGAAAAGAACTTACTAAATGAGAGCCTAGACAAATTCAACACCAATGACATTTTGATCATAGACAGGGGGTTTGGTAATTACTGCACCATCAAAGAAGTGACTGATCGAAATATCAAGTTTTGTGTCCGTGTACTCATAAAAAATTCCAACTTCGCTAAGAAAACAATCGCTGATGAAAGGGCTGATTTTGTTACAATATGGGAGCCCAGTGCTAAACAAGTTGAGAACAGCCGGAAAAACGAACTGAACCCTTCCCCATTGACTGTAAGGGTGACCAAAATTTGCTTAAATACAGGAGAAACGGAATTATTGGTCACTAATCTCTATGACCGCAGTAAGTATTCCTCACAAGATATTGATGGGCTTTATCAACTACGTTGGGGTGTGGAAGAGAGCTTTAAAAACCTGAAGGCCAAGATGAAAATCGAGCAGTTTGGCTGCAAGAAAGCAGTAGGGGTTCTACAAAAGTTTTATGCACATGTTTTTTGTGTGAATATAGGATCACTTGTTGGCCTTCCTGCCAACAAACTCATCGAATCTAAGACCTCCAATCGCAAATGGAGATACAAATACAATTGGAAAAATGCCTTCCGATATGTTCGGGAAAAACTGCTAGTATTCCTCTTCAGCCAACAGGCCGCAAAGACCTTTGATCACTTGATAAAGCAAATATCATCTTCTACGACAGACATAATCCCAAATAGGCATTTTGCACGTGACACCACTGCTAGCAGCAAAAAGGGAAGGATCACGCAATTCAACAAATAGTGAGAGGTTTCCTTAACTTAATAGCATTGGGTGAGGGGCAGGGGTGGGTTTGGCAGTTAGAAAGAACAATCAATCCATAAACAATGGAGGATGCTTCTCCTCAAAATCAGTAGCGTCCTGAAAAGCCTCAGCAAAGGCAATCAGTTTAGCTTCATCAAAGAAGTTGCCGACTAGCGTGATGCTGGTCGGTCTGCCCTTTTCATCAAACCCATTCGGAATAGCCATCGCAGGATGGCCGGAAAGGTTAGTGATCAGCATCTGACGACCACCAAAGGTTGGTGAGATCACGAGATCATAACCCTGCATCTTCTCATGCATATCCTCTATCAACAACCGACGATGACGATTGGCCTGTAGATACTCGACCGCTGGAATAAACCTGGCCTGACGTAGGGAGTTCGCTCTGGATCGCTTATGCTGCTCAACAAGCAAACTGTCTCTTCGGGTAAGAATCAACTCATCGAAGAATGCTCCCGCCTCTGCTCTCAATATGATGTCAAAGGCATTAAACGGGAAGTCTTTCGGCAACTCCACCTTTTCCAGATCAACACCCAAAGTACGGATGGTCGCTAGCGTAGCATCGTTATTCACAGAGTTATCGGAGCTGTCGTTCTCAAATTGCTCATAGAAGTAGCCAATTTTCATTTTGCTGATATCTACATTTTCGCTGTAGCCAAAACCTGCATCCACCACCGTCATATCCACACCATCTATTCCTCTGATTGCATCGAGTATGATCGCACAATCTCTGGCGTCACGTGCCATAGGGCCCGCCTTGTCCATACTCCAGGAGAGCGCCATTACTCCAGCGCGACTCACACGACCGTAGGTAGGTCGCAGGCCAGTGATCCCGCAGCGCGTCGATGGAGAAACAATCGAGCCCAAGGTCTCTGTTCCTATGGAGAAGGCCACCAAGCCCGCTGATGTAGCTGAGCCTGGGCCAGCAGACGAACCGCTAGCTCCCTGCTCAAGGTCCCATGGATTCTTAGTCTTTCCACCAAACCATACATCACCTCGTGCCAGGGTGCCCGAAACCAGCTTGCCAAGCAGTACTGCCCCGGCATTTTCCAGGTTCTGCACCAAAGTGGCGGTCTCATCAATTATCTGGTCTTTGTACGCTTCCGCCCCCCAAGTGGTCGGATAGTTAGGCACTGCTGCCAAGTCTTTTACACCATAAGGAATTCCGTGAAGGATACCCTTGTAATTACCTGCCGCGATTTCCTTATCCGCCTTTTTTGCTTGTGCTATTGCCAAGTCTTCTGTGACCGTCACAAAGGAAAGCAGCTTATCATCATACTTTTTGATCCTATCGAGATACAGCTGCGTCAACTCCAGTGATGTGATTTTCTTGGACTTGATGAGCCCCGCCAATTTCCAGACTGGATAATACGCTAGTTCCTTTTTCTTCTTAGGTAGCTTAATGCTTTCATCGATTTTCCAATCAATAGGACCTTCATTTTCGGGTATCTCTATTCCTACCGGAAATGGGGTAAACACCATCGAAGGCACTACATTCGGGTTGAGTGGACGGGTACGCATCGAGTCAAATCCTTTGCGGTTACGCTCCAAATAGGTGAACATTGTGTCGATCTCAGCATCCGTAAAGTCAACACCTATCAGGCGCTGCGATGCTTTGACATCCGATTGATCAAAGAGCTTGGTGGTTTCGCTGATAGCAAAGCCGAAAGCAATACCGGCAATGAAAAGAATAGGGAGTAATTTTTTCATGGTTTTTAGGGTACTAAGGGATCAAAGTAGAAATTACCTGAACAAATGCACAGCGCAAAGTGATAAATTCATGGTCGAATACTTTGGACGGTATCCGGTCGGATATCAAAGCACTGGAATATGGAGAATAACGTGATTGTACAGCCATGGATGAGGGGCCTGTTGCTATTGGCGGGCATCTACAATCTTGCCTGGGGCTTTTTTATCTATAATTTCCCGGATGCCTTTATTACCTGGCTTAGCCAAGGGGCAATTGCTCAGGCTGATCCGATAGTTGGATATCAGGGGCTGGGTGTCTTGCTATTGGCCGGCATGTTCCTCTGGACGGCCATCTATTTTCACAAGCTAGGATATCTTGTTTGGGTGGCCATCGTACTCAAGCTTGCAGGTGGCCCGTGGACTTTCTACATGTTGTTGGACGGCCTGTACACTAAGCGGTTTCTTTTCCACCTGATCATGAATGATCTCATCTGGGTAATCCCGTTGACCTTTATTGCGTTAAAGTGGACAAGGTTAAGCCGCACATGAAATGAAAAGAGTTATACTACTGTTCTTTCTCCTGAATCCATTATTCTCCTTCGCTCAGTTTGAGGAGGGATGGCATGTACAAAACCTGGACAGTCTCCCGTACCAGCTACTCCAACCATTGGGGTACCAGGAGGAAGAAAGCTACCCTTTGGTGATCTTCTTGCATGGAGCGGGCGAACGAGGATCCGACAATGAGCTGCAAATGACCCATGGGAGTAGCTTGTTCCTGGATCCAAAGAACAGAGAGAAATATCGGGCTTTTGTCCTTTTCCCGCAATGTGCAGAAGGTCAGTTTTGGGCCAATCTGACATTCGGGTACGAAGACAACTATGGCGTCAGTAATCTGAACTGGAAGGGGGGCTTTTCGAAACCGATGAGTCAAGTGCTGGCCCTGGTGCAAGAGCTCCAACAAGAGTACAAGATCGATGAGGATCGCATCTATGTGATGGGGCTATCGATGGGTGGGTTTGGAACATTTGATCTTCTGCAAAAGCAGCCTGGTCTATTTGCTGCTGGTGTTCCCATCTGCGGCGGTGCTGATCCACAACGCTTTGCTGGACTCGTCGATATCCCTATTTGGGTATTCCACGGTACGGATGATGACGTAGTGCCCGTGGCTTTGAGCAGAGAAGTAGTTAACTTCCTAAATGCAGAGGACGGTAATGTGAAGTACACAGAGTATGAGGGTGTGAAGCATAATAGCTGGGACAATGCCTTTGCTGAGAAATCGTTGTTGAAATGGCTCTTTAATCAAACTCGAAATGAACTCTAAAAAATACTTCCGCCGACTGTATACTTACAATGCTTGGGCCAACGAAATGCTCTACTCTTACCTGAGAGAAGGTGCCTACCAAAACAAGAAGATTGATGTGCTGTTCAGTCATATTACTGTCAGCCAGATCTTATGGCATAATCGTATTACTGGACAAGAGAAACCAAAATGGGGTCTGTTCGATACCATACCGACGCACATACTTCTAGAACTCAATCAAAAGAGTAATAAAGCCTGGCAGGAAGTGGTACTAGGGACATCAAAGTCGGGTTTTAAGGAAATGATCTCCTATGTTGATACGGAAGGTAGAAGCCAACACACGCAGCTTAGAGACATATTGACGCATGTGGCCAACCACGGCACACATCACAGAGGCCAGATCGTGGCATGGTTGAGGGCAGAGGGCATTGCGCCTCCTGCTTTGGACTACATCTTGTTTACAAGGGCATAGTCTGATTATTGAAGCTTAAGGTATTGGCGCAAAGTAAGCCATTGATCACAGGGCTTTTTCAACCAGGACTATGTCTAGAGAGCTCGGAACCTCCTAACCGACTTAGACCGGAGACCAACAACAATCGAGGTGTAGTTACGCGAGCCGCTATAAAATCAACACCGGCAAATCCGAAGCATCCATTACTTCTTCGGCCAAATCTTCTCCAATTACCCATCGTCTGAAGGATGACCTGTGTTTATCACAAATAACAATCAGGTCGGATTTAGACTTGGCTGCATAATAGATCAGCCCATCTCCCTGGCTTTTGAAATTGATATAATTGAATTCATAATTCTTCAAAACGGTCTCTTCACGCAGGTGCTCGATCCTCTCATCAAACACATCCTGACTCATAAAATCAATGGGTGTATTTACACGAAGGAATTTTATATGACCACCTGTTAGTTTACGAATGGCCTCTACGTATGAAACAAGATCATGATTATCCAGCCTTAGGGCATTACCTACCAGAACATTCTTAATGCCCTCAAAGCTCGTTTTTTTCTTGACTACCAAAACTGGGATATCAGACCTATGAACGATTTTGTCCGTTCTGGTACCAAATAAATATGCTCCAATGTTTGGAGTGCGCTTGGCCCCAATCACCAAAAGGTCAAAGTTTTCATTTTCTTGAAACTCGAGAATGGTCTCCAAAAGAGAGCCCGTTAAGACTTTGGTGATAAGATGTTTATTTCGACCCTCGCCTCCAACGGAATCAGATAGACGCTTGGAGGCCGTCTTCTCGGCTTCCTCAACTGTCTCTTCCCACGTTTTTTCAAAACCATAGTCAATCCAATTGCTACTCATCTTGGGCATGTCCAATACGTGCAGCAAAATGACTACACCCTCATGGGCCTCAGCGATCTCTATTGCCAGCTCCAGTGCCGTTTTTGATGGATCGCTAAAATCTGTTAATACGAGTATCTTTTTCATATTCCCTTTTTTTAATCCCTCACCTGACAAATCATTGTTGTGACGCTAACCACCTAATCGAAGAAACAGCCTCTCATCCACTTATCTTGTCGCATCTCAAATCGACTACAATACTAAGCCTAACGGCCAATTGTAAATATACTCGAATAGCAGTACTTCTGGAATCTTGATCCAACGCATCATTTACTTAGAAAAACAGTCATACGCTTTGATTAGCCTGATCGGTTTTGAGTTAAGCTAACGACAAGTAGTCCCGACCTGGAACAAAATCAACGCCGCTTAGCAGTTTCTCTACTTCTTGGCCTACTCCTCTTTGACCAATCAGGTTAAGAACAAAGTAGTCTCTGGGCGAATTGATCTTCTGATAACGTAAGAACTCAAAGTCTCTCGGCGATCTTGGAACGACATCAGTAAGATAGTCAATACGTACGCCTTGATCCATAAGCCAACGGGCTCTTTGGCGGCACTCCTTGCTTGTACCGCAAGCCACTACTTTCTTGTCAGGGTTTACATTTCTCTCCATCCAGTTGGCCAGATTTTGCCCTTTGACCTTGAAGAAGGCTTCTTCTGAATAATTGGAGTGGATACGGCTGAGTCGTGATGGTTCATCATACCAAGTGAGCAATTTCTCGGGGATCTTTGCAAACCGCACTCCTGAATCCATCCATTTGAGCCATAGCTCATAGTCCTCGGGGATCGGCTCAGTGCTGTATGCGCCATACTGATCAATCAGTTCTCGACGAAACATCACTGCGGGGTGCGCTATTGGAGATTCTTTAAATCGGTTAGTAAAGTGATCGTTAGATGAGATGATGCTATTCTGCCAGTCAACGAAATGCTCGTATCCCTCTGAATTTTTTGACGTGCTTTCAAAAGTAGTTTGGCAACCACCCACACCAATCTCTTGACGCTCATTTAAAAAAACAACCTGCTTTTCCAGCCTCGTAGGATGGCTCCAGTCATCCGCATCCATACGCGCAACGTAAGGACTATCGATAGAGCTAAGTCCGTGATTCAGCGCATGAGCTATGCCTCTTTGTGCACAACTAGTGAGTATTATTCTCGCATCCTGTTGCCTCCATTTTTCCGCTAGGAGCGACCCCTTGTCAGTGCTGCCATTGTCCACCAGTAGTAACTCCCAGTCTCTGAAGGTCTGGTTGACTATGCTGTCGACAGCTCTGTCAAAGGTTGCGGTAGCATTATAAAAAGGAAGAAGGATGCTCAATTGGGGCATCCTTCAAAAATAGTGCTTGTTCAATAGGTTATTGCTTCATCCTCCATCCATCCAATTCTGTTAAGTCGAGCCTCTTTTCTATTCCCTATCCCTAACCCTCTCAAAGTGAGGGGGTGTAGGTGGCTCAACTTAATAGCCTAGCCTACTCGTCTCTCAATGATAGTACGGGATTCGCGGTAGCTACATTGAGTGTCTTGGAGAAAATCGCGAGGAAGGAGATAAACAACACTCCTAACGCTGGAATGACAAACAGCCATGGCGTAACGTCTATTCGGAATGCGTAACCGTCGAGCCAATTGTTGACAGTCATGTACGCCAGTGGGGTGGCGATGATCATCGCTATAATGATCAGCCATACAAACTCCTTTGATACAAGGGCCATAAGTTGGCTGACTTCAGCACCAAGTACCTTGCGGATACCTATCTCCTTTGCACGCTTTGAGACGGTAAATGAGGCAAGGCCAAATAAACCAAGTGCGGCAATAAGAATGGCGAAGGCTGTTAAGAGGCCAAAAACAGTTTGGAATTGCTCATCAGCGCGATAAAGCTTCCCAAACTCCTGGTCGAGGAAGAAGTAATCAAATGGAGCATTGGGAAAATGAGACTCATATACTTCGGCAACTGTACGAAGTTGATCTTTGACATCAGTAGAATTAGTTCTGATGCTCACATAGCTGTTGAATTCATTGCTGTAGTTTATGATTACCGGTAGGTAATTGCTTTTCGCACTCAACTGCTGATAGTTTTTTAATACCCCAATTATGGTTCGGTGCTCTCCCCAGGCTTGTACCTTCTTGCCTATAGCAGCTTCAGGGCTCGGAATCCCCCATAGTCTGATGGCCTCCTCATTGACAATAATCATGTTCTCATTGGGACTTCCACTTAAGAAATTCTCGCCAGCTAAGAACTCCATCTCCATCGTTTTGACATAGTCTTCGTCTATCCAATTGATGTAAAAATTGAAGTTGCGGATTTCCAGTGCCTCCACGAGGTTGATACCAGTGCTTGTGCTTAATTGACTTGTAGGTAAGCCAGGTACAGAGTTCGAAAGTGCTACACTCTCAAATGTTGACTGGCTCAGAAGATCATTCTTAAAAGCATTGAACTGCCCTCTCAGCTCATCTGTATGCGGACTTCTTACCACAATAGTCTGCTCAATGTTGAGCCCTAAGTCCTTAGAGCGCATAAAGTCCAACTGCCAACTAGCTGCTAAGGTCTGCACGAGTAGGAATACTGTAATGGCGAACTGAAAAACCACCAGGGCTTTGCGCAGCAGCACACCAGCCTTGCTGTGAGCGTATTTTCCCTTAAGCACAGCTATGGGCTGGTAAGAAGAGAGTACGAAAGCTGGAAATGCACCAGAAATCAACGTGCTTACCACTAAAATACTAATGAGAAGTATCCAAAAATTTGGCTGATCGAGAAATGTAAAAGAATCCGGTAGGGCTGCTGTATTTCTAAAGAATTCGATAGAGAATACCATCATCAGTACGGCCAAAACACCCGCAATGAAATTGACTAATAACGTTTCAGTAAAAAACTGAAAGCGCAGTAAACCCAGCGAGGAGCCCATCACCTTTCTTACACCTACCTCTTTGGCTCTATCCATTGCTTTAGCGGTCGAGAGATTGATGTAGTTGACTATCGCAATCACGATTACCAACAGCGCCACTCCAATTAAGAAAAACACTCTTGTGGCCTCACCATTCTGTTCTGGCTCGAACGACTTGTCAGAATACAGATGGATGTCTTTGATTTTTTGACCGACAACCAGTTCACTATTTATTAGGTCAAGTTCATGAAGTTGATCATTCAGCGCCATCAAATTTGATTTAAATGCGGGGTATTGATGCGCTCGGCTGAGCATCAAGTAGGTATAGGCATTGTTTCCGTCCCAGTTGTTGTCTATGTCCTCTTCGAATGTCCTCATGGTCTCAAATGAGATCAAGATATTGAACTTAAAGTGAGTATTGGCTGGGCTGTCCTTGATGACTCCCACCACATTGAGGTTTTGCTCCATATCCGGAATCAATATGCGCTTTCCAATAATATCTGTTGATCCGAAAATCTTCAAAGCCAAAGCTTCGGTTAATACTGCTTCCATGGGATCCTGGAAGATACCCTCGGCAGTACCTTGAATAAACGAATAACCGAACATCTCAAAGAAGGAGGGGTCAGCAGCATATATTTTAGATTCTCTGAAGTTTTTACGGTCTACATTGAGTGTTATTTCACCAAGACCATAGGTGCGCGCAAACTCTTCTACCTCAGAAAATTCCTCCTTAATTTTTGGCCCTAACGGAGGATAGGTCTCAGCATCTTGATCGACCAATGTCTCTCCATCCAGATAATCCATCGTGATGCGCACCACCCTATCAGCATTCGGGTTATAATCTTCATAGCTCATCTCGAATTGAGCGTAGAGCAGTATTAATAATGCGATAGCCAAACCTGTGGCCATGCCAATTACGTTGATCGATGAGTAGACCTTATCTCTCTGGAATACTCTGATGGCTATTTTTAGATTGTTCTTAAACATGCCGTAAGTGTTAAGTTGTTGTCTGCCCTCAAAGTGCCTGAGCAACTGAGGGCGTATGAGTTTTAATGATTCTTTGATATAAAGCTGTCTCGCTTTTTTTTCGGGATACCGCTCCATATTGTCAAGAAAAATCTCCTCCATGTCTCCCTCTATCTCCTCGAGATAGTCATGGTTGAGGACATGGCGCATGAGCTTGATGGGCCACTGCGGTGGTTGCTGATCGATGCTATCGTTCATATGGTTTTCAGCGCCACCTCTGTTGTGGGTATCGCTTCCCAAAGACCCGCACGAATCTCCTTCAGTTCCTTCAAGACCATCTCGGCAAAGGGAGTGGCCGTATAGATGCGCTTGCGTTTACCTCCACGCTTGTTCGTTGCTTCACCAAATACGGAATTGAGAAAGCCTTTTTCTTCCATGCGCTTCAATGCCGACTGGATAGAGCCTACGCTGAGCTGCTCTTTGAGCCGTGCTTCCAGCTCCCTCTTGATCTCTACACCGTAAGCCTTTTCGCCAAGTACCACTACTACCAGTAGCACCATTTCTTCAAATTCTCCGAGCTTCGTTTTCTTCATGACCTTATATTATTCGTAATTGCAGTAAATATAGTTACATTATTTTATTCGTAATTGCAGTTTTAATGCTGCTTGGTAGTTAGTCGTTGGTAATTGGTTGTTAGAAAAATGTAGTTGGATAGGGCGGGAAGGTGGTTTTGGGGGTTTTCTGCTGCTGGGTTGAGGAATGGTTTTTTTTCTGTTCCCTACCGGGAATAAGTGATCTTCAGAAGCAGAGCACATCTCGCATTGTCATGCCGTAGGCTTGGCAGCCGGGGCTGGCATCTTATACTTAAAGGAAGGAGAGGGAAGGTTGCTTCTTTATAAGACTCCCGATGGGATGACTGGGAAAGAGAGGTAAGGCCTATCTATTCATGACCAAAGAAGAGCGTAATTTCAATTCATTTGTGCCCATGACAAGCAACTGATTTCGTTTCTCTGATTCTTGAACAACAAGAAATTCTAGATTTCTTGTAATTTGAATTTTGAACAGAACGATCCTACGATGAAACCCTTTCTCATTTCCCTAATTCTTTTTTTGACTTGCCAGTTCAGCTTTGCACAGCAAGAAGTTTCACTTTTTGATGGGAATAGTCTGACAGGCTGGTATATGGATGTGCCTGATTTGGAAAAAGATAGCTCCTTACGTACCCCATTTATCGTAAGAGATGGGCTTCTGGTTAGTCTAGGAACTCCTGAAGGGCATCTGATCACGGATGCGAGTTATGAGGACTACACACTTGAACTTGATTACAGGTTTGTTGGTGAGCCCGGCAATTGTGGAGTGCTAGTTCATGCCTCCACCCCGAGAGCATTGTATGAGATGTTTCCAAAGTCGATTGAGGTGCAGTTGATGAGTACGAACGCAGGAGACTTCTGGTGCATCCAGGAAAATATCGAAGTAGAGGATATGGAAAGCAGAAGAGGGCCAAAGGAAAACTGGGGAGTCAGCGAAGGCAAAGAGCGAAGAATTATCAACCTCACGGACAACTCAGAAAAGCCTCTTGGGGAATGGAACCAAGTTAAAATTATTTGTGAGCAGGACAAGATCACTGTTTGGCTGAATGGGGATTTGGTCAATGCTGGCTTCAATGCCACCTCCTCCGGTGGCCAGATTGCCCTTCAAGCGGAAGGCGCAGAAGTAGAGTTCAGGTCTCTCCTACTCAAAAAGCTGTAGTTCAATCAACTTGAACATGCCGAGGTAGCGTCTAAAGTTTCTGCACCACCTCGGCATTCTTTGTGAATGTTCTTCAACGACTAAGCTTGAGTTTGTTACTCATTCCTTAGGCTCTTCATCGGATTAGCGGTAGCCGCCTGGTAGGACTTGACGCCTACTGTGATCAGACCAATCGCCATGCCGACAATAGCGCCCAGTGCTAAGTTGAAAGCACTGAGATCTATACGGTACTGAAACTGCTCTAGCCAGTCCTGGGCATAGATGATGGTCACCGGTAAGGCTAGTACTATCGAGATTAAGATCAGTACGGAATACTCCTTAGAAAGCATCAGGATGATCTGATTAGTGCCTGCACCATACACCTTACGGATACCGATCTCTTTCGTGCGCAGGAAGGTGGAGTAGGTGGTCAGCGTAAACAGGCCAATGCAACTCACAATTACCGAAATAATGGCGAAGAGTTTAATGATCTGACCCACCACGACTTCATTGCGGTAGCTCTCGGCGTAGGACTGATCGAGGAACTCAAACTCAAATGGATACTTGGGGCTCAGAGTTGTTGTCAGTGCCTCGATCTTGGCAATGGCATCACTATTAGTTTCATTCATTTTGATCAACGCCACCTCAGTGCGCTTAGGATAGTAGTTGATGATCATAGGGCCGATGGGCTCATATAAATCATGAGTATGGAAGTTTTTGATGATGCCCACAATATTGCCCTCAGTGCCCCATACCGATAGTCGTTGATTGAGTGGGTTTTCAAAGCCCATGATCTTGGCGGCCTCTTCGTTGATGAGGTAGTTGCTGGTGTCAGCACCGTAGCTTCCAGAGAGTGTTCGGCCTTGGAGTAGTTTGATTCCCACCGTTTCGATAAAATCATCATTGACCAGCATGATGCCGATATCAGTATTATTCCCAGGATCCTTACCTGCCCACAGTGCGGATCCCGTAGACCGCCCATAACGGATCGGATTGCCAGAGGTGGAAGTCACGCTGCTCACTTCAGGGATCTGTAGGAGTTCATTCCGGTAGGTGTCATACTTGCCCGCCAATTCCCCTTCCATCTCGACTAGGATCAGGTTTTCCTTCTCGATTCCAATATCCTTGTTGAGCACAAACTGTACCTGATCGCTGATGATCATAGCCGCAAATACAATGATGATAGAGATACTGAATTGAAAGACGATCAAGATTTTGCGGTAGCTACCTGCCGAAAGGGAGCGTGTGGCCGTACCCTTGAGCGCGTAAATGATCTTGATGGCTGGTAATAGAAGCGCAGGATAGAGACCCATGAGTGTGCCTGCCATCAGAACCAACAGTAATGTGTACATCCATACTTCCAAACCAAGATCACTAATGTTCATCGACGTATCAATGAGCGTGGAAAAGTAGGGAAGTAGTAGCCATGTACAGGCTAGTGCAAGCAACGTGGCGGTCAGAGAGAAAAGCAGTGACTCCACCAAAAATTGGAACCTTACCGAGCTTTTGGCTTCTCCCAGCACTTTGCGGATGCCCACCTCGAGTGTGCGCTTGGTGGACTGGGCGGTAATGAGGTTCATGGCATTGAGGCATACGACGATGAAGAGGAAAATCGCTGCTGCGCTGAGGATACGCACATAAGTGATCCGTCCGCCCGAAATCACGCCGTTCTCAAACTGTGAATGCAAGTATTGATCGCCGAGCGGCTGTAGCGTGAGCCTCTCATCAATATCCTCTTCCACATGATCATTGATCTCTTGTTCTATTCTCTGGGCCACTGCAGGTTGGGTGCCTGGTGCGAGCTCGACATAGGTGCGGATGCTTCCACTGTCCCAGCTACGCATCCAGCTATTTGCGTCAATCAGCCCCTTTTGCGGTAGCAGCCAGTCAAACTGCAAAGAACTTAGATGGCCTGGTGCGCGCACAACACCACCCACCATGAAAGGCTCCTCCTCGTCTACCAGTATAGTCTGACCGATGACATCAGAAAAGTCATCTTCGATCACATCGAAATATTTTCGCGCTAGCTTATCCGTAATCACGATCTTGGTAGGATCAGCGAGCACAGCCTCAGTACCAGCCAGCAGCTCGAAGCTGAAGATATCAAAGAAGCCCTCTGACGCATAGAACCCAAATTCATTGCCAATGACCTCCCCACGCTCAAAAAGCAAATCAAGATTCCAGCTTAGTGCTGCTAAATTTTCCACTTCTGGGTATTCGGACATTAGCACATCCTGCAGTGGCTGTGGCGCATAGGCCATCGTGATGGCAGTGCCATTAGACTGATGCATGTGTCGCATGACGCGATAGATGTTTTCTCCATTATCATGAAATCGGTCAACGCTCGATTCATGGTGTACCCACAAAAAGATGAGCATACATGCGCTGAAGCCAAGTGTAAGGCCGAAAATATTGAGCCCACTATACGCGGCATTTTTCCGCGCGTTTCGCAGTGCGATTTTGATGTAATTCTTAAGCATAATGAGTTGTATTGAGTTGTTTGACCTAAAAATATTGATGGCAAAAGGGCGCAAATAATGGATGACCTGATACCAATAGTTGCGCCGTGCGCGAGACCAGGACTTGGCCTCACCCGTTTGGTAGTACTTCTCCTCCAGATCACCGAGCACCTCTTCGGCCAGCTCTTCTTTGAGTAGCCAGGTGATGATGCGTTCGGCCCATCTTGGTGGTGTGCGTTGTTGTTGGGCCAACTTAGTTGACGGTAAATGACAAATTAGAAAATGCTGGATACTGCTTCCAAAGGGAAAGCTTAAACTCGCGAGAAGTTTTTAATGCTTTCTCACCGGTTGCGGTGGTGCGAAAAATCCGCTTGCGTCGGCCTCCGCGCTCGGCGGTAGCCGCCCCCATAGCGGAATCCAAAAACCCTTTCTCAGCTAATCTTGTGAGGGTGGAATGCACCGCACCAATGGACACAGCCCGGTTGGTTTGGCTTTCAAATTCATTGGCGATGTTGAGCGCATAAGCATCCTCTCCCAAGATACCGACGAGCAAGAGGATGACCTCCTCAAATTCTCCTAAACGTGTTTCAATCATATACTACTAAATTGTAGAAGTAATATACGGAGCTTTCTAATATATGTTCTACTATTTAGTATGTAATAGTATAGGGCTACTCAAGGCAGGGCTCACTATACGAAGGACCATCCCCTGCTTTGGTTTATTCCGCCCCTTCAGGGCTCAAGTCTTTCGCAGGGCTACACCCTGCTTTAGGTTATCTCGCCCTTTCAGGGCTCAAAAATGCCTTATCTTAATGGCAAAGTTAAATTTGCCCTTGACACTGTTCCTTCCTGACCGGTGATCAGGCCATTATCGAACCAGCCCTGTGCTCTCTAGCCTGAGCAGTAGAATACGGTGCACACGCATCAGAGGGGTTAATAGATCAGTCAAATTTCCACCTAAAAGATAAGACGTACAGACCTTAGCCCTGAAAGGGCTAGATACAGTAACGAAGGGCAAAGTCCTTCGTGCAAACGTCAAAAATGGAGGTAAGCCCTGAAAGGGCGTAATACTAATCCCATACATATCGCTCATCATAATCTACCTGATACTTAACGAGAAATGATCGATACTCCTCTTGAAAAGTCTTCTTCCTGTGATGTTCTTTTTGATTGGCTATATATCTGACAACAACGTCTATTTCTGACGGATTCACGGAAAAGGCACCATAGCCGTCCTGCCAGTAGAAATCCTTGTAGTCTTCTCCTTTTGTTTTAATCCATTTGGAGGAATGTGCTTTTACCTCTTCAACCAGCTTCATCAGGGCAATCTTTTTAGAAAGCATGCACAGCAAATGGATATGGTCAGTGTATCCGCCTACCTGTATGGGATGGCATTCTAGCTTTTTGCAAATACCGCCAAGGTAGGCGTGCAGTTCCGCTTCCACCGGTGGATATATGCGCTCTTGCCGGTGCTTTGTGCTGAAAACGATGTGCACGTAGTTCTTTACTAGTGATTGTCCCATAGTGCCTGTTTTATTACGCCACGTTGTGGCTTTCTGTGAACTTCGTTCATATGCAGGGCTGCACCCTGCTTTAGTCTATGTCGTCCTTTCAGGACTTAAAACCTAACCTTCCTATACGCAGAGCTACACCCTGCTTTCGTTTATTCCGCCCTTTCAGGGCTCTAAGGTTTCATCTCTCGCGTTGGTGGCAAAACTTTGCTATGCGCAGGGCTCTGCCCTGCTTTAAGTTATTCCGCCCCTTCAGGGCTTCAAGAATACTCCTTTCATGTTAGCTATAAAACTAAAACTTTGTCATTGAAATTGTTATCTCCTACACCGGTAATCATGCCACTATCGAGCAAGTTGCGGGCTCTCTGGCTTGAAATGTAGCAATGCCGTGCTCATTCATCAAGTGCGTTAATGGGTCAATCAAATTTTCAAACTGAATCGAATGTGTGCTTACTTTAGCCCTGAAGGGGCGTAATACACCAACGAAGGGCAAAGTCCTTCGTGTGAAACATCAATAATACAAGTAAGCCCTGAAGGGGCGTAAATAAGATTGCAATCCAGCTCAATAGAGGTGCTGTTGTTCTATATCCTTATCTCGCAACAATCTTCATGCGACTGGCGAGCCAGACACAAATGACATTTTATAATCGTCATGGGCGGAATTGCTATGCGCATATGTCCCCTGAAAGGGTCACTTGCGGATTGGTAAATCCAAGTTGAGGTATGTCACTAGTCCCTCCTCAACTAAAGTCAAGCCGCAGTGCATCTTATCCGTATTCAAGGATTCCAAATTTGTTAAATTCGCTCTCCTCTCGAAACACCAATACTATGAAAACCCTTTCCATATTCTTTGCGCTAGTAGTCATCAGCCTTATCACTTCCTGTCAGTCAAATCCTAACCAAGCGATGAAAGAAGCATTGACATTTTATGCTTCTTTTGATAATGGTACGGATGCGGATTATGCTTTAGGAGATAAGCGCATTTACACAGCCCGATCTCAAAAGGCTGCCGATAGTGCGGTAGTAGGCATGCTCAACCCTGATCATAGCATTGCCCAAGGGGAAGGGAAATTTGGTGCCGCCTTCCGTTTTGGTGCGAAGAGCGACACGGTAGTCTTCTACAAAAGCAAGGGTAATATTGCTCATAACCCCACCAACTGGTCAGGTACAGTATCGTTCTGGCTAAAAGTCGATCCTGTCAAAGACCTGGCTCCTGGCTTCACAGACCCCATCCAAATCACAGATGTTGGCTATGATGATGCCGCCATATGGGTAGACTTCACAGGCGAAAACCCCAGGACCTTCCGCCTTGGCGTGCTTGGTGACAAAACTGAATGGCTCAAGGATACCCTTGCAACTAGTCGAAGAGATGAGTATGCAAGGCGGCTGGTTCCTGTTAAAGACCTGCCATTCTCAGGAACTTCTTGGACTCATGTCGGGATTAGTTATGCTGGCCTGGGTACAGCTGAAAGTATCGCCACCCTCTATCTTGATGGCAAAAAGATGGGGAGTATTGAGGGTGTTGATGATCCATTCAACTGGGAACTCGATAAATCCAACATCTTCGTTGGAATCAATTTTATTGGGATGATGGATGAGTTATCCATATATAATCGCCCTTTCTCAGCGGAAGAGGTCGGGCAACTCTATAATCTTGAAGGTGGAGTAAGGTCGTTGCTCTGATCAAAATTCTAGCTGTCGTTAATCCTATAGAAAGAGTCGTTGGGTTGCTGTAATCAACTAGCAATCCTCAATCATAGTATATGGTATTACTATGGCTGAACTAAAAGTTTCCAAATGCTGGTTTTTCATCATAGCCCTATGGTTGGGAGCTTGTAGACCATCAACTGGAGCACCGGGCCTTACTGCAGAGCAGGTGAGTTCCGATCTTGGTCAGCTTCGAAGTGAGTTAGAGCGCTATCATCCGGGGTATGACTGGTATACCTCTCTTGAAAGCCTCACCGATCAATTTGATGAGGCCATTGAAAATGCTCAAACAGCAGATGATCTTACATTCTTTAGATTAGTCAGAAAGCTGGTCGCTCAAGTACGATGTGGGCACACAAGAGCGTCAATGCCTGAGGCTCAACGGCTCGCTCTCGAGTCCCACGTTAGGTTTTTGCCTGTCTCCATTACATTCGCGGAAAAAGCCGCATGCATCAAAGGAGCTTCTCAAAACAGCCATGGGCTGGAAGTCGGAGATCAAATCGTCGCTATTAGCGGTAGACCCGTTTCAGAAATAGTAAGTAAGATCTTCGACCATTTATCTGCTGACGGCTTCAATGAAACTCTGAAGTACCAATTGACGGCCAGAAACTTCAGCTACTTCTTTTCACTATTCGTGGATAGCACGGTTGATCAATATCAAGTGGCCTTGATGAGAAAGGACATCCGTTTCTCCGTTGAACTATCAGGGGTTTCCATACATGAATTGCTTAAGATCAATGCTCAAAGCAGACCTGATAAGGTGCTTGAACTCACAGAAAATCAAGAGCATCATTACCTAAGAATTTCTTCATTCGGTAGCTCCACCATTAACCAGTCTGGTCAAGACTATTATGATTTTCTCTCCGAATCATTTGAGGAGATCAGTGAATCGCCTAAGCCGCTCATCTTAGACCTCAGAGGAAATGGCGGTGGAGATGATCTCTATGGTGCTAAGCTGATTTCCTATTTGGTAGACAGACCTTTTCGGTATTTTGATAAAATCGAAGTAACGGATGCCTATTCCGGATACGGAACCATCCAGAAAACGCAAGGCACTAGACTCATGACCAGCCATGATGGGCTCAATGTACAACAACCAAGCGTTAAGGCATTTTCTGATCCGCTCTATGTCTTGATTGATGGACTCAGCTTCTCTACATGCGCCGACGTGGCATCAGTGCTCAAGGCTAACAAAAGGGGTATCATGATTGGTGAAGAAACGGGCGGTGGTAGTGGCGGCAATACCAGCGGAAACAGCAAATCCATTACCCTAAGACATTCCGGTATCCGAGTCAACGTACCGATGTGGAAATACTCTACAGCTCCTGATCCCTATCGATTATTTGGGAGGGGGGTGATGCCGGATGTGGAGATTAAGTCTACCGTCAACAAGTTGCGTGATGGTGAAGATCCCGTGCTGGACCATGCACTATCGTTAATAGGCCAATCAGGTGGTGACTAAAGCATTTTAGATGGCTTCCGTTTCTATTCCAGGTTCACTCATTGCGTTACAATATCCGATTATTCCCCTTCAAAGTGGGTGCGCCTCCCTTCAGAAAGGGTTTGAGGTGCTTCAAAGCGGTTAGACACTGCTGCATTGTCAGTTTGTGCTGACACAATGTCATATTCAAGCGCTTCAGAGTACTTTTTAGATCGTTCGAAGTACATCGAAACCCCTTCAGGGCAGTTGGATCCTCGTGCAAAGGGGGTAGTACATCGTTCTAATCGGCTGAAATTACCTTCGAAGCATTTCGGTATGACCTAACTATTTCTTAGCTTTAGTATACAAGAAGGATGTTAGGTATTATTTCCATTATGCTCCTTTCTGATTTTATAAGATGTTTTCTCTAAACCCTAGACTGTTATGATGAGCAATCAAGATCAAAATCGGTTTAACATGGTGGTAGCGGTACAGCGCTACATGGACAACAGCACGGCCACCTGGACGCGTGTACCTGTGATCACCCGCTACAAAAATGAACTGGACACCTTGGTGGTCCAGATAGACGAACAAACCTCGGCTGGCCAGGCAGATAGTAAGCCCCTCACACGTGACAAAAACCAGCTTAAGGAGGCCATCGCCTTGAAGGCGAGCATCCTGGCGGGCGCGCTCTATGCCTATGCGGAAGAGAGTGGCAATACTGCCCTTGTGGAAAAGGCCAATATCCCTACCTCGGCTGTTACCCGAATGAGGGATGCTGAGGTGCCAGCCCAGATCACCAGCTTCATCGCCACCTTGCGTGCGGAACTGGCCAATCTCGCGGATTATGGTATTACAGAAGACCAGGTCGTGGAGTTGGAAACATCGGTGGATGACTTCCGGCCACTCGTGGGGCAGTCCCGCCTTGTCCAGTCAGCAGGAGCCATAGCCGCCAGAGAACTTGGCGCGCTGGTGCAAGCGGCCACCACCCTCCTCGATCAGCGGCTGGACAAAGTGATACTACAGTTTAAACTCTCTGATCCAGGCTTCTATGAAGGATATAACCGAGCACGGGTGATTGTGGACAATTGAGAAAGAGATTATTTAATGTTTCATAACTTCAGAAACCCAACGGGCAATGCGCGTTGGGTTTTTTGTGTGGCTGACAGTTTGGTGTAAGATGGCTATGGCCTATCGGCAAATATCCGACAGTGCTGGGGCTAAAGAGGGAATATCAAGAGCCAGACCATTTTGTTGAAATCAACTAAGCGATATTATGCGTCAGCCCTGAAGGGGCTACATCAGCAACGAAGGGCCAAGTCCTTGGTACGCAGCGATTAGCAGGCGAATAAGCCCTTAAAGGGCGGCATTCATAATGTGCTATACAGTTAGGAACACTCTACTTACTAGTGAACTTCCTTCCTGCGCAGGGCTACACCCTGCTTTCACAAATATCGTCCTTTCAGGACTTTCGTCCGTCATTTTGGTATCCATTATAGCCCATCACCCGGCCCTGAAGGGGCTACATCTATTAACCAAGGGCAAAGTCCTTCGTCCTGCAAAGACCCACTTCGGTGGCAAGCCCTGAAAGGGCGACATCCATAATGTGCTATACAGTTAGGAACACTCTACTTATTAGTGAACTTCCTTCCTGCGCAGAGCTACACCTTGCTTTCACAAATATTGTCCTTTCAGGACTTTCGTCGGTCACTTTGGTATCCATTATAGCCCATCACCCGGCTCTGAAGGGGCTACATCTATTAACGAAGGGCAAAGTCCTTCGTAGGGAGCGATTAGCAGGCGAAAGCCCTGAAAGGGTGCCATCCATAATGTCTCCTACAGCTGGGAACCCTCACAGGCAAGAGAACCGAACGCCATCACTCAGACGCGAAGCTTGACGAATGCGCAGGGTTAGGGAGGTTGAAGGGGTGATTTTGATAGAAAAATCGGATGTCATACTTCTTAGACCATTTTGTTGATGTCAACAAAACGATCAAAATGCCAAAAGGAGCCGAAAAGGAGATCGATGACATTATGATCACCCGCTTCGCTTGCTACCTCATCGCTCAAAATGGCGACCCTAAAAAAGAACCCATTGCCTTTGCTCAAAATTATTTCGCCATACAGACCAGAAAGTCGGAGCTAATTGAGCAGCGCATCAATGACTGGGAGCGGTTACAAGCCCGGGACAAATTAAGTCTGTCTGAGAAAGAACTGAGTGGACTCATTTATGAACAAACGGGTAGTGAGCTCATCGGTCTGTAGCTTATCATCTTTGAGCAACGCATGATATGGTTTCGCGGGGAAAAGTAAGGGTGAAAAATACAAAGTATCGACTACCTTAAATCTAGCTAATGAACCAGAAGGAAGGAACTGTTCCAGATACTTGAGGTCATGGTTAATAATATTATGACCACCTATAAAAGTCACATTGTCAAGAAACGAGACAAAATCATCAATTCCATTAGTGTGAAATATGTTGCCTCCTTCAGTTACTGCACCAATATCAAGAATTCGCTTATTTTTCGAATCAACTTCCAGATCAATGAAGGCAATGCGGTTCATTTAAATACATATTGTTTATGCCACTCCAAGTTTTTTTGGTTCGCCCAATAGCTTTGATTCGACGGTAGGTTAATTTTCTGCCCATCATATTGTCTGATAGAGTAGTCTCCTTCTTCCACAAAACTGTCAGACACACAGACACGATAATCTAAGGCAATAGAAATCAAGCCCCGGTCAAACGCCCGGTGCAGGTTTGGACAAAGGGCTAATCCATTAGTGACTGTGTCATCGTAGCTCTCGCTGAACGGGACGATATGACAAGCGTCAATCATTGAAAAGTTATGAATAGAATCAACCCTCAGCCCAGAGATGCAGCATCTGCTATCATATATTTTGGGAATCTCCCTTTTAAATACGCTTCCTCTTAGGAAGACCTCTTCCTCTTCATTATCCTCTAGAAGTAGTTTTGTTTGTCTTTGATACTCCGCAGGAGGTTCATTAAGAAACTTCCCTTCTAAATCTTTGAAAATTGATCCTGAAGTGTTTCCTCCACTAAATCGATGCTTTGTTACTGGAAAGTACTCATCGAGTAGTTGCTGTTTCAGTGTTTGATTTGATTTGCTATTCAAGCATAGCTCGTAGAGGGATTGATCTATCTGGGCGTAGGCAACTGCCGCACTGAGGCTGGAAAAACTCTTCATTAGCGAACCCATCTTTTCTATCTCTCCAAATCCTTTTTTAGGGATAAGCCTCCAGAAGCCTTCGCTCTTCATATAGAAGAACGGATATGATATGCGGCAATCATGGTTTGTGGTAACCAATTGGCTCCAGATAGATTTGAACATCGCCACGAGCTCAGGAGAAAGGTAAATACGGTCTCCTTTGATCGTGCCTTCATCGTATGATTGAAGAATGGCCAAAAGCAATATGGGCTTATGTGGTGCTATCCCATGAGATCGATCAACCCTGAGCTTTTGAAATTTCTTCGAATATTTGGCAATAGACGGGTTCATTATCTTCAACACTATGTTAAAAAAGATTGGTGTGTATCGGAAACAACATATCTGGGCGGCCTAATTCATAATGAATATAAAGGGTTTACCCCATTCCTCAAGGATTACACTCCTCTTTTAAGGTTCAAAGCATCCTTAATTCACCCGTTTTTTGCAACGTTTTTATTCCTTGACTGTTCCCCTTATTCTTACAGAATTGATTGTTAGTCACCCTAAATAAACCGCCGATAACCCGGGGTTTTTTATTTTCCGGTCATCCCAAAGCGCCGCACCTTATCGTCATAATGCGCTTTGAATGCCTCCTTCAACGCGGGCTTCAAAAAGGATTTTTCAATAAGTCGCTGAATCAAGGCTTGGGGAGTGGTGAACTCCGCTATAATCTTTTTCACACGAGACTCCTTGATGTCGATGTGCTGGCCGAATGCGTAGAAGTCCTGATAGGTATAGAAGCCATAGGCCTCAAATGCCTCGGTGTATCGATCCTTAAAAAGTGCGAGCGCCATATCCGATTCACTCGGTGAGTGAATTCGGGTACATAGCAAATCATAGGCTGGAGTAAGAACATAGTCACCTTGTGCCGATTGGATAGCGGAAAAGTTCTTCAAATGTGCATCTCCATTGGAAAACACATAATTGAACAGCAGCAATCGAAAGAACTTCTCGAGCTCGATACGATAGCTGGGAATATATTTTTGAATAAGTTCACCTATCTCCTCATAAGACAAATCGTACTTGTAGTTCTCTCCATGCGTCTCGGAAGTCATTTGCGCTATCTGGGCAAAGTCTTCCTGTTGCAGTTTCCCAATAGGGGTTTGATCAAACCGACGAACAAGGTACGCCGAGCTTCCGTCTTTGAAAGACATCAAAGCATTAGGTGGGACGGAAAGCTTAAAGGCCTGGCTGGCAATTTGCATGGTCAAGTGCTCATTGGCAGGTGCCTGATCGAGGTGTTTGAAAGTGCCTACCGGAATTGGTTTCAGGATGTATTGGCCACCAGTCTCTGTTAACTGGAGTTCTCTGTTTTCTATCTTAAGTGAGTACTTGACCTGCACACCTGAGATGGATATTTTCTTCGTATGATCTAAAAATTCATCAGAATCTCCGACATAGGGTGAATTGAATGGCAGTACGGCGCTTATCTTCTTACCATCAAACAACGCCTTGCGGCATTTTGTGCAAAAACCCTCTTCATTGTTATTCAGGCATCCTGGACAGGTCATGGCATTTCATTTATGGTAATAGAACCAATGGTGTCCGTATTGGCCGTTTTTAGCAATAAGCTGAAGTAGTCATGTTCGTCGATTTTCAGTAGCTTGCACTGCGTTTGCTTGTTCACACCTTCTGATAGGAGGCCAAAAAAGAAGGCAAATAGTTTCGAGGATCGATAGGGTTGCGCGCTCTTGGGTAGCGTCAGGCTTATGGCCGAGGTTTCTGGGCCATTTAGATAGTCCTCGTTGTAAGTAAAGACATACACCCCCTCTTCGGTTTTCTCCAGCATACCCGCCAGTCGTCTATTGCTATATACTTCCCCTTTCTGGCTCATTTGATCACGCCGATGGTTAGCTCAAGACCCAATACCTCGCACAATTTCATGAGACTTTGCAATTCCGGATTGGCTGACCCTCTTTCTATCTCTCGCAATGTCCTTTCAGAAATACCTGCTATATCCGCCAAGTTCTCCTGATTAACTTTGAGAAATTTCCTCCTCTCCCTGATGGTCGTGCCTATGTTCTTAGAATCCATATTCAGCAATACTTTGCCGGTTTAGTGCAAACTAAGAGGTTTTAATTATCAAATCACATAACCCGGCAGTATTCTTCTGGTTTTGGTAGTTGGATTCATTTCTGTTTTTTGTTGAAATCAACAATTTTCAGAAACAAAGCGGGTGTATTCTGGTGTTTTTGACGCCCGTGGGCAGTCCCTGGCCTGATCAAATATTTCCTTCATGTAAATCCCAAATGGGCAAACACATCTCATAATCGTTCCAAACAATG
Organism: Cyclobacteriaceae bacterium; assembly: GCA_040222235.1. Taxonomy (GTDB): domain Bacteria; phylum Bacteroidota; class Bacteroidia; order Cytophagales; family Cyclobacteriaceae; genus UBA6059. Next base: position 139,146 of record JAVKDO010000019.1, read on the forward strand.
TCTCCGTGCTGAATGGTGAAAGATCGAAACAGATTCTGGTCGAGGTATTTGATAGTCATAGGATTCTTGGCAGCATGAAGAAAGTTACCAAAATCAACATCTCGCTGGGTTCCGTCTGAAAATGAAAACCTGATGCTATAGCCGTTTAAATATTCAGCCTGCACTATTGAAATAATCATGGGATTCAATCATTACCTCTCCTCTAATTGCTATTGACCAACGACTACTAACCAACAACCATCCCTAATGCGCCTCCAGCCAGTTCTGGCCTTCACCCATACCTACATCCATCGGCACATCAAGTTCCATGGCATGCTTCATCAGGTCTTCGACTTTAGTCTTCAGCAGATCTAGCTCATCTTTGTGAGCTTCGAAAACCAATTCATCATGTACCTGCATGATCATGCGTGACTTGAGGTTTTCTGCCTTCATCCATTTGTGGATGTTGATCATGGCAACCTTGATCATGTCCGCCGCACTTCCTTGGATAGGTGCATTCACCGCATTGCGCTCTGCGAACCCACGTACCGTCTGATTACGAGAATTGATGTCGCGTAGGTACCTTCTTCTACCGAGAATTGTCTCAACGTACTCGTTCTTTCGCGCCTCTTCCTTACAGTTGTCCATGTAGGTCTTCACCGCGGGAAACTCCTCGAAGTAGGCATTGATGATCTCAGCTGCCTCGCCCCTTGGGATGCCCAAGTTTTGCGATAGCCCAAAAGCAGAGATACCGTAGATGATGCCAAAGTTCACCTCCTTGGCTCTGCGGCGCATATCTGGCTCTACCTCCTCAATAGGCACCTTGAAAACCTTAGATGCCGTCGTAGTGTGAATGTCACGTCCTTCTTTGAATGCCGCAATCATGCTCTCATCCTTGGAGAAGGCCGCCATTATGCGAAGCTCGATCTGCGAGTAGTCAGCAGCGAGCATTACGTACTCATCCGATACCGGAATGAAAGCTTTCCTGATCTCACGACCCTTGGCCGTTCTTATAGGAATATTCTGCAGGTTAGGATTGTTAGAGCTCAGTCGGCCTGTCGCCGCAACGGCTTGACGATAGTCAGTATGGATGCGCTGATCGACGTGACTTACCAACTTAGGAAGCGCGTCGACATAAGTTGATTTGAGTTTCTGATATTCTCGAAATTCGAGAATCTTCGCCGCGATCTCATGCTCATTGGCCAGCTTGCTCAGGATATCCTCTCCGGTGGCATATTGACCAGTCTTGGTCTTCTTAGGATTCTCGATAAGCTTCATCTTATCAAACAACACTTCACCCAGCTGCTTAGGTGAGGCGATATTAAACTCCGTGCCGGCCACCTCATAAATCTCTTGCTGCGCTTTGAGAGCCAGTTTACTCAGCTCTGTCGACATCTCCGCAAGAGCGGCCTCATTGATGCTGACACCCTGATACTCCATGTCAGCCAGCACAAATGACAAGGGCTCCTCGACCTCATGAAGTAAGCTTTCCAATTTGCGTTCTTTGATTTCTGCTTCTAGTTTGTACTTGAGCTGAAGTGTGATATCTGCGTCTTCGCCTGCATACTCCACTACTTTTTCGACCTCTACATCGCGCATGTTGCCCTGCTTCACACCTTTCTTCCCGATGAGGTCTTCTATCGGCACTGCTCGGTACCCCAAATAATTCTCCGCCAGCACATCCATCTTATGAGGGGTCTCCGGGTCGATCAGATAATGCGCGAGCATGGTATCAAAAATATTGCCGCTAATATGCACATCATAGTTGCGCATGATCTGGATGTCGTATTTCAGGTTTTGCCCGATGATTGTTACATCAGGGTTTTCCAGCACCTCTTTAAACTCCAGCGCAATAGCCTTGGCCTCCACGTCATCTGCCGGAGTAGGTACATACCAAGCCTCTCCGATTTTGTAAGAAAAAGCCATCCCTACCAGCTTTGCTTCTACGACTTCCAGTCCCGTCGTTTCTGTATCAAAGCAGTATTCTTTCTGTTTCGCTAGCGTGGAAATCAATTTTGCACGCTTCTCTTGGGTGTCTACCAGGTGATAATCATGCTTAGTATTCTCCAGTGATTTGACCTCAGCAATCGCCATGGCTGGCTGCTCCTCAGCTGATGAGCCTCCTCCAAACAAGCCCAGTTGATTGGCATCTCCTTTGGACTTGGTGGTCGCCCCGGCTACCTCTTGCTGAAAAACCCGGTTCGCCATAGTGCGAAACTCCAGCTCATCAAATATAGGTCTGAGTATAGTCTCATCTGGAGCAGCGCAAATCAACTCTTCCTCCACAAATTCGATCGGCACATCAAGAACGATAGTCGCCAGTTTTTTGGAAAAGATTCCTTGCTCACCAAACTCTGTGACCTTCTTTTGAAGCGCTCCTTTCAACTTATCTGCGTTGGCTACAATGTTTTCCACAGAGCCAAATTCCTTGAGCAACTTCACGGCAGTCTTGGCGCCTACTCCAGGTATGCCAGGAATATTATCCACGGCATCACCTTGCAAGCCCAGGATATCTCGTACTTGATCTACATTCTCAATGTCAAACTTGGCAAGCACTTCAGGTATACCAAGGACATCCACCGCATTGCCCATAAAGGCCGGCTTATACAGGTAAATATGATCCTCCACGAGCTGAGCATAATCCTTATCAGGCGTCATCATAAACACCTCAAAACCCTTTTGAGACGCTTGTTTTGCAAATGTGCCAATGATGTCATCCGCCTCAAAGCCATCCAGCTCAAGCGCCGGAATATGGAAGCCTTTTAGCATCTCCTTTATGATAGGGATTGCCACGCGAATATCCTCAGGTTGAGCCTCCCGCTGGGCTTTATACTCGGGGTACTCCTCATGTCGGAAGGTCGGCGCATGCGTATCGAAGGCTACCGCAATATGTGTCGGCTTTTCCTTTGATAGTATCTCCAGCAGCGAGTTGGTAAAACCAAAAACAGCACTGGTATTCATTCCCTTAGAGGTGATGCGAGGATTCTTACTAAAAGCAAAATGGGCTCGATAAATCAACGCCAATGCATCTAGTAAAAACAGCTTTTTTTCGGGTTTGCTCATAGTAGTAAAGGTAGAAAAATCGGTTGAGGAATAATCCCGAAACGTGCCTTGTCAAGAGGGTTTCGCTATTTGAGAATAATGCCTAGATTATTCTATATAGGTCAGATGGACAATGTTGCACAACACCCACCTAACCGCCCTCAAGGGCGGAGTATGTCCCCTTGAGGGGACCAAAGGGGTGTTTTGATCGGAACATGATCTCTAAACTCCTAAAATAAATGATGATAAGAGTAGGGTGAATTCTTTGGCACAACGATCCTAAATATCCACTATTTAAAAGGCAAATTCCCCAAATCAACATTACCACCTGTGATGATGATGCCCACTTTCTTACCAGCAAATACTGCCGGATGCTTGAACACAGCTGCCACCGGAACAGCACAAGAGGGTTCTATAATAATTTTCATGCGCTCCCAGATCATGCGCATGGCATCAATGATCTCTTGTTCGCTTACAGTGTAAATCTCCTTGGCATGCTCCTTGATTATTTCAAAATTTCGTACCCCCAGAGAGGTCTTCAGTCCATCTGCGATCGTATCAGGGTTCTTCACGGGTATAAGCTTCCCTTTGGTGAAGGACTCCCAAGCATCATTGGCATTTTCTGGTTCTGCCAGGATCATGTCAGTATTGGGGCTTAGATAATTCACCGATAGGGCGGTACCAGCGGCCAGGCCTCCTCCACCTACAGGAGTCATCATGATATCCAGGTCTGGATACTCTTCGATGAACTCTTTGGCTGCTGTGGCTTGACCAGCAATGATTCCATAGTTATCAAAGGGGTGCACGAATATGGCTCCTGTCTCGGCCACTACCTTGTCGCATGCCTCTTGTCTCGCTTGCTCATTTGGCTCGCAGAATATAATCTCCGCACCGTATCCCGCCACTGCTTTCTTCTTGACCTCCGGCGCATTTTTGGGCATGACGATATAGGCCTTTGTGCCGGCTAGCTTAGACGCGAGCGCCACAGCCTGGGCATGATTACCAGAACTGTGCGTGGCAAACCCATTGACCCTATCCTCCGGTCGATAGGACATGATAACATTAGTCGCCCCTCGCATCTTGAAGGCCCCTATCTTCTGAAAGTTTTCACATTTGAAGAAAAGCTCTGCTCCGGCAATTTCGTCCACGCTATGTGAGGTCAATACAGGTGTGTGGATAATGTATTTGTCAATGCGCTGATGCGCTCTTTTAATATCGCTCAGGTTGGGAATTTTTTCTTCACTCATAGTACAAATGTTAGCAAAAGCGAGAGCACGAACAATGTCTTTTTGACGAGTACATTATTTATTAATCTATGCCATTAAGTTACGCGATTGAAAACTCATCCTCTCCCTAACCCTCTCCAAGAAGAGGGAGAATCGGTGCTTAACTTAATGGCCTGTTTAACCTTCTTCTATTTTTTATAGATCCCGATATAGATCCCATCCTCACGCTGCTCGATGGTATGGACTTCCAAGTCATCACATCTGTTTTCAGATTCTTGGCCATTGGACAATTTGAATCGATAGTGGTGAAGCGGACAGATGATTTCTCCGAAACCGTTTAGTCGCCCATCACCAAGCGATGCTTTCATATGAGGACATTGGTCATTGACTGCCCAAAGCTTTTCGCGGTAGCGAATGAGACTCATCCTGACACCATTGACAGTAGCGCGGCGAATACCTGAGTCTGGAATCGCCTGCACAGCCGCTTCCCAATTTTCAAATAGTTTGTGCCATTCTCTCGACATGATGTACAAGGTTAAACCATTCCGATAGGTAATTGAAAAGTGTCCAGAACAGAAACTATCTAAGAATAGTAGTTTCACCAATCTCGTAATTTTCAGCGAATCTCTCCAACCCAAGAGCATTTTGTGATAAGTTAGCCGCTCTACTAAACCTCAGAAAAATGAAATGTCAGCGCGCTAAATTCATGCTTCCTAGAAAAGTCGCTTATCTCAATTGTGCTTATATGGCGCCAATGATGAAAAAGGTGGAGAAAGCGGGAATCAAAGGAATCCAGATGAAGCGCAAGCCGTATCAGGTCACACCGGATGATTTCTTCCATGATACCGAGACCTTGAGAGCCATGTATGCGGAGGTCATCAATGCACCCGACCCTAACCGAATTGTGGTCATTCCTTCTGTATCATATGGTATGGCCAATGTTGCCAACAATGTCAATTTGAAAAAAGGCGATAAAATCATCGTCATTGGAGAGCAGTTCCCCAGTAATGTCTATCCATGGATGGCAGCATGTAAGGCGGCAGGTGCCAAACTACAAATCATCGAGCCTCCTACCGGAAATGAGTCGCGAGGCGCAAAATGGAATGCGGACATACTCGCTGCAATAGACGGTAGCACAAAGCTTATTGCGTTGGGACATGTGCACTGGGCGGATGGTACGCGGTTTGACCTGAAGGCCATCCGCGCAAAGACCAAAGAAGTCGATTCGCTCATGGTGATCGATGGTACACAATCAGTCGGTGCACTCCCTTTTGATATTCAGGAGTTCGAACCGGATGCGCTGGTTTGCGCTGGTTATAAATGGCTGATGGGCCCGTACAGTATCGGTTTGGCCTACTACGGCCCGGCCTTCGACGAAGGTGCGCCAGTTGAGGACAACTGGATTAACCGATTTGAAAGCGAGAACTTTGCTAATTTAATCAACTATCAGGAGGGATATCAACCGGGCGCATTGCGCTATGAGGTTGGAGAGCATAGCAATTTTGTGCTCCTTCCGATGATGCTACAAGCGGTGAAGCAAATCAGAAGTTGGGGGGTGGATAATATCCAGAGCTATTGCAAAAACTTGTCCGCTCCTTTTCTCGAAGAAATCAAATCATTGGGGTACCAGATGGAAGAAGAGGAATACAGAAGTACTCACCTCTTTGGGATAAGGCTCAGTGCTGAGCATAGCCTCGAGAAACTTCAAAAGTCCCTCAAGGCCAATAAGGTAAGTGTTTCCGTTCGCGGTAGCGCCATCCGCATAGCGCCCAATGTGTATAATGATTCGCTAGATTTTAAGCGGCTGCTTAGGGCTTTGGATATATGAGGTGCCTTGCGAGAGGTCATTTGTGAGGACACAAACAACGGGTTTGGATATTATAGGGTTGGGTGCAACTCCCGAGGGCTCGCAGACCTACGAAGTTTCTAAAACTTCGTAGGTCTTCCGCTTCGATCTTACTTGGCCACTTCCACGCCTTTCCAGAAGGCTATATATCCTTTGATATTTTTCGCAAGTTCGCTGGTGTCAGGATAGTACCAGGCGGCATCTTTGTTTTCCTTACCCTCTACGTCAAGGGAATAATAGCTCGCTGTACCTTTCCAGGGGCAGACCGTATGTGTTACTGACTCCTTAAAAAGATCCTTATTGATCGACTGTGGCGGGAAATAGTGGTTTCCTTCTACGACGACAGTATCATCACTTTCTGCTAAGACCTGTCCGTTCCAAATTGCTTTCATATGTCTGTTGGTTATTTTCTTGTTCTACTTTGTCAACTTCGGCTCTTAAACAGTCCCTGTCAGATTGAGCCAGTCGAAATCAATATCGATATACATTTCGAGAGCCTCAATGTGACAATCTTAGTTGTGTTGACAAAGTAGAACTAATCAATCGATACAACGATCATTTGTTCAAATTGGATCAAATCATTGGTCAGGCCAATGACACTAGAAGCTACTTTGGCGCATTTTATCTAGTAAAGTCTGTTGATCGAGCACTTCGTTGAAGTCTTGATAAGGAACCCCTTGCTCAAAGAGAAAGGCCGTCGTAAGCTTCTTCACAGCATCATGAAGCTCCTCTGGTTTGTAGGGCTTCTCGAGGTATTGGTCAATATTGGCTTTGTTGATCGCGGTGATCGTATCCTGATGGGTAGCAAGGCCAGTCAGCAGCATCTTCTTCGTCCCATCAAATCGACTATCGTCGTTTACCTCGATGAGGAAATCGACACCCGTCTTACCTGGCATGACATGATCAGAGATAATCAAGCCGATCATCTCACCGTTGCTATCCATCTCATCAAGGAGATCCCAAGCCTCGTCTGCCGATTCGCATTCTTCGATAGTGTAGTATTGCTCGAAAAGCTCCAGATCAGTCATCAAAGAAGACAGAACAGTGCGTTGATCGTCAACACAGATAATGTTAATCTTTTCCATAATCGTAGGGGATTTCAATGATAAATGAGGTCTCTCCAGGTTGGCTTTTAACATTGATCTTACCATCGTAGCTAGCTACCAGCCGCTGTACGATAGAGAGACCTAAGCCAAGACCAAAAGAAAGGCCTCCGACTTTCGTCGTGAAGCTTGGCTGAAAAATTTTCGACTTGATATGCTTCGGGATACCGGGTCCGTTATCGCTAAGGGTAATTTTTATGTGTTTTTTGCGCTTTTGGGTCTTTACCAAAATGGATGGTTCCTGAGTACCAGCCTGTTGCATGGCTTCACATGCGTTTTTGATGATGTTGATCCACACTTGCACGAATTCTCCGCTATTACCATAAATAGTGGGTAATTCATCCAATTCAGTTTTCACATTTATCGTACGCAACGCAGAAGTCAGGATACCCATTGCTTCGCTGATGGTCTCGTTGATCTGGAGTCCATCTTGCCGATCCGAGCGGTTGGCTCCCAGCTGCTTTACTGACTTGACCACATGTATGGCATGTTGGGCAGCTAGCTGCATATCGTTGAATGCTTTACCCAGTTCCCAGTACTGCGAAAGGTTGGCCAGCTCGATATCATTTTCCGATAAGAGCTCAGAAGTGGGCAGGCCAGTGCGAGCCAGTTTCTTTGCCAGGCTTCTTTCCAGCTTCCGTTTCCTCTGTAGTTCTCCGGCACGCTCACGCACCTCTGTTGTCGATAGTGGAACAGCACTATCTGTCCCTGATTTATAGTATTTCTGATACTGCGGCACCCGCTCTTCGATAAGCTCCTCGATACGTCCTGAGAGCCAGTCCGTGTTGCGCTCCAGCACCATGATGGCATTGTTGAGCTCATGCGCGAGCCCAGCTGCCATCTGGCCTAAAGTGGCCATTTTATCTGCCTCAAAAAGCTTGTTCATGGTATTGCGGCTCTGCATAGATGCTTCGTGTGCTAGGCGCTGGCGAGCATTTAGTTCATAAACGACTACTTCCAATGCATCTTCAAGGGCCTTCTGATATCTCTCTGGTTCTGCACCCGACAAACCTTCTGACTCGATATATGCCAATTGGCAATCCGATTGAGCAAGAATGCGGGTTGCACTAATGTAGGTTCTCGAAAAGAAGCTGTAAACACCAACAAACATGCCTTTTGTACTACGGAACAATTCATAAAAATTGCCCTCCCCATCTCGAACATTGCCTGTCATATTTCCCTCCTTGATCAAGTAAAGTCGATGGTTCGGCTGTCCTTGATCCATCAGAACTTCGCCTTTTTTTAACAAAAGCTGTTTCGAGGGGTCATTGAAATGCTCCTGTAGTAGTCCACCGATTCGAGATTCTGCTGACATCAGAAGAAGTTAGTGATTTTCAACACAAACATCAGGAGATAGATCCCAATGAGACCGACCAAACCAATTACAACACCTACTTTGGTCATATCCTGAGTCTTGATCAGCCCAGTGGCATGCGCCAATGCATTGGGAGGGGTGGATATCGGTAGCGCCATACCCAATGATGCTGCCATGGCCACTGAGAGGATGAGCATCTTGCTTCCGCCTAGTCCTTCTAAGGCAGGCAGTGCTGTTCCAAGGACAGCTATGATGGGTAGTAATAAGTTAGCGGTAGCCGTGTTAGACATGAAATTCGCCATCAGCGTAGCGAGCACTGTCGCCGCTAGCACAATAACGTAAGGTGATAACTCATCGAAGGCGATATTATTGATCAGATTGGCAGCCAACCCGGTCTTGTCTAGCGCTAGTCCAAGTGCGATACCGCCAGACACCAGCCATAGTACGTCCCAGCTCAGTTTTTTAAGGTCTTCTTTCGTAATAATATTCGTCGCGAGAAATACACCTACCGGAATGAGACCAACCACATAGGCATTCATGCCGTGTAGAAAATCGAACAACCATAGTAATATGGTCAACCCAAAGGTCACATAAACAATATAAGCTTTCGACGACTTTAAGAATTTGCCTTTGATATTGAGCTTGACTGCTGCGGTGGTAGAAGGGTAAAACCAAATCAGGAGCACCCATACTACGAAAAGCATGACCAGAACATAAGGCAGCCCAAAAACCATCCACGATCCGAAGGTGATGGTATCTGTTCCAGTCAAATACTTAAGTGCGATGGCATTCGGAGGAGTCCCGATAGGAGTAGCAATTCCTCCGATGTTCGCAGCAAACGGGATTGATAAGGCTAATCCAATCTTACCGGCATCTCCCTGATCAAAGGCCGCCAATACAGGTACTAGCAATGAGAGCATCATCGCGGTAGTAGCGGTGTTGCTCATGAACATCGAAAAGGTCGCCGTAATAGCCATGATGCCAAGCATGAGATATTTCGGGTTGGTGCCGAAGGGTTTAAGCAGTACTCTCGCCAGGTTTTGATCAAGTCTGTATTTGGTGGCTGCCATGGCAAGGAAAAAGCCACCAAGGAAGAGCATGATGATCGGAGAGGCGAAGGTCGCCATGATTTCCTGATAAGGGATCAACTCACCAAATGTGGCAGTACCAGCATCGGCAACCAAGGGTTCTAGTCCAGAAGTAGAGATGGTGATGAGCTCCAATACGATGATTAACAATGATGTCGCATAGATCGGAATCGGCTCAAGTATCCAAAGTAGCGCCGCAAGAAAGAATAATGCGATCACGCGCTGCTGGATAATGTCCAGGCCAACGATACCAAAGGATTCTACGGGGATAAGTAATATGACTAACGGTACCAGGATGGATACCAAGAGTTTCCAATTCGTCTTCATGTGCTGTAACTGCTATGCGGCAAAAGTAGTCCCCTTGCTCGCTCGTACGATGAACATTTGAAAGCCTAAATTATGACTTTGAGCAGGATTAGGAAGTATACTCGAGAATACCTTGCTTGATCCTAAGAAACGTTTCTTGAAGCATGTCTTCATCCTCCTCCAGCAGCGTCACACGGAAGCCCAAGAGATCCGAGCAAAATGAAGAGGTCGGTACAACGCAGACATTCTTGGCTGCTAATAAATAATACACGAAACGCTTGTCAAGGGCGATTGTAGGTTCATTCAACCATGTGTCTAACAATGTGCTAACCTTTTCGTCTTTGATCTCCATCGTTTGACCAGGCTTTAGCACACCCTCTTTGAAAATAATGGTGTTGTAAAAGGCGCCATTGGTTGGGTTGAACTCAATCTGAGGTAGATCACCCAGTATCTCTGCTATCGTGCGACTTCTTCCGCCGATTCGCTCATTGAGTTCAAGTCTAAATGGTGCGTAGTTTTCATGCCCCAACAGTTTTGGAATGGCAACCTGAGGCAGTTTGGTGCTACTCACCTCTATCATTTTCGCATTATCTAGCGTCTGACACAAGCGGTCAAATTCGCTATCATGCTGCCTATTGTAGTATTCTGCCCAGCCACACCTTGCACCAGGCCAGGGTATTTCTTTGGAGATCCCTTTCAGCGCTATTCCCGGTAGGTCGCCAATGATCTCAGCCAAAGCGGTAGCAACCGCTCCATTGTAGACGATGTGCTGGTAGATCTCATCACTAATAATAAAGAGATCAAACTCCCTAGCGATATTGACCATCTCCTCAAGTATCTCTCTTGGATACACCATACCCGTCGGGTTATCAGGGTTGATAATCAAAAGACCCACAATACTCGGATTGTACTTGACCTTGTTGTACAAATCATCCATGTCCGGATACCAGGAGTTTTTGGGGTCTAGCTTATAGGTGATAGGATGGTGGTTGGCATGAGCAGCCTCCGCGGACGAGTGAGTCGAATAGGCTGGAGACGGCCCGATGACACGTGAGGTCGGCAATAGATATTGGTACATTTTGGCGATAGCGTCACCAAGCCCATTGAAAAAAGTAATATCCTCCGCTTGAATCTGGACTCCCTGAATCTTATTGGTACGATCGGCCAAAAATTGCCTGGTCGCCAAAACCCCCTTAGAATGGCTATAAGAATAGGTATCATCTTCATTAAGCAGATCGGTCAAGATAGTTTTCATCCATTGTGGTAGCTGCTGATGCTTCTGTATGGGGTCGCCAATGTTCTCCCAAAGAATCTCATAGCCCAACTCCTGCAG
>JAVKDO010000020.1:0-25368 GCA_040222235.1 Cyclobacteriaceae bacterium
ATTACTGATATCCGACTAAAGTAGAGATTAGTTAAAAAAGTGCTCTTAAGAGGTGTCAGGGTAGAATTCCTTATCTTCCTCAGAATTACCCTCCCCTTCATCACCGAATAGTTGTAGTTGTATTATTTCCAGATCACGATCTTGGGGCTTTAACCGTCCAACTTTCATGAACCTGACCAGCCCAACATAAGAAGTCATGTTGTTAGAAGCGACATTGACCAAAGTTGAAAAACGTTCGGCTTCTTTAATCTGCCTATGGATCACTGAAAAGATCAATTGTGCAATCAAAGCAATCCAAATCTGTGTTTTTATACCCTCTGAGCTGTCCGAGAAAAAATAGCACAGCTCAAAGTTTTGCTTGAGTTGCTTGAAAAGCACCTCTATATTCCACCTGTACTTGTAAAGCAGGACAATGGTCATTGCTTCATGGTCGAACATATTGGAAACGAATTGGAGCACCTTCCCACTGGCATGATCCTTAAAAACCACTAAACGTGCCTCCAGGCCATCACTAAACTGGATTCTTTGGTCACTGACGATACCTCCATCAGCATATTGGCTTACATGGTTGGGCTTCCCTTCCAACACTTCGTAGTTGGCATTTTCATTGAGACGGGTCACATAAAATACACCCAGTAAGGTCCACTCTGCCCATACCTGATAGTTTACATAGCCCTTGTCGAAGATATAAATGCCCCCTTTGTCCACCTTTAGCTGTCCGAGAAAAGTCTTGTCGTTACAGGCAGCCTCCGTCAAATGCACTAAATCAGGTACAAAGCCTGTCATAGGCATCTTGGTATGCAGCTTTAGTCCACCTTTCTTCTTCCCTGTTAGTGTGTTCCTTCCGGCACCTTTGAAAATATCTACGAACAAGGTAATAGTCGAAGAATCAAAACAAAAGATTTTCTGTTCATCCAGGTCTTCAGTGAAATGGCACAGGGTAGGCATAAGGGTATCCTTGTAATATTGATAGAGATTCCCGTACAAAGTGGCGAAAACTTCACTGCTCCGATTGATATTGGCATCACTCAATGTGCTGACCGCTGGGAGCTCGCCAATACCCAGGTAGGTCAGCTTGTCCTCTAGCATTAAGGTGTTCTTACAGAGATTATTCAACGACTTGCATCGCATCACTACTCCGTAGAAAATGAAGACCAACTGCTTGAAAGTGGTCATCGTCTTATAATATCGGTCGCTCTGGTGTTCTTCTACACTGGAATCCACCAACTCCTTAGGAACATAAGAAAGCAACTGACAAATGATTGGTTGTCCCGATAGGTAACTATTTTTAGCCATGATGTTCGATGTGTAGGAACTCAAACATCATAAATTCTGGCGGGGCAACAAAATGATGCCCCGTCAGTAAAATTGTCTTTTTACAAGAAATAACATTAACTCCCTCTTTTTAGTCGGATGTCAATAATTAACTATTTTGACCTATCGCAAACGAGTCATTCACAAGATGAAAGCGTTTACGCTGATTTCGCCTCAAATCAATCCTCGGACAGCCAAAACCGAGATCAACTTAGCACTTACACCATAAAGTCACCCACTCGGGCTAATATGGATTATAATGACGATTTTGTGATGGCCTCCGAGAAGAGTACCCAAAGTGTTGTCTTCATCAAGACGGTGAACGAAATAGAGTATCGATCTGGACATTGGATGGATTGGTTTTTTCAGCCACGGGCGTCTCAAGCTACCAGTAGCGGTTCGGGTGTGATTTTCTCAAATGATGGATATATCGTCACCAATAATCATGTGATTGATGAGGCGGATGGCATTACTGTGATTCATGGTAAGGATTCTTATGAAGCTGAGCTCATCGGTACAGATCCATCCACAGACTTAGCCGTGATCAAAATCAATACTACGGGCTTGCCAGCAATTACGCTTGGTAAAAGCGAGGAAGTGAATGTAGGTGAATGGGCTTTGGCAGTGGGTAATCCTTTTAATCTCACCTCAACAGTGACCGCAGGTATAGTCAGTGCCAAGGGCAGGAATATCAATATCCTTCGGGATAAGTTTCCAATCGAGTCTTTTATCCAGACTGATGCAGCCATCAACCCTGGAAATAGTGGTGGTGCATTAGTGAATATCCGAGGGGAGCTGATCGGTATCAACACCGCGATACTCAGTCGTACCGGCTCGTATGCTGGCTATGGGTTTGCGGTTCCTGTCGATATTGTCAACAAAGTCTTCAATGACCTTAAGACCTATGGCGAGGTACAAAAGGCTTTTCTTGGAGCGGAATACTTAGATATAGATAGTGACATCAAGCGAAGAATGGAGCTGGAGTCGACGGATGGGGTCATCATCACGGACGTCAGAGAAGGTTGGTCGGCAGATCAAGTCAAAATCAAGAAAGGCGATGTGGTTTTGGCCATTAACGATAGGCCAATCGAGAGTAAGGCAAATCTGGAGGAACTGATCGGCTACTACTATCCAGGAGATAGGATAGAGATCACCTTGCGAAGAGATGATGAGGTAATTAAGCGCTCACTGACGCTGACGAACAGGGAAGGTACCACTAGTGTAATCACCAAATCTACTTACTTGGCGGAAAGTCTTGGTGTCTTATTTGAGTCGGTACCCAAGCTTGAGAAGGAAGTGCTCGGCATCAGCAACGGCGTGCGGGTGGTAGACATTCGCGGCGGATTCTTCAGAAGACTGGATATACCTGAGGGCTTCATTATTACCAAAATCAACAATGTCGAGATCGAGGATGCAGAAGAACTAGCGAGTATACTAGAAAGAATTCGCGGTAGAGTGATTATCTCAGGTGTGGATACAAACGGCCGTAAGGTGTACTATCCTTACATGTTCTAGTAGGCCACTCTCATTTTGAGCTTTTTCTTAAGCTCATCAATAGAGTAGCGGAACTTAGAGTCAGTATCGATCATATCATTGACTGACTGTACCGCATGAATCACGGTACTATGGTCACGTCCTCCAAAATGATATCCGATTGATTTCAAAGAGTGGTTGGTATAGTCCTTAGAGAAGAACATAGCCACTTGACGTGCGATCACTATTTCCTTCTTCCGAGTTTTAGCCTTCATGTCATCTTGTGACACTTTGAAGAAGTCCGAGACAGTTTTCTGGATATAGTCGATACCGACCTCACCATCAATGTCCCGTACTATGTTTCTAAGGGTATGCTTCGCTAGCTCCAGATCAATTTCTCTTTTAGTGAGAGAGGCATTGGCAATCAATGAGATGAGGACACCTTCAAGCTCGCGTACATTAGTGTCTATACTATAGGCAAGGTATTCCAGCACGTCATCAGGTATTGTAACACCGTCTGACTGTAGCTTCTTTTTGATGATCGCCATCCTGGTCTCAAAGTCAGGAGACTGCAGGTCGGCAGTCAACCCCCACTTAAATCTACTGACTAATCTCTCTTGTAGACCTCTCAAGTCTCTCGGAGGACAGTCAGAAGTCATAATGATCTGCTTGCCATTTTGGTGGAGATGATTGAAGATATGAAAGAAAATCTCCTGTGTTTTTTCCTTATCTCTAAGGAATTGCACGTCATCAATAATTAATACATCAACGTTCAGATAGAAATTAGTAAAGTCTTGAACGTTGTTGTTCTTCAGTGCTTCAATGAACTGATTCGTAAACTTCTCAGAAGCGACGTAGAGAATAAACTTCTCTTTTGACTTATGACGAATTTCATTACCGATGGCCTGCACCAAGTGGGTTTTGCCTAAACCAACACCACCATAAATCATCAGTGGGTTAAAAGAAGTGATACCTGGTTTTTGAGCAACAGCATAGCCAGCGGATCTTGCCAACCTGTTGCAATCACCCTCTATATAATTGTCAAAAAGGTAGCTCTCATTGAGATTGCAAAACTGATTATGAAGATCTACAGTTGGAAGTGAGAAGGGGCTTCTGATTTCATGACGGCCATTATCATGGTTCTGTCCATATTTACTGCCCTGACCGTTAGCGGATAAATTGACCGTGTAGGGTTTATTAACACTATTCCCACTATCGACCACTACGGAATATTCCAATCTGCCATTTTCGCCAAGCTCTCTTTGTAAAGCTTGCTTCAATAAGTGGACGTAGTTCTCCTCAAGCCACTCATAGAAAAACTGGCTAGGCACTTGAATTGTCAAAGCTCCATTCTCAAATTTTAGAGGAGTAATAGGCGAAAACCAGGTTTTAAAGCTCTGTTCTGGAATTTCACCTTTTATGAAATGCAAACACTTATCCCACAAATCTTTGTGCATGGAAACTACTCTTTTTGAAGACTAAGTTTTAGACAATTTTGGCCCCTTTTGATTTTCGCAGGGCATCAAATTTGTTATAAAATTTTTTAACAAAAAAATAACAAATCTCTTGATATTCTAAAATCGACCGTAGCTGGATGTGAGATAGATATGAGGAGCTAATTTTTTTTTATTGTCTTTGAATAGTACAATTAGCTCGTGTATCTGTCGCTTATACTCGCATGATAATTATCACACCCGAGATTATCAAATATTGATGAGGTTTATTCTTTAAAAAAATTGAGCGAGCTATTTTACGACTATCATTAACTAAGGTGATGAACATGGTCAACTTTGATGAATTCGAACCCGTGGATAGAGCCGCATGGGAAAGTGAGGCGAAGCGTCTGCTAAATGGAAAACCCCTGTCCAAGCTCAACTGGCAATATGAGCCAGACCTTGAGTTGACACCCTACTACAGCAAGAGTGATGTTTCAAAGGGTGGAACTCAAGGTTTCGGTAGTAGGCTTTCAACTAGTGGCTTCAGACTAATCGAACTGCTCCATTTGGATGGACAAACGAATAGGAGAAGCCAGAATGCCCTTAATATGGGTGCTGAAGGGGTTTTGATCGAAACTGAAGATAAACTATCCGACTATTCTGATTTGAGCGCTATTTGGCCGGAGCACTGCTGGTTTGGGATGAAGAGTGATGTCGACGGCTTGTCAGAGATTGTTTCACTTTTTGAAAGTAGAAACGCTGAAAAGGATAGTTTCAAGGGTTTTATTGGTACGCCATGGTTGACTAGTTCTGGATCTCAGGCTGGGTTTAAAATTGATCTTGACCTGTTGCATCGGAGCACTGGTTATTTTTCGAGCTTTGATCATCTCCGAACCGTTGATGTTCCATTGCATCTATTTCAAGAACAAGGGGCATCCATCACGCTGGAGTTAGGCGTTCTGCTTGGTTTACTCAAGACGGTCATCGAGAATTCTACGGATAAAAATATTGCAATTGACCTGCTATCGCGAAAAGTGCAGGTTTCTACGGCGGCAGGTACAGATTTCTACCATGAGATAGCCAAAATCAGGGCAATCCGAAAGTTGGCCTACAAGCTATTCAGAGCCTATGATATTGAATGTTCTGTTGAGGATTTCTCAGTTATTGGTAGAACCTCAAAAGTCACTGAATCTTCTCTTGATTCGGATACGAACTATCTGAGAAAAACCACCCAGGCATTATCAGTTGTATTGGGAACAGCAGATGGATTGATTGTCACACCGTTCGAACCCGATGGCTATAACCAAGACGCCAGAAGAATAGCGAGGAACATCGGCAATCTGATAAAGGAAGAGTCCTATGGCCATTGGGTGCAGGATCCTATGGCCGGATCCTATTTCGTGGAGTCCTTAACAGAAAAACTGTGTAAAGCAGGGTGGGAGAGATTCCAAAAGATGGAAACTGCAGGAGGATTTTTGGTGTACAATGCTGATGGCCGCTTGGCGTCTGATATTGAGGCGGATCAAAATAGAATATTAGAGGAGGTTAGTGGCAGGCGTAAGACACTTGTCGGAGTGAATAATTATCCTAACGGAATAGATAAATCGACGGTGGGTAATTTGAGCCCTGGCTTCCGTCATTCGAAGAACTTCGAAGCACTGAGATATCAACTGCATCAATCAGTAAAAACCGGAAAATTAAAACAACTGCCAAGTGTACTGCCGATCACGCTGGGTGACAATGCGGCGATGATCACCGGCAGATTAAACTTTGCCACCAATTTTCTAGGATGTGGAGGTTTTCAATTGCTCAAGGAGGTCAAATATCCGCCTAATGAAGAAGTAAGCACTGACGTCATTGTGATCTGTGGAGCAGATGATGACTATGCTGATATCAATGAAAGTCAAATTGCCGAATGGCACAAGAAGGCTCAGGTAGTAATCTTGGCCGGCAATCCGGCAAACGCTGAAAGTTTACAGGGCATAGGAGTAGATGTTTTGATCCATGTGAAATCTGATGTGCTTGAAATCAATTCGCACATCCTAAAAATGTTAAAGGCGATTTGATATGAAGACACCCGATTTTTCAAGGATAGCTTACGACCAGACAGAGCCGCTTCCATCTGAAACAAAAGTCGCTTCCGAAGCAGGGCATTTTCCAGAGGGGGTAGCTGCCAAGAGCCACTATAGCGTTAAGGATACTCAAGGTTTTAAGCACCTTGAGTCCACGGCAGGATTGCCACCCTACTTGAGAGGGCCCTATGCTACGATGTATGCCTTGCGTCCATGGACTATAAGGCAATACGCCGGTTTCTCTACAGCGGAGGAGTCCAATGCTTTTTATAGGCGGAACCTAGCAGCAGGACAAAAAGGATTGTCAGTGGCGTTTGATTTAGCTACGCACAGAGGCTATGACTCTGATCACCCAAGGGTAGAGGGTGACGTGGGTAAGGCTGGAGTGGCAATTGATTCGGTTGAGGATATGAAAGTGCTATTTGATCAGATCCCACTTGACCAAATGTCTGTCTCGATGACGATGAACGGAGCTGTAGTGCCGATCATGGCATTTTATATAGTGGCTGCCGAGGAGCAAGGAGTTGCCCTTGATCAGTTGTCCGGTACGATTCAGAATGACATCCTCAAGGAATTTATGGTGCGAAATACCTATATCTATCCACCGCTACCCTCCATGCATATCATCTCTGATATTTTTCAGTACACTGCCCAGCGCATGCCGAAGTTCAACAGTATCAGCATAAGCGGATATCACATGCAAGAGGCCGGTGCTACAGCCGATCTGGAGTTAGCTTTTACACTAGCCGATGGGCTGGAATATGTGAAAGCCGGGATCAATGCAGGTCTTGATATAGATGCTTTTGCACCTAGACTATCATTCTTTTGGGCTACCGGAATGAACTACTTCATGGAAGTCGCGAAGATGCGTGCTGCCAGGGTGCTTTGGTCAAAGATCATCAAGCGGTTCGATCCTAAGAATAACAAGTCGATGGCCTTGAGGACGCATAGCCAGACCTCTGGATGGAGTCTTACTGAGCAAGACCCGTATAATAATATTGCTCGTACATGCATTGAGGCGCTGGCTGCAGTGACTGGACATACCCAGTCGCTACATACTAATGCCCTAGACGAAGCAATTGCACTTCCCACAGATTTTTCCGCTAGGATAGCCAGAAATACACAAATCTATCTTCAAGAAGAAACCAACATTACTAAAGTAGTCGACCCATTGGGTGGTTCTTACTATATGGAGTCATTGACCAACGAACTCATAGAAAAGGCGTGGACGATCATCGAAGAGATCGAGTCGCTGGGTGGTATGGCCAAAGCGATCGAAACTGGCATGCCAAAGCTGAGAATAGAGGAGGCAGCAGCTCGAAAGCAGGCGCGAATCGATGCAGGTAAGGATATCATCGTGGGTGTCAATAGATATCAGGTCGAGGAACAGGGACAGCTGGTGACGTTGGAAGTAGATAATGCTAAGGTGTTGAAATCGCAGCTCGATAGATTGAAGCAACTGAAAAATGAAAGAAATAATGATGAAGTAGATAATGCCCTGTCGGCAATAACTGAGGCGGCCAAATCGGGTCATGGAAATCTGCTGGAGCTAGCCGTGGAAGCAGCTCGAAAAAGAGCTACCTTAGGGGAAATATCCATGGCGATGGAGAAAGTATTCGGTAGACATAAGGCTCAGGTACAATCGGTTAGCGGTGTATACTCAAAAGAGATAGCAGACAACAGCGCGTACCAAGAAGCACGTGCACTGGCCGACGAATTTGAAGAGCTTGAAGGTCGCAGACCGAGGATCATGGTGGCTAAGATGGGTCAGGATGGTCATGATAGAGGAGCCAAGGTTATCGCTACTAGCTTTGCTGATCTAGGCTTTGATGTTGATATCGGGCCGTTGTTCCAGACACCTGCAGAAGTGGCCATGCAGGCAGCAGAGAATGACGTCCATGTGATAGGTGCTTCTAGTTTAGCGGCTGGACACAAGACGCTCGTTCCTAAGCTGATAGGAGAACTTAATAAGATTGGCCGTGGAGATATTATGGTAGTCGCTGGTGGAGTAATCCCGAAAAAGGATTATGATTTTTTATATGAAAAAGGGGTGTCGGCCATATTCGGACCTGGTACAGTCATACCAAAGGCTGCCAAAGAAATCATCCAAAAACTAATGAGCCCGGAGGACACCTTGTAACTAACGCCCAATTTTTGTTATTTTGATCATGAAAAAATTACAATTATTCCTCACTTTATTTCTATTGCAGGGAATTGTAATTACCATCTCTGCACAGGATTACGATTCTCAATTCGCAAAAATCCAAGAGGACTACCTCTTTGGTGACTATGATAAGGCGCTAAAACAGATCGAAAAGATCAAAGAGAAGTCGATCAAGTCATTTGGAGAAGACAATCGCTTCAATGCCCAAGCCATATTGCAAGAGGCGAAGTGCTTTGTGGCATTGGGATACCTAGAGGACGGCCTGACCCAGCTTGATAAAGCTATCGAAGCAAGTATCAAGATTCACGGAGATAATTCCATAGAGCATGGTTTTACGCTCCGAGATGCTTCCCATATTTATCTTCTCTACGGTCACTACCGCAAAGCAGGCGATTATACAGACCAAGCTGAGGCTATTTTTGAATCTGCTAGCGCGCTTAATGATGACGTGAAGGCCGAGTTTCAGGTCAACCGCGCCAACATTCTGGTAGGTAAAGGGTATTATGCTGAAGCCATAAATGCGATTGATAGTGAGATTGGCTTTTTCCAGTCTCGTCTTAGCGAGGGGGACAAGAAGACCCTCGAAGTTAATGCGCAGGAGTACGCGCAGCTTTTGATCTATAGAGCGAATGCGCAGCGGTTGATGGGTGACTATCTGAGTGCAGACTCGGCTTTTGTGACCAATGAACTGTGGATTGATGAAGCGCTGGGCAAAAAGGATCTTACCTACGCGATGAACCAGTTCTACAATGCTTTGCTACTCGAGGAGAGCGGAATGGATGTAGATCCTTTGGTCAAGTTTTATGAGAAGGCTTACTTGAAAGCGCTTAAGGATTACGCTCCTTCACACTATCTCGTCATGGAGCTACGGAATAAGCTCCTGGGTGCTTATTTCAGAAATGATAACAAGGCAAAATACAAGATCACCAACGAGGAGCTACGAATCACCATGAACAAATATCATGATGAGCGGAGTGTTTACTCTCTTTCGGATGAGTTGGTCAAGTTTGATAATCAAATCGAAAATCAGGATCTCGACGGCCTTGCCTCTGACCTGTCTGCTTTACTAAGGAAGAAGTCCACGCTACCGCAAAATCATGCTAAAAGAATCGAGTTGTTAGATATCGGCTATCGTGTGGCTATCCTGACAAACAAACTCCAAAGTGCACAGAATTATCTTAACGCGATTCTGGGGATCCAAAAAGAGCTCATCGGTGAAGATGCACCAGGCTACCATATGACGCAAGTCAGGCTGGCTAACTATTACATAGATCACACGGACAACTTCGACATAGCTAAAGAGATATACGATAAGAGCTGGATAGAGATCGTAGAGCCGGAGATCACTGAGGGACACCCACTTTACACGGACATTCTCAATCATGTGGCTACTTTCTATTCTGAGAATGATGAGTTCGAGAAGGCATCCAGCTATCTCGACAAAGCACTACTTGAGGCGAGACGCAAATGGGATAATCAAGACATCAGATATGGAAGGGAACTTCATTTAATAGCTAGACTGCAGTTGAAGATTGGCAACTATGAAAAGGCTACAGAGGCACTAGAAGAAGCTTTTGAAATCATCTTGCAGTCAAAAACCTTGGAGAGTCTCACTGACTATAGTGCCATGTTGATCACGGAGGCATCATTACTTAGTATCTATGGAGAGTATGATGCGGCCGAGGGCAGTATCGATGAGGCTTTTCGTACCCGGGAAAAGAATAACATCCAAGTTGTCGATAGTGAAAATGTAAAAGACGACCTGGCTGCTCTTTATATCAAAATTGGACAGTACGCGGAAGCGCAGGAAATATTGACCAGTTCTATTGCTACTAAGGAAAAGCGATTTGGAAAGAATAGTAGGCAGTTGCTTAAGCCATTAGTCACACAAGCTGAATTCTATTTACTGATTGGAGACTATGCTCAGTCAGAGACCTACGCGCGAAACGCCTATAATCTGGCTAAGAATATATATGGAGATGAGTCTACTAAGCTCGTGCCACCCCTGAGAGCGCTTGCCAGGATATATTCGTATATCGGAGATTATGCTCGAGCGGAGCAGATCCTGCTGAATGCCATAGGCATTCAAAAATCCAAACTGGATGATAATCATGTGGATGTGGCTATCGCAAATGCTGATTTGGCACTTGCAAAGTATTACTTGGGTGATCCGATTCCTGAGGTAGAGGAGCTGCTAACAGCCTCAGAAAGGATCATTGGTGATAACCTCGGAGCATCTACCCCTATCTATGCTGAGCTGCTCAAGAACTCGGCTATCATCTCTATAGCTTCTGGTAATTATGACATAGCTGAAAGCTACCTCGAGCAGGCCGGCACGATCTGGGAATCTAAAATTGGCAAGCGTAATAATATCAATGCGGCCACTATCGACCTTCTCATGGGAGATATTCGATACAATCAATTCGACTACAACCAGGCCGAGAGTTTTTACAATAAGGCTAAAGCACGGTTTGAGAAGTTCTTCAATGATCAACATCCGGAGTACCTGAAGGTGCAGTCCAAGCTGAGTAAGGCCTACTACATGCAAGGTGATGTTAAGAAGGCACAGCGATCGCTGGAAGAAGTGCTAGGCAAGTATCAGATCTTTATTGAGGACTACTTCCCTGCCTTGAGTGAGAGTGAGAAAGCAAAATTTTGGAACACTATTAGAGTGGACTATGAGTTTTACAACTCGATTGTCGTGAGTCACAATAGATTGAATGACGATCTTATCGGCTCGCTGTACAATAATGCATTGCTGACCAAATCGTTGCTGCTGAGTTCATCGATCAAAGTACGTCAGCGCATTTTAAGTAGTGGCAATACCGCACTCATAAATCTGTACAATGGATGGATTAAGAGTAAGGAGCAATTGACCGCAGCACTCTCAATGAGTACCGAGGAGATCGCTTCCTCTGGTCTCAATGTAAGTGGCCTTCAGAATGAGGTCAACGACCTAGAGAAGGAGTTAAGCTTGAAGTCTGAAGATTTTGCAGGTGCCTTTGAGTCGCGCATCGTGACCTGGGATCAGGTACAGAATGCACTCCAGCCTAATGAAGTGGCGGTGGAGATGGTGCGTTTCCGTCATTTCAAGCACACACTTTCTGACTCGATTATGTATGCGGTACTTTATGTCAATCCTGATAAGAAGACTAAGCCTCAGCTAGTGCTATTGGAGAATGGATCTGACTTGGAAAAGCGCAATCTCAAGATCTATCGAAATAGTATCAGGTACAGTGTGGAGGACACCCAGTCCTATGACGCCTACTGGCGAAAAATCCAAAATGAGGTAGGAGTATCAACGACGGTTTATCTTTCTCCTGATGGTGTTTACAATCAGATCAATCTCGAGTCTATTCCGACAGGGGATGGCCAGTTTGTCCTGGACAACTCCAATATCGTCTTAGTGAGTAACACTAAAGATATTTTCTTAAAGCGATTGAAGCAGGATCGTGTAAGAGAGTCTAAGATCGTGGCGATGTTTGGTAACCCAACTTTTTATGTTGACACCCAACCAGGAACAAAAGTTGATTCAGATGGACTGACTAGATCTACGACTGACGTGATTTCTCAGCTACCTGGTACAGAGATCGAGGTGAATGAACTTCGTGACTTAATGCAAGAAAATGGCTGGCGTGCAGATTATTTCACCGAAGCACAAGCCGACGAAAGTAGTCTCAAGGAAATTGAAAGCCCAAGAGTGTTCCATATCGCGACGCACGGGTTTTTCAAAGAGGATGATGGTGCAGGAAGGAGTGAAGCTACCGGCAGAGCCACGCAGAACCCTTTGCTGAGGAGTGGTCTTTTGTTGACCGGAGCAGGGGATATCCTGAATCGGACGGACTACAACTTCAATATGGATGATGGCATCCTTACTGCTTATGAAGCGATGAATCTTAACCTTGATCAGACTGAGCTTGTGGTACTGAGCGCTTGTGAGACAGGTTTGGGTGAAGTAGAAGCGGGTGAGGGTGTTTTTGGTTTGCAACGGTCATTCCTAGTGGCGGGTGCCAAGACGATCATTATGAGCCTTTTCAAAGTCTCGGATGATGCGACACAGAAGCTCATGATCAAGTTTTACAACAAATGGCTAGAGACGGGAGATATGCGCCAGAGCTTTGTGGATGCTAAGAAAGAGATAAGATCAGAGTACGTCGATCCCATCTACTGGGGGCCTTTCGTGATGATCGGGTTTTAGTTGACCAGAGCCCATTAGTTTTGTAGCCAAACGCTCACCTTGAGATTGTCTAAGAGACTCGGGTAATGCTTGCTGACTATTGGTAATGGATAGTACTCTTTTTGAACAAACGAGATTCCCGATAAATATTGACCTTTGAAAATATAGGTCAATATTTTCGAGAATGACGAGGTTAGCCTATGGAACCTCTTCTCCTGCAGAGACTTGCCATAGCTCAAACCACTCTTGTCGGCTGATGTCAATCTCTAACGCTTCTATGGCCTTTTCTACTCTTCCTATTTTGCCTGTACCCAGAATAGGGATGATATTGGCAGGGTGACGGAGGAGCCACGCAAAGAGCAGTTGATCCATGCCTTTTCCTTTTTCCTCCGACCATCTAGTGAGCACTTCTCGCACACGTATGGCCTGTTCATTTTGTCCGGTGAAGACCGATCCACCACCTAATGGCGACCAAGCCATTGGATGGATATTATGAAGTTGGCAATGCTCAATGGCGCCATTCTTGAACTGATCTAGACAGAGTGCGGAGATTTCCACTTGATTAGTAATCAAAGGCTCGTCCAGATAGGAGTTGAGCATGTCAAACTGCATAGGCGAGAAGTTGGAAACCCCGAAATGCAGCACCTTGCCTTCAGATTTCAGTTTTCTGAACGCATCAGCCACTTCCTCAGGATCAGTCAATGGATCTGGCCGGTGGAGAAGCAGTAGGTCGATATAATCTGTATGAAGGTTTTTCAGTGATTGTTCTGCAGAAGCGATGATATGATCCCGGCTGGTATCGTAATATTTGATCTTGTGATCCGGTCGATTTTTGGAGATCAGCTTGATACCACATTTGGTGATGATCTCCATCTTGCCGCGCAACTCTTGTGATTGCGCTAGCACCCTACCAAAAAGCTCCTCGCAAGTGTAATCACCGTAGATATCTGCGTGATCATAGCTTGAGATACCTAGATCTAGGTTCTGCTCAATGAGCCGTTGTATTTCGTCGGTAGACAGTTGCCAATCTCCCAATCTCCATACACCAAATACAAGTCTTGATAATTCAAGCGAGCCGCTAAGGTTGATTCTTTGCATTCCCATTCGTATAATTTGTCGGGCTCATCGCTAACTCAATGGCAAGCCGTCCGTATTCCTTTTTAGTGATCTGGCGACTGGTTACTTTTGCGGTAGCAAAGGCCACTGGCCGCCCATTCAAACATAACAACAAAAAGCCACATGAAGTACTATAACTCCATCATCGACACCATAGGTGACACGCCTTTGGTGAAGCTCAATAAAGTCAATAAAGGTATCAAAGGCACAATTCTCGCCAAGGTGGAGTACTTCAATCCCGGCAACTCTATGAAGGATCGTATGGCACTCAAGATGGTAGAGGATGCGGAGAAGGATGGCCGACTGAAGCCTGGTGGCACTATCATTGAAGGTACGAGCGGCAATACAGGCATGGGCCTGGCACTCGCCGCTATCGCAAAAGGCTACAAATGCATCTTCACCTTGGCGGATAAACAGAGCCAGGAGAAGATTGACATCCTAAGGGCAGTTGGTGCTGAAGTGATCGTGTGTCCTACTAATGTTGGCCCAGAAGATCCGCGATCATACTACTCAGTAGCCCAAAAATTGAATGCGGATATCCCGAATTCATTTTATCCTAATCAATATGACAACCCTTCCAATGCCAGCGCCCACTACGAAACCACTGGCCCTGAGATCTGGCGCGATACTGAAGGCAAGATCACCCACTACGCGGCTGGTGTAGGTACGGGTGGATCGATGTGTGGTGTATCCAAATACCTCAAGGAGCAAAATGCTGAAGTCGTGTCTGTGGGTATTGATACCTATGGCTCGGTGTTTAAGAAATTTAAGGAGACAGGCGTCTTTGATGAAAAGGAAGTCTATCCCTACATGACAGAGGGTATCGGAGAAGACATTCTACCGAAAAACGTCGACTTCAGCGTTATTGACAACTTTGTGAAGGTGACTGACAAAGACGGTGCGATCATGACCCGTCGACTAGCGGAGGAGGAAGGTCTTTTTTGCGGATGGTCGTGTGGCTCGGCTGTACATGGTGCGCTGGAGTATGCCCGCGAGCACCTATCGGAAAATGATGTGATGGTCGTCATTCTACCAGATCATGGCACCCGCTACCTTGGTAAGATCTACAATGACAACTGGATGAAAGACCATGGCTTTGTCGCGCGCCACTTCGCTAGCGCAAAAGATATCGTAACCAACAGAAACGGTAGTAGTAAGCTTTATACGATCGATCAAAGCTCGACCGTAGGAGAAGCCATCAAATACATGAATGACAAAGGAATCGATCAGATTCCGGTAATCAAAGACAATGAGTTTGTCGGAAGTTTGACTGACTCCAAAGTACTTGGGAGGCTCATTGAGAATCCAGACCTTAAGTCACAGACCGTATCTGAGGTCATGGATCCTTCCTTCCAGTTTGTTGCCATGGACAACTCACTCGACGTACTCAGCTCACTCATCAACAAGGAGAACAAAGCTCTCTTGGTTCGCGATCATAAGAATGATGTGCACATCATCACCCAGAGTGATTTGCTGATGGCGATGACGAGTTGAGCTGAAATTCTGTTACTATTCCTATTCACTTTTCATAGTTTAACACCAAACCTGGTCTGAATCCAGTTCGTCACGGTACTTAAGACCACAGGTGAGACTGTGTTGTCTAGTTTTCCATATTCTGTTGGCAAGCCGGTTTTGGCTTCTTGCATCACATGATTGACTTGTGGAGCTACCATCAATGTAAAGTCTGTATTTCGAGCTTTGAACAAGGCTTTTTGTATCGCAGGGAAGTTGAGGTCAGGACTTTGAAAGACATCCAGACTACCGTTAATTACTAGGCTTGGAGTCGTGAGCTTTGGTAGCACATCATTAGGATGGTAGGTAAGCTGTGCCTTGTACCACCGGGTTAGATAAAGTTCTGTTCTTTCCTCCTTGGAAGCTGGAAGGAAAAAGAGATGGTTCGGGAACCCCTCCTTATCGAAAGTATTGCTGGCTTTAAGCGCTTCAATATTGATTCGCTTCCGTTGTTTAGGAATGTCTTGATTGATAATCTGGTCTAGTGCGACGTAGTAGGCAATGATCTCCTCTCTTTGAAGTTCGGTCAGCTGATACATTGACTGCATTCTTGTAAGTCGGTCGATGGATAGATCTGAGAGAGGTATACCGACAGCACCTAGCATAATTGTAAATGCTACTGTGGTATCCCTAATAGCACTCATTGCGCCGATGACTGTTCCTTCGCTATTACCAATGAAGCCGATACTGGAAGCATCAATTTTAGGGTGATCAGCCAGAAACTGCTTTGCACTAAGGGCATCATGGACGAGCGTTTCGAAATTGCATTGAAAGAGATCCCCTTCTGATTCACCTACCCCGCGATCATCTAGGCGCAGTACTGCGATACCATTTTTGCTAAGATGATCTGCCATGACCAAGAAGGGTTTATGACCTCCGCTATGTGTCTGATCGCGATCGTTTGCTCCTGCCACTGACAGCAAGATGGCAGATGAGTAAGACCCATCTCCATCGGGTAATGTTAGGGTTCCAGACAGTAGGGTGCCATCCGTGCTTTGATTGAACTGGATGTTATGCGAGGTATAACCTTCCGCCCCATTGGGAGTTTGTTTTCGAGTAGGAAGCTGCGATTCTCCTTTAGCCCTGGAGAATGTGAGAGGCGCCTCAGCCCCTCCTTGCTGCCAGGTACCCGTGATTTTATTTCCTACCAGTTTCCCTTCATAAGAAACTCCAAAAGCAGGTACCTTAAAACTTAGTTGCCCTTTGTCAAACTGAAGATCGCTCAACTCCACTCCTGAAATGCCTGAAGAGCTATTTAATTTTCCCGATAGGGGATCATCCATCAGATTAATTGTAATCTGAAGTTCTCCAAGGGCAGAAGTAAGAATGCCGCTCCAATTGCCACTTATATCTTGTCTAGCTAGGAGTGATTGACTCAATAATAGTCCAATTGTAATTATGAATATTCTGTGCATAGTTCTTTTAGATTTTATGCGAGAATAGTCCCTGATGAATTGAAAATCGTCTTTTTGCAGGTATTCGGACTACTTTGACTATAGTTTTTTCTGAAAGCTGGACGGAGTAGTACCTGTAAATTTCTTAAAGGCGGTGTAAAATGAAGATTTAGAATTGAATCCTACCTCATAGGCAATTCCAAGTATCGAGAATTTTCTTCCAGACTCGGTTGTCAGAAGAACTTTAGCATCTTCGATGCGATGATAGTTGATGAAGTCATAAAAGTTGAGGCCTAGTTCTTCATTGATGATTTGCGATAGCTCACGGTCTGAAATATCAAGGCTGGCCGCAAGTGCCTTGACCGTGATGTTCTCCGAGTGATGTGGCTGCTCTCTGGTCATGTGCTTATTGAGCAGGTCAACCAGTTCTTTTTTTCTAGACTCAGCTAGCGCCGAATCCTGATACTTTATTCTAGGCTTCTCGAAGACTTCCGGATTGAGCACGATGAAGTACGCGAGATAAAATAGATAAAGAGATAGAAAAACGAGCATGTAAGCACCAATGTCCAGACCAGTTAGTGACAGGATTGCCCGAGGAATGTCAAGCGACGCTACAAGAAGTATGACTGTAATTCCTACAATTGACCAATAATATCTATTGACCTTATCGATATTCAGATAGTGCTTATGCTTGGGTTGTGCACCATACTCTCTTATCCGGCGATAAGACATCACTATATAGGTGATAAGTTGTGCAGCGATAGCAAAATTGAATACTTGAAAAACTAAGGAGTGGTACGAGTCACTTGGATCGTAGGACACTAGCAACCCTTCAATGTAGTCCGACTTGTACATCAGACTATGGAGGTGAAAAGTAGCAATCCCATAGAGCAGATGCAGCCCTGCCGGAATGAAGTGCAATGTGTCTTGCCAGGTAAACTCCTTCTGAGGAATGACGATAGTCCTTGTCATTAAAAAGATAAGAGGCGCATAAGCCAGTTGCCAAGCAAAACTAAGCAGCAAGAAATGAGACACTTCTCGGTAGAGCTCATTATCAATGATGAAATAATCGTAGAGTGTCAGAAATAGGCCGATCAGTAGGATTGCTAGATATAGCGCTACCTGGCTAGGACCATTCTTTTTTAGGAGAAGGTATCCGGCGATAAAGAATGCTTGGATTCCACCTATCAGGTAAAGGAATGATATTATTGAAATCTCAATGGGCATGGGAATTACTCAATGGAAGATAAAATTATCCAATTTGAATTGAGATATCCCAAGCACCAACCTGTGACTGATCAATAGGTACATGTCTATGACCAGATTCCTATTCGAGAATCCAGAGCTCAAGTCGCGAACCGTCTCGGAGATCATGGACCCGTCCTTCCAGTTTGTAGCGATGGATAACTCACTCGATGTACTCAGCTCACTCATCAACAAGGAGAACAAAGCTCTCTTGGTTCGCGATCATAAGAATGATGTGCAGATCATCACCCAGAGTGATTTGCTGATGGCGATGACGAGTTAGTAAACCAATTCGGAGGTTTTGACTATCAAGTCATGTTGATCATGCAGGCCTTGGGACAGCTTTTTGTCTCCAGTCCAGAGCTGGCATTTCAAGTCAAGTGCTAACGCAACGAAAGGAGTATCGTTTTCGTCAATTTGACTGACTAATTCAAATGCTTGAATCCATGATTCTCGGCTAATTAAATCCTCCGATATAAAAGTGATCTTCGCCATCACTTTTGTAGAAGCTTCGCTCAATGCGATTTTGCTGAGCTTTGATGTTCTTGTAAGCTTTTCTTGATACCGCTCTATTTCAATCCTTAATAGATTGGGTGCATAGAACTTGAGCTTGTTTTCTGGGTGAAGAAGAATCTCCACCATTCGATTATTAGTATTCAGAAGGGCACTGAATATGATATTGGTATCAACTACCAGTTTCACTTGATGAATCGACTTTTGTTCTTAGCCCACCACACCTGTTTTGATTCATCAGCCAGTGAATTGGCATCTTCCTCTGTCGCCACACTATCCTTGGTCAATTCTTTGAACCGTAAGTAATCGAAAACTCGCTGAAGAGCTTCAAGATTCATATCAGCCGGTAATCTAAAAATCACTTCCTTGTCCGTTCTTTCGATGATCATAGGTTAAATATACGCAATTGCAGTCCATTTGGTGGCTTGCAGATATCGTACTGGACTATTTTCCAGCAACTCCCAGGGGGTTTCAAAACCCGCTGGGAATTGTTTCCAGGTTCTCGCCATTTCGTTTTAGAACCCAAACCCAATCCTCACCCCAGGATAGATATTGCTAAATCCATCGCTAGCATAGATGTGAGGACTGACATAGACACCTTTGATAGGTGCCCATTTGAAACCTAACCTTAAAGTATTTTCTTCGAACAGGTCACCTTGGCGAGAGATTAGGTAGCCCAGCTCCAAATAGAGCTTATCCTTTCTTGGGGAGAACTTGGTGACGTTCCAGCCATATCCCACGTTTAGAAAGGTGTTGACATTGATCTGATTGCTCTCAGAGAAATCAAAAAGCATGTTGGTTGATATATAAGGATAGCGATGTGCGCCCTTTTTGTTGAAGTCTACGCCCACACCGAAGGAAATGTCTGTTACCCAGTTATTTTTGACCAGACCTGCTCCTGCACCAAGTTCCAGCTCCAGAAACTCCATCGGAGGATTGGTAACATGTCGGTCAGACAGCTCGGTGGTTGCTTCACCCATACACTCAAAGTAAAGCGTGCGAGATCGGAGGGTTTTTGGTGGTAACTGATTGACGACGCTGAGCAGGTGCCTATCCAATGCCAACTCACTGATACCTGATAAGTCACCAGCGGAAATAGTGATTTCAAAATCCTCTCTGCTGATAATCGCCCGATCTCTAAACCCTGTATCAACTAAGCCTCCTTGCCCCTGTTGATAGATGATAGCAGGATCACCCGGCGTAATAGAGATAGTGCCGTCTGGCTTAAGGCGAACCAGCTCGGGTTCATTTTCTGATAAGCTTTTCACGAATGTGGGTAGGGCATTACGAAAGCTTACTAGCGCTTCAGCAATCTCCTTGTTGGCTCCAAGCTGGCTATAGTCGTGTATCGAGATTTTGACTTCTACGAGTTGATCGACATAGAAGATCACGGTATCTCCAATGGCCTGGCTGAAGCTACGCTGAGGTAGGATCACGGAGAAAAAGATAAAAATAAGAGTGGTTGCTGTTGTTTTGAGTATCGTTTTCATGTTTTGAGTTTTAAGGGTTTCGTAGTTTTTTAGCGAATGATCCGAATCTCACCTTGAGGTGCTGATTCGTATTTTGATCACTTGAAGTTGACGCGATGGCGATGAAGGTAGGCCTGGGTTCGTCGGAATCGTTGATCGATTCATCCTGCTCAGTGGATACCGATGCTGACGCTAGAGTATTATTTCCGGTAGGGTCAACTGCGGGAGCAGCCACCGTTAGGTATTGTACTTCCGTCACATAGACCGTATCGGTCTGATGTACCACGCGCTCGACCACCTGCTGAGGTTCTTCTACTCGCTGGGCCGTGAGTTGGACATCCATTTGCGATAGCCGACCCTCCAAAGTCAGGACATCCTCATTCTTTTCTGTTAGAGCCAGGGTCTGTTGCTCATATTGCTTTTGTACTTGATCCAGCTGGTTTTTAAGGCTAATTAGCTCCTGCTGGTGTCGTTCTTGAAAGTGGATGAGCACATATGAAAAGCCGATCAACAATAGCAATGCTGCCGCGACGAGTAGCCACCAAGGTGTGCGCCGCTCCTGCAAGTTGTGATCCACTTGGGACCATATGCCTAGTTTGGCGCGCTCCATTTCCTGTCGATGCAGGTCGGGTTTCTGCTGTAGTTTATCCTGAATTGCTTTGTCAAAATCAGATGGTTCCATAAGCTTCTTCTTTTGTAATGCTAGACATCAAATGATGCCTGGCTTTTTTCAATTGTGTCTTCGATGTGCTTACACTGATGCTAAGCATCTCGGCTATCTCAGCATGTGAGTAGCCCTCTACCGCGAATAAGTTGAATACGGTGCGGTAGCCAGTCGGTAGCCGCTCAATCAACCTCATAATATCGTCTGCACTCATTTGCTGTAAAGCATCAGCGGCCGGATTCTCAATCTCAAGATGTGCAGTGCTATCGTCGTATTGAACAATCTTTCGCTTTTGAAGCAAGCGGATTGATTCGTTGATTAATATGGTACGCATCCATCGACCGAGACTGCCAGTGCCCTGCGACTGAAATTTTGAAAGGTTATTGAAGATGCGGGTAAATGATTTTACGATCACGTCCTGCGCGTCATGATGCTCCGCCAGATAGCGCATGGCAATAAGGTAAAACTCATCGTAGTAGCCATCAAAGAGCAGCGTCTGCGCATGCCTATCTCCATCTAGGCATTTTCGTATCAGCTCTTCTTCGTCAAGTATCAATTCGGCATCTCTTTAAACCTTTCACCCTCAGAACCCAGCTGCCTAGGCAGAGGTTGCCTGGGGTCAACTAGATTTTTGAAAGACCGTAAGCCATTCACATTCAAGCAGCAGACGCTCTTTCGATAAAGTGGAGATTAATGAAGACCAAGTGGTCGACGATTGAGCAATAGTTTCGGTTTGAATTATTACATTTAATACTGACTAACCCTTAATCCAACGACTATGGCCTACAATGATCAAAACCAGACAATCAGCATAAAAGCGGCAAAGAACCTTACCTACACAGATCTTACCAGACCAATGATGGTCGCCCAGAGTCCAAAACTGCTGCTGCGCATGATACCCTGGAGAGATGTACCTGGAGGCATTCTGCGGGTCAACCGAACAAAACTCATATTCAAAGGTGCGGGTAGAGTAAGTATCGAGTTTGGTGACGGTGGCGTTCCAGCTGTCACGCCAGAGGCTTTTCGCCTGATCCCAATGTTTTACAAGCTGCCGATGGAGTTGATTGAGCAAATGACACAAAATCTCAAAATGGAGCAGTATGACATTGGCTCTATTATGATTAAGAAGGGAGAAGACAGAGACAAACTTTTCATACTAGCGGATGGTACGGCCGAGTTTTTTGACACTGGCGTACATGGTGAAGAACTTCAAATGAAAATCATCGGTTCGGGTGATTACTTTGGCCAAGATGAGCTAGTTGCGGATGTGTCAGCCCAGTCAAGCGTGAGGACATTAACAAAATGTGTATTTATCACCTTATCACAAAAGGATCTACAAGGTATCCTCAAGAAGAATAAACAGTATCAACAGATATTTGACCAGGCGATTCAGGAGCAACTCGACCTTGAGGCAGGATCAGATGAATATGGCGAACACCGAGTTGAGGTGAAGTCGGGCCACATGGGAGTGGAGGAGCTTCCAAAGACTTTCGTGGACTACATCGAAGAGCCAGAGGAGATCCCGATTACTAATATCCAGACCATCCTGAGAGTCCATTCACGAATCTCAGATCTGTACAACAATCCCATCAATCAACTCCAGATGCAGATCAACATTACAATGGCGTACATGTATGAGTCGCAGGAGTCTGCTATCATCAACGACCCCACTTACGGACTCCTCGCCAAATGTGACCCGGGTATGAGGATACAGCCTAAGTACGGTACACCTACACCGGATGATCTTGATAACCTGCTGTCGTTAGTTTGGAAGCAGCCAACCTTCTTTTTGGCTCATCCACGTGCCATAGCAGCTTTCGCGCGTGAGTGTACTTTCAGAGGTACCCCACCGCCTACCATCAAGGTTCATGAGCAGACCGTAATTACCTGGAGAGGGATACCTCTCATTCCTTCTGATAAGATCAAAGTAGATGGGCAAGGTCTCTCGAGACATGGCAGTGGCTTGACGTCCATATTACTCATGAGAGCAGGCGTGGAAGATGTACAGGGTGTAACAGGACTCTATCAGACGGGTACGCCAGGAGAGGTGGCTCCTGGTCTCTCAGTGAGAATGATGGGTATGGATGAGAAAGCGATAGCCTCTTATCTCATGACCCTCTACTACAATGTGGCCGTCTTAACGGAAGATGCGCTGGCCGTATTGGAGAATGTGGAGGTAGGCTACTATCACGACTACAAGAACAAAAAGAAGTAGTCATGGACACACGAGACGATTCGAAGAAGGGTCTTGACTCTTCTTCCTACCCAACACTGGATCAAGGACAAATAGCTCAATTTGTGATGGGTAATCTTGGTAATAGCCAGGCCTACTCCGGGCCGGCTGAACAGAACGAGAGACTGCCAAGTGAAGCGACATTGGATGCTCCGCACGCCAATTTAGATTTTGACGCTCAGAGCAATGCTCAGTCTATTGAGAAAGCAGGTGAAGCTTACCCCTTCGCGACATCTGTAGATGCTGATGCATTGAAAGGCCTGGATCATGGATTGCAAGTGCCACCTGAGGTGGTCGAGGCATTCAAAAAGTATGGACAATCCGTTACTAACCCAACAGCTTCGGGTGATGCAGAGGTGGGTGAGCCATCTGAGCGTGTACAAACTCCAGAATTCACGAATACGGGTTTACCGATAGGTGCATCAGTATCTCAAAGTCATTTGGATCAGCTGATGTCGGGCTTTTCCATCGACTTACCTATCCAATATGGCCTGGCAGATAATCCTAAAGTAGCGCCTACGACTTCACCACTCGGTTTTGATGTGTATCGCTACCGCAAGGATTTCCCCATCTTATCCAGAAAGGTGCACGGTAAGCCATTGGTCTGGTTGGATAATGGAGCTACTACACAGAAGCCTCAGGTGGTCATTGATGCTATTTCCGACTACTACGAAAACTACAATTCCAACATCCACCGAGGTGCTCATGAGCTGGCAAGAGAGGCGACCGATGCTTTTGAGGACGCGAGAGAAAAGGTGCGCAAGTTCATAGGTGCCAAGTCGAAAGATGAAATCATATTTGTTCGCGGCACTACTGAAGGCATCAACCTTGTCTCCAGCATTTTTGCTAAAGCCTATATCAAGGAAGGGGATGAAATCATTATCTCAGAATTGGAGCATCACGCGAATATTGTCCCTTGGCAGTTTGCCGCTAAGACGTACGGTGCAAAACTGGTGATAGCACGCACTGATCCCAATGGTGACGTTATACTGGATGAATATCGGCAGCTCTTCAATAGCCGTACCCGAATAGTAGCCTTTAGTCAAGCGTCTAACTCGATAGGTACGATTACTCCGGCGGAGGAGATGATCAAGATCGCGCATGAAAATGATGTGCCGGTAGTATTGGATGGAGCCCAGTCCGTGCAGCATATGCCGGTGAACGTTGCTGAGCTTGATGTAGACTTCTTCGTGTTTTCAGGGCATAAGATATTCGCTCCGATGGGTGTGGGTGTGGTTTATGGCAAAGCCGAATGGTTAGAAAAACTTCCACCCTGGCAAGGAGGAGGCGCCATGATCAAGGATGTGACTTTCGAGCACACGGAGTTTAGTCCTGTTCCGACCAAGTTTGAGGCGGGTACCCCCAATGTGGAGGGACCAATTGGTCTGGGTGCTGCGCTTGATTACCTGAATCAGATCGGGATGCCGAATATCGAAACCTACGAACACCAGATCACGGAGTATGCCCTAAGGAAGCTTAAAAACGTGCCTCGACTAAAGTTAATTGGCAACCCAAAGCATCGGATAAGTGTCTTATCATTCGTCATGGAGGGAATTGATAACAATCTCATCGGAAAGGAGCTGGATAAGGAAGGAATAGCTGTAAGGGTGGGACATCATTGTTCTCAGCCTATTCTGAGACGGCTGGGCTATGAAGCGGTGGTGAGGCCTTCCTTGGCCTTCTACAACACCAGGGAGGAAGTAGACTTCTTAGTGGAGAAAATACGAGAGATAGAGCGGAAATTTTGATGCCTTTTAAATGTGGACATCAAGAGCTCAGACACTGAGGAGGGCTATTGGCAGTTGTTTCATTCCGATTTTATCCGAATTTGTTCAATAAACCCATAGTACTTCATCACCCGCATGGCAATGAGCGTGTTCCATCTGCCAGGCTTACCTGCTTTTTCCATACTGAAGTGTACCTCTCCGGGATGTGCTGCTTGTATATTCCAGGTTCCGTATTTGTTTCTTTTATCAAGAATGGCTTGCACTGCTTTGTCCATGCGATCATCCCAGCTGCTTTCCGAATATCGAAAATAATCCATCGCGCGCAGGATGTTGTACTTCCATCTTGAGGGGTAGGGCATTTTCAAGAAGTCTTTGTGAATAATCTCACCGGTATGGTCTGATAGGTAGAGTTGATGCAAGAGTATGAAGGCTCTAGCGCTTTGTATGGCGCTCTGCAAGTCATTTATCCGGTAGGTATGTCCAGCCTTAATAAACTCCGTGAGACCTTCCAAGACAGAGATCGTACTGTGCAGCGAACTATGAACAGCCCCACTTCTGGTTGATCTGCAATTGAAACCACCATCAGGCATTATCTCATTCAGGATACTGTCTACAATGGAAGAAAGTTGGCTTTCAGGGGTTCGGAAGTATGCGGCGTAGTTCAGGAACATGCCATTGACGCAGACATCACTGTGTGCTTCAGTTGACGGGCCCAATCGAATGCCACCATCATCAGTTTTGTTATCATCAAGAATCATGGCTATTGTTTCTGTGACTAATCCGTTTGTGGGGATCAGATTCAAATTGCGCAGATCCACTAAGGTGTAGTGAGTGGATATCCATTTGGGCTGGTAGAATG
>JAVKDO010000021.1:0-21440 GCA_040222235.1 Cyclobacteriaceae bacterium
GTATAGAATATAGTCAGGAAGACGGGTTGCTATATGGACAGGTGCTCGGAATCAGGGGTTTGATTTCTTATGAAGGTGAGACTGGTAAGGAATTAGAAGTTGATTTCCGAGAGTCAATTGATACGTATCTCTCTGATTGTGAAATGTCAGGGAAAAAGCCAGAAAAACCATTTAAAGGCAGCTTCAATGTAAGAATTCCTGCCTCTCTCCATCAGAAGGCAGCATTGTTGGCCAGCGAAGAAAAAGTATCACTCAACAGTTTTGTGGCAGAAGCCATCCGCTCGAGAGTTACTCTTGAAAAAAGTGTAGAGACTGTCTGATTGCTAACTTGCCGGTTACTCCATCCCTGCCTTTTCCTTCACGTAGACAGCCACTTCCTGATGGGTGCCGAACCATACATTTTCCTTTGATTTAATATACTCAATGAGCTCTTTGAGCACAACGATCCTTGAGCGGTGACCAATATAATGCGGGTGCATCGTTAGCAAAAACATCGTACCTTCTTCATAGGCCACATCAAACTCATCTTTCCATACCTGCAGTACTTCTCTGGGGTTGGTATAGCGGCCACCTCTTGGATTAAGCAGGGGAGCGTCATCGAGGATCCACTCTACGGGTAATTCAACTATTCCTGTCGGCTTCCCATCGATGACCAGCTCATAGGGACGATCATCCGCCATCATTGAGCTTTCATAGGTAAAGCCTATATCCATGAGTATCGAGGGCGTAGCATCACTGAAATTCCATGAAGGAGCCCTGTAGCCTGTTGGTTCCTCGCCAGTGATATCCATTAGCATCTTCTTGGCATCTACGATCATTTCTTTTTCTCGAGCAGGTGGTACTCGAAAGTTACGCTCGTGAATCCAACCATGCACGGCAAACTCATGTCGAGGAAGTCGCTTGATCTCATCTGCCATCTGTGGTGACGTCTTGAGGCTCAATGCCGGTATAAAGAAGGAAGCTGGCACATCTTTACTTTCAAGTAAGTCGACCACTCTCTTGAGCGCTACTCTTGAGCCGTACTCACCTCGTGATAAATCTGTGGCTGTTGGCTCACCATCCCACCACGCTACTGTCTCATTATCTACATCGAAGGACAGCAGGACGGCCACTTTTCCTCCCTCGGGCCAGACATCAGGGGTGAGGTCTCTGCCTGCTCTTACTTTATTTACAGCAGCCTCAAACCGCTCGGTCGTCCAGGTCCACTTTTGGTCTGGCTGTACAGCGGGAGCTGTCTCGCAGTTGCAGTCTTGCTGCGGATGGCAGGAGATAATGAATAGACAGCTAAATAGCAGAGATATCAGATTGCGCATGGTCAAGTTGGTTTAGTAGAAGGGACAACCTACTAAAAGTTGTTGTTGGGAACAATGAAGCTTAGATGGGTGGCATCTATTCAAGGGTTGCAACCGTAGGTTGGAGGTTTGTGGATAGGCGAAGCGGAATAAAAAAGTCTACCTATTTCGATGAGTTTCAATGTGACCTTGGCATGATTCAAACACGCCAAGTTTTGGCTGCAACCGGGATTGGAGGTTTGCGAATTGGAGTAAAAAGAAAAAGCCCACCAAATAGGCGGGCTTTGTGACCTCCGCAGGATTCAAACCTGCAACCTCCAGAGCCGTAATCTGGTGCTCTATTCAGTTGAGCTAGAAGGCCAATTACACTAGGCAACTTATAAAGGAATCAGCGCATTGTACTGTTGTAACGGCATATCCTTTTTAAGCGATTGCAAAATTATAGAAAAAGCTCATCTTAAAAAATCCCTGACCCGTTTACTTCGTTTAATTCATCTATCTTTGCCCACTGAAATTTTAAGAGCATAATGCGCAACTTCTTACTTCTTTCATTTTCTATATTTTTCTCGTTTCAGACCTTTGCCACTACGGGAAACAAAAATGCACTCAAGCCACTGCAAGTGGAAAAAACCGAGTTGGCGAGCCCTGATATCCCTGGTAGTCTGGTACTTGACATTGGATTCATGAATCTGAGCAATGCCGAGGATGTGATGGGCACTGCTTTTTGGGGCTCCAAGTCTTTTGGACTCTATTACAATAAGCCCATACCAGTCAATGAAAAGATGACTTTCAATATCGCGCTCGGTATTGGTAGTGAGAAGTATGCTTTTAGCGAGGATATCACATTAGGGTACGGGATAGATCCTAATAACGTTGTGAATGAAATCACGACAATAGATACGCTTGGCTTCTCGGCTACCAAGAGCAAGCTGGCAACTACTTACATAGATATACCTGTGGAGCTCCGTTTCGGATTTGGTGGTAACCCAAGTGATGGAGGCTTCATCGCCATAGGGGGCATGGCTGGTATATTGATAGACAGTCATACCAAAGTGAAGTATGAAGAGAATGGTCGCAATGTGATTGATAAAGTAAAAGACGATTTTGGAATCTCTAACTTCCGATATGGCATCTCTGGCAGACTAGGTTTCAGAGGATTCAATATCTATTACAAGCACTATTTCTCTAAACTCTTCTCCAATGGAGAGCAACCTGAGGGTACGACGGCAGAGCCCAACCCATGGGCGATGGGCGTCAGTTTCAACCTGTTCTAAGCCAGGAAATAGACCGAGCCAAAGCAAAGTCCAAAGCCGAGAATACATCCGGCAGCCACTTCATTCAATGTATGCGAATTGAGGTAAAGACGAGCTGTCATTACCAAGCCGCAGAGCACTATAGCAGCAATAGCTGGGTAGATCAGCGCCTCTGATTGATATACATGAGCTAGCGCAATGAGGTAGCCAGCACTTCCACAAATTCCGGCGGCATGAATGCTGATCTTATATTTTAGTGTGATAGCTGTGAGTAGTCCAATGAGGACTGAAGTAGTAATCATCATTAATGAGATCACATCATTGATCTGAATTCTATGAATGAATAGATAAGTGGTCAGTGCATAGAACATACCGATGAATATGAAGGGTACCACTCTTTCTTCACGCTTGTGAAGTGAAAAGCTACTGATCGTAGAGGTAAACCTGAGGGCAGAAATGCTTAATACCGGGATAATAAAAGTAGTAATGAGAATAGCGAGGATGAGGTAGGGAATGGCCTCATTGTCGATAGGCTTCACACTTTCCGGTAGGAAATAAAAGATCACCGTAAATACCAAAGTAGGCATCAACAGCGGATGCAGCGCGAACGAAATGAATTGCATGAAATCTCGCACTACAGCTCTTTTCTAAGTCGGGCGACTGGTAGGTTGAGTTGCTCGCGGTACTTTGCGACCGTACGTCGAGCGATGTTGTAGCCCATTCCGTTGAGAAGTTTTTCGAGCTTTTCGTCTGAGAGCGGTTTTTTCTTGTCTTCACTATCGATGGCCTCTCGAAGTTTTTGCTTGACCTCACGACTACTCACATCTTCTCCACTATCAGTGGCAATACCCTCAGAGAAGAAATACTTGAGCGGATAGATACCAAATTCGGTCTGGATGGACTTGCTGTTGGCAACACGGCTGACTGTCGAGATATCCATGTTGATTTTCTCAGCGATATCCTTGAGGATCATCGGCCGCAGTTTCGTCTCATCTCCATCCTGGAAAAAATCATATTGAAGCTCGATAATAGCATTCATCGTATTGAGTAATGTGTTCTGTCTTTGCTTAATAGCATCGATGAACCACTTAGCCGAGTCGAGTTTTTGCTTGACGAATGAGACCGTCTCACGGAGCTTTTTGTCCTTCTTTTTAGACTTGTCATAAGTATCCAACATCTCCGAATAAGACCTGCTGATGCGAAGTTCTGGTGCATTTCTGGAGTTGAGCGTCAGATCAAGCTTTCCATCAGTATTGGTGAGGATAAAGTCCGGCATTAGAAACTGCGTGCGGGCGGTGGAATCTGAGCTACCTCCAGGTTTAGGGTTCAGCTTGGTGATGACTTTTATCGCCTCCTTCAGGATTTCTTCGTCCTCAATCTCCAGCTTCTTCTGAATCTTGTCGTAGTGCTTCTTTGTGAACTCATCGAAGCAGGAGTTCAAAATGATTAATGCAATTTCCTCGTAGGCACTTCTCGGTTCCTTTCGCTCTAGTTGTAGCGAAAGGCATTCTTTGAGATTGCGTGCGCCTATACCCGGAGGGTCGAAGGTC
The DNA here is from genome assembly GCA_040222235.1 of Cyclobacteriaceae bacterium. Taxonomy (GTDB): domain Bacteria; phylum Bacteroidota; class Bacteroidia; order Cytophagales; family Cyclobacteriaceae; genus UBA6059. The sequence goes on from JAVKDO010000021.1 coordinate 4,096, forward strand.
TGGATCTTGAAGAGAATGTCTTCGAGCTCTTCTTCATCCGACTCTACGTTCTGCGAGAAAGCCATGTCGTTGATGATCGCCTCTAGGTCTCTACGGATGTAGCCATCACTATCGATGCTACCGATGAGTTGCTTGGCGATGGTGGTCTGTCTTTCATCTAATCTTAGGTAGCCTAATTGTGCAACCAACTGTTCGTGCAGTGTGGCGCCCATGGTGATCGGGATTTCTCGATTTTCCTCATCCGGATTAGGCCCATCGCCTTGCATCTTGTAGCCAGCATAATCGTCTTGGAGATAATCCTCTATGTTAAGGTCGTCTTCTTTCTCGCTTTCGCCCTCTTCAAAATCATCCGAGTCACTATTCTCTTCTGATTCATCTCGTCCTTCTTCTAGGGCAGGATTGATCTCCAGTTCCTCTTCGACCCTTGTTTCCAACTCGACAGTCGGGACTTGTAGCAACTTGATAAACTGTATCTGTTGAGGAGACAGTTTTTGTTGCAGTGATTGTATGAGTCCAAGTTTTTGCATTGACTAAAATATCCTTTTCAATTCGTTTTTTGACCTTCTACCAAATTTATGATAATTAGGCGATTCTTTGATAATGCGCCCTAATTATCGTTTTTTTGCGCTCTGTTTTTGCCTGCCATGTCGGCAGACAGGAAGGCTATTCTTCTGTGCCAGAAACACACAATACTACGATTTATTATGACAAAGCGAACTAAGATTACCAAAGCACTGACTGCTTCAGAAGTAGGTCAAGAGGTGACGGTCAAAGGATGGGTGCGAACTAAGCGCGCCAGTAAAAATGTGGTGTTCGTCGCTTTAAATGATGGGTCAACTATTCACAACCTTCAAATTGTAGTATCACCGGAGAGTTTTGAAGAGGTATTGATCTCCAAGATAACAACTGGTGCATGCCTTGCTGTCACCGGTAAGTTGGTGGAGAGTATGGGCAGTGGCCAGTCCGTCGAGTTGGAAGCGGCCAGTATCGAAATCTATGGAGAGGCTGATCCAGAGAAGTACCCCTTACAGCCAAAGAAGCACTCACTTGAATTCTTACGAGAGATCGCACATCTACGTCCGCGTACCAACACCTTCGCAGCAATCTTGCGCACCCGTCATGCGATGATCTTTGCAGTACACAAGTTTTTTCATGACAGGGGATTTGTGAACATCCACACGCCGATTCTTACAGGCTCTGATGCCGAGGGAGCAGGAGAGACTTTCCGTGTTACCACACTTGACGCGAAGAACCCTCCCCTGACAGATGAAGGAGCAGTGGACTACAAGCAAGATTTCTTTGAGCGCGAGGCTAACCTTACCGTCTCCGGACAGCTCGAAGGCGAGCTAGCCGCTATGGCCCTATCAGAAATCTACACCTTCGGACCGACCTTCCGTGCGGAGAACTCAAACACATCGCGCCACCTATCGGAATTTTGGATGATCGAGCCAGAGATGGCTTTTTACGATATTGATGACAATATGGATCTTGGAGAGGAGATGCTCCAATACCTGGTCAACTATGCACTGGAGCATTGTGCTGATGATCTCGCTTTCTTAGAGAAGAGAGCTCTTGATGAAGAGAAGAACAAGCCTCAGATTGAGCGCAATGAGATGTCGCTCATTGAGAGGTTGAAGTTCGTCGTTGAGAATGACTTTGAACGGATCACCTATACTGAGGCGATCAATATCCTCCGTAACTCTAGGCCTAACAAGAAAAAGAAATTCAGCTACCTAATTGAGGAGTGGGGAGCTGACCTACAGTCTGAGCATGAGCGATTCTTGGTAGAGAAGCATTTCAAAAAGCCAGTTATCCTATACAACTATCCTAAGGAGATCAAAAGCTTCTACATGCGCCAAAATGATGACGGCAAGACAGTAGGTGCAATGGACATACTATTTCCGGGTATTGGTGAAATCGCAGGTGGATCGCAGCGTGAGGAGCGTCATGATATGCTGCTAGCCAGAATGCAAGAAATGGATATTCCTGCTAAGGAGCTTTGGTGGTACCTCGATACGAGGCGGTTTGGCACAGCTCCACATTCAGGTTTTGGACTAGGGTTTGAGCGCATGATACAGTTCATTACAGGTATGGGTAATATTCGTGACGTGATCCCATTCCCTCGTACACCCGGCAATTGCGAATTCTAGAAAAACCGAGCTTCTGGGTCTCAAGAATTATTAAAATGTCAATTGTAAGCCTCTTTTTTAAAGGGGCTGTAAATTAGTATTGAATTCGACCCTCATTGCGTATTATTAAGCGACGTTTTAGAACATTTGTATTCGAATAGCTACGGACGATTAGTTACTAACTATCAGCCCCAAGCCCCTCACCACTATTATTATCAGATCATGAAAGAGATACTAGCAGAAATCAAGGATCAACTCGGGAAGCCTTATGAGGATTTATTCTTCTTACTTGAGGCACTAAAAGAAGTACTCTCCGAAAACGGTGAAGAAGTGATTGCCGGCCAAATCCCATGGATCAATGACTTATCAGCCGAAGAGCTTTCGAATTTGTCGCCTAAGCATATTCAGTTGTATTCGCTGGTTTTCCAGCTTGTCAACATGGTGGAGGTCAATGGAGCAGTCCAGCAGCGTCGCACTAAGGAAGATGCGGAGCTATCGAGCATTAATGGACTTTGGGCTAATCAGATCAAAGGTTTGCTATCCCTTGGTTTGGATGGAGCGCAGATCGCGGAGCACCTTCCTAAGGTAAGTATAGAGCCAGTATTGACAGCACACCCCACTGAAGCTAAGCGAGCCACTGTCCTAGAGCATCACCGCGAGCTCTATCTGCTGATGGTCAGACGCGAGAACACGATGTATACACGGATGGAAATCCAGAACATCCGTCATAATATTAAGCTCAGCCTTTACAGACTCTGGAAGACCGGCGAGATCTTCGTAGAGAAACCAGATGTCCCTTCAGAGCTTCGTAATATAATGCACTATCTGGTGAATGTTTTTCCAGATGTGATTCCTGTATTGGACCGAAGAATGCTTCAGGCATGGCGAGATGCAGGTTTGGACCGCCAGATCATCTATGATCAACATGCCTTTCCCAAAGTCAGCTTTGGCAACTGGGTAGGTGGAGATCGTGATGGACACCCGTTCGTTACTGCCGAGGTAACAGCCAATACACTCAGCCAACTTCGGCTCAATGCGATGGTCGTTATCCGAAGACGTCTCAATGATCTAGTACGTCACTTGAGCTTCGCGTGTGAGATGGAACAGGTTAGTACACCATTAAGAGAAAGAGCCTATCAGATTATTATCCAGTTGGGAGATGACGGAGAGCCAGCACTTAGCAGAAATAAGGGAGAGGCCTTCAGGCAGTTCATTAACCTGATTATGGCCAAAATGCCATTAGATACTAAGCGGGGGCACGCTACTGAGTTGAAAGAATTCGCTGGAGCATATGTGACATCTGCTGAAATGTTGGCTGACCTCAAGCTCCTTAAAAGTTCCTTGCTGGACTATGGCGCAAAAGCTATCGCTGAAGATGAGGTGATTAATGCCATTAGGACGGTAGAGACTTTTGGTTTTCACTTGGCTCACCTTGATATCAGACAGAACTCAGCATTCCATGATAATGCTATCTCCCAGCTGATGAATTCCGCTGGCCTCAATGGTCAGGATTTTCTCAATTGGGATGAGGCGAAGCGATTGGAGTTTATAAATAAGGAGCTTCAATCCAACCGGCCATTTGCTCATGCCAAGAGTAGCTTGGGTCCGAATGCTCAAGCAGTCGTAGAATGCCTCTACCAAGTAGAGCAGCATGTAGCGAAATATGGAACAGACGGCATAGGCAGTTTTATAGTAAGTATGACCAGAAGCTTATCCGACTTGCTGGTTGTTTATTTGCTAGCACGTGAGTGTGGTTTAACTAAGCAAACCGACGAAGGTCTGGTCTGTATCATTCCGGTAGTACCACTACTTGAGACGATCGAGGATTTGGAGAATGGGCCAGAGATCCTTCGGTCTTTCTTATTACATCCTTACACCAAAAGGAGCTTGACATACCAACAAAATACTCGTCATCAGGAGGAGAAGGTACAGCAGGTGATGGTGGGCTACAGTGATAGCAACAAGGATGGTGGTATTCTCGCTAGCCAGTGGGGTCTCTTCAAGGCACAGTCACGATTAAGTCAGGTCGGCAGAGAGCTGGATGTGAAAATTAGATTCTTCCATGGCAAGGGAGGCTCGATAAGCCGAGGTGCAGGCCCGACGCATTACTTCATCAGTGCCTTGCCCCACTCTACCGTCAATGGTGATATCAGGTTGACTGAGCAGGGTGAGACCATCGCTCAGAAGTACGCCAATAAGGTAAATGCAGAGTACAACATAGAGCTGCTGACTGCCAGCACTACAGCCAAGTTCATCAGGGGTAAGTACACAGAGCGCAAAGATCATTCTCTGGCTGACTTGATAGATCGCATGGCAGCCGAAAGCAAGAAGCATTATTCGGCATTGATGCATGAGGAGGGGTTCATTCCATTTTTCAGGGAGGCTACCCCTATAGATGCCATCGAGTCGAGCCGTATTGGTTCTAGGCCATCCCGTCGCTCAGGTGCCCATTCATTAGAAGATCTTAGAGCTATCCCATGGGTATTCTCATGGAGTCAGTCGCGCTTCAACATGACCAGTTGGTATGGCTTAGGTACTACGCTCAGTAACCTTAAGAAGAATGACGCTGAGGCTTATGCAGAATTTAAGAAAGCAACTGGTCACGACCCTTTCATCAGATACGTATTGACGAATGTTGATACGAGCCTCGCAGCTACGGATGAGGAAATAATGAAGAGCTACGCCTCTCTGGTGACCGATGAGAGGATCAGAGAGAAATTCCTCAACCTCTTCCTGTCAGAATTGAAACTCACCAGAGACGCACTCCATGATCTGCTAGGCAAGGATATTTCTGAAAGGAGGATTTCACACTACTACTCTAACAAACTCCGTGCATCACTGCTTCTTCATTTACATGAACGCCAGGTGTCCTTATTGAGAACCTGGAGAGCTGAAAAGGAGCAAAACAATGCAGACAAGAATGAGAAGACACTGCTGGATCTGTTGATTACGATCAATGCAATAGCAGGAGCAATGAGGAATACGGGGTAGTCTCAAATTGATAGTGATATAATTGAGAATGGAGAATGGGCTGAATTAGTTTGATTTAGCCTTTTTTACTCATTATCGCTTGTCCGTATAATCACATTCTGAAGTCATTCCGTAGGAATCTTTTCCTCAGAGCAGGTCAAGAACCTACTTAGAATTCAAAACTAAAATCCAGTAAACGAGAGCTTATGGCACCAGCCTTTCGATGGAACTCTGAATATCGCTTATTCTCCAACCTGTATCCGATGGCCAGTTTATCAGCCGGGTCAATCACCCAGTATTCTTTTACCCCAAATCGTGCGTAGAGTTCTTTTTTGGTGATGAGGTCATGATCGCGACTTTCAGGCATCAATACTTCTAAGATCATATCGGGCGAGCCGTGGATATATCCATCATCGCCCATTATGCCTAGGTTTTCTTTTAAGATGACCTGCAAATCTGGCTGAACCGCATTGCTGTGCTCATCCAAATAGGTATCTAACGGTCCCATGAACATCTCTCCAACCTTTGCTGCGTCCACGAACCTATGTATCTCAATGCAGATCTTTCCCAAGACTTGTTGATGAGCCACATTTCTCATAGGGCTCATTATTATAATTCCATCGATCAATTCAACCAATGTTCCTTCAGGAAGGCTCTTAAAAGCTTCCATAATAGTTCGGGGTGGGCTTTTGATTGAAATAGACACACTTAAAACTACTGAATCTAGCATCTATTGAAAATGGTTGAAAAGTGTATTTACTGAAACTTAACTACAAGAGGGTACTTAATTAGGAATTCGTTTGGTTGACATATAGAATTATTTTTGTATATTTGTCAACCAACACTCTGAATAGCTATGACTTCACTAGATTCTAAAGTCTTCGGAACTCGACTCAGAAATGCTCGAAAGATGGCGGGATTGTCCTTACAACAATTATCTGATTCTCTATCGAGGGAGGTTACTAAACAAGCTCTGAGTAAATATGAAAAAGGCTTGATGAAGCCAAATTCAAATTTGTTATTCAAGATAGCCAAAGCTTTATTTGTTAAGCCGGATTACTTTTTACAACCGGGCATTCTTGATTTAGGAGAGATATCTTTCCGTAAGAAAGTTTCGTTACCCAAAGGAGTTGAAGATGCGATAGTTGAACGAGCGCGCGACTATGTAGAGAGGTACTTGGAATTGGAGGATCTCATAGGAAGAAGCCATCAATTTGAGAACCCTCTTGTGGATACTCTAATTGATACTAAAGCTGATGTAAAGAAGGCCGCTCATAACTTGCGACAAGTATGGAAACTTGGGAATGGACCCATATCCAGTATTGTTGAAGTTCTTGAGCTGAGGGGTATTAAAGTTCAACTAATCAGGGATTCTGATGATTTTGATGGTTTTGCTGCATACTCCATGAATCAAATCCCTGTGGTAGTTGTAAATACTGCTGATCGCTTCGTTGAGCGAGTAAGGTTTACTATTATCCATGAGCTTGCCCATATAATATTGAATTTATCAGATTCGATAAAAGCCGACAATAAACTTACTGAACAATATTGTCATTACTTTTCGAGCTGTTTCTTATTACCTGAAGAGGCTATTTATGAAAGGCTAGGTGCTGGTAAGAGGAGCTACATTGTAATAAGAGAGCTAATACATCTCAAGGAACAGTTTGGTATCTCAATAAGGGCAATCGTTCATCGATTACGTACCATAGGAGTAATAAGTGACACTTATTACAGAAGGTGGATGATATACATGAGCAAGACCTATGGATCCAAAAAGGAACCAGGAGCATTCAATGGTCAAGAGCTTAGTGTGGTTTTTAATATGATGATTGACCGTGCGCTTTCTGAAGGAATAATCAGTTTTAGTAAAGCCGCATCACTAGCCAATACTACAATTGAAGCAATAAGAACAAATTATCAAGGTGTCAAATAGTAGGAAAAATGTAGTTAAGGATGCATGTGTCCTCTTTGACCTTATCCAGCTTGAATTGCTGGATGTATTCTTTGAGTTGCCATACGAAGTGTTTACAAATAGTCCTGTACTCGATGAGATTCTAGACGAAAGTCAAAAGGCCATAGTGCAAAAACACTTGGATATGGGTAATCTAATATTAGATGATAAGACCAATGACGTTCTCATCTTTGAGTTAGCATCTCAAAATCGAGGTTTAAGCTTTACTGACTGTTCAGTCATAGATCTTGCAATAAGGAAACAGGGTATACTATTAAGCTCAGACAAAGGCTTAAGAAAGGCATCAATTAATTCAAAAATTGAAGTACATGGTATTCTATGGATGATTAAAGTAATGGTCGAAGAATGCGCAATAAGCAGCACGATCGCAGTAACTAAGTTAAGAGCTTATGAGAAGGTGAATTCACGAGCACCGAAGAAGGGAATAAAAGAATTAATCAGACTGCTGGAAAAAATATAAATTTGTTCGGTTAACTAACCCAATAAATATGCCAGATTCAATAACAATTTTAGCAACAACCCTATCTATATCTACTGGAATTCTACTCGGGGCTATAGGTAATAAGCTTGTTTCTAGCAAGGAGAGGTCTGGTTGGATATTTGCCTTCTATATCCTAAGCTTGATTGTTCTCTTAGTTCCAGTATACTTGGTAATTGTTGATTTCAGCACTCTAAAGCAATGGCCACAGCTGCTTTTACCATTTATGACATTTGCAGGGGGAGTGGGGATCTTTATTTTCACTAAAAGGATTTTAAGTGTTAAAGATATCTTCAAACCCGATGAATTAACGCCTAAGATCAATGAGTTAACAGAGATAGCTGATAAGAGCATTATTAAACTTTTTGGTGGCGATCTTGATTTCTTTGGGAGTTCACCTAAGGAAATGGACTTGAACAGTCAGTACTCAACGTTAAAAGCCGCTGGCTTCAATAAAATTTTTATAATCTGCGAAACACCTGGTACTAATGACACAACTACCATGGTTCGTTACGGAAAGATTTTAACCGAAATTTCAGGAGTAGAGCTGAAATTTTATAACCCTGAACAAGCAGACCTGAGAGTTAGAGGTAGAATCCTAAAACAAAATGGTTCTGATAGACTGCTAATGTTTACCAAAATAGCTTCTAAAAGATATAAGGCACTTGAAACTGATACAGCGGATTCTACAGGCGCGTTGTACGGCAATCTTTGGGATTTAATATGGTCACTGGCCAATACCCCAAAAGACGAGAAGATAGAGGAGTATAGAAGTTTATTCTCACGAAAATGAAAATAGTAATCATTAATTCACCTCTTTTTAGAGAAGAAAACAGCCGTTACGACGAAGACTCCCTTCCTCCTATCGGTCTTGGTTATATCGCCACGTCTGTGAAGAATGCGGGGATTGCTGTGGAACTAATTGATGCTGTAGATCAGCGAATACCACTTGATCGACTCGTTGAACTCGTCGATACGATAAAACCTGATTTCCTGGCAACCAATATTTTCACCACGAATGCACAACTCGTTCGCGAAATGGTCGAGAAAATTGATTTCAAAACTCACATAGTAATTGGAGGTCTTTCGACAAAGGATATATACAACGAGATCATAAGTTGGTCTACCGGTAATCAAATTGACGTTGTTGTTGGCGATGGTGAGTTGATTATTTTGGATATATTAAATAATCGTCTCGAGGAAAAGCCAGTTCTTGAGATGAATAAAAGAAGGGTCTTTAATGTTTTCAGCAATTCGACATACTACGTAAAAGACATAGACAAGGTCCAATTGGATAGAAGCTTCTTCAAAAATGAGCCGGTTGCACACCCATTTGGATTTATGGAGGCCAATATTGTTGCTAGCAGAGGATGTATATTCAATTGTACATTCTGTGCCGCCGCTCGATCAATTAATAAGGAATTTGGAATCCGAGAGAGGTCAGCTAAGTCACTTATAAGTGAAATAAAAGATATTCTTGCTGAATACCCACACCTCCAGTCAATACGTGTCCTCGATGACCTTTTTCTAAAAAATTCAAGAAGTATAGAGTTGGCCACTCTGGTTTTCTCTCATTTTGATCTTAAATGGAGGTCTATGGCTCATGTGACCACTTTCAATAAAGTGGATAGGGCCATCCTACTTAAACTTAAGCAGAGTGGGTGCAATGAATTATTTATTGGAATCGAATCTGGTTCACCGAAAATATTAAAATCGATAAATAAAACACATAACGTAAAACTGATTATTGATAACCTGACAGAAGTATTAAAAGCTGGAATTAATATTAAGGGCTATTTTATCTACGGCTTTCCTAAAGAAACTTCAGAAGATATGGAGCTAACCTTTCAACTAGCTTCGGCTTTGCAAAGAAATGCTCTTAAATATGGGGCCGAGTTTAGAACTAGTGTATTTCAGTATAGACCTTACCATGGTACAGCTATTTATCACGATTTAGTTGATCAGGGCTTGTATAAGGATTCTATAAATCTGGAACCAGATGACGATTTATCAGATTTGATAGGACGACTCCAATTCAATTTCCATACCGCTAATCATTCCGAAGTTGACGAGGTAATTGTGCATGACTATATTTACCGTACAACCAATCTGACAAACCTTGAAATCTTTTCAGGAATTAAGAAAACGGCTAGACCCAAAAAGACAGATTTCATGTAAGTCATGTGGGCTTTATTTAAACCAGTATCCAGTTAGGGACAAGATCAAATCAGGTGGGGTTTTTTGGGTTGGGCTTTCAGCAGTAAAGTTTGGAGAGGGCTCAAAAAGACTCCCGCTTTCTTCCGATACACGTTCAGGAGAGTTGATATCTAATATAGAAGCTCCTTTTGAGGGACGCATTTCATTTTACAAGACGAATCTTGTAAAGTGTCTTCCGCTAAATAATTCAACAGGAAAAATTAGGTATCCCTTAAAAAAAGAAATGGGAAAGTGTTTCCCCAACCTTCAAGCTGAAATCGATGGCTTGAACCCCAAAATAATTTTCTTGTTAGGGAGGCAGGTAACGAGTTTCGTATTATCTCAATACTCTATTGATGAGTCAAAGGCTCAGATTATATTTAACTATCCTTCTTATAGCTATGGAGAACTGAGATTTGTACCAATTCATCATCCTTCTTATGTCTTGGTCTATAAGCGCAAGTACATATCGAACTATATTTCAGCTGTACGTGAGCACTTGTCAAATCTTGAGTCATCTTACAAATCACTTCACGACTCTATTCTTTTAACAACTGTAGCAGCACAAGATTCTTAAGCAGGAGCGTTTAATCCAATAAAAAGCCCTCGCTGAAACATCAGTGAGGGCTTTATGATCTATGTACAGGTGCGGCTCTTAGCTTAAATATCAGAGCACAGCACTCAACTTACTTTTTGTCGTCGCTTACCTCTTCGAATTCTACATCCGATACATCCGAGTCGCCTGTATCACCTTCGGCTTCTCCGCTAGGAGCACCCTCAGCAGGGCCTCCCTCAGCTCCACCAGCAGCTGCCTGAGCAGCGTAGATTTCTTGGCTAGCAGCTTGCCATACCGTATTGAGCTCCTCCATAGAGGCATCAATCGCAGCGATATCCTGCTTACCATGCGCTTCTCTCAGCTTGGTCAATGCACCTTCGATAGCGGTCTTGTTAGCTTCGGAGAGCTTGTCGCCATACTCCGACAATTGCTTGTCAGTTTGGAAGATCAGTGAGTCAGCCGCATTGATCTTATCGATCTTCTCTTTAGCCTCTTTGTCAGCATCAGCGTTAGCTTTAGCCTCATTCTTCATGTTTTCGATTTCTTCATCCGTCAATCCAGAAGAAGCCTCGATTCTGATTTTCTGCTCTTTGCCAGTGCCTTTGTCCTTTGCGGATACGTTCATGATACCATTGGCATCTATGTCGAAGGTCACTTCGATTTGGGGTACCCCTCTAGGTGATGGTGGTATACCATCCAAGTGGAATCTTCCAATCGTTCTGTTGTCCTTTGCCATAGAGCGCTCACCCTGTAGTACGTGGATTTCTACAGAAGGCTGATTGTCAGCAGCTGTAGAGAATGTCTCCGACTTACGCGTTGGGATTGTCGTGTTAGACTCGATCAACTTGGTCAAAACTCCACCCATGGTCTCGATACCTAGAGAAAGAGGAGTTACATCAAGAAGAAGAACGTCTTTAACCTCACCAGTCAATACACCACCTTGGATGGCAGCTCCGATAGCTACTACTTCATCAGGATTCACACCTTTAGAAGGCTTCTTACCAAAGAACTTCTCAACTTCCTCCTGGATTCTAGGAATTCTAGTTGATCCACCTACTAGGATCACCTCATCTATTTCAGAAATATCCATACCCGCGTCAGAGAGAGCTTTCTTGCAAGGCTCCAATGATCTCTTTACTAGAGCGTCAGACAGCTGCTCGAATTTTGCACGGCTTAGTGTTCTTACCAAGTGCTTTGGCACACCGTCTACCGGCATGATATATGGTAGGTTGATCTCAGTACTAGAAGAACTAGACAATTCGATCTTTGCTTTCTCAGCAGCTTCTTTCAAACGCTGGAGCGCCATAGGATCTTTAGTAAGATCGAGACCTTCATCCGACTTGAACTCGGCAGCCAACCAGTCGATGATTACAGAGTCAAAGTCATCTCCACCAAGGTGTACATCACCATTGGTAGACTTCACTTCGAATACACCATCACCCAACTCAAGGATAGAAATATCGAATGTACCACCACCAAGGTCATACACTGCGATTTTCATTTCCTGATTCTTCTTATCAAGACCATAAGCCAATGCCGCAGCAGTAGGCTCGTTGATGATTCTTTTCACATCGAGTCCAGCGATAGCGCCAGCCTCTTTTGTCGCTTGACGCTCAGCATCATTGAAGTAAGCAGGCACAGTGATGACCGCCTCTTTTACTTCTGTACCTAAGTAGTCTTCAGCCGTAGACTTCATCTTTTGAAGGATCATCGCTGAGATTTCCTGAGGAGTGTAGTTTCTATCACCGATCTTCACGCGGATGGTGTCATTGTTGCCACTTTCCAGGCCATATGACATATTCTTACGCTCAGCCGCTACCTCCTTAAATTTCTTACCCATGAATCTCTTTACAGAACTCACGGTATTTTGAGGGTTGGTGATCGCCTGTCTTTTTGCAGGGTCACCTACTTTTCTCTCACCCTTCCCATTGTCCAAAAAAGCCACGATAGAAGGAGTCGTGCGTTTTCCCTCGCTATTAGGGATCACTACCGGCTCATTACCCTCCATTACGGCGACACATGAGTTAGTGGTTCCTAAGTCGATACCAATTATTTTTCCCATGATATATATTTTATTATCGTCAGTATTTAATTCTTATTTCGACTCCCCTACATCAATGGTTGTGCCAATAGCAAAAAGGTGACATTATGACAGCAGCGTATGACAGACACGAGGAAATTGCGGTAGCGGAGTATTGACAATGGGGTGAAGTCGCACTATCCCACGCGCCAGCCTACGCACCTAAGCCACCTCGCGGCGGGTCGGGCCTCCCACCCCCTTGGCTCTTTCGGTCTCGCCCATCGCCTTACAGCCAACAGCAATTAGTGGTCGGACGAGTTTCGAACGAGATACTGAGTAAGCTGCTTCATCTACTACAACGGGTACAATACTCGTCCGACCACTCTGCTAATTCAGAACTTGCTGAATCCTTTCCGACGCATTGACCTGATCTTTAATAATCATTTTATCTTTGCGCCCTGATAATTCAGCCTGCATGACTCTAGAACAAGAAATACAAAAGCGCCGCACATTTGCCATCATCGCTCACCCGGATGCTGGTAAGACGACTTTGACAGAAAAACTACTCTTGTTTGGTGGTGCCATCCAGACAGCTGGAGCTGTGAAATCCAATAAAATCGATGTGGGCACGCGATCAGACTGGATGGACATTGAGAAGCAACGTGGTATCTCCGTAGCGACCTCCGTAATGGGCTTCAATTATAATGACTTGAAAATCAACATTCTTGATACACCAGGTCACAAGGACTTTGCAGAGGACACCTACCGCACATTGACAGCTGTCGATAGTGTCATCATGGTGATAGACTGTGTGAAAGGGGTGGAGGGACAGACAGAGAAGCTTATGGAAGTCTGTCGCATGCGCAATACACCTGTACTCTGCTTTATTAATAAACTCGATCGTGAGGGAAGAGACGCTTTTGACCTGCTAGATGAGATCGAGGAAAAACTTGATATCAAAGTCCGCCCGATGAGCTGGCCTATAGGCATGGGTAAGTCACTCAGAGGGGTGTACAATATGTACGAAAACAACCTCAACCTATATGAGCCAAGCAAAACTAAGAAGGTCACGGATGTAGTTAAGATTAATGGAATTGATGACCCTCAGCTGGATAAGAGCCTGCCAGAGTCAGCGGTAAAGCTGCTTCGGGAAGAGGTGGAGTTGGTAGAAGGAGTATACGACCCCCTAGATGTAGAGGAGTATCGTCAAGGTAAAGTGGCACCTGTTTTCTTTGGCAGTGCTGTGAATAATTTTGGTGTCCGTGAGCTACTGGATTGCTTCATCCAGATTGCACCGCCACCGATCCCAAGAGAGACAGAGCTTCGGACCGTGGTGCCTTCAGAGGATAAGTTCTCTGGCTTCATCTTTAAGATCCACGCCAACATGGATCCTAAGCACCGCAATAGAATTGCTTTTGCCCGAGTATGTTCAGGAACTTTTCAGAGAGGAAGCAACTACTATCATGTGCGTCAAGACAAGCAGTTTCGATTCTCCAATGCCACTGCCTTTATGGCACAGCAAAAAGAGACCATTGACGAGGCATTCCCAGGTGATATTGTCGGACTTTATGACACTGGTAACCTGAAAATCGGTGATACTTTAACTGAAGGAGAGAAGGGTAACTATAAAGGAATCCCATCCTTCTCACCTGAGATGTTTAAAGAGGTCATCAACACGGACGCCATGAAGTCCAAGCAGCTCGATAAGGGACTAAAACAGCTTATGGATGAAGGAGTCGCACAGCTCTTCACCTACGAATTTGGTCAGCGAAAGGTGGTGGGTACTGTAGGAGCTTTGCAATTCGAAGTAATCCAATACCGATTGAAGAACGAATATAACGCTACACTACAGTTTCAGCCACTGAGCATTTATAAGGCTTGCTGGATCAGCGCTGAGGATCAAGGGAAGATGGATGAGTTTGTCGACTCTAAGCAGCGCTACATTGCCAAAGACAAGGATGGTAAGCTGGTCTTTATGGCAGAATCAAAAGCATGGTTGCAAATGGTGCAGGATAATTTCCCTGACATTCAGTTCCACTTTACTTCGGAATTTTAGCTCAGCCACGTAATTATTTTATCTAATATGTTATTTGCGAAGTTCCCGAAATAGCTGACGTACAATAATGCCACAAGTAGGTGTAACTTCTGGCTGTAAAGTGTTACTGCTTTGAGAACTACAATAGCATCTATTCTTTCAGCCGGCTGAGCCGATTTTGAAATGTGCTTATCGTCAATTATCCATCTGAAAATCCTTTGCTTAACCTTTGAGTAAGGTAGCGTCACTTCAAAATCGTTTTCCCTTATTAGAAACAAGTAAAGAGATAAAATCAAATAAAGGAATAAAACCGAAAGCTTACCACCAGTCAAAAGAAGCATTCCTCCATGGAAAAAAAGACCAATGAACACAAATAGACTGAGTCGTCTGTTACAGATAAAACCAATAGCCAAAATAAACTCAATGATTATGGTACTCCAGCCAAGCAGTACGTAAACTTCATTAGGAGCCTCATTAAACAGCATTTCTAATAAACTGCCTTTGTATAGCGTCACAAAGTTGGACATGAAGACTCCATTGATCCAATGGACGTCTAAAATTTTATTGAGGGCAGCTCCGAAATACATGATGCCCATCTGTACATTAAGGAAGTATTTCTGATCAGTCAGGCCAATCAAGATTAGCCCAGAGGCTAATAGCATTCTATTATTTCCGAATTGTACCCGATTGTAAGAAATTACGGTTAAGAGCAGAATACCCAGAATCAAACTGAAAACACGATATTTCCAACCTAAAAGTATTGAAGCACAACTAACAATAATTAAAAATGAAATTACTGTTTGATAATTTGGGATTGAATTGATTGTTTCAAGAAATGGAAAAAACGGGACGAATATCTTTGGTGTAGCAATCACAATGCTCGTAGCGAAACCAATAAGGAAAATTACTAACAGCCGAGCAAGCTCTAAAGATGAACTCTCATTGAGTGAAATTTTGATACGCCCACTTATCATGTGATATACCATTTACTGCATAGTGGATGATTGTTTTGACTTTCTCTTTGCTTCGTCGATTTTCTAAATCTTCTACAAGAAGGAATAGGTTATTGATAGATCTGTTTTCCCTTCCCCGAGCCTTTACATGATACCTTTTTCTTACCGCTTCGTCTGTTTGAAGTTGACCGTCAAGATAAAGTTCGATTTTATATGTGCATATTTGATCATATGGTGCCCAACAATATAATTTGTAGTCAACAAAGAGGTTGTTAATAATCCCAAGGCATTGGACACTGAAAAAGATGATAATAACAAACCGCTTAACCATTTGTACAATTCTTCAATAGTCTGTACCTAATTTATTGAAGTTGGTTCAATTACCTGAAGTAGTAAGTCATAACTTTTTGCTTAAGCCAATCAATTCTTGCAGAAAATCTAGACCACTTCTGAATTTTAAATCTCAATTGATTAAAACCATAGACACGTGATGGTGGACTTTTGGTCGGCATCATTCATCTTGAGGCCTCCTTCTTTCATACTGATGGTTTTGCCATCAGATCCCATGTCCCAGAGATTTCCTCTCAGGAATACGTTGATGCCTTGAACAATCCCGGCCTGTTGCGCTCTGCCACCCATGCTGTATTTAAGCCAGGCCATTTCTTCCGTGATATTACCAATATCTGAGGCATCAACATTAGGTGGACTAGGAGCGCCGTTGTAGCCTTTCCATTTTGTAGCCCAAAGTTTATCTCCGGTAGAGTAGGAGGGTATAGCCAATAGCGTAGCTCCTTTCTTTTGAGCTGTTTCATAGGATGCCAGATACCATGAGTCTGCGCATATCATGACAGCCAGATCGCCGGCTTGGGTATTATAGACTGGAAGCTCTTCAGGCTTGGCTGAGGCAATTATAGTCTGCTCATCCATGACGGGAAAGGCTTTTTTTGTGATTTGAGGATCTAGGCTCCCATTAGGATAGAACACGAAGCTCGCGTTATAGAGCGGGCCACTTTCAACCAATAGGCTGTCTATCTCCACCTTAGGACTAGGTAGAATGATGGATCCGCCAACAACGGTTACACGGTATCTCGATGCAAGGGATCTCATGACATGCGCATACGATATCGCCATCTGAGTGGACTTTACTCTGAATACTGCTGCCTTGGACTGATCTTCTTCATCTGCAGAGAAGTATTCTGGTAAGAAACTGAGCAAGTTGCGCACGACTACTGCTCTCATGGCCTCTTCTATCTTATTGGATGTGTAGACAAGCTTACGCTCGTTTTGTGCGACGAGCCAGGTGCCGATATGCTCCGGAAGTACAACAATGCTTTTTTCATTGAGGAGGTCTTTGGACTGAGCGGCAGAAAAATAGTGGTTCAACTTCCTAAAAAAATTGGAGTCAGAAGCATAATCAATAGGTTCCATAAAGGGCTGAATGCCGATGAAATTACCTTTATCTTGATCCGTGCCAATCTCATCTATGGTAGGAGCATCAAAAGACTGTGGGATGCTGCTATGATCCATATCGTAGTTGGTCAATAGTAAGTAAATCACTACAATGATGAGTAACACCCTCATGATCTTGAATGTGTTTACTGGCTTGCTTTTGTCCATTTACAACTACCTTTGGCCTCTAAATTACGCGTTTTGAGAATCTCCCTAGAAGTAATCCATGAAGATAATCACCTGCTGGTGATCAATAAGCCTGCTGGTGTGCTGGTGCAGGGAGATTCCACTGGTGATGTTTGTCTTGCGGACATTTGCAAGGACTATGTGAGGCGTAAATACAACAAACCTGGTAATGTATTCATGGGTGTTGTTCATCGACTGGACCGGCCCGTGAGCGGGGTAATCGTATTTGCAAAAACTTCTAAGGCACTGACGAGGTTGAACAAGCTCTTTCAGGAGCGCCAAGTGAAGAAGACCTATTGGGCCATCGTCAAAAACCGTCCTCCTGAGACCGAGGAGGTATTGGTACATTGGCTGATAAAAGACAAGACGCGCAACGTGACTTCTGCTTACAGCCGAAAGAA
>JAVKDO010000022.1:0-26765 GCA_040222235.1 Cyclobacteriaceae bacterium
ACTCAAATAAGTGAAACCTTGAGGAGTTAAAAAAGGCTTTGATTCAATTTATCAGGCCTTTTTGGCTCTTCTTCATAATCAACCTGCGGATTTTAGGAACTTAATGAATACTTTTATTTGTTGATAAATATGTAAATATCAAAAAGTACTGTCCATGTTTAGGAGATTCCTGTCTCTATAAAGGCAAATGAGAGAGAAGTTTTGACTGACAGGGAACAAAACAGTATTTATTACTATCTGCAAAATGAATCATTTGTCAAGTGGGTGCTTAACCCGACTGACGAGTTGAATCACTACTGGTCGAGATGGCTCCAAGAAAAACCCGACCAACGTCATGTCATTACTCAGGCACGCGCCTTTATCCAATCTGCCAAAATTCGCCATAACCCACGGATCAGCTCGGAGGCGCACAACAGAATCTTACTGAATGCAGTAGCCAATAATCAAAGAAAGAATAGGCAAGAGCAACGTATTGGTGTTTCAAGTAGGCGATCCTACTGGTCTGTTGCTGCCGCATTGATCCTTTTGATAGGCTTTATTGGCTTTGGATGGTTGCGCGATACGACGGATGAGCATCAAGCTGTAGTAGAGAAAGTACCTACAGTAAATATAAAAGAGACAAAAGCAGGCGAGAAGTTGGATTTGATGCTTCCAGACGGATCTCACGTGAGACTTAATTCATTATCAAGTATCACTTATCCTTCTAATTTTGAAGAGGGGGCTAGGGAAGTCAAAATATCAGGGGAAGTATTTTTTGAAGTGGTGCGAGATATTACTCGACCATTTGTGGTGGGTGCTGGAGCCACCAAAACCACCGTACTCGGTACTTCATTCAATATCAACTCATTCGATCAAACAGGAGAGGACATGATTACCGTGGCAAGTGGCAAGGTGAGTGTGGAACCCTTAGATCAGAGTGGAGCTTCTCAGCAAGTGTATCTTACGAAGGGTGATCAGGCATTGTACATATCACAAGGTTACGCTCTAGAAAAGCGGCAAGTGAGCCTGGAGTATTACCTAGCTTGGAAAGACAACATAATTATTTTTCGAGATGAGCCACTCTCAGAGGTTTTCAAGCGACTTGAGAGATGGTATGGTGTGAGTTTTGAGATTGCAGATGAGATGACGCAAGCCAGCTGTCGGATTCATGCGCAATTCAATAATGAGTCACTTGAAAATGTTCTGCGCAGTATGCAAGCGGTACATGAGTTTGAATTTCAAATAGAAGGCAAAATGATATACATCAGAGGATCTGGTTGCGAATAAAAAAAGAGAGCCAGCACTGCGGCAACAGTTACTGACTCACTTGAATATTAACTATAAAAATTAACACTCGAAACTATGAAGTTTTTATTATTGAAGCTAATAATGTTAGCGATAAAGACGTCCATCTACATTTTTGTGCTGTCTGCATTTCTATTTCAGCTTGCATTGGCAAGTGAGACGACAGGCCAGAACCTGGAGAAAGTCAGCTTGTCTATCAACATCAAAAACGCTGAACTCACAGAGGTTTTTGATTACATCGCAAAGAAAACTGATTTCACTTTTGCTTATGACCAAACACAGCTCAAATCAGTGCCCAGACAGGACTACCAGGTTAATAACCAAAGCCTCAAAACTATCTTCTACAACTTGTCCAAGCAGCATGATCTAAAAATCACAAGGGTCAACAAAGTGATATCTATAAAAAAGCTGCAACAGCAGAAAGTTCAAACACTAGATGATATCAAGATATCAGGTGTAGTAAAGGATGAGGATGGGTTATTGCTTCCAGGAGCTACAGTACAGGTAGTAGGACTCAATGTAGGAACGATTACAGATATGGATGGGAAATTTCAGTTGCAAGTACCTGATGGATACGGTACGCTCAATATATCATATGTTGGGTACCAGACGGCCATTTATGATCTAGACAATGGACAGACTGCTGACATCACTATTACACTAAGCATAAATATGTCTGAGCTTCAGGAAATAGTGGTGATTGGTTATGGGCAAAATAGCCGCAAGGAAGTAGCTACTTCTGTGGTGTCGGTGACTTCCAAAGATTTACAAGACCAGCCGGTGATTTCTCTGGATGAAGCCATCGCTTCTAAAATGGCAGGAGTACAAGTATCACAGACCTCCGGTGCGCCGGGTAGTGGTTTCAATATCAGGGTCAGAGGCACTGGTACGATCACAGCGGGTAGCAATCCCTTATATGTCGTGGATGGAGTGCCTCTTTCGGACATGATACAGAATGCAGGTGGTACTCTTGAGAGCTATTCTGATGCACCCATCAACCCGCTAAACTCAATCAATATCAATGATATAGAAAGTATTACGGTACTAAAAGATGCTGCTGCCGCTGCTATCTACGGTTCTAGAGGAGCCAACGGTGTAGTATTGATTACAACGAAAAAAGGTCAGTCGGGTAAGCCACGAGTAAACTTAGAATCATACGTTGGTTTTCAAAATGTCACTAAGAAAATTGACATGCTGGATGCCTATGGATACGCCGATCTCAAATACGAGGGACATAATAACGCCTATCTCGATTTTTTAAATGGTAATGGTCTGTCGGGGAGTATCAATGACCCTAATAGTATCCGTGAAGCAAATGGCGCAGGTGCCGGAGATTTTAAGATTCCATCTGAGCTGATACCATATGTCAACAATGTATCAGGCCTTACGAACACTGACTGGCAGGATGCTATTTTCAGAACTGGTGCCATCCAGAGCCATACGCTCTCCGTATCTGGTGGTAATGAAAACATAGGCTACTATTTATCAGGTACTTTCCTTGATCAGGAAGGCGTGGTGATTTCATCAGGATATCAGCAGTATAGTGTGAGGCTCAACCTTAATGCCAACTATGAGAAGGTTAGTTTCGGAGTGAATTTCTCACCTTCGAGGAGTATACATGATCGCGTCAAGGCTGAAGGGCCTTATTGGGCTGATGGTGTGATTGGTACGGCGTTAGTTTCATCGCCGATGTTTCCGGTGTATAATGCAGATGGTTCATTTGGTTATGGCCAGCATAACTGGAGATCTGCTAATGGTGACAATTGGTCAGACTCCTATATCAATCCAGTGGCTCTAGCCGAATTGATGGTCAATGATATTTATCACAACCGCACATTGGGCAATGCCTATTTCGAATATAAGCCGTTAGAGGGCTTATCCTTCAAGACGAACATTGGGGTAGATATCAATAATTTCACGCGTGATTATTTTAGACCCAAGGCATTACCCAACCGAAACCTTGCCATCGACGAAACCCTCGGAGAAGGTAAAAACAGAACTGAAGATTTAGTCAATGTTCTTGCGGAGCAAACTGTCAATTACAACTTTGAAGTAGGAGAAGGACATTCCTTTAGTTTTTTAGGTGGGGTTACCATACAAAAAGAAAATCAAAGTGAATCTTATATGAGTGTCCGGGGATTTCCTAATGACCTGGTTCAAACCTTGAATGCGGCTTTGATCATAGATAATGCAGGATCTCAGGCCAATTCCTGGGCTTTACTTTCATATCTGAGTCGATTGCAGTACAATTATAAGTTGAAGTACTTTTTAAGCGGCTCTATCCGTGCAGATGGCTCTTCCAGGTTTGGGGCTAAGAGTCGATGGGGATATTTTCCTTCTGTTTCTGCTGCATGGATCCTATCGGAAGAATCGTTTCTTCAAGGGTCAGGCACTTTTGTCAAGCTACGTGCAAGCTATGGTCAAACAGGAAATTTCAATATTGGTAATTTCCCATGGCTATCAGAGTTTGGTCAGGAAAACTATGTGCTAGGTGTAGCAAGTGGAGGATCTGAAATTGGTGGACTAGCCCCTGCAACATTAGGTAATGAAGATATCCGTTGGGAAAAAACCGGGACCATCGATGTTGGCTTGGAATTGGGGTTTTTCAATGATCAACTAAGCCTTGAAGTTGATGCTTATCGAAGCAACACCACGGATATGCTATTAACCGTACCTGTACCAGAAGTCACTGGTTTTAGTTCTGCGTTACAGAATATTGGAGCCGTTCAAAATCAAGGCATAGAATTATCGGCTAAGAGCAATCTGAGCTTTGGGCAATTGAATCTTAGTCTATCTGGAAATATATCATTCAATCAAAACAAGGTGGTTTCTCTTGGACCTGAAGACGCTCCCATTATTGTCAGGGGTGGTTCAGAAGGTGCGCTTTATATCACCAGAGTAGGTAATGAGATAGGATCATATTACACATTTGTACGTGATGGCATCTTTACTTCCCAGCAAGAATTAGACAACTACCCTCATTTACCTGGAACTCAAGTAGGTGATGCCAGAGTATTAGACCTTGATAAGGATGGCGAGTTAACGGAAGATGATCGAGCCATTACTGGTAACTACTTCCCAGACTACATTTTTGGATTTAATGCTCGGATGAGCTGGAATGGTATCGATCTCAGTGCTCAACTACAGGGAGTGCAAGGAAATGAGGTTATGAACCTGCAGCGCAGATATGTATTCAACATGGAAGGGCACCAAAATAATATGGCGGAGGCAGCCAATCGTTATGTGTCTGCGAGTAATCCAGGTGATGGCATCACGCCACGCGCATACAAAGGCGTGAAGGGCAATAGTGGATTGATTTCTGACTGGATGATCGAGGATGGTTCCTTTGTGAGAATCAGAAACATTACTTTGGGCTACACACTACCCGACTTCCTTACCAGTAAGGTAGGAGTGAGCAACGCCAGGATCTATGCATCTGCCCAAAACCCCTTTACTTTTTCTGACTACACGGGATTCAATCCAGAGGTGAGTGGCAGCTACAATGGCAGTGGGCAATTGGCCAGAGGTGAAGACTATGGCACTTATCCACTTGCAAGGACGATTTCTTTTGGTATCAATTTGACCTTTTAACCCTCTAACGATGAAAAGAATAGGAATAATCATAGCGCTAATTATTTGTCAGGCCTGCGGAGATAATTTTCTTGACCTTCAACCAGAATCTGTTGCAGATATTCAAGACGTTTATCAGACAGAGGATGACTTTTTTCAGGCTATCATCGGTGCATATGATGAGTTACAAAGTTCGGGTCAATATGGAAGAAACTTTCAGTTTTTGTTTGATACAAGGGCTGACATTGTAGGGGAATTATCTGCGGCCTTTCAGGATGGTATTTACTACGAGATAGATCGCTTCTTACTGAGGCCAGCGAACCCATTACTTCAGCAGAGCTGGTCTAGTCTATATTCGGGAATCTATCGATGCAATATTGTGCTTGACAAGCTCAATGAGGTGAATTTATCAGCTAATGTGGCTGCACAATTCGCGGCAGAGGCAAGGTTTATTCGTGCAATTTCTTATTTCAATATTGTCAGAATATGGGGAGATGCACCATTAATTATAAATACCATCACTCCGGATGAAGCTCTACAAGTTGTCAGGGATGATAAGCAAATCATTTACACGTTTATTGTTAATGAATTGGAGGAGATACGTAACCAGCTTCCTGGTTCGTATGCTCCTGATGCAGCGGGTCGGGTGACTTCCTGGGCTGCTACCGGATTATTAGGCAAAGTCTACCTTGAACTGGAGTTGTACGTAGAAGCTGAGAATGTATTATCAGAAATCATAAGTGCTAATAGCTTCGCTTTGGTACAAGATTTCGATCAAGTATTCGACCTGCAAAATGAAATGAACGAAGAAATTCTCTTCGCCATTCGGTGGAAGAGATTACTGGAAGAGACCAATCTCTTTTACTCACGTTCCAATCAACCTATCGAAGTGGATCAATCATTTATTGATTCTTTTGAGGATTCAGATGTAAGAGGCATCTATGCTCAGATCGGGAATGTGGGAAGCTACTTTGTACCTAACAAATACCTTGATCCGGCGGGTGCAGATGGAAAAACGGGTATGGATTATCCAGTGCTGAGATATGCTGATGTCCTCTTGATGTATGCAGAGGCCATCAACGCACAACGTTTTGAACCAAATGGTGAAGCTTTTCGAGTGGTAAATGAAGTACGTAACCGTTCCGGTTTATCTAGTCTGACTAACATCCAGGATCAGGGTGAGTTTCGATCTGCACTACTGATTGAGAGAAGAAGAGAGCTCATTTTCGAAGGGCATGCATGGTTTGACTTGATTCGGTTGGGTAACCCCATTGATATTTTCGAAAGCAAAGGAATCAATATCACTGAAGGTCAGTATGTCTTTCCTGTTCCTCAGAGTGAGATTGATAGAATTAATAACTCCGGATTTGAGCAAAATGAAGCGTATAATTAATCCATTTCTCATCCTTCTTACGTTAGCCCTGGTTGCATGCGCTTCCGATGATTTCATCATTGTCAACGAGCCAGAGGAGGAGGTTAACAGATTAGATAAACTCATAGCACTTCTGGAAGATGCTCAGTCTGACTATGTGATGGTCGTTGCTCACCGTGGAGAATGGAAAGAAGCACCTGAAAACTCCATTCCAGCGATAGAAGCTGCCATCGAGCTCGGCGTGGATATGGTGGAGTTGGATATCAGAATGACAAAGGATGAGGAGTTGGTGCTGATGCACGATGCTTCTATTGATCGGATGACCAACGGGGTAGGAAATGTGGCCGATATGACTTTGGCAGAATTAAAAGCGTATGACCTGAGAAATAGGAACGGTGGCGTAATCACGAGCTATAAAGTACCCACCCTTAAAGAAGCGATGTTAGCCGCAAAGGGTAAAATACTAGTACGGATTGATAAGGCGCATGAGTTAGCAATATTAGATAAAGTGTATGAGGTATTGGAGGAGACAGCCACAGTGGACCATGCCTGCATTCTGGTAAGACAGGCTTATTCGGTAGGAAATGTAGCTTTTGAGTGGTCAGATTTACTCGAAAAGATCTATTTCACACCAGGAGTAGACGCAGATGGAAATGGTGGGCCAGTGCAAACAAGGGGTTACCTAGACTACTCCAAGGTGGTGGCTATTGAATCTTCCTTTGCAGATGAAGAAGACTTGACAATCGATTGGTCAGAGATCAAGGAGAATGGTGCGCGGGTCATAGTCTACACCGGCAATCCTGGATCTAGTGGAGGACGCGATGATGACTTGTCGCTGATCAATGTTGATGAGGGTTTTGGTTGGCTAATAGCACGTGGTGTCAATATGATTCAGACAGACGAACCAGATTATTTATTGAGGTATCTAAGATTAAAAGGATTACACGATTGAAAATAAACAGGCTTTCGGCAAAAGGCCTATAAATAAATTTTAACCAAACTTGAATATTGTAATGATGAAAATTAACTCAATTATCGCGATGATAAGCCTCTCGATCCTGGTCACATTTGTTGGATGTGGGGAGGATGAGCCGGAGAACAATGCTCCAACTGCGGATTTCACTATTGGAGGACAAGATCCCTATTATTTTGACGAGGAAGTTTCTTTTACAGATGCTTCAACAGATGCTGACGGAGAGATAGTTTCTTGGTTCTGGGATTTCGGAGACAATAGCACATCTACTGATCAAAGTCCCATGCACACGTATACTACAAAGGCTGAATATACGGTAAGTCTGACAGTGACTGACGATGGTGGAGCTTCGGCTGCTACATCTAAAACCATAAGCATTCGTGATCTTGCTGATGACAATATTGCACCCTCAGCATCTTTCACAGCGTCGGATACGCTAGTGCTAAATGGTAGTGACGTGGTATTCACCAATGGCTCAACCGATTCTGATGGCATGATAGTGAGCTATGCCTGGGATTTTGGTGATGGGTCTGGTACGTCCACCGACGAAAGTCCTACTTATGCTTTCAATGAAGTAGGTGTTTATGACATCAGCTTAACCGTTGCTGACGATTTGGGAGGATCTGCTGAATTCGAGCAATCCATCTATGTAGCTGGGGTAACTTGGTCTTTTCCGGTAGGTCTGAAAATAGAGTCTACCGCTCCTGCCATAGCGGATGATGGAACTGTTTTTGTTACCTTATCAGGAAAAGAAGGTGTGGCCAATGTGCATGCCATCAATCCAGATGGCTCGGAAAAGTGGCAAAAAGAAGTGGGTGATATTGTTAGAGCATCACCTGTTATCTCAGATGATGGATCCAGCATTTTTGTCGCTTCCTATGATGACAATGTTTACGCGCTGAGTGCAAGTGACGGTAGTACCATCTGGAACTTGGATGTAGGAAATAACGCGAAATACTCGACCCCTGCATTAGGTCTAGATGGATCCCTGTATGTCGGATTGCAAACAGATAATGTTCATGCCATCAACGCTGATGGAACCGAAAAATGGGTTTTTGCCACAGGTGGGGATGTCAATGGTTCACCGATCATAGGATCGGATGGAACTGTATTTGTTCACTCCATTGATGATTTTCTATATGCTTTGGACCCAACAGATGGATCTAAAGTGTGGGAATATTTCTACGGCAACTGGTCGGGGACAGCACTTGCATTTACTGCTGAAAGCAATATCATCGTAGCAGGTGAAAAAGACGCGGAAACCGGCGTGATAGCCGCCGTTAGCAACACTGGCAGTGAACTATGGTCAATCAATACCACGGCCGTTTCCGGTAGTGCTTCTACCACTGGTAAGATTGATCAGGGTGGAGCAGCAGTAGGCCCAGACGGCACCATCTATGTAGGCACCAAGGGGCCCGAAATAGTCGCTTTAAATCCTGCTGATGGGTCTGTAAATTGGTCATACTCAAAGGCCGAATTCGTGGGAATTGGATCCACACCTGCCATCGATAATAGGGGCTTTATCTATTTCGGAGATGATAGCGGCCTATTTACGGTACTTGACCCGCAAGGCAATGTTGTCTTTGAGTTGAATCTGGGAACCAAGATTTGGGCTTCTGCAACCATCGGTGAT
Organism: Cyclobacteriaceae bacterium; assembly: GCA_040222235.1. Taxonomy (GTDB): domain Bacteria; phylum Bacteroidota; class Bacteroidia; order Cytophagales; family Cyclobacteriaceae; genus UBA6059. Next base: position 8,833 of record JAVKDO010000022.1, read on the forward strand.
GACGGTACCGTGTACATAGGTGCCACACAGGCAGATGACACAGGTGTATTCTATGCGATCAACTTTCATGCAAACGGCCCGGCCGATTCAAGCTGGCCTATGAGGCATGGCAACCGTAAACATAACGGTCGACAATAATCGAATTTCTTCATACTATTGATATGGACAGGGCTCATGCCCTGTCCATTATTAAATTGGACTATTCAATATCAGAATTAAGACGGTCAGCCGAGGCTTTGATTATCCGATAGTTGATCCCTCTTTCTAATCAGAATTGATAACTCAAATTTGAGGTTGAACCCTCGTTATCCTCGATGTATATCCAGTTCCTCGAGCCTTCAAATAGTCAAACACGTCTTGATGCTTCCACGCTGGCGCAAATCCGAGTGCGAACACTTGGTGAGCCAAGCGTTTTTGCTGGTATCAACCCTATAACACGATTATTCCACCCTAAACTTATTGTTAACATGAAAGCTCTTGTTTCATCCTTCATTCTGTACCTGTTTATATTCACTATAGGCTACCCGCAGGAAGTAGTATTCTCAGATCGAGCGTCACAACTCAGATCACAATTATTGGACCGAGCCAATGCAAGGGTATTTGTGGTAGCACACAGGGCAGATTGGCGTAATGCTCCAGAAAACTCACTTGAAGCTATTGAAAATGCCATCGAGATGGGCGTGGATATGATCGAGATAGATGTACGTAAGACCAGTGATGGTGAGTTAGTGGTGATGCACGACCAGACTATTGATCGAACCACCAGCGGTCAAGGCAAGGTATCTGATTATACATTGGATTCGCTAAAAACCTTGTACCTGCGAAACGGGCAGGGTAGGGTGACGAGATTTAAAATTCCAACACTAGAAGAAGCACTGCTTGCTGCAAAAGGTCAAGTGCTAGTCAATCTGGATAAGAGCTATAACTATTTTGATCAGGTCTATGCATTATTGAAAGAGACAGGAACCGCTGAACAGGTAGTCATGAAAGCTAAAAAACCTTTGGCCTTAGTCGAGAAAGAGTTTGGAGAATATCTCAATGAGGTCATCTTCATGCCGATCGTTGACCTGGAAGACCCTCATGCTGAAGCATGGATCAACGAATACTTACAAAATCAAAGTACCATCGCTTTCGAGTTGGTTTTTAGAAAAGACAGCTATCTAACGCCAACTATCATTAATCGACTAAATCATGCAAACGCACGCATTTGGATTAATTCACTATGGGATTCGCTAAACGGTGGACATAGTGACGACTTGGCCTTATCTGACCCAGATGCCGCCTACGGGTGGATTTTGGATCAAGGGGCGACCATTATCCAGACAGACAGACCACAATTGTTGATTGAGTATCTACAGACAAGCAACCTTAGTAAATGATCAAGCTATTCAAGGATATTTCGAGTGTCCAATGGAGGGTATTTCTTTCGGCCACTTTTGGATACGGTTTCTTTTATGTCACCCGCCTCAGCTTCAACCTGACCAAAGATTCACTGACAAGGGAAGGGATATTTACCACCTCTGAGATAGGCAATATCGGGTCTGCTCTCTTTTTTGTGTATGCGGTCGGCAAGCTGATCAATGGGGTCATTGCTGATAGGGTCAATATCCGATATTTGATGTCTTTAGGGCTTTTTGCTTCCTCTACGATCAACCTGTTGCTTGGCTTTTCGGAGGGGTTCTTTGTGTTTGCCGTTCTATGGGGGCTGAACGGATGGTTTCAATCTATGGGTGCTCCTTCCAGTGTAGTAAGTATCTCCCGGTGGTTTGGCGGTAAAAACCGAGGGAGTTTCTATGGAATGTGGAGCAGCAGTCACAACATTGGAGAAGCGGTCACTTTTTTGTTGACTTCAGTGGTGGTGTCCTATTTTGGGTGGCGATGGGGATTCAGAGTAGCAGGGCTCAGTGCACTGGTCATGACGGTGTTCATTTTTATCTTTCTGAAACCACACCCTGCGCCAAAAGTACAGCGAGAGTCAGAGGAACATTCACTTGCTAAGGCTCAATTGAGCGTATTTACCAACATTCATGTTTGGATTATTGCCCTGTCCAGTGCCAGTTTCTACATCACACGCTATGGGATTAATTCATGGGGAGTTTTCTTCCTTCAAAATGAAAAAGGGTATTCATTAATAGAGGCGGGATCTATCGTATCTGTCAATGCTATATTTGGGATATTGGGCACATTTTTTTCAGGGATCGTTTCCGACACCTGGTTCAAAGGGAAAAGAAACGTACCTGTTCTTGTATTTGGCGCCATCTACACGCTTTCTACCCTATTGTTCGTCAGTTTTCCTGCCAACTGGTACATTGATATCATATCGATGGCGTTGTTTGGACTCGCGCTTGGAGCGTTACTCGTTTACCTAGGTGGTTTGATGGTAGTAGATGTTTGTCCCAAAAATGTTTCAGGCACTGCCCTTGGTTTTGTAGGGATTGCGAGCTACCTGGGTGCAGGCATGCAGGATATATTAAGTGGGGTTTTTATAGAAGATGGAGCTACAGTTATCAATGAGGTGACTGTTTATGATTTTGATCAAGTAAAAATCTTCTGGATACTGGCAGCCTTGGTTTCTACTGTATTGCCGTTGTTTATAGGGAAGCTGGAGTATGAGGACTAAGGCTTTTTATTATGTATTTGCCTATTCTTATTGATTTCAACATGGAGTGTTCGCCGCTTTTCAGAGCTTGCATGAACTCCAAGATTCTACAGCAGACGATGATGTCTCGATAGTTAAAGCATCCATACTCATCATCAGAAAATTAACTATATGACCACACTGGATATCAGATATAGATCATTAGTAGCGGAGCAGTTCTACAAGGCTTTCGATGCAGCCCCAGCACTACTCGTCCGTGCCCCCGGCCGGATCAATCTGATCGGCGAGCACACTGACTACAACGAGGGCTTTGTACTTCCAGCGGCTGTTGCACAGTCCATCTATTTTGCAATAGGAAAGTCCGAAAATCAAGAAAGGTGCAGTTTGATAGCACTCGATTTTGATGAACGATATGACTTTAACTTGAGGGAGCTTGCCCCATTACCAGCTGACTCCTGGCAAAACTATATTCTGGGTGTAGTCGCAGAGATCCAGCAGTCCGGAAGAACATTGGAGGGCTTCAACCTGGTTTTTGCAGGAGATGTACCTAGAGGATCGGGGATGAGTTCATCAGCCGCGCTGGAGTGCGGTACATGTTTTGGGTTAAACGAACTATTTGACTTGGGCATTCCCAAAGTAGAAATGGTGAAGCTATCGCAGATGGCAGAGCACGGCTATGCAGGAGTAAAATGCGGGATCATGGACCAGTTTGCCAGTATGATGGGTCAGCAGGATCAGGCACTATTACTTGACTGTCGGTCACTGGAGTATTCGTATTTTCCGATAGGTCTTCGAGATCACAAACTCATACTTTTCAACTCCAATGTCACCCACAGCCTGGCCAGCTCAGAATACAACGTGAGGAGGGAGCAGTGTGAAGAAGGAGTGAGTATGCTCCAACAGTCTTTTCCCGAGATCACCTCTTTGCGAGACGCTACCTTGAAGTCTCTCTTGGCTGTCAAATCAAAGATGGATGACCTGATCTTCATAAGGTGCAAATATGTGATCGAGGAAAATGAGCGGGTTGATTCTTTCTCACGAGCACTGTCAAGCAACGACCTAGTGAAGGCTGGTCAGATACTCAATCAGGCGCATCATGCGATGAGATACGAGTACGAGATTACCTGCCCAGAGATTGATTTTATTGCTGATTATGTGACCAACCGCGATGAAGTGCTCGGAGCGAGAATGGTTGGCGGAGGCTTTGGTGGCTGTGTTTTGACGCTTATCAGAAATGGTACCCAAGACCTCCTCTCAGAAGAGCTGAATACTGCCTACAAAAAGAAATTTGATAAGTCAATCAAGCCAATAGAAGTGGAGATATCAGATGGAGTTCATAGAGTCGACTAATCCAATGGCAACTCTGAGATGAGTGGAGAATTGTTAAACAAAGGATCAAGAGTAGCTAAGATATCAGCGATACATTTAATGTCTTGATCAGTAGAAAGAGGAACCAAATAATAGCATCATCATGAAAGTACTGGTAACAGGAGGAACGGGATACATTGGGTCACATACAGTAGTTGAGTTGATCAACGCTGGTTATGATGTGGTAATCATTGACAACCTGTCGAACTCGCAAAAGAGTGTTGTCGACCGTATTGAGAAGATCACTGGCAAAGGCCCCACCTTGTATGAGTTCGATTTGTGCGACAAAGAGAAGCTGGAGGATTGCCTGAGTAATGAGCTTGACATAGGAGCCGTGGTACATTTTGCGGCGAGCAAGGCCGTAGGTGAATCGGTAGAGCAACCATTGCTCTACTATAGCAACAACCTCAACTCGACTATCAATCTGATTGAAGCGATTAAAAAATACGATATCTCCAACCTGGTCTTTTCCTCATCTTGTACGGTGTATGGTCAGCCTGATGTACTTCCCGTCAGCGAACAAACGCCATTTAAACCAGCTCAATCTCCCTACGCATACACAAAGCAAATCTGTGAGCAAATAATCAGAGATTCGGTGAAGGCTTATGATGGTATTCAGGGTTTGGCGCTCCGTTATTTCAATCCCGTTGGTGCACATCCTTCAGTATTGATAGGGGAGTTTCCAACTGGGGTGCCCAACAATTTGGTGCCATTCATTACGCAGACCGCTGCAGGCTTGAGAGAAGAGCTAAAGATCTTCGGCAATGACTACAATACCCCTGACGGTACCGCGATTCGAGATTACATACATGTTGTAGATTTAGCCCATGCGCATGTCTTTGCTATTAGGCGCATGCTTAATGGTCAGACAAAGACCAATTTTGAATACTTCAACATCGGAACAGGCCATGGGTATTCGGTACTCGAGTTGGTATTGATGTTTGAAGCAGTCAACGAAATAAAACTCAACTACAGGATTGTAGATCGTCGATCAGGTGATATTGAGAAAATATTTGCCGACACAAGTCTGGCCAATAGCGAACTAGGGTGGCAGGCTCAACATGATTTGATTGATATGATGAGAGATGCCTGGCTCTGGCAGCAGTCACTTGGGGAAACACGAACCTCTGATGATCTTACCAACGGAAGCTGAGCTCTGTATAAAGTAGAAACCACGATAGGCATTTGTATCAATCCGTGCTGCAGATGGCTCAGCAACGGCACAACTAGGCTACTTTCATGCTTTTGAGGGAGTTCTCCATAGTTTGTTTATCGTTTGAGCACACACTTCGTTATATTAGGTATATGAAAAGTGGTCAGAAACATGAACTGATCTGAAAACGGTATCATCTAAGCTTGCAGTTGATTGCTGAGCAAGAGCTATGGCAGCTTAACTAGCATTGAGCTAGCAGCAAAAAATGATCAGAATATGGATTTAAAAAAGTTTAATGAGTTTCGTCAAAAAATTGAAGCGAGCCTCAACCAAATGGATGCCAAAATCTCTTTTTTACATGATGGAGTAAAAGGGCTGTCCGAGTCCCACAAGGGTTTTCAAGTAGAGATGACAGATTTTATGTCGTTTGTAGCCGAGGGCCTTGCTGATCATGAAAGCCGGATAGCCTCTATTGAGAAGAAACTGAAATAATTTTTAAAATTAGCCCCTAGAAATAAGAGATATCCGATATTTCTCAAATCACGGATGTCTCGTAACGTTGCTAAAGGCTAAAGGCTAAAGGCTAAAGGCTAAAGTATATACTGGCTCAAGTCCTTATCCTTCACAAGCCCCGCTAGTTTGTCCACTACCATCTCCCGATTCACGATAATTTGGGCACCCGGAACAATCGTATCTGGAATGTCAAAAAGGAACTCGTTGAGCAGCTTGCTCATGACTGTATGAAGTCTTCTCGCTCCAATATTTTCCACTTCTTCATTGACACGGAAAGCGATATCTGCCAGCTCCTCTAGTGCGCCATCCTCGAATGTTAATGAGACCCCTTCCGAGTCGATTAATGCTTCATATTGCTTAGTCAGCGCATTCTTGGGTTCTTTCAAAATCTTCAAAAAATCCTCCTTTGTCAAATTCTGGAGTTCTACGCGAATTGGGAACCTGCCTTGAAGCTCTGGAATAAGATCTGAAGGCTTAGCCACGTGGAATGCACCAGCAGCTACGAATAGCACATGATCAGTGTGTATGATGCCGTACTTAGTATTCACCGCACTGCCTTCGACTATAGGGAGCAAATCGCGCTGGACACCCTCTCGACTGACATCTGGTCCACCACCACCTTTGCGACTACCACCAGCGATCTTATCTATTTCATCGATAAAGATAATACCAGTGTTTTGTGCCTTATGAATGGCTTCTTCTTTGACCTCATCCATATCGATAAGCTTAGCCGCTTCCTCTTCCAAGAGGAGCTTTTTTGCTTCGGCGATGGTGACTTTTCTCTTCTTATTCTTCTTAGGCATCATGTTGCTCAGCATGTCTTGAAGATTGATCATGGAGGATTCATCCATCATACCTCCGCCGATCATCCCAACACCCGGGTTGGTGGGTTGCTTTACATTAATATCTATTTTCCTGTCGTCAAGCTCACCACTGCGAATCTTTTCACGAAATCGCTCCCTTGTGCTCTCATTAAGTTCAGCATCTGTCTGAGGTTGTTCTGATGTGACTGGCTGCTTCACGCCATTGCCAGACTTTACTGGAGGAATGAGCGCATCTAAGATGATGCCTTCTACGATCTCTTCAGCCTTGTGCATCACTTCAGCCTTTTTGCTGATACGTACCATATTGACCGACTGCTCTACGAGATCACGTACCATGCTCTCGACATCTAGCCCGACATAGCCCACTTCTGTAACTTTGATGCCTCTAATTTGGTGAAGGGGGCATCAGCAATTTTTGACAGTCTTCTGGCGATCTCAGTCTTACCAACTCCTGTCGCACCGATCAGTAATATGTTATTGGGTACTATTTCGTCTTTGATCTCCGACTTGACATTCATTCGTCTCCAGCGGTTTCGGAGGGCGATTGCCACATTTCGCTTTGCGTCGTGCTGACCGATGATATACTTATCCAGCTCTGCGACAATCTCTTTTGGGGTAAAGTATGTATCGTTATTGATCATGATTTCTTCTTAATGAAATTATTAATATTGGTGTTGATGCTGAAGTAGTTAGAGGCTCCAGCAGTGTGGTAGAACGCTCTACCGTAATTGATACCGATGCGCTTGATCTTCACCAGCATCCCGAAACTAAAGCCAGCACCTCCCGACACCTGGTTGAGTCTTAACTCTTTTCTGGTAAGGTGGTTATAACCGGCTTGTAATTGAAAGTTCTCACTTAACAGAAATTCAAACCCAAAGTTCAGCCTTCTGAAAAGCTGTTCAGAAAATCCTGGCTCTTGCTCATTGTTGTCGGCGAGCTGCTGATCAAAGTAGACGACATCATCTCTTGTCAAATTGTAGGCTGTAATCGTAAATCGAACAGGCATGTACTGTGGCTTAAAAGTAGCTCCTAACTGCACGTCGAAGGGTACAGTAGAATCACTAGTCTCACTGTAATCACTCAAAATGAACCCAAAGTTTCTAAACGTCAGACCCACCACCAACTGCCTATTTGCGGTAGGGTAAAAGAGGCCTCCTATATCCATCAGTATTGCAGACGAACGGAACGCCTCGATATTGGAAGCGACATATTTTAAGTTGGCACCTACCGTAAAAGGCCCCCATTCATGACTCGTACCTACCGTAATGGCCAGTTCGTTAGCATCAAACGTTCCAAGCGAATTTCCTGAAGGATCAAAGGATTCCATATCGCCATGCCCGAGGTACTGAAAACCAACACCCACGCCCTTGAGACCTTTGGATAGTCGTGGGCTACCAAATACATAGGACACGTTCGTATAGCTTGATCCAGCGAAATAGTCCATGAAGTTGATGGAAGCACCACCGATACTGGACGAGTCCATCGCGGCTGGATTGATGAGCCATTGATTGTAATCCTCGCCAGCTTGCGAAATGCCTTGGCCTCCCATGGCTGACTGTCTGGCATTGACCGGTAGGTTGAGGAAATCATACGATCTCACTCCACCTATCTGCGCCCACAACCCGAGCGGAAGTAGGATCAATGCCATGAAAACCAGCCTGTTTAACATTAAGCCTTCGGAGTATCTTCGATGATCAATTGCATTGGGTTTTTCACTTTTTGCTTTAACAACGCAAGTTCAAGCACTTCATCTATGTTGGATACAAAATTGATCTTGAGATCTTTGATATAGCTCGGATTGATTTCTTCGATATCCTTCTTGTTCTTGTAGCAAAGTATGATCTCATTAATACCGGCTCTTCTGGCTGCCAGTATCTTTTCTTTGATGCCACCTACCGGAAGAACTTTGCCACGAAGCGTGATCTCACCTGTCATGGCGACCTTATTCTTGACCTTGCGCTGTGTGAAGATGGACGCCAAAGAAGTCAACATGGTAATACCAGCAGAGGGACCATCCTTGGGTACCGCACCTGCCGGTACGTGTACATGAAGATCGTAGTTGTCAAAAGCTTTGTAATGGATACCCAGCGCATCAGCGTTTGACTTCAGATAGGAGAGAGCCGTCATTGCAGATTCTTTCATTACATCACCTAGCTGACCAGATAATGTCAACTTCCCTTTTCCACGGCTTAAGCTTGACTCGATGTACAATATCTCTCCACCTACAGATGTCCACGCAAGACCAGTGACAATACCTGGCATTTCGTCGTTTTCATAAAGTTCCTTGTCAAAAGTCTCTGTCCCGAGTATTTGCAACACAGAAGACACTTTGATCTTGGGGTCATATTCTTCCTCCATGGCGATGGACTTGGCTACATTCCTCACCACCGCTCCGATCTTCCGCTCAAGATTTCTAACACCAGACTCTCTGGTATATCCTTCGATGAGCTTAGTAACGGCCTTCTTATCAAAACTTATCTGACTGGCCTTGACTCCATGCTCTTCGCGCTGTTTAGGGATTAAGTGCTTTTTGGCGATTTCTGTTTTCTCTTCAAGTGTGTAGCCAGTGAGGTCGATAATTTCCATTCTGTCCCGAAGGGCTGGCTGTATCGTATCAAGAGAGTTGGCGGTAGCAATAAAGAGCACCTTGGAGAGGTCATAGTCAACCTCTAGGTAGTTGTCCTTAAAACTAAAATTTTGCTCTGGATCAAGCACTTCTAATAGTGCCGAAGAAGGATCACCTCTAAAATCCGAACTCACCTTATCGATCTCATCCAAGATGAAGACCGGATTGGATGACTTCACCTTATTGATATTTTGGATGACCTTACCGGGCATAGCCCCAATGTAGGTCTTCCTGTGACCTCTGATCTCAGCCTCATCATGCACTCCACCGAGGGACATGCGTACATACTTACGCTCAAGTGCCTCAGCAATAGACCTTCCTAAGGATGTCTTTCCAACACCAGGAGGGCCATATAAGCAAAGGATAGGGCCTTTGAGATCATTTTTAAGCTTTCGCACTGCCAGGTATTCAATGATCCTGTCTTTCACTTTGTCCAAGCCAAAATGATCACGATCGAGTATTTTCTTTGCACGCTTGAGATCGAAATTATCATCTGTATACTCCTGCCACGGTAGATCCACCAATAGCTCCGCGTAGGACATAGTGACGGGATACTCTGCAGCAGCAGGGTTCATCCGGTAGATTTTCTCGAGCTCCTTTTTGAAATGAAGAGCCACTTCTTCTGGCCACTTTTTCTCAGCGGCTTTGGATCGTAAGTTTTCCAGATCTTTATCAGGCCCTTCTTGACCCAACTCATTTTGTAAAATTTTGAGTTGCTGTCTTAGGAAGTAATCGCGCTGCTGCTGATCGATATCCGAATGGACCTTGTTTTGAATCTCCTGCTTCAGCTCGAGCATCTGGATATCTTTGAGCATAAACTCAAGCAACTGCTCTGAGCGTAGCAAAGCATTGTCTTCCTCTAAGAGATTTTGCTTTTCAGCTACCTCAGCGTTGATATTAGAGGATAAGAAGTGGGTCAGGAAGGTCGAGCTCTCTATATTATCCAACGCCACCTGTGCCTCTTGAGGCATCTCAGGATTAAGCTTGATGATCTTTGAGGCTGCTTCTTTCAGTGATTGTATGATCGCCTTAGTCTCCCTTTTTTTGTTGGCGGGAAAGTTATCTTTGAGCACAGTATAGCTGGCGGTGATGTAGGGATTCTCTTGTACGATCTCATTAATCTTGAAGCGGCTCCTGCCCTGTATGATGATCGTCGTGTTACCGTCAGGAAGGACGAGCATCTTGATGATTCTGGCTACAGTACCTACTGAGAATAAATCTTTGCTGGTAGGATCATCACTCTTCGCATTTTTTTGGGCTACCACGCCCAGTATTTTATTTCCTCGATAGGCCTTCTTAACTAGTCGGATTGACTTTTGCCTGCCCACGGTAATTGGGATCACAACACCTGGAAATAAGACGGTATTTCTAATCGGCAATATTGGCAGTTCGGCAGGAAGGTCATCTTTATCAAAATCGTCACCCGTATCAGGTGTAATAAGTTGAATCAGTTCTTCGGATTCTTCGCCTGCAAGGCTTGTAGAGAAAAGAGAAGGTGATTTATATTCTTCGTCGTGCATATATCGTTACATAGGGAGATGCCAAAATGGCAGCCCAAGCTATTCGCCAAGGCGTAAATCTCATGAGAAGCCTTTATTTGCAAGCCCTGTGCCAATTTATTTTTATAATTGGTGAATTTGGAAGAACTTCAAATATTAAATCTAAACTGATTTGATCCGAAGGTCAACAAGCATCCTATTTCTCCTGGTCTCACTTATACTCCTAAGTACTTCTCATATGGCTTTCAGCCAAAAAAAGAGGGGTAAGGAGAAGAATAAAAAAGAAAAACAGTCTGAGGAGCCCGCTCCGCTACCCACTCAGGTAAAGTTCGATATCTACGATTTCAAAAACATGAATCGGATCACGGACTATTACGATAAGGGCAAGATGCAAAAGCTCCGAGCCCTTGAGGAAAAAAAGGACTGGGAGAAACTCTATGGTTCGCTGCATGATTACGTCAAAAACTTCGCGGTAGAGAATTTCTACAAAGACACGTACTGGATATGGCGATTGGCCAAACTCACGGAGCTGTATGGGAGTATGGAAGAGGCGAGAATGCTCTATAAGCTGGTACTGAGGCACCATCATGAAGGCATCAACCTCCAGGAAATAGAGATTTACTATGATACCCTCAACATTCAGGAAACACAGCGGTACGTACCACTAGATTACTATTATGAACTCGTCGAGTACCGTAAGAGTATAGATACACTCAGACCTCCCAGAGGCGTCTTATTGAACATAGGACCTACCGTAAATAGCCGTGATGCGGACTATGGTCCGTCCCTAAGTGCGGATAACTCTAAGCTCATCTTCACTGCAAGGAGGGAAGATACGCAACGGGGCTTGCAGATCATCAAGAATGAGGATCTCTACTCAAGTGCATTTGATGGAAGGCTGTGGTCACTGAGTGAGCCGCTTGATAATGTCAATACCATCTACAATGAAGGGTCTGCTTGTCAGAGCAGAGACGGTCAAAGACTTTATTTTTCTCGCTGTGAATCTCCAGACGGTTTTGGGAGTTGTGATCTCTATATGGCGGCCCTAGATGAAGACAGCACATGGAGGGAGGTGGTCAATCTAGGTCCCAATATCAATAGCGTAGGCTGGGATTCTCATCCTTCACTTTCTCTCAATGAGGATACTCTATTTTTTGCTTCTGATAGGATTGGCGGCTTTGGGCTATCAGATATTTACTATTCAGTAAAAGATAAGTCGGGCGAGTGGCAGCCGTCCAGAAACCTCGGGCCAGTGATCAATACCAGAGGAAATGATGTGAGTCCCTTTTTTCATCCTGAGTTCAAGGTGCTCTATTTCAGCTCCAATGGACAGCTCTACAATTTTGGAGAGTTTGATATTTATAAGACCTACAGTGATAATGGCAATTGGACGGAACCACGAAATATAGGACCATTGGTGAACGGTCGAGGTAGTGAGTACTACTTCACCATCGACTCGAAGGCGAACAGACTATTCTATGCTAGGTCGGTATCTGAGGACTTGACCAAGCTTGATATTTATTCATTTCCTCTCCCGATGGAGGCACAACCCTTAGCCGTGACACCTGTGACTGGGTCATTGACAGATGGTAACTCAGGTGATCCGTTTGGAGGTATTGTTTCTATCATTGATTTGGAGCAAGGGGTGGAGGTGGCACCTCAGTTTCTTAATGAGCAGGGAAGGTTCGAATTTGACTTGATTAATCAAAGGAACTATTTGCTCGTGATTCAAGGTGATGATTTCTTCCGTATCGAAGAGATGTTTTTTCTAGATGGGCCAAGAGAATTCAACTTTACCACGGAGGCTATTAGTAGCCGGATTCAGTTTGAGTCCATCGAATTTGCTAATGGTATGGCTGACCTTCAGTCACAGATGTACGGTGATCTTAACAAGATTGTCAACTTCCTTTATGATAATCCTGATTTCAAAATAAACATCTCTGGACATACAGATGCTGATGGTCCTGCAGAACTCAACCTAAAACTCTCTCAGCAACGCGCTCAAAACATACGAGACTATATCGTCATCTTCGGAGGTATAGAGCCGGAGCGTGTAGGTCATGAAGGATTTGGGAGCTCTCAGCCCCTAGTGGACGGTCTCAGTGATGAGGCGAAAGCCATCAATAGGAGAGTAGAGTTCGAAATCTCTCGCCCCCAAGTTCAAAACGACTAAATCTTTATCCTGCTTAAGCGAATAGCTTAAAGATGTCATTGAAGATAGCAAAGCCCATCAACCCTAGGAGTATAACCATTCCTACTTTCTGAGCATTCTCAAGGAAACGATCCGAGGGTTTCTGACCAGATACTATCTCATAAGTTAGGAATACCACGTGCCCACCGTCCAGTGCCGGAATGGGTAGGAAGTTCATGAAGGCCAGAATCATTGAGATGAGACCAGTGATCCTCCAGAAGTTGCCCCAGTCCCAGGTACCGCCGAAGATTTTCGCGATTCCGATAGGTCCGGACAAGCTCTTACGAGGGTCTACATCTCCACTAAACATTTTGCCAAAAGCTTTTATGTTGACCCAAACTACACCGAAAGCTTGCTCTGTGCCTTTATTGATGGCTTCACCAAAAGAGTAGTCGATGTGAGCAAATTGAAGGTCTTGTGTTGGGAAAAATCCCAACGTGCCTTCTGGGGTAACTTTAAGATCTAAGTCCTCGACACCTCCATCTCTACGCACTTTAGCTGTGATGCTATTACCACGATTTTCTTCGAGCAAGCTTTTGAATTGATCAAAGTATTCGACGGATTGTCCATTCACACTAACGAATTCGTCACCTTCTTGAAGGCCACCCTCAGCTGCATTAGAACCCTCCATGATCTGGCCTACGCCAAACGGAAAACGGATATCGATGAAGTTGGAAGCTGCATCCTTTTCGGAGAATTTGTCAAGGAAGTCCGACGGGATGGGAATGTTGATCTCCTGACCAGCTCTATTGACGGTGTAGAAACCATCGTCGCTGAGTAGCACATCCGGGCTTCTGACTTCATTAAATTTCTCAAAGTCCTGACCATTGATTCTAATGACCTTATCACCGGTCTCAAAACCGATTTCCTGCCCGAGATCATAAGCTACAATACCGTACTTGTTGACCTCATCTTTGGATATGTAAGACTCACCGTTGTTAAAAACAAGGATGACGAAGATGACAATTCCGGTGATGATATTGACGATGATTCCTCCCATCATCACGATCAACCTCTGCCATGCGGGCTTAGCGCGAAACTCCCACGGCTCAGGTTCTTCGCTGAGGGTCTTGGTATCAAGAGATTCATCTATCATGCCAGAGATTTTCACAAAACCACCCAATGGGATCGCCCCGATAGAGTACTCTGTTTCGCCGTACTGAAATCCCCAAATCTTGGGAGGAAAGCCAATAGAATACTTCTCCACGCGCATACCAAATGCCTTGGCTGCCAACAAATGACCCGCCTCATGCAACCCTACTAAAATCGAAAGACCCAACAAAAGCTGGCCTGTCATCACTAATGCTTCCATTAACTAACTATTAATTCTTGTGCTATTATTCTTGTCTCTTTATCTGTCTCTACGTAATCCTCGAGTTGGGGATCAGGCAGATAGGCTATTTTATCCATACAGGTCTTTACCACATCAGACATCTCCAGGAAGCCGAGCTTTTCATTTAGAAAAGCCGCTACCGCAATTTCGTTGGCCGCATTGAGTACACATGGACTGTTGCCAGCCTTATGCAAGGCATCATATGCCAATTGCAAGTTGGCAAAGGTATCCAAATCAGGCTTCTCAAATGTCAATGTGGGGTAATCAGTGAAACTAAACCTTGGGTAGTCGGCCTTCCATCGATGTGGATAGGCTAACGCAAACTGAATCGGTATACGCATGTCAGGTAGTCCAAGTTGCCCCTTGATAGATCCATCTTCAAACTGCACCATGGAATGAACGATGGATTGCGGATGAACGACCACCTCAATCTGTGAAGCCTTGAGGCCGAACAACCACTTTGCCTCGATCACCTCCAGCCCCTTATTCATCATACTGGCAGAGTCGATTGTGATCTTTGCGCCCATATCCCAGTTAGGATGTTTTAGTGCCTGCGCTTTGGTTACGGTCTGCAAATACTCACGGTCTTTACCGCGAAATGGCCCGCCTGAGGCCGTCAATATAATTTTCTCGATAGGATTGTGAAACTCACCGACCAGACACTGAAATATGGCAGAATGCTCCGAATCCACAGGATAGATATTCACACCTTTTTCCTCAGCAAGTGAGGTGATTAACTCACCAGCCACCACGAGTGTCTCTTTATTCGCTAGCGCAATGTGTTTGCCAGCATTGATGGCGTGTATCGTTGGTTGGAGTCCCGCATATCCCATCAATGCAGTAAGTACCACGTCGATCTGCTCCATCTCCACGACACTGCATAGCGACTGGGCACCAGTGTAAACCTTAATCCCCTGAGGATCTAACGCCGAAAACACTTTGTCATAATGGGCATCATTTCCGATGACTACAGTATTAGGTTGATACTTACTGGCTTGTGCTATAAGTAGGTCAGCCTTATTTTCCGCAGTGAGTACTTCTACCGCAAACTGCTCTGGATGTCTACTGATGACATCCAATGCCTGAGTGCCAATAGATCCTGTGCTGCCAAGAATGGCTACATGTCGTTTGTTTGATTCCTCCAAAAGGCTAAAGTCGATGTTTGATTAACTGATCCGCGATTTTGCGATCATTTGAGAGTCGGGGTACTTTATTTTGTCCTCCTAGTTTACCCAAGGATTTCATGTAAGTTATAAAGGCTTGCTTCTGTAAACCTACGATCTTCAGGTTTGTTAAAATTTTCCCAACAATCAGGTCCTCATAGTAGCTGTTTAACTTGACGAGATGCTGGTCTAGTGTTTTCTCAAAGGCTGCAAGATCGACCGGAGGCTTGGCGAACTCTATGTACCACTCATGTCTAGGCAGACCCTCTTCAGGGCTGACATTAGGAGCTACCGTAAATTCTGTGAGTTCCACGGCTGGATACTCGGCCATGGTCAATTTCATTGCCTTTTCTACTTCTTCACCGATCACATGCTCACCAAAAGCAGAAATGAAGTGCTTGATCCTACCGGTCACTAGCAGTCTGTAAGGTGCGGTGGATACGAACTTAACCGTATCTCCAATTGAATAACCCCAAAGGCCAGCGTTGCTGTTGATGATCACTGCATAGTTGACCCCTACCGTTACCTCTTCGATAGTCAGTCGTGTGGGCTGCTCATTGAAGTACTCGTCAGCGGGTATAAATTCAAAGAAAATCCCTGAATTGACAAGCAGCAATAAGCCCTCTGCCTCCTGCGAATCCTGGTAGGCGATGAAGCCCTCGGAGGCCGGATAGGTCTCAATGGAATCGACTTTCTTTCCTATACTCTCATATAATTTTGCCCGGTAGGGCTCAAAATTGACACCCCCGTAGACGAAAAGTGAAAAGTTTGGGAATAGGTCCTTGATGGGCTTACCAGAAACTTTGGTCAGTCGATCAAAGTACATCTGCACCCAGGGTGGTATGCCAGAGATGAGTGACATGTTGGCTGACTGAGTCTCAGCGACCACTTTATCTACTTTCTCCTCCCAATCCTCGATGCAGTTGGTTTCGTAGCTTGGCATTTGATTGCTACGCAGGTATTGGGGCACGTGATGGTTGACGATTCCCGATAGGCGACCGGTGTGAATGCCGGCTCTCTGCTCCAAAACTGGACTGCCTGACAGGAAGATTAACTTACCATCAAGGAATCGGCTATTGCCAGTCTCGTGGACATAGCTGAGCAGGGCATCACGAGCGCTGTTGATATGATTAGGAATCGAATCTTTCGTGATTGGGATGTATTTAGTGCCAGATGTGGTGCCGGAAGTCTTAGCAAAATACGCTGGCTTACCTGGCCATAGCACGTCGCTTTGTCCTTCTAGAATCTTCTCTACATAAGGTGATAATTCTTCATAGTCACGGATAGGTACCGCAGACTTAAAGTCTTCATGATCCTGTATCTCACTAAAGTGATGATCTTTCCCGAACTGAGTAGGAGTTGCCTTTTTTATGATATTTTTAAAGACCCTAGATTGGGCATCACCTGGATGGGAAGACCAGCGTTTTTGTTGGTTAGCTACTACTGCGGCCAGAGGCCTGCTTAGTATTGACTTGATTCCCATGAGGTTGCAAAATAAGTGAATGAAAGACGAATTAGTAAAGTTGGATTCGAATAATACGTCAATGGTAGACTCTGTAGCGACTCCCTCCAAAATCGAAGAGTATTTTGTGACCTGTGAGAATGCGTATAGGGATTTTTGGGACCTGGATCACAGCGGGTTGATGAGTCTAGGCTTCTGGAAGAAAGGCACCAAAAATCTAAGGGAAGCACTAGCCTACCAAAACGAAGTGATGGCTGATAAAGCCCAGATCAAGGCTGACGATCAGGTATTAGATGCCGGATGTGGTATGGGTGGCAGTGCCGTATTTCTGGCCAAGCGCATAGGTTGTAGGATCAATGGGATCACTTTGGTTGAGGATCAGGTGGCCAAGGCAACTGCATATGCCAGCCGCAATGCGGTCAATCAATTGGTCAGTTTTCAAAGACAAGACTACACAAAGACTGATTTTCCAGATGCTTCTTTTGATGTGATCTGGGGTATCGAAAGCATCTGCTATGCTGAACCCAAGAGTGCTTTTATCGATGAGGCGTTTAGACTGCTGCGACCAGGGGGGAGACTGATTGTCTCCGAGATTTTAGCCACTAAGGAAAAGATGACCCCATCAGAGGAATCAGATCTGCTTGATAATGGATACAAGCTCTGTATGGTCAATTGGCTGGATACCGCCGATCAATATCGTGCTAACCTTAAAACTACTGGGTTCGATCAAATAGCTATCGATGATATGACAGAGTTGATACGACCTTCGATCAACCGCCTTTATTTAGGATACTACCCAGCCACAGTGTATAATAGAGTCAAAAATCTATTTGGAAGAGACTTCTCCCAAGTGCAATTGGGAAATACCAAAATGCTTTACTATCTGCACAAATCACTGAAGCGGAAACTCTGGGAATATGGCCTGATTTATGCCCAAAAGCCCAAAACTCATTAGCCATAGTTTCGTATTAAAATTGAAAATTCAATTAAGATGAAGAAGACTGTCTATACCATTTTGGTAGCCTTTCTTTCTGGTGCTGCGGGGGCTTTATGTATTAACTATTACTGATATCCGACTAAAGTAGAGATTAGTTAAAAAAGTGCTCTTAAGAGGTGTCAGGGTAGAATTCCTTATCTTCCTCAGAATTACCCTCCCCTTCATCACCGAATAGTTGTAGTTGTATTATTTCCAGATCACGATC
>JAVKDO010000023.1:0-10405 GCA_040222235.1 Cyclobacteriaceae bacterium
CCGACACTAAGTCACCACCGTCATTATAAATCTCTTTACCTTTAAATCTATTCCTTACTTCAAGGTCTGTGATTCGAGCTCCCAACCCAGGTGTTTCTTGCTTATGGTCAAAGGCCACACCTTTCACCGTATTGAGATCACCTTCAAGCGCCACAAACCCGGAAATCCAATCCCATAAACCAGCTCCGAACATAGGGAACACGTAGGCTTCAACTTTAGTAGGATCCACCTCATTCATTACCTTAAAAATGGGGTAATAACGCTCTTCCTTAGTTCTTTTATGATTTTTCTGAATATTGATACGCTCAGCAATCATAGGATTGCCACGGTCATCAGTCTCTACCGGTTGGGCATTAATATCAACAACAGAAGATTTTACTCTTTTAGCATAAAGATCAATTACCTCTTGGTCTGTTTTGAGATTGGAAATATCCATCACTGCACCCAAGATTTTTCTCTTAGTATCCAGTTCTACTTGCTGGTCCTGTAGCGGCTTTAGGCCAACGGATGTAATCGAAAGCAGACCACCCAAGATGATGGTCATGATCGCTGAAAAGATGATGATGTAAGCGTTAGACTGTCGCACGTTGTAACCTCCTTTTTTTGTTAGCTTCTACTACGTAATAATCAACCAATGGGGCAAATACGTTCATAAAGAGCACTGCCAGCATAATACCCTCAGGATATGCAGGATTGAAAACTCTTATCAGAACAGTGATCACACCTATTAAAATTCCATAAATCCATTTACCAGATTCGGTTTGTGCGGCTGATACTGGATCAGTCGCCATAAACACAGCTCCGAATGCGAGTCCGCCAATTACCCAGTGGTACTCAGGTGGCATTAACATAAATTGGTTTGCACCAATGAGGTTGAAGATCAAGCCCATCGCATATGCACCACCAAATACGCCAGCGATGATCTTCCAGCTACCAACACCCGTCAGAATGAGTATTGCTGCTCCAATCAAGCACATCAAAGTAGACGTCTCTCCGATAGAGCCTGGCATGATTCCTATAAACATATTCCAAAAATCATAGATACCAGCCGACCATGATTGATCGAACAAGCTGGTCACTGAGGCCGCATTGACATTATCAATGGTACTTGCACCGATTGCTAGTGGTGTAGCTCCTGAATAGGCAGCTACTGGCTCAGCTCCTCCGAGGAAGGTCCACACTTCACCCGAGATATCAGACGGGTATGCGAAATATAAGAACGCTCTGGCTGTCAGAGCTATGTTAAGTACATTCATTCCTGTACCACCAAAAGCCTCTTTTGCTATGATTACTGCAAAAGCCGTGGCTAATGCCACTTGCCATAGCGGAATAGAAGCTGGCATCACTAACGGAATCAACATTCCGGTTACGAGATAGCCTTCATTGATGGGGTGCTGTCTAATCACACAGATCGTAAACTCGATCCCCAAACCGACCGCATAAGAGACGACAATAATGGGTACCACCTGGATCGCTCCTACTAAGAATTTATCAACTAGAGTAGCATCTACTCCTGTAGCTAGAAAATGCTGATGACCAACATTCCACATTCCAAAGACCAAACATGGCAGCATAGCGATAATGACCGTAAACATCATTCGCTTTAGATCCACAGCGTCCCTTACTTGTACCCCAGACTGGTTTGTTACCGACTTAGGCGCAAACAGAATGGTTCTATGACCTTCGTAGATAGGATAAAACTTCTCCCACTTCCCACCTTTTTCAAAGTGATGTTCAACAGAATCAAATGCGTCTTGTATAAACTTCATATCCTCTTAACCATTTCTTATTAAGTCCAAACCACTTCTTAGTATTGTCTGCAACTCGTGCTTCGATACATCTATAAACTCACAAAGGGCAATATCTTCCTCCACTAATTCATATATTCCTAATGCCTCCATATCATCATAGTCTTCCGCAAGTATTGCTTTGACCAGATAAGTAGGCATAACATCCATGGGCATTACCTTCTCAAATTCTCCAGACTGAACAAATGCTCTAGGTTCGCCGCGTGTATTGGTGTCCAATACGAACTCTTTCTTAGGAGTTAGGAATGATAATAATCCAAATGCTTTGTGAAAACTCAACTTACTCGTAGAAGGAAGTATCCAACCTAACAGCTCTTCATAGTCCCCTTCAGGAATCACAGTGAGTGCATTGTGATAGTATCCCAAATAGCCATCCTTGCCAATGCCATTTCCGCTAAGCACATTGCCGGAAACTACTCTGACATGATCTTGCTTCAAATTTCCTTCGAGAAATTTTCCAGCATTAGCTCCGATGTAGGTACTGTAATACTTTGGTGAGCTTACTTCAGATCCTGCTACCGCAATGGTCTTACTTGCATCATACTTACCCTCTAGAAAAAGTTTACCGATTTGGATAACGCCGTAAGGAGTCACTGTCCAAACCAAATCACCTTTATTGACTGGATCGATGTGATGAATTTGAACACCTACATTTCCTGCAGGGTGCGGACCTGATATTTTATTTATCTGTACTCCTTTTACTGCTGAGTACAGTGATGGTATTTCTTCTTTCCCGTTGATGCCCAGGTGGACAAGGCCGGACGTTAATTTCTTAAGAATGTCAATACCAGCTTGGAAAGCCTGCTCTTGGCCAGAAAATAGCACCTCAATTGATGGGGCCAATGGGTTGGTGTCGAATCCAGAGATAAAAATCGCCTTCGGAGATTCCTCCGAATTGGCAACAATACCATAGGGTCGCTGAATGATATTTGGCCAAACTCCACCTTTACACATTTGAGCTATCGTATCTTCCTTAGACAAACCCTTGATATCCGAAACCGAGTGCTTGGTGAAAGACTCATATTCTACGGCCTTATCAGCCAAAATCTTGATTTCGAGAATTTTCCTTTTGGCGCCTCTTTTGACTTCTACTATCTCACCACTTACGGGAGCAGTGTACAATACATCCTCGAAAACCTTGTCGTGAAAGACGGGTGACCCTGCCTTTACATTATCGCCTTCCTTCGCAAGAAGTTTAGGTCGAGTCATACCAGGAAAGTCGGTCGGTTTTAGTGCGAACGTGTCAGGTTGGACATCTTTGACCACATCGTTGCTAGGCGCACCCGCAAGATTGATATCAAAACCTTTCTTTAGCTTAATAGTCTTCGACATTGGTGATTTGGAAATAGTGGTTTAGACGCGGCAAAAATAATAAAAAAATGGTCTTATAGAATATTTTGATTGACACACGGTGAATTTGAAATTCAAGTGAATGTATCATCTGATATCAGGCTAGTTCAGCTACTTGGTTTACCTGTTTTTCAATATACTCAGCTACTTGCTCCATTAGCCACATCGGCGTAGAAGTTGCTCCGCAGATTCCAACGGATTCAGCACCTTCGAGAAGGTGCAAATCGAGTTCTGATTCATTCTCTATAAAGTAACTTCTTTCGTTCACAGACTTACAAACACTGTAGAGCGCCTTGCCATTGCTGCTCTTCTTTCCACTAACAAATAACACCACATCATGTTCAGTAGAAAACTTCTCAAGTTGAGGTTCTCTATTTGAGACCTGCCGGCATATACTATCGTTGGCAGTAAAAGTCTCATGGCTTAACTCCCCATTAGACTCACCGATGCGCTTTTCTATCTCACTTTTGATGTGATAGAAGCCCTTTGTGCTCTTGGTTGTCTGACTATATAAGGTGACAGGCCTGGTGTAGTCAATCTTTTCAAGATCTTCGTCTGTCATGACCACTATCGCTTCCTTGTTAGTTTGGCCTGCAAGTCCAGTCACTTCAGCATGACCGTTTTTGCCATAAATGACGATTTGCCCATTTTGTTTGGTCATCTGATCATAAGAATGCTTAACCCTGTTCTGCAGTTTTAGTACAACCGGGCAAGAAGCATCGATCAATTCTATATTATTCTTAAGCGCCGTAGCATAGGTCTCTGGTGGCTCACCGTGAGCTCTGATGAGCACCTTACAATCTCGCAAATCCTCTAGCTCCTCTTTACTGATAACTCGCAATCCTTTAGCATTGAGTCGCTGTACTTCCATATCGTTGTGCACGATATCTCCTAGACAATAGAGCTCTCCACTGTCTTCCATTTCGTCCTCTGCCATCTGTATGGCGAACTCCACTCCGAAACAGTAACCCGATTTTTCGTCAATCTCTATCTTCATGCGGCTGGATTCAACTTCAAATATCCCTATCAAGGTTTCCTTTTGCAAGTTTTAGTATGTCTTTGACCTGCTGTTCAATGGTAATGTTTGACGTATCTATAACTATTGCATCATCTGCTTTACGCAAAGGACTGTCTGCTCTAGAGGTATCAATCTCATCCCTTGACCGCAAGTTATGTAGCACCTCCTCTTTCGAAACACTTTTGCCCTGGCCCGACAATTCATTCCATCTCCGCTCAGCCCTGATTTCATCTGAAGCGGTCATGAATATTTTCAACTCTGCCTCTGGGAAAACGACAGTTCCAATGTCTCTTCCATCCATCACGATCCCACCTACTTCACCCATAGCACGCTGTTGCGCCACGAGCTGCCGTCTTACTGCAGATACTGAGCTCACCTCACTTACCTTACCAGAAACAGTGATTCCTCTTATCTCAGACTCGACATTCTCATCATTTAGATAAGTTTCCTGTTCTCCTTGTTCTTCATTTAGAACGAACTTGATCTTAATATCAGCCAATGCTGCTTCTACATTTTCCGGTAGGGAGACATCTACGCTACCGCGAATAAAAGCCAGCGTGACTGCACGGTACATCGCACCCGTATCTACATAGATATATCCGAGCTCAGCCGCCACTCTTTTGGCAGTGGTGCTCTTACCCGTACCCGAATAGCCATCAATAGCTATGACAATACCTTTGCGCATTAGCAGTCTTTGATTGGGCAAGGAATCGGTTTTCCTTTTTTAAGTTTTTTATGTCGGCGCGAATGATTGGGCGATGGCCGACAGTCTTGCAGCATAAATCCGCAAAAGACTAATAATATAATGGCGTGTGGGATCCTGAACTTCAAAACGGCTTAGTTTTAAAGCAAATATAGTTTCCAAGCTGGCCATTCAATCCTAAAAAGCACAAATTCTCATGAACAGCATCAAAGCCAACCTCATCGATATTTCTGGTCGCGCAATCTATTCGGCCAAAATAGAATTTGACAGCCGCATCCGAAGCATAACACGAATCGATGAGCAAGTGGACATATATATACTTCCTGGATTCGTAGATGCGCATGTCCATATCGAGAGCTCGATGTTGGTACCCTCCGAGTTCGCCAGATGGGCGGTAATCCATGGCACGGTGGGCACAGTCTCAGATCCTCATGAGATCGCCAATGTACTGGGCATGGAGGGTGTGAAATACATGATCGAGGATGGGAATCAGGTCAACTTTAAATTCAACTTTGGTGCACCATCTTGTGTGCCTGCCACCACTTTCGAGTCAGCTGGTGCGGTCATCAACTCATATGATGTCCGAAAGTTGCTTGAGATGAAGGAGATCAAGTACCTAGCGGAAATGATGAACTGGCCAGGCGTGCTGTATCAAGATGAGGAAGTCTATAAAAAGCTGGATCATGCCAAAGCGCTTGGGCTACCAATCGATGGTCACGCACCTGGACTGAAAGGAGAAGAAGCTGCCAAATATGCTTCTGCGGGAATATCTACTGATCACGAATGCTTCACCATAGAAGAAGCACTCGACAAGCTACAAGCTGGAATGAAGATCATCATTCGAGAAGGTAGTGCAGCAAAGAATTTCGAAGCACTTATACCGCTGATCGAAGACTATCCTGATCACATCATGTTCTGCTCTGATGATAAGCATCCTGACTACCTCATGGTCAGTCACATTGATGAGCTGGTACGTCGTTCGCTCGCCAAGGGGTACAACTTATACAGTGTCTTGAAGGCAGCATGCATCAATCCTGTGCAACATTACGGGTTGGAGATTGGACTTCTGAATGAAGGAGAGGCTGCTGACTTCTTATTAATTGATCATCCAGACCAATTCAATATTCTGGAAACTTGGATTGATGGTGAATTGGTCGCTAAGGGAGGACAGACTTTGATTTCTCCAAAGGAAAGTCAGGCACTCAACAACTTCAGCGCCTCCAACATAGCTAAAGAAGATCTGAGACTGGAAGTGACTGGCCAGGAACTACAGACCATAATAGCCATTGACCATCAATTGATTACCAAGAGCGAATGGCATCCGGTCAGCTTATTCAATGAGAATCAGGTAAGCCTGGACCATGATATTCTCAAGCTTGTGGTAATGAACAGGTACAATCAGTCAAAGCCAGCGATCGCCTTCATCAAAAACTTTGGGTTAAAAACAGGTGCCATTGCCTCCACTGTGGCGCATGACTCGCATAATATCATTGCGGTAGGAACTAGTGATGAATCACTGTCCCACGCGATCAATCTACTCGTCGAATGTAAAGGAGGAGTCTCAGCAGTAAGTGATCAGCACTCTCATGTGCTCCCGCTACCAGTGGCCGGTTTGATGAGTACAGCTGATGGTGCGGCAGTGGCTGAGCAATACACTTTGATCGACAACTTCACCAAAGAAATCCTCGGATCAACGCTTACGTCTCCTTTCATGACACTTTCTTTTATGGCATTGCTCGTCATACCATCGGTCAAGCTAAGCGATCAAGGCCTTTTTGATGGACAAGAATTCAAGTTCACACAAGTTTTCCGATAGGGAGTAGATCAAATACATATAGCACCCAGTCGTCGGAACGTGGCTTTTCATTAGATTAGCGTCAAGCAACAAACCCAACTATAAGATGTCACACCTAAGATTTACTGCACTGCAAGAGGTGCAAAGAAGGCCTAAAATCGATGTAGAAGCTCCTTCCGGAAAAGTATCCGACTACTTCGGTGAACTAACCTTTGGTTATGAGCAAATGCGAAATACGCTTTCCCCGGAGATGTTTAGTCGGGTGGACAATGCGATACGCAAGCGACGAAAGATCGATGTAGAGACGGCTGACTCTGTGGCAGCTGCGGTGCGCAACTGGGCCATGATCCATGGTGTAACACACTATACGCACTGGTTTCAGCCTTTGACAGGCTCGACGGCAGAAAAGCACGACGCGTTTTATGATCCTCACAAGGGAATAGAGGCGCTCAAAGGTAGTGAGCTGACCCAGCAGGAGCCTGATGCTTCAAGTTTCCCAAGTGGTGGAATACGTACAACTTTCGAAGCACGCGGTTATACTGCATGGGACCCTAGTTCTCCAATTTTTATTGTTGATAAGACACTTTGTATCCCAACCATCTTTGTCTCTTATACCGGAGAAGCGCTGGATTTTAAAGCCCCTCTCCTTAAAGCATTGAAGGCTGTCGATAAAGCTGCTACCCGAGTATGTAAGCTTTTTGATCGTGAGGTAACTAAGGTGACTGCTTCACTTGGTTGGGAGCAAGAGTATTTCGTAATCGATGAAGCGCTCTTCGCAGCTCGTCCGGACTTAGTAATGAGCGGACGTACGGTATTTGGGCATAATCCGGCCAGAGGCCAACAGCTAGATGATCATTATTTTGGAGCGATCCCTACCAGAATATTGGACTTCATGAGGGAATTTGAGATCGAGTCTCACAGGCTTGGCATTCCGCTTCGCACACGTCACAATGAGGTCGCGCCATCGCAGTTTGAGGTAGCCCCGATGTTTGAAGAAGCGAATGTAGCCACAGACCACAATTCACTGCTCAAAGACGTGATGAGCAAAGTGGCTAAGAAACATAAAGTCAAGGTGCTGTTTCACGAAAAGCCTTTCGCAGAGCTGAATGGTAGCGGCAAACACAACAACTGGTCGCTAGTTACTGATACTGGTGTCAACCTCTTCCAGCCTAGCAGCAGTGCCAGGGACAACTTACAGTTCCTCACCTTCCTAGTCATCACCATCAAGGCTGTGTATGATCATGCCAACCTGCTACGTGCAAGCATCGCCTCATCAGGCAATGATTTCCGATTAGGCGCTAATGAAGCTCCACCAGCCATCATCTCCATCTTCCTGGGTGATACGTTAACCAATATCCTCGATGAACTCGAGAACAACGGAAACATCAAAGTCGAGAAAGGAGACAACATCTACATGAAACTGGGGATCGATCAAATCCCAGAAATCATCCTGGACAATACGGATCGTAACCGTACCTCTCCCTTTGCCTTTACGGGCAACAAGTTTGAATTTAGGGCTGTGGGGTCTGATCAGAATGTGGCCAATCCGATGACCGTGCTCAACCTGATCATGGCAAATCAATTAGAAGCCTTTCATAAGGAAGTAACGGCACAAACAGACAAGGGCAAGGAACGTCGACTGGCAATCATCGACATACTGAGAGAGTATGTCAAGGCATCAAAAAGCATACGCTTTGAAGGAGATGGCTACTCAGACGACTGGGTAAAAGAAGCCAAAAAGAGAGGTCTAAGCAACGTGAGAGACACACCTCGTGCGCTCGATTTTCTCGTAAGCAAGTCAGCCAAAGCGCTCTTCACTGAAACGGGAGTCATGACCGAGGTAGAGATAGAAGCACGGCATGAAATCATGCTAGAAAACTATGTGATGAAGGTGCAGATAGAATCGCGTGTGATGGGAGATCTGGCACTGAACCACATAATACCTACTGCTATTGTTTATCAAAACAAGTTGATCCAAAACGCTAAAGGTTTGAAAGAGCTCGGGCTGGATAACTCTGAGATCGTAGATGATATCAAAACCATCTCCGGTTATATCGTACAAATAGAGCAGGCGGTAACTGCCATGATTGAGGAGCGTAAGAAAGCTAATAAGGTAGTAGCAGCTCGAGATCGCGCCATTGCGTATTGCGATAAAGTGAAGGAGCAACATTTTGACAAGATCAGATATGCAGTAGACAAGTTAGAGCTGTTCGTCGATGATAATGACTGGCCATTGGTGAAGTACAGGGAGATGTTGTTTATTAGGTAGTTGACAAATGCTTTAGGTCAAGCGAATTTGGTAACTTTCAAATATGAATTATCGAGAGTATTTAGAGATTCGTCCAGACAAAAGATTTGGCAAGCCTTGCATTAAGGGTATACGTATCTCTGTTTATGATGTATTGAATTGGCTTTCTAACGGAATGAGCAGAGAAGATATCAAGTCTGATTTCGAAGAACTGACAGACGATATGATTGATGCCTGCTTGGCATATGCCGCGGATAAAGAACGAAGATTGATATCAGTAAGTTGAAGCTCCTATTTGATCAAACAATCACTTCTAGCTCACTCCCCGTCAAAATAAAGCTCATTATTATAGTAATTTGAGCTACAATCATTAACCTTATGAGCCCAAAAGATCACGATGCTCAGCGAAAAAGAGAACAAAATCATCGATTACCTCAAGGAAACTCCTGACTGTTCCTCTAAGAAAGTCTTCGAAGCGGTTCAGGAACCTATGAGCTATGCTACGCTGAAGAGAATGCTTGCAAGACTCGTATCTCAAAACTTCCTAGAGACAGCTGGAAAAGGAAAAGGCACCAAATACCGCATCTCATCTGCCTACGAATTGATAAGGCCTATTGATGTACAAGAGTATTATAAGCAAGAGATTGATGAGCGAGAAATCAGGGAAAGTTTCAATTTCCAAGTAATCTCTGAAGTTCTGAGTAAGCATAGCGCATTCAGTGATAGCGATCTGGCTCGACTTGTCGAACTCCATACAATCTACCAAGCCAACATAGCTGACCTATCAAAAAACGAATACCAAAAAGAACTGGAACGGTTAGCCATAGATCTGAGTTGGAAGTCGTCTCAGATAGAGGGCAATACTTATTCTCTCCTAGAAACAGAAAGACTGCTAAAAGAGAAAGAGACCGCTTCTGGGAAAACCAAAGAAGAAGCCGTCATGTTATTGAACCACAAAGATGCACTAGACTTTATCATTGATACACCGGATTATCTGGATCCACTATCAGTCTCCAAGATTGAAGACATTCACAGCATCTTAATCAAAGAACTAGCAGTAGAGAGGAATTTGAGAAAAAGAAGGGTCGGCATATCTGGTACCAACTACCGTCCTTTAGATAATGAGTTCCAAATTTCCGAAGCACTGGAAAACACCTGCGACCTGATCAACACTAAAGAGAGTCATTTCGAAAAA
The DNA here is from genome assembly GCA_040222235.1 of Cyclobacteriaceae bacterium. Lineage (GTDB taxonomy): Bacteria > Bacteroidota > Bacteroidia > Cytophagales > Cyclobacteriaceae > UBA6059. The sequence goes on from JAVKDO010000023.1 coordinate 10,118, forward strand.
GCGCTATTAGCCTTAGTATTGATCTCTTACATACAGCCTTTTATGGATGGCAATAAGAGAACAGCCAGAATAGTCGCCAATGCCATTTTGTTAAATAATGGATATTGTCCCATTTCCTTCAGAACAGTTGACTCTATCGATTATAAGAAAGCAATGCTATTATTTTATGAACAAAACAATATTTCAAGTTTCAAGGAGATTTTTATTGATCAATATGAATTTGCAGTCAAGACATATTTTTAGAGATTAGTCCACCCGGGATACGCTCAAACCTTATTCTCAATCTTA
>JAVKDO010000024.1:0-13739 GCA_040222235.1 Cyclobacteriaceae bacterium
TTTGTGGCCTACTATTCACCTCTATCTTTCCGTGGTGTTTCTGAATAATACCGAATGAGATCGAAAGTCCCAGCCCCGTTCCTTTGCCAAGTCCTTTGGTGGTAAAGAACGGCTCAAAAATCTTAGACTTGATTTCTGGAGGAATGCCACGACCGTCATCTACTATACTGATAGTCACAAAGTCGTCGTAGTTTCTGGTGCGGATGGCGATAGTGCCTTCATCAGGAATGGCTTCCATAGCATTGCTTAGAAGATTCATGAACACCTGATTCAACTGACCCGGATAGCAATTGATCTCAGGCATGATGTCATCATAGTATTTGATGAGCTTTACCTGTCCATCCTTGATCTTTGGAGAGAGTAGTACCAGCGTATTCTCAATACCTACATGAATGTTCGCCAGCTTAAGGTCGCCTTCATCAAGTCGGCTAAAGTTGCGTAAACCATCGACTATTTCAGATGTACGCATAGCGCCTTCCTTGATCGCCTCTACTACTTCAAATACTCCCTTCTTAGTCTCATCAAAGTAAAGCTCATGCTTGAGCTGTCGGATATCAGCCAATAACGCGGCGGCTTGATGCGCCTGATGAAATTCATCTAGTTCACCATACTTATTAAGCACTTCGACCAAGCCCTCAAGGCTAGATTTCAAGCCATCTACACCCGCATAAACAAAGTTGATAGGGTTGTTGATCTCGTGTGCAATACCAGCGGTCAGCTCACCAAGGCTGGCCATCTTCTCCGCCTGAACTAGCTGTGCCTGAGCAGACTTCAGTTCACTCAGCGCGTTCTCAAGGATCTTTGATTTTTCAGCTATTTGCTCATACGCAAAAGCATTCTCCATGGCTATGGCCACATGGATTGCCAAACTCCGGAGAATACTCAAATGATACTCATCAAAGGCATCCTTCTCATAACTCTGAACAGTAATTGCACCTATGGCCTTATTCTTTACCACCAGTGGCTGATAGATGATCGACTTGGCAGTCTCACCCGTCTTTGATGGCTCATATTGATTTACATATTTGAGGTAGTCTTCAGAGTAGTCTTTTATCAGAATCTCCTTCTTTTTTGAAAAACAGTAAACCGGCAGTCGGTTTTTCTCATCGAGGGATATTTCAAAGGAGTTTATCACTTCACCCATCTGCACTGGGTCAGAGAAACTCAAGCTATTGCCGTCTTCATTGTAGATACCAATACCAAAGTTGTCAGCGGCCATCAGCTTCTGCACGTGCTTGTATACCACCTTATTGATCTTATCAATGGATAGGTTCGAAGTAATCTCATTGGCTATTTCACCTAATAACTTCATGTTGTCGTAGCTCTTCTCAAGTTTGAAGTGCTGGTCTGAGATCTCCTCTTTTTGACGATTGATCTCTTCATTTTGACCTTCCAAGAGCACCTTGGCACGACGGTTAACTACATAGCTGCGGTAGATTAAGAATAGTATCACCAAGAGCAATCCAAATGCACCAAGGATAAAGTAAATCAGGTTTTGCTGACGTACTAACTCAAGTTCTTGAAGTGCCTTATTCCGCTCAAGCAGCTGTATTTCTCTATCGCGCTCTTTTTGTTCCAGATCATTCTGCTTCAATGCTAGGCTCTGGATATACTTGTCTTTTTGGAGAAGTGATATCTCATTGTCCTTTTTTTCAGCATCAAGCTGGGTCTGTGTAAGTCGTAGGGCCTGCTCCGCTTTCTCTTTTTGTGCCTGTTGGTTTTGAAGGCGAATCCATTGAATTTCCTGATCTGTTCTGAGAATATCAATATCTCTCTCTCGCTGATTTGACTCAAGGGTCAGCTCTCTGAGTGCCAGGTCTTTGATCTCCTGCTCTACGATAAGTAGCTTGATCTCCTGCTCCTTCTTATCCACTTCCTGTCGTCTTTGAAGCTCCGCCTGGCGCATCTCCATCTCCTGGGAAGCAAGGCTATCCTTGATTTGCACGTACTTCTTGAAAAAAGCCAAGGCACTTTGATGATTGCCTAGCTGTGAATGGATATCAGACAGGCTCTTGTAGCTATCAATCAAGATCTCATTGGCGTCATAGAGCTCGGCCAAATTGATCGCAGTTTCAGCAAAAAGTTCGGACTTCTCGAGGTTTGATAGATAGTTGTAAGTGAAAGAAATGTAATTGTAAATGCGCGACATCTCAAGAGGATTGTCTCTTGCGTCCTTGGTCTTCAGCGCCTCAAAAAAGTAATTGAGTGCGGTTTGATAGTCGAGCATTGACTGATAAATCAATCCTACATTGACCAAAATGATCATATCTCCCACATAGAACTCATCATCGGCATTGATCTCCTTGAGCACCTCGTGGGACTCCAGGAAATACTGCAGAGCCAGTTCCTTTTCATTCAAGTAATTGTAGATGTAGCCGATATTATTAAGAGTAGCAGCTATCTCACTCTGATCACCAATACTCTCCTGTATGGTTAGTATTTCAAGGTCGAATGCCAATGCCTGAGCATGCTGATTATGCTTGATGAGCAAATCTGAAATACGTCTGAGCACTTTCAGGGATTCTGGTTTTCTGTCCAGCCTGTCCAGTATTGTCAAGATCTCCTGATAAGCGCTGATTGCTCCTTCATATTCGGTGGTGAGCTCTCTGGTCCTCCCAATTTTCTCAAGAGTAGTCATCCTATCTTCCAGCAACTCACCTTCCGAGTAGGTCTGGTATGCTTTATCATAGTACTCTAGTGCCTTGATGGGAATCTCCCAGTCTGTGTATAAATCACCAATGTCTAAGTTGACCCGGGCGTTATTTTTATTGTCATTAAGCTTTGTATACTCTTGACTTGACCGGAGGTAGTAGTCTAGAGAATTAGCAAACTGCTGTTTACTCTCAAAGGATGCTCCCATCAGGTGCAGGCTCTTGGCTAAGAGCAGTCGATCGTTGTTCTGCTCTGCAAAGACTCTGGCTTCATCGGCAAAAAACAGTGCCGAATCGAATTCATTATAGGAATAAAATTCCTGCGCCTGCTCAAAGCTGCGCTCCTGACTCCAAGAAATGGATGGTATCAACAGCAGCAGATATATGAGTAGTCCGTATCTCATTCCTAATTCTTGGGGAGCGCCAGGGTAATTTTGGTACCGTGACCTACTTCACTCTCCACGCACAAGGAGCCATTTTGCATCTCAGCAAACTCCTTACATAGTTTGAGGCCAAGTCCAACTCCTTTTTCATCACGGGTGCCGATGCTCGCCTCTGGGAAATGCCCACCATTTATTAAATCAATCACGGCTTTATCCATACCTATACCAGAGTCTGATACTTCGAGGAAGCCACTATCTCCTTCGGGCCGATAGGCTAGATTAATCGTACCTCCCTCATGTGTGAACTTGATGGCATTGCTCACTAGGTTGCGCAGAATCAGCTTGGTAAGGTTTTCATCTCCGACTAGTGCTGGGGTAGGTGATGGTGGCTCTATCTGAAAATTAATATGCTTCTGATCCGATATATATTGAAAGACCTCCTTGAGCTCCAGCATTATCTCCTCTATTGGTATCGGCTCGGTCTTGACGGTGAATTCTCCAGTTTGCGCTAGCGACCATGCCAACAGGTTATCCATCAACCCCACCACATTGTGAACATACTTTTTAGCCTTCATACTAAAGTCTATGAGCTTATCAGAATCCATCTGATCTTGAAAATTGATCAAGAGATCCAATAGTACATTCAGGGATGCCATGGGCATCTTTAGGTCATGGGATAGGATAGAGAAAAGCCTATCCTTCACATGATTTATTCTGACCAGTTCCTCATTCTTAGCAATTAACTCAACTGTTCGCTTCTGTACCTTTTTCTCCAACCCAACATTGGCCTTCTCAAGTGAGCCAATCAGCGCCTTCTTATCTTCGGTAAGTTGATATTTCAATAAGGCATTGTCGATAGTGATCTTGAGTTGTCGGTTGTCCCAAGGCTTGAGGATGTATTGGTATATGCCGCAGCGATTGATCGCACGCATGATAAAGTCAATATCGCTGTAGGCGGTGAGCACTATACGGATCATATCGGGGTAAGACTCCACTACCTTCTCCAGAAACTCTACGCCCGTCATGCCAGGCATTTTCTGATCCGTTATGACCAGATGAATTTCTTCATTCTCAAGAACCTCCAGTCCCTCATGGCCGGAAATGGCCGTGAAGATTTCATAGTGCCGAAAAAAGGCGTTTTTGAATACTATGAGGTTGTTTCGCTCATCGTCAACATAGAGTATTCGGTATTTTTTGTCTTGCCGCATAGTACCTATGAATGAATGTACCGAATGCCGCACCCAAGAGTTGTTGAATATTGGGCTAATTGAATTTTAGTGACCAAAAATCCCCCATTATACGGTATTAGGCTATGCCTTCATCAAAGGCTAACAATCGATCAATGCAATACTCGTAATAAGTTTCTGGATCTTTACTCGCCTTCTTGAGATGGGGGCGTAAGGCTACCGCCAATTTATTGAAGTGAGGGTAAACAAAATACCCCGACTCAGTCGGGGTTTCACAATTAGTTATTTTTCAGTTTGTTGTAGTACATAAAGGACTCCATCAGGTCGCCTTCATCTTTGAAGCTGATTTTGTTTTTCTTAAAGAAAGAAGCCATCTCCTCCTCCTTATCAGCAAATGCCAGCAGTAAGCCCTTCTTATTTCTTGAGAGGGACTCCACCACCCTACCGGAAGCATAGTAGTATTCCTGATCTTTCACTATTTCGTAATCACGACTTCCTACATCAATGCCTTCATAGTAATGTGGCTCTTTTACACGCACATCCGTTTTGATAAAAAGTGGCATTTCACCATCTACAAGCACTTCAAAAAAACCAGTGACTTCTTCTGTTTCACTTCGGTAATTACGTGCACTTAAAAAGTACGTTGGCTTACCATTATTCTTCCTCCAAACGAAGCTTTTAACCCGATATCCCTCAATGACTTTAACTCCTTCCTCGGTCTCAATCTCGAGCATGTCATTGTAGATATCGTACTTCAATGGGTATCCTTCGATGGTCATGTTATCCTGAAACAATAACACATTTCCTTCCTTCCAGTCGGTGTGCATATAGTAGTCCCCGATCACCTCAGGTGGTGGAGGTTTCAGGCCTCTCATAATATCCCCAGTGACGATGTTACCCTTCAGGGCCCAGTCTCTCATCGTATGAAAAGCTCGCACCTCATCTGGCACTTCGCCTTGCGAGTTCATATCTATCTTAGGAGCTTTTTGAGCCATAACTGCGACGGGGATTATCATGCTGATAATCACCCAGTTCATTCTTGAAATTAATCGTGACATATGCTTTGGTCTATATAATTCTAAAGTTAGTATCCTTTGATTTGACAAACAATTGATCTCAGGAATCCCCCCTATCGCTCCAATTTTTTTATTATTACGTAATAGACAGAAACATAAGCGGTCAGGCACAGTTCTAAATGGCACACCGATCTAGAGGAATGAGCAAAAAAGGGGTATTACTAGTCAATTTAGGCACACCAGACAGCACTTCAGTGCCTGATGTCCGCAAATATTTAAGGGAATTCTTGATGGACAAAAGGGTGATAGATATCCCCTCTGTACCTCGATGGTTGCTAGTCAATCTTATTATTGGACCTTTCCGAGCCCCAAAATCTGCGGAGGAATACCGTAAGTTATTCACCGATAGGGGGTCGCCACTCAAGTACTATACAGACGACCTTACTCAACTGGTACGCGAAGTGCTACCGGACCACTATGTGATCGAATATGCCATGCGATATCAATCTCCTTCTATAGAGCATGGGCTCAAGGAGCTGATGAAACATGACGTAACGGATATACATGTCATCCCACTTTTCCCGCAGTACGCCTCTGCCACCACAGGGTCTATTATCGATAAGGTGATGGAGATTACCAAGAAATGGCAGATCATCCCCTCTATCAAGTTTACCTCTCAGTTTTTAGAGGAAGAGCTTTTTATCGACACTATTGTTGAAAGGGGGCGCATGTTCATGGAGAAGACTGACTATGACCACTATTTATTTAGCTACCATGGCCTACCGGAAAGGCAAATCAGAAAGGGCTCAGTAGATGGCTACTGTAAACTGGGCAGCTGTTGTGCCAGCCTTACTCCTAAAAACCGCTTCTGCTACCGAGCGCAATGCTTCGAGACCACTAGGTTGATAGTAGTGAAACTTGGACTCAAAGAGGAAGACTATACGGTATGCTTCCAATCAAGACTAGGAAAAGATCCATGGATCAAGCCGTACGCCGAGGATACACTTCATGAGTTGGCTAAAAGGGGAATCAAGAAGGTATTGGCTTTCTCACCTGCATTTGTATCTGACTGCTTAGAGACGACTATAGAGGTCGGTGAGACTTATCAAGAGGACTTTATCCACGCCGGAGGAGAACAGTGGGACTTGGTAGATAGTCTCAACACTGATCCAAAATGGGTAGAGTGTATTAAGAGAATGATTCTAGAAGGGCAACCTTCGGAGGTTACCCCTGTGTGACCTGGACCACTTTATCTACAACGTAATCTATTTCAGCTTCAGTGTTGTATTTGCTGAAGCTAAAGCGAATAGCCCCTCGACTAGGGTCGTTGTTTAAAGCCGCCAATACATGTGAGCCTATGTTAGTACCACTTGAGCAAGCACTTCCACCAGAAGCGGAAATTTGATGGATATCAAGGCTAAACAGTAGCATCTCGTTATCATCAGCTGGAGGCAAGCTCACATTCAATACGGTATATAAGCTTTTATCCAGATTGCCGGACTCTCCATTGAAGTCCACTCCGGAAATCTTTTCGACCAGCTGATCAATCATTCGCTGCTTAAGCTTTTCTATGTGTTGACGATGATCTGCAAGATTGGCATATGCTAACTCGATGGCTTTGCACATACCGACAATTCCATATACGTTTTCTGTACCTCCTCGCATGTTGCGCTCTTGTGCACCTCCATGGATGAAAGGATTAATTTTATGACCATGGTGGACGTACATAAAGCCTACCCCCTTTGGGCCGTGAAACTTATGTGCCGCACCTGCAATGCAATGCACCGGTGTAGCCTGCAGGTCTAATTCATAGTGCCCAATGGTTTGAACCGTATCAGAGTGTAGCACGCAATCATGTTCAACGCATGCTTGGGCCACACGAGTCAAGTCAAGCAGGTTGCCGATCTCATTATTGGCATGCATCAAACTGACCAATCCACCCTTATTGCTGTTAAGCCAGGCCATCAAATGATCATAATCGACATTTCCTTTTTCATCCAAATCAACATAATCCAGAGAAATAACCGCGCGATCTCTCCACTGCTCCAGTGTATGTAGTACAGCGTGATGCTCTATTCTCGAGGTGAGCACATGCTTTATCCCTTTCGTAAAAATGGATTGGGTGAGTGCAGTATTATCAGCCTCAGTGCCACCTGAGGTAAAGAATATCTCGCTGGGGGATGTGTTGAGCATCTCCGCTATTTGCTTCCTACAATTTTCGATACCAGACCTAACCTTACGACCATGACTATGAATAGAGGATGGATTACCGTATTGATCCCTCATATAGGGCAACATCGCCTCCAGCACATCAGCATCTAGTGGGGTTGTCGCGGCATTATCAAGGTATACCTGCATCACGATTCGTGGTTAGACACGATTTCTTTGATATCCATAATGATCTTATTCGCCAAATGATCTGCGGTAGCAAGGCTATCTGACTCAGCATAGATTCTAATAATCGGCTCAGTATTCGACTTCCTCAAATGGACCCATTCTTTATCGAACTCGATACGAACGCCATCCTCGATGTTGATTGGCTTGTTTTTGTATTGCTCTTGAATCTTCTTAAGCACCTCATCCACATTGATCTCTGGCGTGAGTTCAATCTTATTTTTCGATATATGATAATTAGGATACTTAGATCTCAAAAACGAAATGCTCTTTTCAAACTTGGCCAAGTGCGTCAAGAATAGTGCTATTCCGACCAAAGCGTCTCTTCCGTAATGAAGCTCTGGATAAATAATACCTCCATTGCCCTCCCCACCGATTACTGCATCGGTCGCTTTCATCTTCTCCACCACTTTGACCTCTCCGACTGCCGAGGCACTATAGCTCTGTCCGTGCTTCTGAGTAACATCGCGCAGGGCGCCTGTTGATGATAAGTTAGAGACGGTATTGCCCGGTGTATTTGATAGCACATAGTCCGCTACCGCAACAAGGGTATACTCCTCACCAAATGGTGTTCCATCTTCCATGACGAATGCCAATCTATCTACATCAGGATCAACCACTATACCCAAATCATATTGGGCTGATTCGATTTCCGCAGTGATCTGTGTGATGTTTTCCGGTAGGGGCTCAGGGTTGTGAGGGAAGTGGCCCGTCGGCTCACAGTAGAGCTCCTTGACTTCAGCTACGCCGAGTGCCTTCAATAGTTCCGGTACAGCTACTCCACCGACGGAATTAACGGCATCAACAATTACCTTAAACTTGCGATTTTTGATTGCCTCAACATCTACCAACGGAAGGTCTAAAATCGCCTCAATATGTTGTTCAAGGTGGCCTGTTCCGGTTTCATATTGGCCAAGCTTATGGACGTCTGCGAACTTTAAATCAGCCGACTCGGCCAGTTCTAAGACTCGTGCACCCTCATCCGCCGAGATAAACTCGCCACGGCCGTTCAGTAACTTAAGTGCATTCCACTGAATAGGATTATGGCTGGCCGTGAGGATGATGCCTCCTTGGGCAGACTCGCTCACCACGGCCATCTCCACTGTCGGTGTAGTAGCCAGACCAATGTCCAGCACATCTATGCCTACTCCTTGCAATGATGCGGCCACCAATTGGGATACCATAGGGCCAGAGATGCGTGCATCTCTCCCAAGTACCACCTTCACCTTTTGTCCGTCATGCTGCTCTATGAGCCATCGACCGTACCCAGCCGCAAACTTAACAACGTCAATAGGCGTCAGCGACTCGCCCGGTGTTCCCCCTATTGTACCTCTTATCCCAGATATTGATTTTATTAATGTCACAATTCCTACGCTTTAATTTGCGCTGCAAAGGTAGACAATAGCACTACTAAAAAGGAGGTTTTCGTCAAGTCAGAAAGTAGTTCAGCTACCAACGAATAGGCCTAATTCTATTTCCAGAAAAAGAGTGGGTATATAGGAATATTGGGGGATCGAAATCAGTCAAACTTGGCCATCACCTTGTTGACCTCAGAATCTGGATTTCCACATGACTGACCCGGCGTGACTGTTTTACCGCAGTATCCGCATGCAGCCCCTTCTTTATTCAGGTATGGGTTTTGAGAGGCACACGTACCCTTAAACTCTCCATTTTTTAGAAAAATTAGGCGTACTGACATGCCAATAAAAAACAATGCTACTAATCCGATTCCAAGAAAAACTGTGGTCATAATCCCTGATTTGATACAAAGTTAGCGATTCTCTTTCTTAACTTTAAATCGCTGCGATAGTACAACAAGCGAACTTTTCAATTGATTCATGTCCAAGAAAATAATCTCTATTCCAGATAATAATAGACCAGAAAAACTAGCCGCCTTTGACCGGCTACTGACGATCATGGATGAGTTAAGGGAAAACTGTCCATGGGATAAAAAGCAGACCCTAGAGAGCCTGCGACACCTTACCATAGAGGAAACCTATGAGCTATCAGACGCCATCATCGAAGGAGACCTCCCAGAGATAAAAAAAGAGCTGGGAGACCTCCTACTGCATATGGTTTTTTATGCTCGAATCGGATCCGAGAAGCAGGCATTCGACATCACAGATGTGCTTAATGGAATCTGTGATAAGTTGGTTAACCGACACCCACACATCTATGGTGATGTAGATGTCGCAGATGAAGAAGCTGTAAAGCAGAACTGGGAAAAGATAAAGCTAAAGGAGAAAGGCAATACCTCTGTGTTAGGCGGTGTACCCAAGTCGCTTCCGGCACTGGTCAAAGCGATGAGGATACAAGAAAAAGCCAGGGGCGTAGGGTTTGATTGGGAGGAAAAATCTCAAGTCTGGGAAAAAGTGGAAGAAGAGATGGCCGAATTCAAACATGAGTTTGATGTCTCCGCTGACAAACCAATTAATGCAGAGAAGGCTCAAGGCGAATTTGGAGACTTGCTTTTTTCATTGATCAATTACGCTCGTTTTGCAGAGATAAATCCCGAAGAGGCTTTAGAACGAACGAATAAAAAATTTATAAAGCGATTTCAATATCTTGAAAAAATGTCTCGAAAAGATGGCAAAGACCTATCGGAAATGTCATTAGCTGAGATGGATGAGTACTGGAATGCTGCCAAAAAACTATAAATTCCTTTTTCCGAACCATCAATACTATGAGTTTACACATCAGCGCTGAAAAAGGTCAGATTGCTCCGACTGTACTCCTTCCAGGTGACCCCCTACGAGCAAAATACATTGCAGAACACTACTTTGAAGAAGCCTCCTGCTACACTGAGGTGAGAGGTATGCTGGGCTATACAGGAAAATATAAAGGCAATGCTATCTCGGTGCAAGGTAGTGGGATGGGCATGCCTTCATTATCCATCTACGTCAATGAACTCATTGATGAATATGATGTAAAGACAATAGTCAGAGTCGGAACATGCGGGTCTTTCCAAGAACACCTAAAAGTCGGTCAGATAGTGATAGGAATGGCCGCAAGTACTGATTCAGCCATCAATCAGCACATTTTTCATGGTTATGATTTTGCCCCGACCGCAGATGCTGGCTTATTTACTAAGGCGGTAAACCTAGCCAATGATATGAAACTCGACTATGCGGCTGGAGGAATTGTGAGCACTGATCGCTTCTACTTAGAGGACATCAGGTATGAGCCTAAATGGGTGGAATATGGGCTGCTAGCTACAGATATGGAGAGCTCAGCGCTGTATACGCTAGCGATTAGGAAGGGTGTTAAGGCATTGAGCATATTAACTGTCAGCGATAACCTGGTCACTGGCGAATTCGCCACTCAAAAAGAGCGGGAGCAATCATTCGGTCATATGATCGACCTTGCCTTAGCGGTAGTGGGCTAGCCTAGTACTTCAGTAATTGCTGACTTCAAATTCTCGGTGTTCACAGGCTTTCTCAAAAACATGTCATACGATAACTCAAAGTTGTTCATGACATCTTCAGTGTATCCAGATATAACAATAATCTTAGGCTTGTACTTGAGTGCCTCCATAAAATAGGGGCCGTCTATTCCCTTGATATTGACATCAAGGAACAGCAAATCCGGCTTCATTTTCTCTACGGCCAAAGTGCCCTTAATGCTGTCGTCGAAGCTGCCAATCACTTCTAATAGACCTATTCTCTCCAATTGAGACTCCAGAAGGTCTCGCAAGTCAGCTTCATCCTCCAGTATAATACATGTCCGTCGCACCTTCTCCATTGCAGATCAAACTAAAACATTTTAATGCTTATTTCTCAATAGTACTCGCGACACTTCTACACTTGCTAGTTTCTGCGGCCTCCGATTCTACCACCTCCACCACGGCTTCCTCCTCTACTACCTCCGCCGTTGTAGTACTGTCGGTTATTCTGAGTGCGGTTTAGCTGTTGACTCTGCTGCGTACTTGGTCTGGCAGCTGGTTGATTGCGACTTCTGTCTTTGTTAGCACCTTGCCATTGCCCACTCTTATCTCGTTGAAAAACATTTCCCTGCCGATCAGTTGCTACATTGTTTGGGCGACTGCTTTTTTCAACTCTACTTCTTAAATCGTTAGTCGCAGGTCTCGCACTCTTGTTATTTTGCGGCCGAGTTACATTAGCATTTCCCGGTCTTATCTTTCTATTGTTTGCCACGTAGTTGGACTTACCCAATGTTCGAACTCCGGTTCTATTACTGTAAATATTTTTTCGTTGAGCATTGCGATAGCCGGCGGCATACCCTGCCCTATAGCCTCTATGGTAACCATTGTGATAGCCGTGCCTATAGCCAGCATGGTAGCCTCTAGGCCCCCAGTAGGGTCGGTAGTACGGGTGGAATCCCCAACCAACCCAACCATAACTGAAACCAACGTTGAACCCCCATCCTGAATAGGGGTTCCAGTGAACACTGAAGCCGTAGGTCACTGGTCGAGGATAGTAGTATGCTCCATACCAAGGCCGATAGTAGTAGCCTGTGCCGTACACAACGGTACCCATGTAGACATAGGAATGGTAATACCCCGGAGTATATCCTACATAGACAATCTCCGGCTGCACATCATACACATAGACGTACTTGATATTATAGACAGGACAGGAGGCTGGCAGATCATCGACTTCCTCGGGTCGCTCGGTGGCTACCGCGAATGTGCCATTTGGCTGACCTGAAACGAACCATATGCCATCATCAACACAGTAGTATTTGTTATTCACTCTGATGACTGTCTGAGGTGAGTTTAAAGCATAGGCCACTTCTGTACCTGTTACATCTTCGAACTTTGGTTCTCCATCATACTCAACCGTCATCGTTTTACTACGATCAACTTGGGCTGTTTGCGGAATACTCTGTTCGAGCAGCGCATCATGGGACTCTTCAGTTCCGGGTACACTCGCCTGAATACTGCTAATCGTTTCTTCATCCGGGATTTTTGAGAAATCTTCCGGCAAGTCTGCGGGGTTAACGAATGCCCAATCCCCGTCCTCTAAAGTCTCGGAACCGTAGAAACGTCCTGCTATCAATACATAATGCTTCTGGCCATTGATGTCCATAATGATATCATTCTCGGAATTTTTTACATACAGCAATTGGGTTTCTTTGATGGGCTGATAGTCGGGTGTGCCGTTTACAATGATCAGCTCAGCTGGGACGGTAGATACAAGTATGGCAGGTGGGCCTGAATTTTCATCCTCTAAGGTGGGGTTGGACTGTGTCATGCCTTCTGGAGCATTCTCTGCAGCCAAGTCTTTGATTTCTTTGGGCACCTTAGTGGTACTCTCCCATCTATCAGTCACCTCTTTTGATGCGTACCAGTACTTGTCTCCCTTCAGATAGTACTCGTTCCCGTTAGTTTGCTTGGCTATAAAAAAGGGCGAGTTTACTACATACTCTATCGAGGAATTGTCCAGTTTCTTAACCACCGGCTCGCCATCGATGCTCACAAGTACAGTCGGATTCTGACGGTAATAGATCGAAGGTGGGTCATGTTTGAGACTTTGATCTCCTGCGTACCCATCTTCTATACTCGACAAGCTAGCCTTCAAGGCATCAAGGCTCATTTTGGGTTCCCAAGAGGTGATTTCGTTAACTATGAGTTCCTTAAGCCCTTCAATATTTGCATCGGAAATGTCTTCCGGAAATCTTGTTTGTGTGATTTCGATACGCTCAAATGCTGCAGTATTAGCATCAAGATCGGTAGCAATGAAGGTTTTCAGCCATACCGCACCAAAAAGAAGCTTTCCCTTTTTCCCTTTGACGGAGACTGCCATTCTACCCTCAAGGATATTATTTTGAAACTGGTCAGCCTGTGGTTGGTAAAGGGTTATCTCTTCACCATTTGTCGTAGTAATAAGTCTCGGCCAGCCTGTTGTTTCCTCCTGACCAAAAGCCCAACTTGAAAATAAGACTATTAAAACTGTAACAGCACCTCTCAAAGAATTCTTCATGCATTTCATATTAAATGAGCAATTTCCTAAAATCCGCAGGTTGATTATGAAGAAGAGCCAAAAAGGCCTGATAAATTGAATCAAAGCCTTTTTTAACTCCTCAAGGTTTCACTTATTTGAGTGATTGAAAAACAACTAAGTGAAGATGAAAATTACTACCTCTGAG
>JAVKDO010000025.1:0-6299 GCA_040222235.1 Cyclobacteriaceae bacterium
ATTGTGGATGTGATCAAGGAAGTTGACATGCCCAACTTCGGTACGCTTCCTGACTTTGGCAACTGGTGCCTATCAGCCAAATGGGGCAGCACTCAGATCGAATGTGAGCAAACCTATGACCGCTACCAAGGAGTGGCCGAATTCATGCCTTATGCCAAAGGAGTCAGCGCCAAGTCCTACAATTTTGATGCTGACGGCAATGACAAGATCATTGACTATCGAAGGATGCTCAAAGTGGTGAAAGCTGCCGGTTACAGAGGTTATATCGGTATTGAGTATGAGGGGACCGAACCAAGCGAGCCTGAAGGCATTCGGGCTACCAAAGCATTGATCGAGAAAGTCTGGTCAGAGAGTTAATAGATTTCAGAAATCTATAGTCCGACTTAATACATAGTGAGCGGTGCAACTACCGCACCTCCTATATTCATTTTCCATTCATCTTGTTGATTACTATATTCTGCATTGATTGAATAACGATCATCAAATGACCCAAAAGAAAGTTTGCATCATAGGTGCTGGAAGTGCTGGGATTGTAGCAGCAAAGACTTTAAAGGAAGCAGGGATAGATTATGACTGCTTTGAAAAAGGCTCTGACATAGGTGGCAACTGGCGCTTTAATAACGACAATGGCCAATCCTCAGCCTATCGCTCTTTGCACATCAATACCAATAAGGAAGTCATGGCATACGCTGACTATCCTATGCCGGACGACTATCCAATGTTCCCCCATCATAGTCACATCATCAAATACTTCGAAGACTATGTTGATCACTTTGGCTTCAGAGATAGCATCACTTTCAATACTTCTGTTGAGGAGGTGACACCCTTAGAAGAAGGCGGTTATGTAGTAAAACTCAGCAATGGCGAGACGCATCAATACTCGGAAGTGATAGTGGCCAATGGTCACCACTGGAACCCTCGAATGCCTGAGCCACCCTTCCCAGGCGAGTTTACCGGAGAGGTGCTACACTCTCATTACTATAAAGAGTCTGATCAAGTCAAGGATAAGGATGTGCTGATTGTCGGTATTGGCAACTCCGCGGTTGATATAGCCTGTGAAGCTGCCAGACTACATAGCGGCAAAGTGGTGATCTCCACGCGCAGTGGTGCATACATTACCCCCAACTGGATATGGAGCATCCCATTTGATAATCTTGCTAATCCACTTACCGCCAAGCTGCCCTTATGGCTACAACGCAAACTCCTATCTACCACCCTCTGGCTAGCCAGAGGGCGACAAGAAGACTATGGCGTACCTAAGCCTAAGCGTCCTTTACTCAGCGAGCACCCTACCCTCTCGCAAGACCTGCTCAATATAGCCGGTAGAGGGCTCGTAGATTTCAAGCCCAACATCAAAGAATTCAGAGGCAAGACTGCCTGCTTCGAGGATGGCTCAGAGCAAGACTTTGATATTATCATTTATGCAACTGGCTATCGTGTAAGCTTTCCATTCCTCAAGCACATGAGCGCCTTTGATGTCGAGCAAACCAATGACATTAGGTTGTATAAGAAAGTGATTCATCCAGATCACCAAGGACTATTCTTTTTAGGTTTGATTCAGCCTTTGGGAGCCATCATGCCACTTGCAGAAGTACAAAGTCAATGGATCAGCAAGCTGATCAGGGGAAAATGCAAGCTGCCATCGGTGGATCAAATGAAGGATTCGATCCAAAAAGACACTGAGCATATGGCCAAGCGCTACAAAAAGTCAGTGAGACATACTTTGCAGGTGGATTTTCATCCCTACAAAGGGACAATTGAAAATGAAATGAAAAAAATGAAAGTCGGATAAATGAAAAACCTACAACTCTTTTCGCTCGCAGTACTCCTCACATTGGGGTACCATCAGTCCAGTAGTCAGGGACGCACACTTCCTCTCGACACTACTGTGGTCACTACCCATCAGGTGAATATAAAAGGCCAGTCAGTACCGTACAAAGCTACTACCGGCACGCAACCGGTATGGGATGATGAAGGCACGATTGCCGCCTATCTCAATTACACCTATTATGAGCGAACCGATATTAAAAATAAGGCGGAACGTCCGGTATTCATCAGCTTCAACGGTGGGCCTGGCTCAGGATCTGTGTGGATGCACCTTGCCTATACAGGTCCCATGATTCTGAATGTGGATGATGAAGGATTCCCGATTCAGCCATATGGCGTTAAGGACAATCCTCACTCAATCCTCGATGTAGCAGATATCGTATTTGTCAATCCTGTGAATACAGGCTATTCCAGGATAGTAGATCCTGAGGCCAAGCGCGAGATGTTCTTTGGCGTCAATGCTGATATCGCTTACCTAGCGGAATGGATCAGCACTTTCGTCGGACGCATCAACCGCTGGGAATCACCCAAGTATTTGATTGGTGAGAGCTACGGCACCACAAGGGTTTCTGGATTGGCCCTAGCCCTCCAAGAGCGTCAGTGGATGTATATCAATGGTGTCATCCTAGTCTCTCCTACTGAGCTGGGCATAGATGCGATGGGTGCTGGTAGAAGAGACGGCCCTCTAGGTACGGCATTACGATTACCTTATTTCACCGCTGCTGCTTGGTATCACAAGAAGCTGCCTGCATCTCTTCTACAAAAAGACCTGCTAGAAGTGCTTGATGAGGCCGAAAGCTATTCATTGAATGAGCTGCTACCGCAATTGGCTAAGGGCGGCTTCATAGCGGAGAGTGATCGGCAAGCTACCGCCAAAAAGATGGCGATGTACTCTGGCATCTCTGAGAAGGTGTTCCTTCAGCACAACCTGGATGTACCTACCAACTACTACTGGAAAGAACTCTTGAGAGAAGAGGGCTTCACGATTGGGCGTCTTGACTCGAGATATAAGGGAATCGATGGAACGGATGCTGGGGACCGACCGGACTTCAACTCTGAACTCACCAGTTGGCTACACAGCTTTACGCCCGCCATCAACTACTACTATCGTAATGTGCTCAACTTTCCAACCGATGTAAAGTACAACCTGTTTGGTCCGGTTCGACCATGGGATTCTGAGGACAATACAACCGGTCAGGACTTGCGCAAGGCAATGGCGATGAACCCTTACCTACATACAATGGTACAATCGGGCTATTATGATGGTGCTACCAAGTATTTCGATGCGAAGTATACGATGTGGCGCATCGACCCTAGCGGAAAAATGAAAGACAGATTCAGCTTTAGAGGTTATCGAAGCGGTCATATGATGTACCTGAGAAGCGAAGATCTGGAAACCGCTAATGAGGATATCAGGGAATTTATAGAAAAGTCAAAGGCGAGGGGGCCTGCTAAGTACTAAGTATTAGGTATTAGGTATCAGGTATCAGGTATTAGGTATTAGGTATTAGGTATTAGGGCTGTACGGTCAAGCTCACTAACATTTTCACCAACTTCTTAATACCTTGTACTTGATACCAGATACCAACAACTAACTACCAACACCATGTACGTCGGACATTACGTATCTTCACTAGCACTTAAGAGCTATGACAAGAATATCTCTCTAGGTTGGCTCTTTATCGGAGCGCAGTTCGTAGATATCCTTTTCTTTCCATTTGTCATGATGGGCATTGAGCGCATGAATATTGTTGTGGGTTTCACCGCGACTAATCATCTCGATCTAGAGTATATGCCATATACGCATAGTCTGCTGGCAACTGCCTTTTGGGCATTCCTTGGCTATGTGGTCTTTGCTCACTTCCTCAAGATGGGTAAGAGATCAGGTATTGCAATGGCATTGGCCATTGCCTCGCATTGGTTTGTAGATCTCATCGTGCATACCCCTGACCTTCCCCTTTGGACGGACAGTTCACCCAAGCTCGGCTTTGGCATTTGGAACTACCGCGAACTGGCTTTCGGCTTGGAAGTACTATTCCTATTTGGAGGTCTATACATCTACATGCAAGCTGTTAAGCCCACCAATAAAGTCGGGAAGTATGGCATGATCGGATATGCTGTATTCCTCTTGGCCCTACACGGCTCTCAAGTCTATGGTCCACCAGCAGCTTCAGACAAGACAACTCTTGCCATAGTGGCAGTCGTTACTTACTTAGCCTTTGGAGGCATAGCGCACTGGCTGGATAAGAAAGCCATGTCGAAGATTGAATGAAATCTTAAAAGCTGCGGCGCATTTATTTAGGCATGTTGATCGACTCGGTTCAAACTAGGCCTGTCACTGCTTGCGCGCATATCTGCATATAAAGTTAATGAAGCCACAGAGATCACCTTCTGCAAATCCTTGCTACTAAAAGGCTTAGACAAAAAATCACTCATACCTACCTCCTTGCTGGCCTCAATATCCTCCTTGAAGGCGTTAGCCGTTAGCGCTACTATATGAGGCTTTCTAATGCCGTGTGTTTCACAATGATTCAAAATTTTGGCAGTAGCCTCTAAACCAGTCATCACCGGCATTTTTATGTCCATGAGGATTATATCATAGCTACGTTCAAGACATTTTTCAACTGCCTCTGCTCCATCCACAGCTATTTCAATCTTATTTATACCCAAGTTATTGAGCATTTTTTCAGCTACTAATCTATTGATCTGCACATCTTCAACGATCAAGACGTATAGGTTTTCAAATGAATACTCCTTGGGCTGATCAACCTCACTGTGAAGTGCCTTTTTGTCTTCAGTCAAAAAAGGTAATGTGACGTTAAACTCGGTACCCGTACCAAGATTACTCTCAATAGCTATGGTGCCTCCCATTTTTTCAGTAAGGCTCTTTGATATCACTAAACCGAGTCCCGAACCCTCGACAGAGGTATTAGCGTTAGCTTTAAAGAATCTACTGAACAGCTTCTTTTGATCCTTTTCAGAGATTCCTATACCTGTATCCTTAATAGAAAAACCCAAAGTAATACACTCTTCATTTGCTTCTTTGAGTGAGGCGCCCACTTTGATATGGCCGGCTTCAGTAAACTTGATCGCATTGCTAAGCAGATTAAGCAGGATCTGCTTGAGCCTTACGATATCACCTTTCAGCTCCTCTGGAATAGAGTCATCGTAATCGAACTGAATTTCTATTTCCCTTTTTTGCTGGATCACCTGAAGCTTACACAGATTGACTAACTGTACCAATTGCATCTTGGGGCTAAAAGACTCTTCGGCAAACACCAATTGGTTTGATTCGATCTGCGTTAGATCTAGCACATCATTGATCAGAGAGCGCAAAAGCACCGAACTATGATCGAGGTGACTGATTAGTTCTTTTTGTTCGCTAGCCATATCACTCCGTGACAGCAGATCGGTGATACCAATGATGCCGTTAAGTGGCGTTCTCATTTCATGACTGATGGTAGCTAGAAAGTCGGACTTAGATTTATTAGCCTCTTCAACACGCTTTTTTTCTATCAGTAATTCCTCATTCACACCTTGGATGTATATCCTATCCTTTAGGTATTCACTTTTGTAGAAATACAACAAAAAGCCAACCAGAGAGATCATTAGTACATTGGCTATAACCAAATCGCGTATCAACTGTGACGTATCATTATAAGGTGCTGCTAGGTTCGGATCAGCCAATTCCTGATAAGAAAAGAAAACCACCAAAACAAAACCGCTGATAAGAAACGTGAGGTACGACTTTCTGGTAAGAACTAGTAAGCCCGAAATAAAAATAAGGATAAACATGTGGATGACAGAACCCCGAATGCCTCCTGAGGGGAGCCATCCTACCGCTATCAAGACCAGACCTAGACTGTAGTACAGCCCAGACAGCAACTTGAAGCTCACACCTCTAGTGAATAAGACAAACAACAGCGAATAAAACAAAAAGGCTACAGTATAGATCGTCATAATAGGCCAATCGTACCCGCTAAAAAATCCGGTAACTAACCAAAATGCCATCACAGCCACTGTCAATAGCAGCGCCATGGCGAATAGACGTTTTTCTATGGATTCTGAAGAATCGAGTAGCTGGTGAAATGAGATCAAACTGTCCGCAGTTATTCACTCAATCTTAAGCCTTTTCTGCCGAAAATGCTAGTGACAGTTAACGCATCACATAAAGGCATGAAAAAAGAGGTAAGGACTAACTAAGAAAAGGAAGAAATAGTGGATTGACCTGTGATAGAATGGTGCAGCCAATCCCTCTTTCTCAATAAAAAATTTCTTGAAACCAACTATCCCCTGGTCGGGCACCCCGAGGCGAGCCGTTGGGGTACCCGTCTGCCGACGAGGCAGGTTTCGCTGGTTTCATTTTGATCTGAAGATCAAAAACCGAAATTATTTATTTGGATCCCCGCCTTCGCGGGGATGACGTTTTTATTGGAACCCCGAGGCAGAGCCTCGAGGAATTCTTTGGATTA
>JAVKDO010000026.1:0-70723 GCA_040222235.1 Cyclobacteriaceae bacterium
CTGGGTGTTTCCTCGATAAAAAGCTGTATTTTTATTACTCATATTTGGGTGTGCTTAAAAGGTGTTGTTTTGTTGCTAACTACCTTAAAATTAACACCTTACACCCAAATTACCTCCCCCGAAATGAATTTTTCGGGTTAACACTCGACAGTAGATCCTTCATCATCAACGTAGGTAGTGGAGAGGAACGACGTGGCGATCTTAATATCAAAATACGAATTAAACACGCGTGTATACCCTTGACTTTACAAAAGAAAGATTGCTTCTTCCCTCCTGCGTCGTTCCCACTACATGCGTTCACAATGACGGTAAGTGAGGATGGCCTCCATATGTTGGTCATAACCGGAATTAATGGTAAACCCTATAAATTTATCAAATGGAGCGAGGCGGTTGTGTCTACATACTCACCAGCAAAAGGAATAGCACCTTATATATAGGAGTTACCTCGGATTTACTTTCAAGGATGGTTGAGCATAGAGAGAAGAAATACCCTAAAAGCTTCAGTGCTCGCTATAACCTTAACAAGCTGGTCTACTATCAGGCCTTTCATTCAATAGAGGAAGCCATCGATAGAGAGAAACAGCTTAAGGCTGGTTCCAGAAAAAAGAAAATGGATCTTATCAATGGCCTCAACCCGGATTGGAATGACTTATTTGATGAGGTGCAGAGGTGGTAAGTACCAAAGCGACATTAAGATTGCTTCGTCGTACCTCCTCAAAGATATATTTGACAAAACCCCCTCCTACTACTACAATAATTCCTTGTAGCGCTTTGGCTCGAGCAGGCCGGAAACATTACCCATAAATACGCGATTCAATCTTTTAACGGTCTTCAACGGCTGACATGCATAGTAGTCGAGCAGTCCGTCTGGCAAAGGCTTGATCAAAGCTTGCGCTTCCTCGGGGCTTCCATGCAGCCAGGTCTCATCATCCTTTTTCTCCACGATATAAAGCATTCTTGATTCGGGAGTATACGCTTCTTCGCTGCGGATCCAAGCCATTTCCTTGTTGGCTGGCCCGGTCACTAGCGCGACGGTAAGGGTTTCTACTTCGTCTTTGGGATCTGTAAAGGACTGCCACAACCCGGCAACCATGAAAGGTTCTTTTGTTTTCAACTGAACGTAGTAAGGAAAAGTCAAGTCATCCTTTTTGTAGTGATCAAAAAAACCATCCAACATTACCAGACACCTGTTGCTATTAGCTGACTCGCGATAAATGCTTCTATCTGTAAAAATCCGATTATCTCTGGCTAAGAGTGTATTCATCGGCTTGCCTTTGATCTGTGGGGCGTGCTCAAATGGCATAAAAGCCCATTGCGCAAATTCGACATCATCTGGGTCTTCATTTAGTATAACAGGAAGATGGGGTTGGTCATACCCAGACACATGATAAATTGGAGCACTTTCTTGAAGCACCTTGTCCCATATATCTTCGTCTCCGTAGCGTTTAGCGTATTGTCTGGCATTTTTGGTGGAGTGGGAAACGTCGTAGCTCATAGAATGAAAAGTGATTTAAATTTGATCAGTAGCATTCCCTTTATCGAGGGGAATTTTAAATTACGCAATGTAACGTAAATAACAAGCGAATCATCAGTAAGGTTCTATTTGAGTAGTCCGCTCAAAGGACTAATTTATTTTCAAAGAATAGCCTTTACCAACGAGAGTACTTTGGAAGAAGTTGTATGATAAGCTTCTGTGGTCAACTTGAGCTAGATATTGAGTCATTCTTTTAAAAATAATCTATGAGATTTTTTTTAAGTGACCGTGATTATGCGAGATGCAGCTCAATCTCGGCAAGCTGAATGAATCATCCAATACATAACTGAGATTGTATGGTTATTATCTCGTTTGCCTACAAAGGATAGTATCGGGAGCATTAACCCAACATCTATGTCAGCATACTCTCAGCGTTTACTTCGGCTTCACTTGCTACTGCTTGCTTTGGCCTTGACACTTTCTACCCATGCACAGCAAGTCGATGAGCTTACCAATCTCTGGCCCGTCAAGAGCCAGCCTTTCTACCAAGGATTTGACAAGACCGTCGAGGGCTCTGAGCTGGACTTCTTCCCTTTTCTGGAAGGTGACAATATCGTACTCTATCTAGGAGAGAACAAGCTATATGGCCCAATCTCCTTTACCACAGCTCCTGTAGCTGCTGATCACTCCTCGGCCTATGCTAGCTTCATCTGGTCCTGTGGCTATGCACGCAGTGCTGAGTCGGAGAAGTCGACCTTTGAGATCGCCATTGAGGGTAGAAAGCTACTATCCTTTGACACCTATCAGCCGGATAGCCCGGAGAACTGGACCTACACCTCACCTACCGGAATAGAGCTGGCATTCGTGACCACATTCGTCGACAAAGCCCATGGAGATCGATTCGGTTACATGATCCTCAATACGCCGACAGCACAGGTCACGAAAGGAGAGTCAGTGACCATCTCTATGAAAGAGATCCGATCCAATAAGCGGGACTACTATATGGCCATTCAGAACCCAGTAAAGGAAAGCATCGATATCCTGGCCGAGCCCACCATCCTCAAGACGGAGGTAGGACCAAAGCAGAGCATTAAGATCGACTTTACTCACCTCGGTGCACCTACAGAAGGGAAATTCTCAGTAGATGGTAAACTACTACTTACTACGCCCATCAAGCCAGGAAAAAATGAGATCTATGTGCTGGTGGATCCTGTGGTAGCGGCCAAGACGGTCACCCTTGATATTGCGGTAGCGGGAAAGGCGAAAATCTCAAGAGCAGTCGATCTGAAGCCAGTCAGGCATTTTGAAGTATACTTCCTGCCTCACTCACATGTCGATATTGGCTTTACACATAAGCAGCAAGAGGTCGCCGAGCTGCAATGGAAAAACCTGGATCTGGCGATAGACCTTGCTGCACAAACAGCAGACTATCCTGAGCGCTCAAAATATAAATGGAATGCGGAGATCAGCTGGGTGCTGGACGGCTACCTTAAACAAGCCAGTGCCGAACGTAAACAACAATTCACCGAAGCAGTAGAAGCTGGCACCATAGGTATAGATGCACTTTACGGTAGTGTACTCACCGGGATACAGACCGAAGAAGAGATGTTCAACAATACCCTTTACGCCAGTCAATTGGCTAAGGAATATGATTTTGATATACAGTCGGCTATGATCACTGATGTACCAGGCTACACTTGGGGGATCGTGCCAGGGCTAGCGCAAATGGGGATTAACTACCTGTCAGTAGGACCTAATCATATGCCCCAATTGGCGCATGGCGGCTATCAGGTAGGACATACACTGGAGGCCTGGGGTGATGTTCCTTTTTATTGGGTCTCCCCTTCTGGTAAAGAAAGGATACTCTTCTGGATGAGTACGCACGGCTATTCATGGTTTCACTCCTGGCTTATGGGTAATATCAGCAATGCCGGAGGAGCACCAGTGCTCAATTTTCTCAACGAACTGGACGACCAGCAATACCCGTACGATATAGTCCAGTTGCGCTACAACATTGGTAATGACAATGGGCCACCAGACCCGGACATGCCTGACTTCTTCAAGGCGTGGAATGAGAAATACGAATGGCCGAAGTTTAGGATTGCCACGACCATGGAGATGATGAAGGCATTCGAAGAGCAGTATCAGGATCAGATACCTGAAGCCACGGGTGACTTTACACCTTACTGGGAGGATGGAGTCGCCTCCTCGGCCAAGGAGACAGCCATCAACAAAAATAGCGCCGATCAGCTCGTACAAGCGGAGACCCTTTGGGCGATGACCAATCCGAAGGACTTTCCCAAGCCAGCCTTTGATGAGGCATGGAAGAATATTGTATTGTTTTCAGAGCACACCTGGGGTGCGAACATCAGTAAGTCCGACCCTGATAGTGAGTTCACCAAGAGCCTATGGGATGTTAAGCAAGGCTTCACCCTGGATGCGCAAAAGTCGGCTGAGAACCTTACCACTGAAGCATTGTCGCCAATGATGGTCGATGAAACCTCAACTATTGAAGCGGTAGAAGTCATCAATACACTCTCATGGAATCGTTCTGAGATGGTTCGCCTACCGGCAAAATGGAACCTTCCCGGATATCGCATTATCGATGAAGACGGCAAGACGCAACCCACTCAGCTGCTCAGCGATGGGCAACTGGCTTTTGTCGCTAGCGATGTACCTGCATTGGGCGCTAAGAAGTATTATATCAAAAAGGGCAAAGTCAAAACTGACGGCTCTGTCTACGTATCCACCACTGCCATCAGCAATGACCGCATTGCGCTCGGTATTGATGGAACCTCCGGCAACATCAGTAGTTTGCTGGATAAGCAACTCAATCATCAGTTCGTAGATGCAGAAGACAGCACCGGTTTCAATACTTACTGGTATTCAGGCCTGATCAAGGACAACCTCAGCAGACACCACAGCCCTACCATTTCCATCAAAGAGAATGGTCCTTTGGTATCCTCGCTCCTGATCAAGAGTCAGGGAGAAGGTGCCAACTCGATTACACAAGAAATCATGCTTGTCGACGGTCTTAACCAAGTCAATATCATCAACACGGTAGACAAGCTCAAAATCATTGAGAATGAGAACGTGCGTTTCTCTTTTCCTTTCGCCGTACCTGACGGAACTGTCAGCGTTGACATCCCATGGTCGGTGATGAACCCCGCAGAGAATCAACTCAAGGGTGCCAACCTCAACTTCTTCTCCGCTCAACGGTTCATGGATGTTTCTAATGATCAAGTCGGTATTACACTTGCTACGCCCGACGCTCCCATATGGGAGATCGGTGACATGCACGGCCAGCATTGGATGACTGACATGAAGAATCGTCCATGGCTTAAAACCTACACGCCCTCACAGCGGCTTTACTCGTGGGTGATGAACAATGCCTGGTTTGTCAATTACAAGGCACATCAGGAAGGTGATATTAGCTTTAGATACACCCTCCAGCCGCATGCCGCTTACAGTCATGCCATTGCTAAGAAACTAGGCATGGAACAAACCACCCCACTCCTGTTAATTCCAGTGAGTAAGTCCACTAAAGTATCCGAATCTCCCTTTACACTCAGCGGTAGTAAAGAGGTGATCGTCAGTAGTTTCAAGCCTAGCGCGGATGGCAGAGCTTGGATGATCCGGCTATTCAATAGCAGTGATAACGCCAATCAGGTGCAACTCAACTGGGGAGCCATTAAGCCAAGTAGAACTGTGCTAAGTAGTCCATTGGAAGAATCCGGAGATGCAACTAACACCAGTTTTGATATGGTACCTTGGGAGATTCTCACTATCCGTGCAGAATTGCCATGAAGCGAGGGTTGATCGGCCTGATATTATTTTTGCCCTTGGTGGGTTGGAGTCATCCTGTCTCCCTCACCTGGGCCAATGTCCGTATCAAAGGCGATCAGGTAGCCATCAATTTCAAAGTACTGTTGGAAGACTTGATCTATTTCCATCACCCTGAGCATGATGGCTACTATCAGTATAGCACCGAAACCGTAAAGTCATTATCTGTTGTTCACGGCGAAACCATCGAAGACTACTTCTACCTTACAGATGCTGAAGGTCAGCGCATCTCGTTAACCTTAAAGGCGATTAATACCAACGATCTGATTGAGGAGAAAGTAGAGGCATTGAACCTGATGAAGTACAGCATCAATTATCAGTTGACCGCTACCCTTCCGAGAGCCGATTGGGATCAGCTAACTTTTCATCAGGCCTTTGATCAGCATGAGATTGGGATACCTTCGGTGACCTTTCTTACTGCCTTTAAAGACGGAGAAAAGCTAGTGACGGATGTAGAAGTTTCCCCAAGCCAGCCTTTTACGCTACTTCCCTCTGGCCAACAGGAACAGATCAATCCCTCCGAGCTCACCAGTTCGTACTTCTCGATTACACCACTCGGTATTCGCCATGAACTGACCTTACCTTATGCGGAATATGTCTTGCTGACAGGGCAATCCGATGAGGATTTTGATGAAGCAGCGACACTGACTTACTTTTGTGCACATAATCCTGTCAGTGCTGACGGGCTCAAGTTGCTCCCGGCACTTCAGCACTTTACGTCCTTGCAGTCAGTGGATGAGGGGTTGCTACAACCAGAGAGCTTGGTGTACCTTGATCTTTACTACCCAATGGCGTATGTAGCCAACAAAGTGGCACTCACCTGGTCGGACTACAACTGGCAGTGGCGCTGGTTTGACTCCACCATTTTGACCATGGATAGCACGTATCATCATACCTTTTCTCGCTATCAGCCTAAGTTCTTTTGGGAGCGGAAGGATGTGGCCGTGGATTTGGAGAAGTAGCTGGACTGGTGCTAATTAAGATAAGAAAGACCTCTACCTAACTCCCTCGATGAGGGGGGAAATATCCTGCGTGGTATACTAGTCGGACCTCAATTAAAACCCCGTTAGTGAAACATTCGGGCATACAGATTCCTGACTTCCGCTGCGCTTCATCAGGAATGACGGTAATAAACCGTTCGAAAAATCTAATTGTTTCAAAGCCTCTTCTTCAGTAGAATGCGCTTGCATCATTTGATCTCTGACTTTTTCAATGGCAACCTTAGTATTTATTCCTTATCCCAGCAGTTTGGCCTTGAAGAGTCGTCCGGCCACTTCTACTGAAACATTGCTCATTCACGCTTGCTCCCGCCGATCTTGATGCCCAGGCCGCCATCGATGCGGATAGCCTGGCCGGTGATGAAAGCTGCTTTGCCTTCTGCTAAGAAATGAATCAATTCGGCAATTTCTTCTGGGGTACCAATTCGCTGCGTGAGGTGCATGTCTACACACTCCTGGTAAACTTCCTCTGGATCAGGAGATTCCGCTATAGATGACCTGAACATTGGTGTGTCCACCGTACCTGGGCAGATGGCTACACTCCTTATCTCAGGACCATAGTCTACCGCAATGCTTCTGGTCAAGCCGAGTATGGCTGTTTTGGCGGTGGTATAGGGTGCTACATTATTTTGTGAAATATAGGCCTGAACACTTGAGACTAGGGTCACCAGTCCTCCACCACGCTTTTGCATTTCAGGAATGGCATACTTGGCGCATAGAAAAGCACTTTTGAGATTGACGTTCATCACCAGATCCCATTCTTCTTCTGTGGTTTCGGTTACGGTCGAGTAGCGTTGAATGCCTGCACTATGTACCAGTGCATCTACTCTTCCAAACTGATCCACAATCTTCCCAAAAGCGGCTTTCACCTTATCTCCCATAGATACATCACATTGGACGAATAGCGCACCATCTCCTAATTCTTCTGCTAAAGTTTTGCCTATCTCATCTAAGTCAAGGATCGCCACTTGCCAGCCATTTTGATAAAATAACCTACTACAAGAGCCACCAATTCCCTTGGCTCCTCCGGTGATGACTGCTGTTTTCTTCTCTGCTGATGCCATCGCTACTTCGTATGTGAGGGTAATGCCAATCCTTTGATGCCGGCATCAATTTTCGTGATGTGCCAGCGACCAAGGTTGGCAGTAAACAACTGTTCCATGTTTTTGCCTCCAAAAGCGATATTGGTCGGATTGGAAAGGGTGTGCGCCTCCCAATCGTCAATAAAGACCGTGTTGACTCGCTCGGGAGTTACCTTGTAGATCTTGTTGGGAGCATAGCAGGAGACATAAAGGTTTCCGGCAGCATCAAAAGCGCATCCATCCGGTACAGATTCCGGCAGGGTACAAAAGACCTCTCGGTCACCCGCCGTACCATCTGCATTAATGCGCACGCGCTCAATTCCCGGTAGGAAAGACACCACAACATAGAGGTAATCTCCCTCAGGGCTCAGGGCACAGCCATTGGAGAAACTGAAGGGACCTTGATCCCAGATATGGCCCTGTCCATCGGGTGTGTACTTCATAATGCAGCCATTGACCTCTCTAAACTCGCCGCTTTCGGTGACATAAAGATTGCCCTGCGCATCAAAAACGGCATAGTTGGGGATATTAAACTTCTGTCCATCAGCACCCTCGGAGAACTTCTCCAGTTTCAGGGTTGCCATGTCTAGCTTCCAGAGGCATTTCTTTCCCAGGTCACAGATTGCCATCCATTGAGCACCTGGGCTGAAAGCAATACCCAAAATGAACCCGCCTGTATTGGCGACTTCTTCAACTTTAGTACCGTCACTAGAGATACGGTAGATCTGGCCAGCCTCACCTCCAGCCCAAAGCGTACCGTCAGGATGCTCAGCGATACACTCTGGGTGATCAAGCCCATCGGCGAATACAATAGATTTTTCTAACAATGGATGCATATGATGTCGTTTATGATTGACTCAAATAGATGGCTCGGTCGTCATGATGCCAGCCAGCATTTGTGTTTGTTTCGTTTCTCCAGCTTTGATTTTCAGCCAATCTCCACGCTCAATAGCTTTCTCTGGCTCGCTGGTCCAGGCGGATGTCCAGGGTTCAAGACCCACCGCATAAGCGCCTCCCCACCAGGGTGCATCCTGAGTAGCATAGCGCTCTTGCCAATACCAAAGGTGTGAGAAGATGCTCGCATCCCATTGTACTCCAAAGCCAATTTGCTCTTTTTCACTCCACAATACGTACTTCGCATCTTTAGGATAGCCTGACAAGTAAGCCAAGTCACTGTACGCAGGAGCTGTCTTTGATGGGATGACGCTAGCATCATCTGTTTGGCCATTGATATCAGTCACTTTAGGCCATTTAGCCTCGTGATCTGATTCGAATCGGCGGTGATTAGGCATTGCTGCTTCAGCCTTAAAAGTCCTTGCATTAGTCATCACCCTGGCTCCCTCATCCAGGAAGGGCAAGCCAAAAGCAATATGATGACCCCACATAATGTCCAGGTCGGTCTGCGACTCATTGACCAAGCGCTCAGAGAAATGAATGTCTTGTGAATCGTGCTCAAGGGTAATGGTTTTCTCCAAGAAGACAGGCACGCGCAGTGGCCGCACCCATAGCTTTAGAACAACGCGTTCGTCCGTATTTTCAATGATGGCATGTTTCCAGGGGATCATGGCCACCTCACCATGCTGGCCGAGATGGGCACCCCGGTAATTGAACCCTGGGCTGTTAGGTAAGGCTTCCTGCCAGCCACCGTAGTAGTAGTCCTCGAATTGATTGGCTGTGCCTCTGTGCTGCGAGAAATCCTGATTGGGGTTTCTAATGCCCTTATCGAGCCTCAGCATAAAATCAAGGGCTGCCGGTTTGTAGATAAACTCGAATATGTCACTACCTCTACCGACCAGTATGCCCACTTTGATAAAGTCGTTTTCCATGTAGACGACTGGCATCTGCTTGTAAGTCCAGTCATCGGAGATGCTGCATTTTCCGGTAGGAAATCTAACGCTACTCATGCTCCAATGTGTTAATGGCACCCCTCATAAAACCCAATGCATAAGCCATGCCAGCATGCCAAGGCGCACCACAGGTCATCTCGGGTGTGTGGTCGGGTATCAATACGCCGTTCCAGTCATTCACTTTGAGTATCCTCAATGTCTTGATCATGTCAATGTCCCCTTCATCTACAAATGCTTCACGATAATGCGGCACTTTGCCTACCACATTTCTGAAATGAATATAACCAATCCGGTCGGTCTTGGCATACTTAGCGAGCAGATCATAGATATCTCCATCGGCCATCTCTTGCAGTGTGCCCATACAAAATTCAAACCCGTTGGCCGGGCTAGGGTTGATGCTCAGTAGCTTCTCATATTCCGAGTGGGTGTAAAAAAGTCTAGCAGTTTTGCGGAGTTCGGGTAGCGGTGGGTCATCAGGGTGTGCCACGAGTTTCACATTGTTTTCTTCTGCCACAGGAAGAATGCGATCCAGAAAATACGCTAGCCTTTGCCATATCTCCTCACGGCCTACAGGCCCAATGGAATCTCCCTTAGCATCAGGGTCGTAGGTCATATTCCAAACCATACCGTCAGGGATAGGCTGTTGGGTGTCGATGGCGCTAGCGTCGAACTCTATGGATCTTGCTTGCCCCCTACCGGAAGGCTTGCCTGTCCATCCCCAGACACCTGCCAAGCTAAAATAATAGCCCATGACGGGGATGCCTAGTACTCCCATATGTTGGATGGTTCGTTTGATCTGCTCAAGCTGTTGGTCCTTCTTAGGCCCATCTAGCAGCACATCATACCAATGTGAAGGATCGAAGTTCTCTATAGCCTCCCAGACTAATCCATGTCCTTCTATCTGCTTTTTGAGTGCCTTTAACTCCTCGAAGATCCAGGGTTTATGTTCATTCAATGTAGTTCCCCAGCCTCCTAAGTAGTTTTGGGTAAGCGACGGATTATCCCCGCCTTTGATGTAGTCTACCAACTGTACGACGATATGACTTACACCGGCCTGTTTCGCAAAGCGAAAATTATCATCAGTGAGCAAAGATTTATAGAGCCCCAGGCCAAGATTTATCATAGTTCTAGCGTTATGGGTTTAATACAACTCAGGACGCTACAAGAACTATTGATTGCGTGCATCAAATATTGCTGTTCCACCTATTGGAAAGCATTGTTTGATCAGTTTTGCAGATGCCATGCTCAGGATGGTACGAAAGCCCAGCTTAAGTGGCAAAAACACTTCGATAGTTAAGCATTCGTGAGCTGTATTTATTTGTATCATAAGCAATGTCCATGAACCGACTAACCAACGCCACTATTATTATCCTATCGTGTTTATTCGCGATAGGCTGTATAGAGGATGAGACGGAGGATTTTACCTCGGAGAACTACTACACTTTCGTACCTAAAGACACGGTCCAGACACCAGAGGAGCCCACACCTCCTCCGGTAGTTCCAGAACCTGAACCTCAAACACCTCTGCCTCCAGTAGTAGTTTGTGGTGACAGCACATTTGAGGTATCGAGAAGTGAGGAGTTCATCGACCAATTTACAAGGTTTGGTGGTGGCTGGACTGGCGGAGATGCCACCTACTCTATATTATTGCCTGATGATCGGACGCTCTGGCTTTTTGGCGATACCTTCCTTGGTACTGTTCGTCCTGACCGCTCCAGACCTGGCGGGCCGCTATCGCGAAACACTTTTGTCGTGCAAGATGGTGAAGAGCTGATCACTCTGGTTAAAAGTGATGGGTCAGCCTTTATATCTCCTGAGGAAGCTGGGTGGTGGTACTGGCCGACCGATGGTACAGTCGTCAATGATACGCTGCAGGTGCTGCTTTCAGCGTTTCGGTCTACTGGACAAGGTGGCATTTTTGGCTTTGAGTACGCGAGAATTGATCTGGCTTTGTTTACCCTGCCCGATCTCGAGCTGATTTCTATCACACCTCGCATTGAGGAGCCGACTATTGCGTTTGGCTCCTGTGTGGTGGAAGACGATGACTACATCTACATCTATGGTGCCGAGTCCGGCAACTTGCAGAAGTTCGCCAACATCGCTCGAGCCGCCAACGGTGACTTGAGAAATGAATGGGAGTACTATGATGGTACCAATTGGGTTTCTGACATTGAGTCCAGCGCTCAGCTGATGAATGATGTTTCTGAGCAGTTCGCCGTATTCAAGGACAATGATCACTATTACCTTGTTACCCACGATTTCTTGTTTGGTGACGAGATCTATATCTGGGATTCACCGACACCTGTTGGGCCTTGGGGCAATCGACGATTGATCTACTGTACTCCTGAAACAGAAGGTGATAGATGGACTTACAATTCCTTCGTGCATCCACAATTCACTGAAAATGACGAAATTCTTATTTCATATAATATCAACAGCTTCAACTTCCCAGACTTATTTGCAAATGCTGACTATTATCGTCCTTATTTTATTCGTGTGGGTAACTGGAGATAATCATCGAACATGAACAGACAAAGCTTCGTCATAACTCTACTACTCTGCGGACTCATAGCTTGTCAGAGTAAGCCAACAGATGGGGCTGCAGATCAAACTGCGACAATTGCACCAGATGATCCCTTCGCTTTTGAATATACTGCCGAAGCAGCCCCCGAATGGACTAAATTGTTTTATCGCAAATCTGGTTGGTTTGGTGCCGATGGGATCTTCTCAATCCCACTCTCCGGTGTGGATGTACCTGGAAATAAAGACAATCAGAAGACGCTATTGATCTTTAGTGATACCTATATCGGCGAAGTTGGTGAAGACAATGCACCCCTACCGGGAAATACCATGGTCAATAACACTATCGCCTATGTGGATGGACTTACACCATCGATGGAGAATATCCGCTTTCACTACAAGCAGGCTGCTGACGGTCAGCCGGAAACTTTCTTTGTGCCGAACAATGCTAATGCTAAACCAAAGCAGTACTACTGGATGGGTGATGGCTTCATTAATCAAGAGATGGATAACAAGCTTCACCTGTTTGCTTATCATGTATCAATGACGGGCCCTGGTGTCTTCGACTTTGCGATAGAGAACGTCAGTCTACTCGCTATCCCGGATGCTACAGCCCCTCCCTTTGATGGATATGAACAGTTGACTACTCCTTTGCATATCAAATTCGATAAAGTCGGTGAAGGAGACCTGGGTGCAGGAGTATTCGTGAACACAGAATGGGCCGGTGCTCCCAATCCGGATGGTTTTGTGTATGTATATGGCTGTATTGGAGCTGGCAAACAGCTTGTTGCGGCTCGTGTAATACCATCGGATTTTGAGACTTTTGATCAATGGCAGTATTGGAATGGTGATTCCTGGAGCGCAGACATTAGAGAGATCGCAGGAATCACGGAGAACCTTTCTAATGAGTTAAGTGTGACCCCTCTCAATGATGGTCGATACCTGCTGACTTTCCAGGTGATGGGTATTTCTGATAAGGTAGGTGTGAAAGTAGGTATGAGCCCTGTGGGTCCCTTCGGACCTACCCATGAGGTATGGGTTACACCTGAGATCAACGAGCCTCCTGGCATATTTCCCTACAATGCGAAAGCGCATCCTAACCTGTCTCAACCAGGTGAGCTACTCATCAGCTACAATACGATCACCGCTGATTTCTGGAATGACATCCAAAAGGATGCTCATATCTACAGACCAAGGTTTATCAAACTTCAATCCCCTTCCTTTAGATAGATGAAAAACATATTTGACCTCAGTGCAAAAACGGCCGTCATCACAGGCGGAGGTAGTGGTATCGGCAAGGCTATCGCTCTGGTATTTGCCGGGCAAGGTGCACAGGTAATGATCATCGATGTGAATGTGGCTGCCTCCGAAGCTACCGTCAATGAAATCGAAAAAGAGGGAGGGTCAGCGACATTCTTCGAATGCGATATTGTGAATCAGAAAGCCGTATTGGACGTCTTTGACAACATTGCTGATAAGACAGGTTCATTAGATATACTCGTGAATAATGCAGGTGTGGCAGGGATTGGTACGATTGAGGAAACAACTGAGGCTGATATGGATAGACTCTACAACATCAACGTGAAAGGCGCCTATAACTGTAGTCTGGCGGCTGTCAAAAAGATGAAAGTCCAGGGCAAAGGTTGTATTCTCAATATGGCTTCCGTAGCAGCGGTAGTCGGATTGGCTTCAAGGTTTGCGTATTCAATGACCAAGGGTGCCATATTATCAATGACCTACTCTCTTGCCAAAGACTACATTGCGTATGGGGTTCGTTGCAACAGCATCTCCCCTGGGCGTGTGCATACACCATTTGTCGATGGCTATCTTGCCCAAAACTACCCAGGTCAAGAAGCAGAGATGTTCGACAAGCTATCAAAGACCCAACCAATCGGCAGAATGGGACAGCCATCTGAAATAGCGCACCTCGCGCTCTACCTTTGTTCTGATGAAGCAGGTTTTGTGACCGGCAGCAACTATTACATTGACGGAGGATTTGCGACACTGAATACATGAGTACAATTCAAAATGGATAATTGACAATTATATGAGGCTAATAAGATTTGGAAATGCTGGTGAAGAAAAGCCAGGGATAGAAACCAACAATGGTATCAGGAAAGACCTGAGTGAACTGACAAAAGATTTTGATAGGGACTTTCTGGCTAATGGTGGTCTAGCCAAGGTGCAAGAGATAGTTAACAAAGGCCTGGATCAGCTGCCCACCATTGATACCAGCGTGCGCTTGGGACCTCCTATCAAAGACCCAAGTAAGATCATCTGCGTTGGGCTTAACTATGCTGATCATGCCAAAGAAGCTGGAATGCATGTACCCAAAGAACCTATTCTATTCTTCAAGTCGACAACTTCACTTTGTGGTCCAAATGATCCGGTAACTATTCCAAAAA
Organism: Cyclobacteriaceae bacterium; assembly: GCA_040222235.1. GTDB lineage: Bacteria > Bacteroidota > Bacteroidia > Cytophagales > Cyclobacteriaceae > UBA6059. Next base: position 14,170 of record JAVKDO010000026.1, read on the forward strand.
ATAGTCAAAAGACAGATTGGGAGGTCGAACTTAATATCGTCATCGGAAAGAAGGCGCAATACATCGAGCAGTCAGCGGCTTATGATCACATCGCAGGATACACATTGTTCAATGACTACAGCGAGCGCGAGTTTCAGATCGAAAGAGGCGGCCAATGGGTCAAAGGCAAAAGTTGTGATACCTTTTCTCCGGTAGGGCCTTGGCTGGTCACTAAGGATGAAATCGCTGATCCTAACAACCTCGACTTATGGCTGAAAGTGAATGGCGAGACTAAACAGCAAGGCAGCACCCGCAATTTTATCTTCCAAGTCGATCATGTGGTGAGTTATATCTCACAGTTCATGACTTTGCTACCTGGTGACATGATCTCGACCGGTACTCCTCCAGGTGTAGGAATGGGCTTCAAACCACCACAGTATCTCAAGCCTGGAGATGTGGTAGTATTGGGGATTGAAGGACTTGGAACTTCCAGTCAGATAGCTCAGGCTTACAAAGGGTGACTATCTAATGATCAATTTCTTGGTAGTAGACTTTCCTTGAGTGGTTAATCTTAATATGTAAACCCCTGAAGGTAGGTCGCCCCTATTCAGTTGATAAGCGTTCTGAAATGTAGTCGAACGAAGGATTCTTCCTGATAAATCCATTAATTCCATATGGATTTGACTTGAGCACTTTGCTTCTATGAGTGTAGCGGATGTCATGGGATTTGGATAGATCTGCCAGTTATCGTCAAGGTCATCTATCGCAGTAACTACTTCTTCAGGTGTACACTCTCCATTGTCCAGGTTCGCATTCATATCAAAACTCACTAAAGAAGGATCCATGCAGCCAGCTACTTCGACAAAACAACCATAATTAAAGGTAGCGTTTGCATTGAAGTTTGATGCCTCAGTGTTAGTGCACCCAGCGATTTGATAACTATCCTGATCCTCGGTGATTCTGATTACGCTGTTTGCATTTACATCGGCAATAGACTGTTGCTTGCCTCCTGGCCATATCACTACCACTGAGTCTAACTGCTCCACAGACCCAAGTCCATAATGCAGCAATGATGAATGCTGAGAGGCATGAGATGAACCCCCATTGAGTTCCTTGATCCATAGCTCCCCTTGGTCGTAAAGAAACACCTTAGTCCCAAATGCGTCTATATTGACCTGTGTACCCTGAAGCATCACTTTGAGCCAATTATGATCACTTAGGTGCTGATTTTCATAAATCAGTAGTCTTCCAGAATCATCGTTTTCTGCGGCGATTGCCACCACCACTTCCTGGTCACCATCATTGTCCAAGTCACCCACAGCCAGGCCTCTTCCGCGTGTAGTTTCGTTAAATCCTACGTCCACCGATAGATCTTCAAAGGTGCCATCACCCTTATTAAAAAAGAGTTTATTCGGATCTTCTTGGTCATTGGCAATAAACCTGGCTGCTGGGATATCTCCGTTGCTTACCAGCAAATCTTCATAGCCATCGTGGTTCAGATCAACAAATGCAGTGCCCCAACCCGTAGTGAACACGCCGGTGTTGAATGTATTTTCCACACCTGCCTGTGATGCCAAATCAGCATACACATAAGTTGGTCCTCCCGTATGTAATATGTTGCTCCCAAGGTTTGTGACATAATAATCCATAAATCCATCCCGGTTGTAATCGCCCTTAGCGATACCCATGCCATAAATCGCTTTTCCTACATCCAACGCATCAGACCTATTGGTAAAAGCTGTTTCAGGAAAGTCATTCACCAACCCGGCATTAGGGGCTACCCATTCACCAAAGTCATTGGCAACAAAGAGGTCTGGCCGATGATCGTTATTGAGGTCTGTGGCCACCACAGCTAACCCACAGCCAATATCACCAGTCTGTGTCTCCACTGTAGCATCTGTGAAGGTAAGGTCACCATTATTCAGGTAGAGTCTATTGGGAAAGCAAGAATGATTGAAGCCTACTACTTCACCTTCTTCATCAACTAAGGCCTCTTGACGTTGTACATAATTGGCAATGTATAAGTCAAGCCAGCCGTCCATGTTGAAATCGGCGAACACACCTCCGGTTGCCCACTCGAACGCATCGATACCCGCAGATTGCGAAATCTCCTTATAGGTGCCATCACCATTGTTTAAAAAGAGGAGATGATGTCTGAATTGGTCTGTCCCTACGAAGATATCCCGATAGCCATCGTTATTAATATCTCCAGTCACTACTGACATGGTATTGTAAAAAATGGTAGTATCTAATCCCGCAAAGGATGCAATATCAAGGAAGGTGCCGTTACCATTGTTCTTATATAATTTATCCCTGAAGCGACCACCTGTGAGGTACATATCCTGAAAACCATCATTGTTGAAGTCGAATATGGCCACACCCCCACCAATCAGTCCACGGTGATAATGGTCAACACCCCATTGATCTGCGACTTCCGCTAGCTTTACTTGTGCATTGGCGGTAGCCCAACCAACCGTTACTAAAATCCCAACTATTGTTATTGCTTTCAGCATACCCTAACAAAATAAAAAAGAGAGTAGCGGATAACTACTCTCTTTAAAGATTCACTTCGATTGAAGTATCTCATTGACTTCATAATGTCATTTGAATTCGATCTACTATTTCGCTACTGCGGTATAAGTATATTCAAAAACACCAAATAAGTTAGTCTCATCAGCCACCCACTGTGACTTGGTGAATTCTTTAATAGCGTAAGTAACCGTATCAGTCGGTGTTCCTGTGAAGGCATCTCCTCTGAACCATCTCAGAGTATCTTGGGCATCATTCAGATCCCAGCCGTCTAATGTACCAAAACCGTCAAAATCACAAGATCCGCCACCAGCGCCGGTTAATGCACCAAAGTCTACACTCATAGACCCATCTGCTTCGAAGCTGTAGACATTGTCTTCTTCACATTCCAAGATAAACTCTGCACCATCCTGTGCTAAAGATGAATATCTCCAATTGAAGGCTGTCAGTAACCCAGCGTTAGTAGGCTCTGTCGTGATGGTCAGGTCTACTTCATCGGTTAGGTCATTAGCATCAGTCACCTTAAAAGTGAACTTGATGGGTATATCTAAGCCTTCTATGCCAATGGTATAACTAAAGTCATAAGGCAATTCGCTTGTTACTTCCAATACGCCATTGGTGCCGTAGCTATCATCCAATGTAGTACCTATAAACTTGGAAATCTCCATTTTAGCAAAAGCTCCGTCGAACTCACCAGTAATGGTGGCATTAACTTCTTCTCCCAGGTCACCCGCTGCGGTAGCATTGTCAATAGTCAATACTGGCGGATCCTCGACAGGAGCATTAGTGGTGATTACCAATTCTACTTCATCAGAGAGATCATTAGCATCAGTCACTTTAAAACTAAACCTGATAGGGCTATCAACACCTTCTGAACCAATCGTATGGCTAAAACTATACGGCAACCCAGTAGTCACCTCCAATACACCGTTGGTGCCATAGCTATTGTCAGGTGCTGTGCCAATAAACTTGGAAATCTCGAGTTTGGAAAAAGCACCGTCCAAAGTGCCGCTGATCGTTGCATTGATTACATCTCCGATATCGCCACTTGCCGTAGCATTGTCGATAGATAATACAGGAGCCACTGGTGGCGTATCATCATCATCATCGCCACAACTGGTAAATACCAGTGAAACTGCGGCCATCATGCCGATGACCCAAATTAGATTTCTTCTCATAGTTTTAGATATTAATGTTAATACAGACGTTCTTCTCGTTTTAATAAATGCAATACAATTGGGGTTATGTATCGGATTATTCCAATTCACACTTTTTATCAGGACAATATTGAAATATTTTCAATCCATCATTTCTGATCGCTACCGCAATCAGCCATTGATCGTTCTTGTATCGGAGTAAAGTCATTGAAGTGATATCTCCACTAGCGTGAAATGGAGATCGAGCGCTTGAAGTCAATTCACCATCTTCCCGAGATACCAGTACTGGGTTTGACCTACCGTAACTACGTCCATCTTCTTCTGCCAAGGAAAACCCTCCAGCGAGAATTAGTTCAGGGTATCCGTCTCTATCAAAATCGTGCGCCAGGCTCTCGCCTACCGGAAAAAGCTGCGCATCTTTAGGCAAGTGATGCGGAATAAACCCACCCGCATCGTTTTCCAGATAGTAAGAAGTAGTCGTATTTGCGGAAAAGCTATTCAGAGGACTATTTGCCTGTATTAGGTTCTGAATATCAGCCTCTGCATAACTAAGATGATTTGGAAACAATCTGTTGAGAAAGGGATATCTGTGTAACAGGGCCTCTCTGGTAGGTTGGAGCGTCTCCTCACCAGCGACATAATAGGTCATCAAGGGCGCTGGCTTCTTATCCCCATTGATGTCAAGTAGATGCAGCGTCGCGGGATACTCTGCAGTAAGTTCGTATCCAGTGTTTTGCCCCATATTTCCAAGTATCAGGTCCATGTCACCGTCCTGATCCATATCAGCAGCTGTTACATTTCTCCACCAGCCATTCGAGTGTGACCATTCAGGTACGGGCATATCCCGAACAAAACGCTCATCCTCTTTTAACAGAAATACAACCGACATCCACTCTCCTACTATAATGATATCTAGTTGACCGTCTCCATTGTAGTCGGTCATCATCAGATCTTTGACTATTCCTATCAATTCCATATCTGGGAGCAGATTTGCAGACACATCCATGAAAGTCTCACCTTCATTCTGTAGTACTTTCAGTCTACTCTGGTAAGGTGCGCCACCATCCTCAGACCACAACAGATCCAAGTCATCATCACCGTCGTAATCTCCTAAAGCAATAGCAGAAATAGCACCTTCAGATATTGGCAGCATTGCTGTTTCGTCTGTAAAACTCCTATCTCGATCTCCGAAATAAAGTGATAGTACTGAGTTGCCATTTTCTTCTTTATCGTTCCCAAGCAATAGCAAATCATCAATTTCATCTCCGTTGATATCAGCGACAACAACATCTTTAAGTAGGACTGATTTATTATCCTGCACGGTAGCTGAAAAACTTCCATCAGGCTCTTGGAAAAAAATTGTATGTTCCGAAATACCCGATGAAGCAAAAAGGTCATCCAGACCATCTCCATCAAAGTCGCCACTAGCTACTTCAAACCCTTCGCTTGATGTTCTGTAGGGAAATAGAGGCTGTTGCTTGAAATCAGGATAATCTCCATCGACATGGCCCGGCTTTAAGCCAAGTTCATGCGTTCTCTCAATAAACAGTTCACCGAATTGTTCGGCACCAGGTCGTTCATCAGCCAAACTTGCATCGGCATAGTCAACTCTCAATCGCTGGTTGGGGGCTATCCTTCCTGCTCTACTTACTTTACCGTCTGGCCAAACTACTTTCAATCTCATAGCCAGTGTATCTTCTCCCAATCCAAAGTGCAGGATTGACGAAACATTGGACATGAACCCTCGACTTGGAGACTGCTCTAAGTACTGCTGACCCGAGGAAGTTGTCAGATGTACCTTAGCACCGACTGCACTCAAGTTGAGTTCTGGGCCCACTAATTGAATCTGGAGGTAGTTGGCATCAGATGTACTCTCATTTCTAAGCACTGAAGCTGAGCCGTTTATATTATTTATGACTAAGTCAAGATCACCATCATTGTCAAGATCACTATAAGCAGCTCCGTTAGAAAAGCCTTTTTTCTGTCCAAACCATTCTGATGTCGATTGCTCAAATTTTAGATTGCCATCATTTCGAAAGGCATAATTGACCGCTGCTTGATCACCAAGTATTGCTATCCGTTCCAATCCCTCCTCGTTAGCTTGCTCAACCGACTTAAACATCGACAGATTGTTGTTGTAATCGATAAAGTCTTTGTTAGTGATGTCTCTGAGGTAGCCATTGGTGACGTAAAGGTCTTTCCACCCGTCATTATCCAGGTCAGCAAATAGTGGAGCCCAACTCCAGTCGGTGCGATGAACGCCCGCAAAACGACCAACTTCAGCGAAAGTCATATTACCTTGATTCAACTGCAGCGTATTTCTGACAAACTGAGCTTCATAGCCCATGGCTTTGATCCTCATGAATTTGTCGTGGTTCATAGACCCAGCCATCATCTTTTCCCCAACTGGATTGGAAGCCAGCATATCCATCACTATAATATCCATCAGACCGTCATTGTTGAAGTCGGCAACATCATTGCCCATGCCGTTGTAGGATTGCTCTCTGATTGCATCAGTGATCACATTGGAGAATGTCCCATCGGTATTATTGAGATAAAGGAGATCATTGCTGATAAAGTCGTTTGAGATATAGATATCAGGCCAACCATCATCATCAATATCACTGATCGCAACGCCAAGGCCATAACCTTCGATGGTAATTCCAGCTTCAGTGGACACATCCGTGAAAGTCTCATCACCGTTATTTCGATATAGCCTGTCCGTGCTTGGACTTTCTCCAGCCGTCTTTTTAGGTAGTGGTGTGTTGAGGACCGCACGATCATTGGCATGGTTGAGTAGATAGAGATCGAGATCACCATCCTTATCATAATCGAAGAATGCAGCGTTCGTACTGTAACTACTGTCTGCCAATCCCCATTTGTCCGCAGCTTCTTCGAATTGACCCTGACCATTATTGATATAAAGCAGATTCCTTCGAAGTGCGGGATTAGGTGTGCCCGCCACACTAAAATAAATATCTAGGAATCCATCAGCATTGATATCAACAAGACTGACACCAGTACACCAGCGATTGGTATTAATTCCAGATTCCGAAGTGATATCCTTGAACTTGAAATTGCCTAGATTAAGGTATATCCTACTTGGCACCCGATTACCAGAGAAAATCAGGTCTTCTAGCCCATCGTTATTGAGGTCTCCTACACCTACTCCTCCGCCGTTAAAGGCATAGATATAGTTGAGGATATTGATGCTATCGATGACTACCAGATCATTGCGGAAGTCCACACCAGTGTAGTCAGCTTCAAGATCATTAAAGAGTGGTGTCGTATCTGACTGTTGACAGCCACTTAGCGCTACCGCAGACCAAAAGAAGGCTAATACAGCGTTAATGAAGTATCGGGCTTTGTACCACTGATATAATAAGGTTATCGTAGTTTGAGTGACCACATCATTTAGGAGGAGCTATCCCTATTCCCCAACTTTTGTTAGGTTGTGGACCGAGGTTAATATTCAATTTACCACCTTTCTTGTACAAATCATGACTAAACCATGGGGCGTTCAAAGCATTTCCATTCAAGTTCGCTGACTGGATGTACATGTTCTCATCAGAATTATTCGTGGTAACGATCTCAAACTGCTCACCCTCATAATAGTCCTCATCCAGATGGATTAACACCCTATCAAAGACAGGGCTTGTAATTTCATAGTGGGGTGTGACAGAACCATTACCTTTGAGACTAAACAGTCCCATTGACATCAGTGCACTAACCCCTCCCATCTGACCCTGATCTTCATCATGGCCGCCATAGCCCGCATCTGGAGTCACTTCACCGTAAGCCTGAGCGTTTACCTTCCGCACCCAATATTGGGACAGCCATGGCTTACCAAGGTAGTTGAAGACATGCGCATTAGAGCAGCCGGGTTGGTTAGCATAACTCACATAGCCACTCCCATATCCAAATACAAAATCGTCAGGTTCAGCTTGCTCAAATGAAAAATTGAGCATCTCACTGGCTTTGTCATTGCTGCCAATCAACTTTGCCAATCCTGGGATATCATGCGAGACCGACCATGTACCCTGCCATGCATTGGCTTCTACCCATCCTTCGCCGCTAAGTTCCTCAGTATGCAGCCAGGTCCCATCTTCCTTTTTTGGTAGTAGCAGTTTTAAGTCTTGATTGAAGATGTTCTTCCAACTTTCTGAGCGGCGGCTGAATTCGCGGTAGTCGCGATTGCGCCCCATCTTCAGCGCCATCTGTGATAACGACCAGTCCTGAAATGCCCACTCGATGGTTTTACCAGCATTGCCTGGTGCCCAACCTTTGTCTATGTAAAACTGTAGCTCTTCAGGGGTATCTCCCATCATACCTCCAGGGAGGTGGTTCTTCTTCATCAATTGAAAAGCACGGCTCGGTTCTACTTTGGTGAGCATACCCTTCATATAGGCACTCACGAGCATATTGGTAGCGGGATTACCAGTCATGATGTAAGAATACCCTCCGGCATTGGCTCCCCTGGGCAGCAAGCCACCATTCTCCGCATACTGTACCATGGATGCGCTGAAGTCATCGAGGACAGAGGGCCAGGCCAATCCCCAAAGCACATTGACATTCCACTGGGTCAGCCATAATGCATCAGAGTTGTACATATTGAATTTGACCGATCCGTCTTTGTTTCGCGGTAGCTCCCGTACCTGGAGCTTCGCATCGGTAAACTTCCAGTCCCGCTCGCCCTGCGTGTAATCCGGATAGTCGCCGGATACATCGTTGAGTTTGTGCCGACCAAGCAGGACATGCCACAGGTCGGTGTAGAACTTCACCTTCTGATTTTGACTCCCACCAAACACCTCGATTTTGGCTAACCACTCGTTCCATGTGGATTGCGCATCGTTTTTGACTTTTTCAAAATCCCAATGATCTAGCTCTGCCTCCATGTTGGCACGTGCATTCTCAATACTGGTGTAAGAGATCGAAATCTTCATATGCAGTACATCACCTGCTTCTACCTGATACTTTGCTTCTACGCCGGCCGTAGGGGCATCATAGTAGCTTTGCACGATATCCCCGTAGACCCCAGAGTCTTGACGGGTCATCATCTTTGAACCTATGAGTTTTTCGATATCCTGCGATCTTTCATCTCCGTTCCAATTGTCAAGCTGATCAAATGGTTTGTCGAATTTCGCGGTGAAGAAAATTTTAACTTTTTCAGGTCCTCCCCATAGGCGACCCGCTGACATAATGGAGCCTTCTATTTCTTGATTTGAAACCATATTTACTTCAGCCTCCGTCATAGTTGTACTACCAAGATATCCTCCAAGATTGACCAGTATATTGGCTTGATCTTTCTTAGTGAATCGAAACTTGTAGATGCTGACCCTATCGGTAGAAGTGTACTCCGTCCAGATTCCATAGTCCCTTAGTAGCAGCCGCTGATACCCTGGCTGAGCGATCTCATCATCGTGACTAAACTGTGACTTCCAGCCCTGCTCACCTAGAGTTGGGTTGATCGTACCGACTGTAGGCATCACCTGAATGCCTGAAAGCATCCATCCATGTACTTGTCCAAAGCCGAGGATCTCCGTTGTGTTGTAGTTATATCCACCTCCCCATTGGTTTTTGTTTCGCGTATGCGGTGCGGCTGCTATCATGCCAAATGGTGTGCTGCCAGGTGTAAAATAAAAGTATCTCCCTCTGGTCGTCTCGATAAACGGATTGACCCACGACACAAGGTCGGGATAGCTCGCAGCTGATGGGTAGACTTCCATTTCCGATAGGCCCAGGTCTTTACCATCACCATCGGTCACCTGGAACCGTACCCAACTCACCTCCCTATCGGGGAAATCAATCACCTTGGCCGTACCATCATTAGGTATGGCATTGACCTTGACTTGTGAGCCGTCACTGAAAAACAGCGTACCGCCAGCCGTATGCTCAGAAAGCGTCGCACGATCATAAAGAATGATCTTATTCATGCTAACCGGCTCATCCCAATCAAGCTGAAGCCAAGGGTAATCGATGTAACCCCAGAAAATAGTCGCCCCTTTACAAGCCCACTCACCAACTCCATCGACACCAATTATTCCATCAATCACCTGCAATTCGTTCCTTGCGGAAGACAAAAAAGAAGAGGCTGTGACTTTAGCCTGAGTAGCAATATTGGAAGGTCCAGCCAATATCATGGCAGGCAGCACCAATAGCATAAGACAAATTGTAAATTTCATTAAATCTGAAATTTTAAAATTTACGTCTATCGGACTAGGCATGTTTCCAGCTCTTTTCGATTTCCTCCAAGGTCTTGCCCTTCGTTTCAGGTACCACTTTCAGTACGAACACGAACAGAATGATTGTATTGACCATAAATATCCAGAACGTGAAGGCTCCTCCGATTGACTCGAGTAAAATAGGGAAGAACTGTGTGACCATATATACTGCCACCCACAATACCAGTACTGCCAGTGACATAGCTACGCCTCGAGTCTTTGTTGGGAATATTTCGGAGATCATTACCCACGGAATCGGTCCTAGTGATGCCGCGAAGCTGGCTATATAGGTCAGGATAAAAATCAGTACCCATTGCCCTGAGGTATATTCAAAATAGAAGATCGCGCCGAGAAATAATAGACTTATGCACATACCAGCGACTCCAAATAACAGCAAAATCCTACGGCCTGCCTTGTCAATCAGCCATATCGCTACAAAAGTGAAGACGACATTGCATGCGCCAATGATTACTGTCTGCAATAATGCCGACTCAGTGCCAAAGCCTACACTTTTGAAAATCTCGGGGGCATAATACATAATTGCATTAATGCCTGTTATCTGGGAGAAGATGGCGAGGAAAACACCGACGATCACCGCCATTCTCAAGCCTGGTTCGAAAAGTTCTTTTAACGTACCTTTCTCCTCATGCAGGGTCTCATTGATCTCTTGTTGTATCTCTGCGCCTTTCGCATCACCGTTTACCTTTTTTAGGATTCTTAGTGATTCCTCTTCATTATGGTTTTTGGATAGCCATCTTGGGCTTTCGGGTACGAAAAAGAGGGTAATCATAAAAAGTAGAGCTGGAATCGCCTCAGAACCAAGCATGTAGCGCCAGCCTGTATTGACATTCCAGTCTGCATCCCCCATGCCTACAATCTGCAGATTGACAAAATAGATGAGCTGTATTCCTAGCACTATCGCTAGCTGATAGGTAGTAACTAGGGTACCTCTAATCTTAGCTGGAGCGATCTCGGAAATATAAAGCGGTGAAAGCATAGAAGCTGCACCTACACCCAATCCACCAATGAATCTGGCGATCACAAATTGGGTAAGACTGTTGGGAATAGCTGACCCAATCGCTGAAATAGCAAAAAGCAACGCCGTAATGATGAGTATCTTTTTCCTACCGAATGCATCACTTAGCTTACCTGCAAACATGGCCCCAAACACACAACCAATGATGGCACTTGATGCCGCCCAGCCAGTCATTGCAGCAGAAAGCTCGAATTTCTCTCTTAAGAAGCCAATAGCTCCAGCGATGACCGCCGTATCATATCCAAACAGCAGACCACCAATGGCTGCTACAATTGAAATGAGATAGACGTAACCATAGTTAATTTCATCTTTCATATAAGCTTCTTTAGACCTTTGAATTTATCAATTAGAATTTGGCATCATCCAGAGATCTTCTCCGATGGCTTTTAGTTGCTCGGACCTTACATAAGCCTTTAGCGTTGCGCACTCCTGGCCCTCACCTTCACCATATGGTCTGATCGTATACTCGCCTACTACCGCAGGAACCACAAATGTCTCTGCATAGTGGACTACATAAGGTTCAAATGCACCAGTCGGGCTTTCAATGATGGCTTCCCTGCCCTCAACTAAATTGAGGACGTTGAGCTTACCCTCAGTATCATGACTCACCCTACCTGTAAACCAATGTCGTCTTGTCTCAATAAACTCCGTGGGATGTAGCCCGGTCTGTTCTTCACGCCAGCCATCTCCCTGAGCAATTTCTCTTACCGCATTCACCAGGTTATCTGCTGTCCATTTGGTAGTGCGCTCCCATTTGATCACTTCCTTTCCATGTTCAATATTGATAGGTCGCGGCTTACCATCCAGACCCATACGTCCCCAATCCCACAATTTGAAAGTGAAAATGTAAGGTGTGGCACTTATCTCGAGCACCATGCTGTTCTTACCAGAACAATGGATCGTACCGGAAGGTATAAGTACATGATCGTGTTTTTTAACCGACCAGGTTTTGACGAACTTATCAGCGTCGAAATTCTTAGCTTGATTTTGTGCCTCTCTCAGCTCAGTGAGCATCTGATCACCATCTGCATCTTCCTTTAGTCCCAGGTAGACAATAGCATCGTCCTCCGTATCAAGCATATAATAGCTCTCATCCTGAGTATAGGTCATCCCAAACTGCTCTCGAATGTAGTCGACAGACGGGTGAACTTGCAGACTGAGGTTACCCCCGTCCATGGTGTCCAAAAAGTCGAATCTGATGGGAAACTCTGGCCCAAGCGTTTCATAAATATCCTTGCCAAGGATATTTTCCGGCTGTGAAAAAATGAGGTCGATTGATGGGATTTCCACCCTGACCTCTCCGAAGTTAAGAAAAAGGCTGTTCTCTTCGGGTACACAATCAAAGCACCAAGCATAATTCGTGGCGTCTCTATCAAGGTCACATACTTCTTTCATCCACTGACCACCCCAGGGGCCTGGATCAAAAAATGGCACTAACCGAAGTGGTCTTGATGATACCTGCTTGAGACCCTCACGGAGTGCAGGTCCAGTGACCATCTTTGGATTAAGAGAATCATTAGTATCGAGTAAGAAATCTATCTTATCCAGAAGCTCTATTTTGATTTTATCACAAATCCTCCAGTCAATAAAATAGCCCTGTTTGTACTTTAAGTTGAACGGCTGATCTCTATTGGATACTCCAAGGTTATCCACTTGGTTGGCCTTCATCCGGTTTTGGATTTCCCACCGTGCCATATCAGCATAGATCAAGGTATCCCAGTGTTCATTGACGAGTGAGGCTCCTGTACCCACGATGATTAGGTTTCGGTCTTTGTTCTCCGCTATTTGCGCCTTCGTACTGGCTAATTTTGCTGGGTCAAAGTAGTCACTTATTGAGAGCGAGGTGAGTTTACCGAAAATAGCATCATCCGTGAGTTCAGGCTGGATCATTTCCCCAATCACAGACTGATCTTTGTAGAGCTGAGATACATCTATCGGCTCAAAACCAGCTAAATGTCCAAGTACATCAAGAAGATACTCATTCAATATTCCCTGATAGCACTCTACTACTATAGTACTGGGCTGTGTGCCAACGCTCTCTCTAATTCGCGGTAGAATATGATTCCAGCCCACATCACACTGTTCATCAAACCCGTCAATGTGATGCGTTGGATATTTATTGTAATTGGATTTTCTATGTTGGCTCACGCTTGTCTGTTTTGAACTAAGTAATCCATTCCTAATAAGGCCGCTGTTTCACCATTCTCTGCCAGTACAACTTCTACATTTCCTCTACTCGGTAGCCATGTATGTTGGTTGAGCATGGCTTGAAAGGTTGGCAACATCTCTTCACTGCTCCTCATCAAACCCCCACTTAGTATCACTTTTTCTGGGTCAAATGAATGCACCATATTCACCATGGCCAGCCCCCAAGCTTTCACGCTTTCATCTCGGATAAGAGTGGCTAGCCGATCACCTTGAGAAGCTAAAGCAAAGACGCTCCGGTAGCTCAAGTCGCTTTCTTTAAAAAGGTCACTATTCGTATGATCTTTATGTCGTTTCAACATTTGCGGTAGCGCCCAGGTAGAAGCCACTGCCTCGACACAGCCTATGTTACCACAATTGCAGACATCACCATGGAGATCCAAAGTAACATGACCACCAAGGTTGCCAGCAAGGGAATGGCTTCCACGAAGTACATGTCCATCAATAAGTACCGCTGTGCCAATTCCTGTTCCGAAGGTCATCTGCACGAGATTATCAACACCTTGTCCCTTACCATACTGCCATTCACCTACCAGCGCAGCACGGGCATCATTCTCCAATATGGCCGGAATACTCCATTGTTGCTGCGCCCAAGCTTGTAGGTCAAGTGCCTGCGCATCAGTGTACTTGACATAGTCAGAGAGTATTTTGCCCTTATGATGATCGATGATACAAGGAAATGCAAACCCAATACCTGTCAATTGAGACTGCACTACATCTGCCTCTGACATCATATGGCTCACGCGCACTGAGATCACTTTCAGCAGAGGCTGTAATAGGCTACTATCGCTTACTTCAATCTTATCTTGTGCCAGTAGCTGTCCATGACTAGCCAATGCCAACTTGATGGAGGTCCCTCCTATATCCAGTACTATTGAAATCGCCATCTAAACCTAGCTGGGATTAATAACCCGGATTTTGTGGTAACAAGTTTTGATTGAGGTCAATCTCTATTTGTGGTAGCGGAAATAGGATGTCAGTGGGTCGAGGACTGATACCTTCTTTGGCTAATGGCACGAGCTCCTGCAGCTTGCCCATCCGCACAAGATCAAACCAGCGGTGGCCTTCTCCGACGAACTCTCTTCGTCGCTCCAACAAAACTGCGTCTCTGAACTGTTCTTGACTGAGATTGGCAAGATCCGGTAGCACTGGCTGCTCGGCTGTACCGTCAAAGCGCGCTCTTTGTCGAATAGCGTTGATGGCATCATATGCTTCTGATGTTGGCCCACCACTGAGTTCGTTCAGCGCCTCCGCATAGATCAACAATATGTCAGCATATCGTAAATAAGGAAAATCGGCTTCTGTATTTCCAGGTATAGGCTCCCGCTCCTCATCCCAGTATTTACGAATGTGTGGATCATCCAGAGCGTCTCCGCTGACTGTCGTGATGAAAGTCACGGCTCTGCGCCGATCACCAGGATCGAAAGAGTCGTATAGATTCTGCGTAGCGACCTGCCAACCTTGTACATTGGCCCCAGGCACGACGAACCTCAACTCCCTAGGCAATAGCCGTACATTGAACTGGCCCACTTCCCAAAAAGAAATGGCTCCTTGAGCATCGCCGAAACCAACTCCGAATAAAGTCTCCTGACCGTTTTCATTAGCGATCTTAAACATATCGGCAAAGTCGGGCCACAAGTGATAGGTTCCCGAATTGATCACCAATGCTGCATTGTCTACAGCCAACTGCCAGTCGCCGCGAGTAAGGTATACCTTGGACAGTAAGCCTCTGGCAGCACCACTAGTTGCCCTTCCAAGTCCATCACCAACAGAATAGCTCGTAGGCAGATTATCTGCTGCAATTTGTAGGTCAGCAATGATCTGCTCATAAATCTCATCAACCGTATTCTTTGTAGGTCGCAACTCTGCGTCATCCTCCAATAATAGAGGCACCTCACCAAACATGCGTAGGAGATCGAAATAGACCATTGACCTTAAAAATCGTGCTTCGCCAAGCAGGCTATTCTTTATGGGATCGCTCAAATCCATCGTTGCAATGCCCTCAATTGCGAAATTAGCATTGTAGATCACACGGTACGCCTGGCTCCATACGTCAAAGAAATTGCCATTAGCTGCATCGAAGCGAAACTGTTCAAGTTCATCATTGGACGGAGCACCGGCCAGTCGGTTGTTCATCTCATCAGATGCCAGACCTTGGATCACCCAATAAGTGCTGTGATAAAGACCACCAAATGTCGGCCCAACACTCGTCGAATTCATATGCCCATAGATAGAATTGATCGCACCGATGGCGTCATTCTCGGTTTGGAAGAAATTGTTCTGAAATATTTGATTTCTCGGGTTTTCCTCCAGAATATCGTCGCAAGCTCCACTTACCAGAAAAACTGTCAGCAGAATAAGATAATATGATTTTGTTCCTTTCATCCTTCAGTTCAATTTCAAATTCCAATCTGAATACCGGCAATAAAGGTTCTCGCAATTGGATAACCCCCATAGTCGATACCTTGCAATAAGGCATTTTGGCCAAATGCATTGACCTCAGGATCATAGCCTGTGTAGTCGGTAATCGTTAGGAGGTTGTTCACACTAATGTAAGCTCTAAAATTGTTGAGCTTAAGTCGATCCAGCACTTTTCGCGGTAGTGTATATCCTAGGTTGATATTCTTAATCCTAATAAACGAACCGTCCTCTACGTGTGCTGACGAATAAGCGCCTACATCTGTCGGTGCAAGTTTTCTAAACCTGTTGGATGGATTATCCTCTGTCCAGCGATTAAGATAAGTATCACGATAAACGTTAGTTTCACTAGTTAATGTCTCTAATTCGGTTCGATAGGCGTTGACAATGTCATTGCCATGGACAGCTTGAACAAATATTGAAAGGTCAACCCCTTTATATCTGAAGCTGTTAATAAAATTCCATGAAAACTTAGGTTGTGCTCTACCTATGACCGCTCTGTCAGCATCATTTATCAGTCCATCTGGTTGGCCTGTGAGGTTACCATTTTCATCCCTACCGTTAATATCTCGGTATTTGCGTTCACCAGCCACCGGGCTTTGACTGAGAAGCCTGGGGCTGTTTTCCGCCTCCTCATTAGTTTGGAAAATACCGTCGGCTATCAATCCATAGAATGTGCCGATTGCTTCTCCTGGCGTAAGAATACTCCAACCTGTAGGCACATTGAGGACACCTGGGATAAATACGTCATTTTCATCTGCCAGTTCAGTGATCTCATTGCGATTAGATGATATGTTGAAATCTGAATTCCAACTAAAGTTGTCGTTATCCACCAGGATACCATTGATTGCCAATTCGATTCCTGTATTACGCAATCCCCCAATATTATTAAAGAAGTTATTGAAACCAGAAGTACGTGGAACAGGAGCCAGCAAAAGCAGGTCTGTTGTATTCTGTATATAGTAGTCAGTGGTTACCATAATCCTACCCTTCAGAAAGGCCATATCCAGGCCTAAGTTAAACTGACCGGTACGCTCCCATCTTAGTTCAGGGTTAGCCAGCCGAAGTGGTTCAACACCATTGTAGGGTACACCGCTGAAGGTGCCTTGACCTACTGGACCCACTGTCGCCAAAGAATTAAAAGAGCCAATCTCAGAGTTACCAATAACACCATAGCTTGTCCTGAGTTTCAATGACTCAAAAACTCCAAGGTTTTGAATAAAGTCTTCATCAGCAATATTGTAAGCCAAGGCCACTGAAGGGAAAAAACCATATTTACTGTCTTCCCCAAACCTTGAGGAGCCATCCACCCGCGCGTTGGCCGTGAATAGATATTTACTTTTATAATTGTAGTTGACTCTGGCCAGGTAACTGATCATGCCCCATTCTGACTCTCCGTTTGCTGGCGCTTGGGGATTGATCCCTGCGCCAAGGTTGTGATAACCGAGCCTATTGTCAGCAAAATCAAGGGTGAATGCGAATAATCTCTCAGATGTAAAACCTTGTCGAGTGTAACCTGCCAATGCATCCAGTTTATGGTCTTCGTTGAACTCCTTCTTATAGTTGAAGGTATACTCTGTCAGCCACGACTGACCATCTACGGTAGAGATCACCGCTTCTCCATTGTTTGGCTCGGTGCGCTTCAGGTAGTTGGGGACAAACCTATTCTCCTTAACTGAAAAGACATCCGCCCCAAAATTAGCCTTGAAAGTCAATCCGTCGGTTATCTCCAACTCCCCGAATACACTCGCAATGATCCTTGTGTTCTTAGAAATATTGTCGGTATCCTGTGCATCTGCCACTGGATTAGGTAAGTCTCTGCCCCTATCATCCTCATAGGTCCAACCTCCGGGCTCGTCAGCATCTAGCACGGGTAGCGTAGGCGTAAATAGTACTGCAGAGCTTACGCTACCAGGCAAAAGCACCCCTCCGCTTGGACTTTGCGCTCCAGTCAGTACTCCTCTAGAGTTGATCTGACTAAGATTAACTCTCGTACCAAGCTTGAACCGCTCACCTACATTCTTATCAAGATTGGTTCTGAAAGTAGCCCTCTCGAAATCAGAATTGAGGATAATACCATCCTGTTTGAAATAGCCTCCTGAAACTGAATAAGAGGTAGACTTATCGCCACCAGTGATGGTCAATTGATGGCTCATCATAGGTGCTTCTCTGAATATAGCATTTTGCCAATCCGTACCATCGCCAATGTTTTCAGGTATGAGATATCTGACATCAGCTGGTAAATCCGCTTCATCGTTGTAGGCATTCATATAAGCGGCAAACTCCTCACCATTGAGCAAGTCTAGCGTATTCGTAATCTCTTGTACACCGTAGTAAGAGTCTAATGTCACAGATGTACGACCTTCCTGTCCTCTTTTCGTTGTAATAAGGATCACACCATTGGCTCCCCTTGCTCCATATAAAGCAGTAGCAGACGCATCTTTTAGTATTTCAATCGACTCAATATCACTGGGGTTAATAGCTGCTAGAGGGTTGAGTGAAGCTCCTGCGGCACCACCTGAGTTGAGGTCACCCGAACCGCTAGCGATAAGCATTCCGTCTACTACGTAGAGTGGTTCATTGCCAGCATTAATAGAACTACTACCGCGAATACGGATAGAAGTCTCGCCTCCTGGTCGGCCCGATACTTGTGTCACTTGGACGCCAGCTGCCCTTCCCTGCAAAGCTTGATCAAGCGAGGTGACAGCCACTTTTTCCATGTCTTTGCCTTTCACTGATGATATGGATCCAGTCAAGTCCCGCTTTTTCACAGTACCGTAGGCGACTATCATTACTTCATCCAGTGCTTCCACGTTGGTTTCCATTATTATATCAATGGACGTCCTGTTCGCAACAGATACTTCCTGCGTCACAAAGCCTATCGAAGAGAAAACCAAAGTCACATTTCCATCTACCGAGATAACATAGTTTCCGTCTATATCTGTTACTGTACCCGTAGTGGTGCCTTTGACTAATATGTTCACACCAGGAATGCCTTCTCCATCGTCTGAGGAGACCGTACCCGAAATACTCAATTGCTGTGCTGTGATTGTATACCCTTGGGCCAACAATCCCACCATCAGAAAATAGAAAAAAAGTCGTTTCATACTCGTTGTGTCATATCCCTAGTCTCACCATGTTAAGCCACTCTTTGCTTTACATCTGAGAAGCTGTTTTGTCCTGGTTCTTTCTCAGCTTGATCAGTGATGCTTTTCCAGATTTGTTGTGCTATATCCACATCCATAATTTGGTACTCCATAGCATCCCAGAGTCTCTCCAATTGAGGTTGGTTTTCATCTTCGATCAAAAAATCTATAATAAAATCATAGGCCTCCGTGGTAACTTCCTCACGACGTAGGTTTATGTACTCTTCTAATTCCATTGAGGTATTTTTACTAAGCAATTGTATCAAGTACAATCACCTCGAGCATTTGGATTACCGTAGCAGGTGAAGTTGTAAAAAGAGGGCTAAAGCAATGGCATTTCACCTCTACTTGAAGGAGGCTACTACAACAAAGAAGGCACTATATAGCTACACCCGCCTCTTGGATGAAATAGGTCTTAATGAACTTGGTTGCTTTGACTAATTGACTCTTCACAGTATTCTTGGATATGCCCATCCTAAGGGCAATTTCGTCATGACTCACTCCTTTGGTACGACTAAGATCAAAAATGCTCTTGCGCTTGGGTGGTAATAGACCTATTGCGGTAGATAGAATACTCATGTACTCATCGTGCACTACAGTATCCTCAGTAGTGTTAGTTCCTTGCCTATACTTTGGTGCTAATCTTTCTTTTGCCTGTTGTTCATAATTGAGTCTCTTCAAGACATTTAAGGCATGATTGTGGGTCACTCGAAATAAAAAAGATGAGAAGCTGTACTGAGTATCGATCTTTTCCCGGTTGGACCACACTCTAATGAAGACATCCTGTGTTACTTCTTCCGCCAACTCTTCAGCTTTAGTAAGCTTCAAAGCATAGAAGTAAACACGCTGTTTATAACAATTATACACAAGTTCAAATGCCTTGCGGCTACCGTCGATGAATGCCTCAAGGTTTTCGTTCGATATTTGCGTTGACTTTTTCATTATCTGGTTATCTCTATGCTGTAGCTAAATTTATCTGCCTGATAGTACCCAAGATTGTATTCTATAGGGCGATTTCCGGGATCATAAACAGTTCGCTTTCTCAGAAGTACTGGATCACCTATTTCGACTTGCAGTTTTTCGGCGATGAACTCATCGGCTAGCACCGCTTTGATCTCCTCACGCGAAACTGTGGCTACTGTGGAGTGATCTTTTTCCAGGATTTCATATAAGTGACGCGTGAAATCTTCCTCTCCAGTGAGACCTACCCTAGGATGAAAGTAAGACACGAAAAACACTGTTGGCCCATCCTCAGTCCCTCTCAAACGATCAAGTTGTAACACTTGACCAGCAATAGGCAGCTCGAGTGCTGATTGAGTCTCTTCGTCTGTTTCTACCCACGCTGTGCTGATCTCAAAATTGATCAGAGTAAGGCCATGCTCCTGCATCTCATCGCTGAAACTGTACCAGTTAGAGAGCTTGGTTGTCATATTATTGGTAGCTACGCGCGTACCGATTCCCTTCTTCCTTACCAGTAAATTTTCATTGGATAGTTTGTTAGTGGCTTGACGAACGGTGTTTCTGGAGATACCCAGCCATTTGGCCAATTCGATCTCTTTTGGCAAGAGCTTGCCTTCTTTGTAGTCAGGTTGAGAAATCAGCTCCCTCAACAACTCTTCCACCTGAATGTGTAGCGGAATGGGACTTTCATGGTTAATCTTCAACTCCATAACTCACTATGTTCATACATAGGTACATGCCAATTTCTTAAAATGCAAACGTTTTCAATTCGAATTACTCAATGGGTTAGTTCCTTATGTGACTGGTCTAGAACTGGTGAGGTGTATCGTTGTAGACCTTGCCTTCTGTGGATAGCGGCCAGCTGTCAGTGCGGAATGTAAGTAACGGCAAGTTCTGACTATTGTAGATGTCCAAAGTACCTGGATCATCTGCCCAGGCATAACGTACAGCGACGGGATTATCTACATTATCACATTCAACGTGGATCTTATTTCCAATGAGCTGAGCCTTGGCCCAGTGAAACTGTTGATCTTCCCCGGCAACCTGAAATCCCCGGATGTAACCATATTTATTCACGTTCATGAGCCCTTCTCCTATGTAATCAAAAGAGAGCGTCGCTATACCTTGATCGAACTTCGCGGCATTGAACCTTGGCGATTCGCTCAGGAATTGATAGCCATAGACCATGGTTAATGCCTGCCAGCCAAGCCGCTTACCGACCTCCTCCTTATTCTTTGGATGAATATCCGCTGACTCTCCTATGTCTATTGCGGTAGCTAGGCCAACCTTAGGCAAGTCTGTCGCGGCTAACTGAGCTTCTCTCAATTCAGCCCAGTTACTTGGACAAGGCTGCATAGGCTCAACACCATAGTTGGCCAATTGCACCATCAAGAAAGGGAGATCGCGAGACCACTGTGAGCGCCAGTCCTTGATCAAAGCGGATATCAGCCCTCTATATTCATGGGCCCGAGCGGCATTGGCTTCACCTTGATACCAGATCACTCCTTTGATATTCAGTTTTGTTAATGGTGCAATGTTACCATTGTACAGCAAGCCTGGATAGCTGAAAATGCTGCCATTGGCAATATTGGGTTTAGGGAATTTATCTGTATCAATAGGTTGACCCTGCTTATATTTCCATTCACCGTTTAAGATAGGATTACCCCAAAAGGCTGAGGTGTGCATGCCTCCCAGGTCGCCTATATCAAAAACGCGGACAGTCACCTGATTTCCGGTAGGTAATAATATGTCAGATGGGACATTGTAGTTTCTCCAGTTTCTATTACCAAAAGTCTCACCGACCTTTACTCCATTGACCCATGCGATATCGTAATCATCAATTTGATTGAGCTTCAACAGGAAAGTATCTTCAACAAAACCTTCCGGAAGATCAAATTCTTTGCGGTACCAGACAGCTCCATCATGGTCAAGCCCTTCGTACTCCCAGAAATTGGGATTAGTAATTGTTGACCAATCCGAGTCATCAAGATCCGGATCGTACCACTTATCATCCAGCCCTGGCCCAACCAGATAATATTCCATATCCCAGGTTTTTCTGTAATTAGCTAGGTCTGAATCCAGCTCCGAAATGCTCTTACCTACAGTCTCGCGATCATCAATTATTGAGCTGAATTGTGGAAATTCTTTTAAGGTTTCATTGCTCATCCATGTCTCTATCGATGTAGCACCCAGACTAGCATTGACAAGTCCGATAGGTACATCCAGGCTATCAAACAGCAGCTTTCCAAAATAGTAAGCCACAGCAGAAAAATCAGGAACAGACTCTTTACTGGCCATTTTCCATTGTCCACCTTTGATGTCTTTCGCCGGCAGCAGGTCTGCATTCACCTTTACAATAAGCATTCGTATCAGGTCATTATCTACTTCTGGGATCTTACTAATATCCTTACCGAGCATTCTTAGCGTATACTGCATATTGGACTGTCCAGAACAAAGCCAAACTTCGCCGAACATCACGTTTTGAAGCTTTATACTATTCAGCCCCTTGATCTCCATCTCGTAGGGTCCTCCGGCCGGGAATTCGCCGATCTCTACCGACCAGCTACCCTCCTTATTCACTCTCCCTTTGAACACCTGATCATTGATTGTTAGTGTCAGTCGTTCTCCGGGAGTTCCCCAACCCCAGATAGTCACCTGTTCATCCCTCTGAAGAACCATGTTGTCCCCGAATACCTTGGCTACTTGTATTTCGGCCATTGCGGTAGCGGATACACAGAGTGAAATCGCCAGCCCTATCAATACCTTCGACATGTTCATTTGCAGTCTTCTCATTCTGTGATCATCCATAGACCTCATTACTTTGTACTAATACAACTGATGCAAGTTCTTGTATTATCAATAAATACCCGTCCCTCTATGACTGTTAGATTATTCATGCTCCTTTTAGCGCTTATCGGCATTCACAGTTGTGATTATGTGTCTACGAAAACCGAAGTTCAGGCCGTGGAGCAGGATGCATGGACTAACCTGTTTAATAGAAACCAAGGTTGGTTTGGTGGCGATGGTATATTCGGAATACCGCTCGATGGAAAGGAGTTTGTCCCTGCTACGAAACAGACACGAACACTTTTCACTTTTGGGGATACGATGATCGGTTACCACAATGGTGAGACTTTGGAGGCAGAGAACTTCACCATGATCAACAACTCTGTGGGGATCCTTGAAGGTGCAGCTCCTGATCCTAAAAATGTAACTTTTAGCTGGGATCAATCAGATCCTGAGCAGTCTCGAGCATTGTTCGTACCCAATACACCTAGTTCAAAGCCAGGAGATTACTATTGGCTTGGAGATGGGTTTGTCAATACCAAGGCAGATAGTACACTTTACATCTTCGCTTATTTAGTACATGAAAAAGATACTGCTGGGACTGGTGGTTTCGCCTTTGAGCAAATTGGGGTGTCCCTGCTATCAATTCCGGTAGGTAGCGAGCCTCCCTACACGGATCATGAACAAATAGAGACGCCATTCTTTAGCTTAGAAACCGGTACCACCTATGGTAGTGCCATCTATGTGAACACTGATGATGCAGGCGCACCCAATCCTGATGGATATATATACGTTTATGCCGTTTCCGAGCCTGGCGCGGTGAAAGGGCTAGTAGCCGCCAGAGTCTTACCTAGCGAGTTTACCGACTTTGACAAATGGCGATTTTGGGATGGTGAGGACTGGGACAGAGAAATGACCAACGCGGCTTTCATCGCCGAGAATGTATCGAACGAGATGAGCGTATCTCCGCTAGCTGATGGGCGCATTGTACTCACCTACCAATACTTGGGAATGAGCCCGGCCATTGTGGTCGAGATAGGTGAATCTCTCGTTGGCCCTTTTACTACTAAGAAAACGGTCTATGAAACGCAGGAGACTGATGAGCATAGCGCCTATTTTACTTACAACGCCAAAGCTTTCCCTCATCTTTCTTCCGGGGATTCTCTGCTCATAGGTTACAATGTCAACTCATTTGATTTTTGGACAGATATACTGGTCGATCCCAACTTATACCGTCCGCGATTCTTACAACTACCGTTAACAAACCTTCAATGATAAAATCAACATTCATTGCGCTGATTTCCATTGCGTTTATGTTCACCTCTTGCGAAACGAAGCAAGAGCGCCAGCTAGATGGCAAGCTGCTGGATGCTATGGGTACCAGGTTTAGGCTTGGTCATGAAAAAGCTTCGGTGGATCTCCGATCTCAGCTGGCCGCAGACAGCACTATTCTTCAAAACTGGCTATCCCTCGGGGAAAATGAAATACTTCTCTTCATCTTCGGCTATACGGCAAGAGACAAGACTATCCCTGTGGCCGAAGCTTGTCTGCAAGAAGCACTTAAGCTAGATGCGGATCATCCTGGCACGTTGAAGCTTTCGGGCATGGTCAATTTCCTCAAGTGGAATTGGGAGCAGGCGCGTCAAGACTTTAGGGCCTCCATTGATGCAAACCCTACTGACTTGAGTACGCGTCATTGGTATTCGCTATGGTTGGTCACGATGGATAAGATCGATGAGGCCCTCATCCAGCATGATACTATTGCCAGTATGGATACAAATGAGGATTACCTAGTCGGCCGAGGATCGATCTATTATTTCGATAGGGATAACGAGCGGCTTAAAAACTTGATGATCCGTACTGTAGAGAAAGATGTCAGTTCCCCATGGCCATATGACTGGCTAGGCATGGCTTATATCGAACTTGAGGATTATGATAACTCCCTCGATACCTATTTCAAAGCTTTTGAATTGTCAGATGGGTTGGTTGAAGTTGGAGCTGGTTTAGGACATGCACTTGGTCTCGCAGGCGAGAAAGCTCTTGCCAAGGAAATGGCTGATTACTATGAGGAAATGGCAAAGAGCCGATACCTACCCCAAATGCAGCGTGCGTTTATTCATATAGGCATTGGCGAGCATGAAGAGGCC
This sequence comes from Cyclobacteriaceae bacterium, assembly GCA_040222235.1. GTDB lineage: Bacteria > Bacteroidota > Bacteroidia > Cytophagales > Cyclobacteriaceae > UBA6059. The sequence continues at coordinate 38,755 of JAVKDO010000026.1, forward strand.
ATTGCATTATTGGAAGAGGCCTACGAGGAAAAGTCATGGTTTTTAATTTTTATGGCTGTGGAACCATGGTTAGATCCACTGCGAGGTGACCCTCGATTTAAGGCGCTACAAGAGAAGATGAATTATCCGAATGCTGATTAGGCATTGGTGCTTTGAATAGTCACAAGCCTTATTTGTCATCAAGTACATGCACATTGCGCCCACTGAAGAGATTCAAAACATGCTGAATTTCTCAGTGGCACTTTTAGAGCGTATGAATTTGGAAGCGATTACACAGGATTGAGACAATTCACCTACTCCTCCCATGTAGGTTTGTCAGTCCAGATGAGTATTGATAAAGCTTTCAATTGAGCTCCATAAAACCGCTTACCAGCATAAATTCACATGCGATCACCTCTTTGCCTGATTTATCGATGAATCCACTACGATATTGGTTGCCATCAGACTTGATGATCGGCAATAGTCCACAGTTGAATTTCGGAAATACTTCTGCCAAGTAGACTCCTTCCGGTAGCCTTTCTTTATGCGGTGGATACCCGTAGTAGACAAGGTCAATAATCTCAACTCCTTCCTGATTGATGAAGCCCCATTTATCTCCTTTCCGGACACCAGCAAGTCCTTCATGAGAAGTCTGCACCTCATCATAAGGATATTCCAGCTCGGTGATTTCAGATATCTCACCCCTTTTATCAATAATGTATTTCCGATCATTCAATGTGACGAGTGCATGATCATTAACAAAAGGTTCAGCATAGTCATAGCGACATGGGATCGCTAGTTGCCCCAATTCATTTAGGTAGCCATATTTATCCTCTTCGTTGGATACGATGAGCATCCCATCAGAGTAATCGAACAAATCAAATTGATATTCTGACTCAACATAAAAAATTGGCGCTGTGAGGATGTTTCCGCCAGCATCCATAAATCCATAATGACGCATACCAATATCTTGGCTGGTGGTGCCATAGAGTATAATGCTCTTGGATTTTATGACCACCCACGGGTAATCCTCAGGCGTCTGAGTGACAATGTCACCAGACTTATTGATGACATGATTAGTTCTGCCAGATCGCACAACTGCCAAACCGTGGGCAAAGCTTTGAACACTATCGTAAACAGGCTCAATCACCCAAGCACCCTTTTTGCCAATGAAGCCCCACTTATCATTATGCTTTGCAGCACTTAGTCCTTCCCTAAACCCATAGGCCATTTCATAGCAGAACTCTATTGCGACGCTACCATCAGTGAGTATAAAACCCCATTGTACATCTTTTACTACAGCAGCCATTCCTTCTCTGAAATCCAACCCATAGTCATAAGGGTTGGAGTTAATAGCCTCTCCTTCACAATCGATAAAATACACTTGACCATTGTATTGATTTACCCAGTGACCACCCTGGAAGTTCACTTCACTTTTCTTTTTAGTCAATCTTAGTAGACCTTCACGCCATTCATGGATAGTAACATACTCAGGAGCCACAACGTATTCGCCTATCTTATTAATTAGGCCCCAGTGCTCACCATCCATAGTCACCTTTGCGTACTGATATTTAGTTTCTGACATCTAGCGCTGCTTTATTGGATTGACAAAAGTAGTAGGCTAAGATTAAGCTTAACTTCAAAATTGCTGATATATGAAATATATATCTTTAATAGTTGTTTGATTATCAATAACTTATCACTGATGTGGGTGTCTATTTGTAGCCGAATGTATTTGTTGCATATACTTTGTTCGCTGTGTGTGGGTTGCCAGCAACAGCCTAAAACTACAGATGATCAGCAAAGCAACCCAGTGGAATCATCAGCTGAGAATATTACTACCGCAACTCCTCAGGAGACGGATCTATTCTATCAAGCTATTGATGGATTCTCTAATCAGTTCGCACAGTATAATCCAAGCAGTGACCAACTCGTAGATACACTCGATGACTATTCTGAGCACTGGTTTCTGATGTCTCTTGAAAAGCATCGTCTACGACTTCAACAAGTTGAAGGCTCTTCCTCTGTTGATCAATTGGCGAAGCTTCCTACTCCAGCTGAACTTGACATGATCAAGAGCATCAGGCAAAGTGCTTTCTATCTTTCTTACCCAGAGCACAGCGATGTGGTTTTCGAGGAGTGGAATTTCGATGATCTGAAGCATGCAGAGAGATGGTTGGTACTGCTAAGAGATTCGCTTAGCAGAAATGACTATTCCAAACCGCCGAGGTTTCAATGGACCGAAGGTTCACATTTGTATTTGGTATCTACCAAAAGTGCTACGCAATGGTCTGAATTAGGTGATACTCTGGTCTCCGGACTATCGGGTCATACCAAATCTCAGTTAACTCGCCTTTATGATCCAATCGACCTTAGGCATTTCAAAAAATGGCAAGGACCTGCGAATAGCACAGTCATAAAAACACAGCAACATTTATTTCAGGAAAATTTAGGGCCACACTACTCCTATTTTTACTTTGTAAAACAACGCCTTAGTGGTTATGCAAGAGCACAATCCCGTGAAGAGTTTCCATCCAGAACCGATTTCAACATCACCACCTCCCTACATCATCCCTTCACGGGCCAGGAGCAATTTGATAGTATCAAGGAGACCTTGGTAGGCATTCAATGTAAGATTGAAGAACCAGCACTGAATAGCCTAGATATCGTTGGTAAGGCCCTACCTGAATTAATGGAACGCTTTGGTGAAATACTTTATACTCAAGATGATATTATCATTTTCGGATATTCCAATCGGATTGTGATAACTGAAATGAAGTCAGATATGGTTCGCGCCTTTAAATATCAACGACTAAAAGAGCCCTTCTCAGCACTGAAGTCCAATGAAGACATTAGAACTGCTATTGTGACTTTCGAATGAAAGGCTTTCTCCTCATATTGACGGTAGTAATTGCTGCGCATAGTCATGCGCAACCAAGGAAATTAGCAAAATACCTTTATACTCTTGAAGCGGATAGCACTCTATTATCAGTGTATCAGGTAGCGACTCGCGAAATGGTAAAAACAGAGAGTGAGGTGTTGGAACGTTTGTTAAGTGTGAGAGGAATTTCCAAAGATGAGGCTGAGAATATACTAAAGAAAGCATCGAGGAAATCGGCATATCGGGATGATCGTGCGCTACTCACACATTATAATATCGTTATTGGCTATTATAAAAATGGAGAGCCGTTTGGAAGCCTTACGCTTTCGTCCAAAACAGGGAATATCACTATCAGTATCGCAAAAAGTCAGACTCAGGCCTATGGTCGGGTGTCAAAATCATTTGGTAAATACCTGGTTAGTGTATTAGATAATTACGGCATGTTGAAATTCATCAATCGCCTGGATTTAGAAGGTTTTAACTGATCGAGCTATGATTTTATATAGATTTCTTCCATTCACACTGCTCTGTTTAATCTGCTCTAGACTCATTGCGCAAGATAATCAGCTAATAGAAACTCAGCATTTGATTGACAGCCTCCTGCAGGTCGCCGTAGTAGACAGCTATATTGAAACAATCGATGAGACAGTAGAGCTGAATGAATATTTTAGGACGTTGACGACCCAAGTATACGTAGACTGCAATGGAGATACTTGCTTTGAAGAGTGTCTGGGGTTGATCACGGTTAGCAATGATACCATCCCTCCTGTGTTTTATAATATCATTCCATTGATCAATGATGAGGTTGTTCTAATCGGGTTACGAAAAGTTATACAGCTCAAGTCACCACACGAGGTGACCGATGTGTATGATCATTTTGGTCCTATAATAGATGAACTTGCGGTCATCACCAAAAATGGTCGGTACGGTCTAATGAATACCTTTGGTGAATTGTTGCTGCCGTATAGCAATGATTATATAGAAAATAACGAGGATAACCATCTCATACTGGTACAGAAAGATGGGATGTGGACCACTCATGATAAAGACAGCCTGCACAATGTGGAAATGGACGATGAGTTTAGTGGTGAACTCATTAATACCTTGCTCAAGGTTCAAGACCCAGCAACCTATTTGTGGGCTATTTTCAGCCGTAATGCTGTCCAACTTACTCCCTACAAGTATGAAGAGGTGATGTTCACGGCTTATGGCGATGCGACGGCAAGCATTGATGGCTACTGGGGCATGATCAATGAAGAGGGAGATGAGGTCACGGACATAAAATACGATGAAATTCGGAGAGGTCAGGGTGTCACCTATATCGGTGTGGAAGGTAGTCTATCAGAAAAATATGGACTGGTCAGCACTGAGGGAGAGCTCACAGCGACCAGTTACAGTCAAATATCGACTCGCCCCATCTTTAGCGATGTTACTAAATCGCGCTATTGGGTAGCCAAAGAAGTCACAGGAGGCTGGGGTCTTCTAGCCCTTAGAGGTCAGCCGCTTTCCAAATTCATCTACGATGAGATTGATTTAAAGGATGAGAACAGACCCAAGGGGCTAACAGAGGGCGTTTGGGTAGAATTGATCAAATAGATTGACTTAAAACCAGATATGATGAGGACTGTAATTTGTACACTCTTGATAATGCTATCCCTTCTTGCTTGCAACAAGCCTATTGAAGTAGGTCAGCAAGGGCTGAAGGTATTGATAGAAACTTGTCGGGATATTCGTGAAAGCAACGTGGTGCTACTGAACAGAGCTGAAGTAACAATCAAAGAAAAGGGAAATCGCACCCGAGATTTGGAAATGCTTGAAGAGGTAAACGAAGCGCTATCGCTAAGGAAATCTCACGAATTAGATCTTAACCTAGATGGTCTGGAAATAGATGAATCACTACAAATTGACAATGTCAATATAATAGGCTTTGTATCCGCTTTTGGAGAACAGCTACAGCAGCTTAGTAATGATCCAGCAACCAATATCAAAATCCAGGAACTGGAAGATCTGGCTCAGCAGTACATGGAAGACAATACGCTCCTTAATCTGCTCTTGCTAGATATGCATATCGCCAACTTAGAAAGCCACATGATAAGCACACTAGCTATGGCCATTGGGGATACCGATACTTTTGGCTTTGACGGAAAAGTGTACTTCTACAGGCAGACTCTTGAACCGATAGCAAATAATCCGGTCAAGACAGTAATTAGCCTAGGTCATGATGTGATTGGTACTAGTATTAGTATCACTGAGCCTGAGGTATTGATCAATAGCAACAACAGCACTGCTTATGAGATAGAATCATTTGACACAGGACTGTGGCAACTTACTTTCATTCCTCAGGTGGCTGGCCCTCATAAAATCAAGTTTACCACTTATTTTATTCCTGAGGCGTACCCGTCAGAAAGGTATGCCTTTACAGGTGAGTTTGAGTTGATTGTTGAATAACAAAAGTACTCTATATCATGGTACAAGAGAGGTTCTTGAATTACGCGCATATTCGATGAACTCCTCTTCCGCCGTACGTCGCTACTTTGAGGTCTGGCACTGCCGGAAACAAAAAAAGTGATCAAAAATGATCACTTTCTAATTGTCTTAGTAGGATTTACTTAGCTGATCACTTCTACATTGACCGCATTGATTCCTTTCTGACCTTGCTCAGTATCATAAGATACTCGATCATTCTCTCTGATTTCATTGATGAGACCACTGCTGTGGACAAAAACATCTTTACTTGAATCGTTGGGGGTAATGAATCCGAACCCCTTCTCTGTGTTGAAAAACTTTACTGTTCCTTCTGGCATTATACTGTTATTTGTGTTGTCTCTAGTTTGATTAATCTATGCGCTCTACGTTGATCGCATTGAGTCCTTTTTGACCCTGCTCAGTCTCAAAAGACACCTTGTCGTTCTCTCTGATTTCATGGATCAAGCCACTGTTGTGGACAAAAACATCTTTACTTGAATCGTTAGGGGTGATGAATCCGAACCCCTTTTCGGTGTTGAAAAACTTAACTGTACCTTCTTGCATTGTATTTAATTAATTGTGTTAAATAGATTATTTCTTGACCGGCTGAAGCTCCATTTGCCCCAGTAGATAAAGCATTTTAAAATGTTTGGCGATTGCCGATAGGAAATTGCCATTCTTATAATAAGGCAGGCCAAATTCCCTGCAGGTCTGCTCCACGATAGGAGCAATTTTTTTATAATGCACATGACTGATGTGCGGAAACAAATGATGTTCGATTTGATTGGTGAGTCCACCTACGAGCCACGAAAATATTTTACTGTTAGGCGAAAAGTTGCAGGTGGTTGCCAGCTGATGGGCTAAGCGCTCATCTTCCATGTTACCCTGTTCATTGGGCAATGGAAAGGAAGCATCTGAAACTACATGCGCCGACTGGAATACCAGTGATATAATGAGACCCGTCACAAAATGCATAGCTAAAAAGGCGAGTAATATTACTCCAACTCCAAAACCTGACATGACCAAAGGCAGGATGAGTGCATAAGAATAATAGACCAACTTCCACAACACTATTTTTACCAAACCTGACCAATAAGCCCTTTTGTCCTTGACTAATCCGATCTTATAATACCTCGTAAGGCAGAAGAAATCTTTGCTCGTAACCCAAGAGAGAGAGGTGAGCCCATAAAAAACCCAAGCATACAGGTGCTGAAATCGATGAAGTTTATTTTTCTCCGCATGAGGTGAAAAACGAAGAAAAAATGGAGCGCTGATGTCATCATCATGGCCCTCTATATTGGTGAAGCTATGATGGAGCACATTGTGTTGTAATCGCCAAACCTCATTATTAGCTCCTATGAGGTTAATGGTATACCCCATGATTTTATTAACAAACGTACTTTTTGAATAGGAGCCGTGAATAGCATCATGCATGATGCCCATTCCGATTCCGGCCATTCCAAACCCGCTGAGGATAAATAAGCCAAACAATAGAGCTACGTTTGACAAAGAGCCAAAAATAATCACGGCTAGTGGTGCAAAAAACAGCAGTAACATAAAAATGGTCTTGAAAACCATTCGACCATTACCGTATCTGCTTATTTGGTTGCTTTTGAAATATTCCGAGACACGGTGCTTAAGCGTGGAGGAAAAATCAGAGCCTACTGATCTTGCAAATGATAATTTCTTAATTGGTACAGGGTTAAATATTACTACGTTCAATAAAGAAGAAAATGAGAAATCGAAAATGACTACCATAAACGCTTGAGCCAAATTCATAAAGAAAATTCAACTTAAACGAATTTATCTCACTGCTCGGCAAGACATCCACTACTTTATTGCACCTAAAACTTCTTCAGGTGACGTAAAAATAGCCACTTTTTCACTAGCAACAATAATAATTCTTGAATCGCGATATAGAATTGGTGACCATCTTCGTCATTGCGGTAGCGGCCTACTCAAATATTCCTTCTTACTTGGGTAGAATCAATACATTCTAAAATACTTCTGCTTATCAAGAAGCAGTTTGATGTCAGGATCATTGGCAAATCTTTTCATATAATACCCGTTAGTCGGTTTATCAGGATCAAAGCCCATTACAATTAACTTTTGATTCATGATACTGCGACCAAGATTCCCGATGATTCTGTCATTTCCCTCGAAAGCTGCCATCTCTTTTTCATTCTCATATACATGATTCATCATCTCGATAACTTCCCCTTTCTCAATCTCGTCCAGGGAAGGCTAATTCTCAATTTCAGAGAGTCGTTCCTGCGTATAAGCCCGCTTGGAGAGTTCTTGCTTTAATGACTTACTATTGAGCTTTTCAAAAGCTTCTTCTGCACTACTGCTTCCCTCTCTTATTTCAAAAATGAACAAAGTGGTTTTTGATTGATCGACCACCAATTCTCCAGCATAATACTGACCATCCTCTTTACCGACAACCTGATAACCATTTGACATTTCTTGCTGTGAAGTAATGATCAGCGTCTTGTTTTCTTCCCAATAGGGTGTTTCAACATTGTAACTGATCAGTCTTTCGTAGACCAACTGATTTTCCGAAATTGAGACGCGGTTGGCCAACTGTCCATCTGGGCTTTTGAACAACCACGTACCAAAAAGTGCACTCTGAGCTGTCGCTGAAGTCACTACTGAGAAGAGCAGAAGCGTAAGGGCCAATAATCCTTTCATAAAAGAGATAAATTTGAAGATTACCGTATACAACGGTTAGATTAGAGCCCAATAATAGGAATTGGAGTTGTTTTTTTCAAGTCTCTTACCAACATTACCTTGTGCTTTCATGGTAGAAACCTATCGACATGGGATATTAAGAGCCAATAACAGACATATTGTCTAAGACTCCAAGTACATTGAAACTGTGCTTGACTTCTCTGGTGAGAGAACATTTTCTGTTCATTTTCCCATTATACTGACAAGCTTGTCAGAATTACTTCTGCCGCTATGCAAATTCTCTTTTAGCAGTGCAAAATACTGGTTCCGCACTGTATGGCAACAAGACGCTCCTCAATTTGCTCTTATTTGATTTGCAAGTATGATCAGCACTGAATATTACTACTCTGTGATTATCCCAATTGCACGCTCTAAAGCCTGATCGCTACTACTTGTAATGGTTTCATTAGTTGGAATATAGTAGTCAGGAGCTATACCAACTCCGGCATGGTTTACTCCATTTGCATTAAGGACTTCCTCAAAAGTGAACGTATATTGCCATCCATTCAGCATTTCCCGACCCATGACCGATCCTTGTGTGATAGCCATGGTGTCTCCCACTATCGTTACATGATCCAGTAACTTTGCCCCTAAAACAAATCGTTCCCCGGCACTTACAGTATATCTGACTGTTAGCACCACCACCTTGTTTTTATAATTTGGAGTATTATCCGGTTCTATATACCATTCATAAGGGCTATCAAGTCCGTTTTTGGTTCTATTCTGTGTAGTATGCCAAAGTCTTCTTTTTTGCGTAAGTTTATTGAGTAGTTTTTGAGCGTTGTAAGCACTCCAACCGTCATTGATACGCAAATCAATAATAAGCCCTTTTGTGTTCTCAAACTTCTCAATGATGGCTCTAAAAATGCCATTGTTTGCTGTTAGATCTCCTTTGAAGTCAGCACAAAAAATATAGCCTATACTCCCCGAAATCATACCTGAAAAAATGGAACTGTTGTGAGTCTCAAGTTGCTCTATGTATTGAGATAAGATCAACTCTGTGAGATAAGATGAACTCTTTGTCGAAATTTCGCTCTTAGTTTAAATAGTCGACCCTTAAAAAGCCAGTTTTAGGAATTGTAGATTGATGAGATGCTTTTGATCAAGATCGAACTGCTTGAATATGAGGTATTGAAAAGGAGTTTTGTAAAGTGCCAAAATTTGATGTTTGTGGTTTTTCATCCATTTTTTGAAGTTGAATGCTGAGGCAACTATGATAAAGTTGATTTCATCTCCTAGTGTTCCTTTCAGGAAGTTTCTAGCTACTCAATGATCTGATTTTAGATGGCCAATGATTGGTTCTATCGCCGCTCTTCTTTTACAATGCTTTTTCTTTTTCCTCTTTTGATAGACAGTAGCTCTTTTAAGTGGTTTGGAGGGACGTATAATTTGGGTGTCTTCTATCTTATTTTTGCCTTTGTAGTCCCTGTCTACAGTTGCTGTTTTAGGTAGAATTCCGGTTAACTGTGCTACTTGTTTGAGAACAGGTTCAAGGGTGTGTCCGTCATAGATATTCTCGGGGAAAGTCATCGCTCCTAAGATAATACCTGTGTTTTGAGTCAGTACTACTGAACCTTTACATCCGTACTCATATTTCTTAGCAGCCTTGCCTTTGGCGATGCAGTACACATTTGGCTCATGTAGACTGTAGATCTTGTTTTTACTCGTTCTGGTTTGGGACAATACTTGTCTGAACAGAGTCAGCTCTTCTCTATAAACTCCATCAGGAAGCTTTCATTCCAGCTCTCTAACCAATCGGCCCGCAATAGTCTTGAGCTTTCGTTGAGCAGAGGCAGCTTTCTTTTTCCTTTTCAAATGGGTGGTATTGTAAGTGTCTCGAAGTAGTTGCTTGGTTGTCCTGCTATAGCTCCTTCTTTGTTGTAAAGATTCTTTGCTTGCTATGCTCACACACTTATCTGAAATACGTTTATGCAGCTTGGCATCTGCTGGGTAGGTGATGTTTTTTTCTTGTACAGTAGTGTCAATGCTCACATGTTTATCCTTACCACCCTTTCCATGCAGGTCAATTGAATGATTGAATATCTTCTCTACTCCTTCTTTGCCAATGCGTTTTCTGAAATGAGCCAGGTCACTGGCAGCACAGGGTTGTCCCCATTGTTGGACTTCTTTTCCTGAAAAAAACTGAAAGTAGCTGTTCATCTCCCAGTGTTGCTCAATCAACTCTTCTTCTGATAAGTCATAAACAGACTTCAAAATCAAAAGAGATACCATCAATCGTATGGGGTGGGCTGGTCGACCCTGCCTAGCATAATACTTGGTAAACTCTTCTTCAAGGTATATCCAGTCCATATGCTGGGATAGTTTATAAAGTTCATGCTTAGGATTGAGCTGCTCCTTAAGGCTCGGAGCTAAAAAGTTGAGCTGGGAAGTGGTCTCTTTTTTAGGTGTCATTTGACAAGGTTTTGTACTCTTAAAATACTAAACCTTGTCTTTTTTGACTAACAAATAGACACTTTTATCACTCTTATTAGCTGATAATCAATCCATTATCGAATTCTTAAGGAACGACTAAATAGTATATGGTGTACATGCTTCGCTTTGGTGCAATAAGCCATACATGTGGGTCTTTAAAATTCCTCAAGAATTCTCCTACCAATTCGTAGTACTCATCGTCACTTAAACTATTTGATATTGAGGGTCGGTAAGCCAAGATTAGACTGTCCCAATTAACATTTCTTGCCTCTATTGATGCCGAATACCTTGCGATGCTTGTGCACAATTCATCATAAACCGCTAATTTGTTTAAGGAATCTACCTCCTCCAGGCAACTTAATATAAAAAGTAACGGGATTAGAAATGATAATTTAGATAGCATATTAAAGGGATGTTTACATTCTTTATTTTCTCAGGATATGAAATCGAATAATAGTTCAGTCCTATTTGGGTTTGAAAATAAAACCGTTCATTTAGCTGATGATAATATAAAATCTGGAGCTCAAAAGCTGACCACTCATCTAATATTAATTTCCAATTGCCATAGTTTAAGATATCTCCTCTTCTACCATGCTCCAAATCCTCCAAGAAAGCTTCATCTAGTGTCAAGGAAGGCTTTCTGTGGATATAGCCTACTATCGGGAAGGAAAGCTGAGGCAAAATAAATGATTTATCGTTTATGTGAATTAGTCTCGCATAGTTAAGGTTAAAGCTACTTTGCAATCCCCAACCAAAACCATTCAGCAATTGGTATTTCCTGAAAAAGAAATCAAGCTTAATTTCACCACCCACATAATTGATGGCTTTTTCGTCTATACTTCACACACAAAAGTTGGTAGTTAAACCTTACTTTCGACCAACTATTTAGCTGAGTTCCCACATTTGACCTCAAAGCAAATTATTGGTTAAAAGCGGAAGTATTAAATTGGCTTCAAATCCATTGATCCACTTTTCGCTCATCACAAATACATTTACTTCTACAGGTAATCCCAACCCCTGGTAAGAAAGAAGCGAGGTAGCAAGGTCAAGATTATCGATCAAATCAATACCCCATCCAAGACCCAATGATGCTTTCCGATCAGTGATCTGACCAAACGCATTTTGACTGAAGCCTATAAGAATTATGTAAAATAGTGTTTTCAATAGGATTTAGACAGCTTTATTTATACAGGGTTTTATTTGTATAATTGTTATTTTCAGATTCACAGGTAGATATGACCATGTAATAGTCCATTTGAATTCCTTTTTGCATGCTGATTAAAAAATCATGTCCATCACCTCATCAGTTAATTTTTCCCTGATATCAAAGATCTTATCGCTCACCCCATTGATGGAATGAATAATGGTGACTCCTGAATCTGGAAAGTGCCATGCTACTGTAAGAAAGCCATATACTGCACCAGTGTGACCATAGGCAGTGCCGTAAGGTGTCTCATATATTTCAAACCCATGCCCATTACGTTCATGATAGAAACCTTTCCAATCTTCAGGCAATTCAAAGTCATCCTTCATCACTTCCAAAGATTCTGAGGAAACCACATTTCCGGCTAATAACTCCTCAATGAAAACACCTAATTCATACATGGTAGTAATGACTCCTCCATCGCCAGTGGCTAAGTCAAAGTGATACCAAAACTCAGACTGAACTAGCGTTTCGTTCCCATGGATATCCAGATATCCTTTTGGTATACCACTTGGCAGGTGGGTTTCCTCATCTCCAACAAATATTGAATTCAAGCCCAGTGGAATGAAGATGTTCTCAGTTAAATACTTAGCAAGGGATTGTCCAGAAACTTTCTCTACCAATAGTCCAAGTAATACAAAGTTTGTATTGGAATAAGCATAGGTTTCACCGGGTGCATGGTCAGGGGATTTGCCATAAGCGAATTTCAACTTCTCTGCGGGGGATGCTGATTTGTACGGTTCGTTAATGCTGGTCAGCTCCCATTTTGTAGGGTTCAGATAATCGAACAGCCCACTTGTATGATCTAGCAATTGCTCAATAGTTACCACCTTAGCGTTCTCAATTTTATCCATATACTCGCCTGACAGGTAACCTGAAAGCTTGTCATCAATATTGATTTTGCCAGCATGCACCAATTTAAAGACAGCAGAGGCTGTTGCTATTTTGGACACACTCGCAATGATCATTCTGTGACAAGGCAATAAAGGTATATTATTATGTATATCTGCTTTTCCTGCTGCTCCAAACCAAGCCTGACCATCTGTAGTTCGCACCATCATATTGAGCCCAGGAAGACCCTCCCTTACCTTACTATCAACAAAATCCTGGAATTCACCTGCTCTAGGATGCGCTATCGGCACTTCAGGAAGCGAATAACAAGTGTAATAATCGGGATTGAGATCTTCCAGATTCATACATGAAGAGACACAGGCCACAAGTAGCGTAAATAGTAGTTTCTTCATGATTAAAATAGTTTTGTTTTAACGCCTAGAGATAAAAATGTGTGAGGAACCACAGGCACTCCTGCACTTGGTGCGAAAGGGCCTTCTACCAAGATTTGATAATTGATAAATAGATCAATTGATTTATCTAAATCATCTGCGTTGATTATTGGATATTCCGTTCCAAAAGCCAAACCAGCCAATCCTGTAGGCCTACCCCAATCCTTTATCTGATTAAATTCTCCATCCATATGGCGATATTTTCCAGAAGGGGAAAATGTATGTAAGTAACCGAGCCTGGGGCCCCAACTTAACTTTAGTTTGCTCTTTATAGGATACAGATAGTTGAGTCCTCCAAGTAAAAAGATTCCATTTTGGAAATATTTGTGGTGATAGAACCCTGCTTCAAAAGAAAGTATCTTGCTGCTCTTGTTCCGCTCCTTTATTACTCTCTCCCCCAGCATAGAAAAGCCAGGATGATATGGTGCAGAAAAATTGTGTTTAGAAGGGTAAAAGAAGGACTCCTTAATAGTGGAGATTCCGAATTTCCATTCCTCTTTTTGAGCATATAGTTTAGAAAAAGTAATCAGCATCACCCCATAGAATAAAAGTTGTCTTCGCATTTTCATTATTTATTGTTTCGCAAAGGACATCCTTAAAACACAAAGGTTAATAGCTTAGAGACTAAATAAGGTAAGAACAAATGATTCCTTACCCGATTTAATTGACTCTATTAGAATAATTTTGATTCCACAGATTATTTGTCTCGTTCAATATTTTTTTGCCAATCATTAATCATAGAAAAACCTCTTCCAATAATTTCGAAGTCCAAGGACAAGAATTGTAAGGTGTTCTACCTTCTAGATTAGCAGGATAACCATCGCACAACTCGATGGAAACTTGGGTGAGTTCCCATTGGTTAGGGATAAAGTGCCAGTCAAAATCCTTGTTATATCCTCCGTTCCCACTATCTACCATTCCATTAATATGATGCGCTCGATCTTTAAAAGGAATGCTTAATTCCACGTCTATATTATTAAGCAATTCGATATCTGACGAGGCAGCATAAAAATTATATGATTCATCTAATTCAAGCACAGTGAATTCGAAGTATCTCAATTTTTCTTCTGGTTCATTTTCGTCCTTTTTGTTGTCACAAGACAGAAGGAAAACACTTGATAAAAGGAGTATTATTACTATTGTTCTTTTCATTTTTCACTAAAGTTTACTTGACCAATATCACATTTTAATTACCTTAAAATCAATTAAACCGACCTATTGGTCTGTTTATTTATAAAAAGCCTTTTAAATTTCACTGAATTAATAAAAGCACAATATTTCATCATCAATAGAGAATAATGATTCAGTAGAAGGATGAATAGAGTAAATCATCACCACAGCAGTATTTTAATTTAGAATATAATATCAGCGAAATTCAACCATATTTCAGTTTTTGGAATGTAGTGGTATGCTAAGTGGAGTCCACAATATGCGACCAAACCTACCCAGTATGGTTTGTAGTACTTTTTAGTTAAAGCGTCTTTTGTTACCAAAAGAATCATCACTATATCCATTACTATTAAATCCATATTGAAGCTCCCTAGACCTAATGAACTGAAATCAATCCTGCCAATAGTTGGACCCAGAAGTACAATAGATGAGACAATAATATACCTCATGTGTATTGGGGCGTTGTGTTTATTCACTATTGCAAGTATGTAAAACAAGGTGAAAAGGATCATTTGAGAGATGGGAAAAAATATCTGAGCTAGATTTTCGTCCCCGCTGAGCACTTGTTCCGTATGGATAAAAGAGTAGTCGATAATAAGCCACATAGATACTATCACCATAGGAACTAGGAGATAAGAAATTTTACCTACCTTTCTATGAATCTGATACTTCTTCTTGTTTATCAAAATTGGTTGGACAATCAGGGTAACACACCAAGCAAACATTAACAACGCATGAAAATGAAGTACAATTGGCACTTCAAAAAAGGCTGTGAATAGTTGAAAATATCTCCTAAAACCGATAGGCACTAACGCTAGAATAATAATGAACAAAAAATAGATCTTTCGATAACCCTTCTCCATTATTTTTCTAAAATTTGATCAACAGAAAACTTTCCTGCACCATTTACAAGAAAGAAAATTGAAACCGCAAGCATTTGGAGTGCTTGAAATGAATTCTCATAACTGTCTCCCGCATGAACTAGAAAATATGCCACTAGGAAAGTAATGATCAGAGGTATAGAGACTAACCTTACTTTAAATCCAATAATCAATAAAATACCTCCAATAAATTCCGTAAGCACATAAGCCCATGACATGACTGTAGGAAAAGGGATTCCAAGGCTGCTGAGAAACTCTGCGTTCGATCCGGCATTAAATTGGATAACACTTCCCCATGAGTAGAATAGTAAATGGAAGCCAAATGCTAAACGGATGAAGATAGCCCCATACCCTGGATTAATTCTTGGCACTTTAAATAATATGTTTTTCATTTTTTTAAATTTTATTTTTCATTTAAATGTCATTTCCATCAATTCATCAGCTGATTTTTCTGTAGTTTAAGAGATGTAATCGCTAACCTCATTGATGGGGTGAATGAGGTTAACTCCTGAATCTGAGAAATGATACTATTATAAAATTTTTGATTTCTGTTAGACCTGTAAGTTTCGTCATTCATAAAAAGGTACTTAAAATTTCAACGAATCACTGATTTCAAAAAAGTGCCAAATCTCATTATAAATTGAGGTTAATTCTTTGGCAGAAAAATCCCCATGCTTCTTTCCATTCACCCGGATTAACTTGTTCGCAATACCAATTGAATCCAATGCTTGGTGAAAAGATATAGCTTGTTCAATGGGCACATTTAAGTCTGCATCTCCATGAATGGTTATTATGGGAGGTGTTTCTGATCCTATGTGATAAACAGGTGAAGTCAATTGGAGATATTTATCAATTTCTTGCCCATATTTTTCCGTAATGATCTTAGTATAAGTTGAATCGTTCCAGAACGCTATGGCAGATTTCATATCCGTAATCCCGTACCAGTTTATTATTCCTTTGATTTGAGTTAACGGCCTTTGAATACCCAGTTCCTCAACATCGGACATTCCTGCCAACAGGGCCAAATGACCACCTGCTGATTCCCCGGATAAGTAGATATTTGATAAATCAAATTTGTATTTCGAAGAGTGTTTACCTACCCAATTTATTGCATCAAAGCAATCCTCTAATATTTCAAGTAAGTGGGCATCCGATAGTAATCTGTAATCCACATTTACAACACACCACTTTTTCTCCAAATAAGGGAGGAGTCCTAAAAACCTGGAAGTTCTATCACCTTCTATCCACCCTCCCCCATGAAAATAGATGAGCGTAGGTTTGTATACTTCCGAAATATCATCCCATGGTTCTTGTCCCAACTTTGTAGCAGGGAAGTATACGTCTAATTTCAATTCCATAGAATCGAGGCGTTTGTAAACAACATTTGACTCAATGGACACTCCTTCTATAATTTTATACATACCAGTAGTATCTTGATTTACTGTACAGCTGATTATAAAAACACAAGAGAATATTAGCAGTTTGATACTCATTTTAAAAAGCATTTTCTTGATCAATATAATATTTGAGCTATTTGAACTCGCTGGTCCAGAGGCTATCATGCTTACTTTACAATTAATTGATGTGGACTAGTTTTGGGCACTCGCCCTATAATCCCTCTTGCTTCCAGGTCTAACTTTATGGTCGTGATATACCACAAAGGCTTTCCATCGAATTGCTGTACAGTGAGTTTTTGTTCTGCTAAATCAGCCATGTCACTGAAAGTGATTTTTGGCTTATTACTTACAATATCAAGTAATACTTTCCTGACTTGCTCATACTTTTCCAATGAGATATTCACTCCTTTTTTTCCAGCAGGATGAAGCGTCAGTATTTTTTCTGAATTAGGCATGACTCTGCTTTTTTCCAATAAATAACCAGTAAACTGTACCTACCAATAAGAAACTTATGATGTGATCAGATACATTGATCATAGTGTACGTCAATGGGAATTTGAACCAATTCATTATGGAAACGTCACTAACAAAGCTGACCAACAAGCCCAATAAGAATGACCACTGTAGCACTCCTGCCAACGATGGTAGAGATAGTTTTCCTAAGATTATGAATAGCATGCTGCAAGTCAATAAATTGATAAACAAGCTTTTTAAAAAGCTGGAGGGCTCGAACAGTTCAAAGCTTCCTTCCTGATAAACCATTAGTGTAATACGAGGATCATCTTTTAGTTTTTTACTAATTTCCTCTATGCTTGTTTCCTCATTGGGCAGGCCTGGATAGTGATAAACCCCTGAGCCAGGCATGACTATCTCAAGATTAGTTGCCAATGCCTCATCAGGTAGGGTACGCAAGCTATTAGCATGAAAAGGTAATACCATCCATGATATGGCATTCCACAAGAAAAGGATTAATGTTCCTGAGATAATGGGGATGATTAATTGCTTTTTCATATGATTAATTCTTCTTAATGTCTGTACTTTCTAAGGTTCAATGTGATACTAATTGTTATCAGTATCGCAAAAGGAACTGATATCAAAAATGAATACATGATTAACTGGTTCTTGGTTAAC
This sequence comes from Cyclobacteriaceae bacterium, assembly GCA_040222235.1. GTDB lineage: Bacteria > Bacteroidota > Bacteroidia > Cytophagales > Cyclobacteriaceae > UBA6059. The sequence goes on from JAVKDO010000026.1 coordinate 56,310, forward strand.
CCAAATGATAATTCACGCACAAAGTATTCTGTTGCACCAGCTGCCCATAAACCTAAGGCTGCTCCGTTCATTCCAATAATATGTCTATTCAACCGAATTTTCTTCTGTGTCTTTCTGAGCATTGGATACATACCATAAATCAAGAAAAATAGTGATATGGGAATTAGACAATGGAAAACACTTATTGAACCATCATTGAAGTCATAAATAAATAGCGCAGAAATATTGACTAACAATAAAGCCACGGCAAAAACATAGCCTGTTTTTTTATGAACATTGGTGCCTTTTTTAGCCAGGAGAATATAAGCCCCCGTTAACAATCCTATGAACGAGGACACTACGTGAACTCCTCCAATTGTAGAGTTTATCCAATTACTAAGATTGATCATAAGCGGTTTTTTCGTCACTATAATTTTTTACCGTATCACGGTAGTTTATTCCAATTCCTGAACACCCGAAACATGCGATAGAACAGCTTTCCAGATTCCATTTCGATTGATTAGAACATTACTCGATTGGTAAATTGATTTTATAGAATCATTTTGCACATGCCCTGTCCCACAAATAATGGCTGTTCCATTATCCAAAATTTCAAATCTTTTAATTTCGTATCTAAAAGAATCATTTTGGGTGGCATTTTTCTTAATCCAGTCTAATTCATCTTTTTTAGTGTACCAATTTCCTGATTGGTCTATCATTTTAAAATCGTCCCCTAAAATCTTGTCTAACAGAATTGTGTCTTGCTCAGCATAAGCTCTGGGCCATTCAACTTCCTTTAGATAACGTAGCTTTTCTTTTTCTTCTTCAATATTCATAGGTGATCCAGAATCGACCATTGAAGAAGTGTTTTCATCACATGAAAACATGAATAATAGGAATAGTAAGAAGATTATATGTTTCATTTTAAAAAGCTATTTTAATTACTGATAATGTTGTTAACCTCACCGAAAATGCATAAGTAGGGTGTTGAGACACCATTCTAATCGAATCATTTCCTTTTTCTAGAATAAATGTCCAGACGAAGTGGTCGTCTTCCTTTGTCTGTTCCAAAATATTTCAATTCAAATAATTCAGGTTGTTTCCTTTGAAGTGTTTTCAGCTATGTATAGGCCACCAGTTTTAGTGAATTCAATACATCGATTTACCTATTTTGTTTTCTCCGTCCAAAATGTCTCTCTTCCCCTGTCGGTGGTGAGGGCTTGAAAGACTTTGTCTCTCGATGAAGAAAAGTGAACTTTCCATTTAATGATTCCTTTTGTTTCTTGAAATGACATGATTTTCTTTTTTTAACTTCAAATGACTACTGTATAAAAGATCATCACTATGATTGCTGCTGGATTGTAAATAGCACCTTTATTAATACCTGAAGGTGAGGTAATTTTTGATGTGAGGATGTAAACTCATAAAATGCCTCTACAACCTCCTCATCTGGATTATATGCAAAGTCACCTATCCAACCTCCTTCCTGCAAATCAAAATGCATATTACTAAAAGATGGCTCAGGACTATAGTCACCGCATCCCGATATTATCAGAATAAGTATGAAAATAAGAATACCAATGTCTTCTCCCTGTAATCAACTATCAGGAGTCACTTCTTTACAAAACCTTTTGTTCAACTAAAATCTAAAAATCTGCAATCTAAATTAGATTAACGCTCTAATTCAAAATAAAAATGTTAAAAACAATTATTCTTTACCATCTTATTCTTCTTTTCCAGAATGGATTTACTTCGAGAATATAATGTTCAAAACTTGGCTCATTAATTAGTTAGCGGTGAACTGTGTGTTGAGATGGCTCTTGTGATTCCATTTTGCTTTTGGTAAACATCTGTAAATCTTAATTGAAATTCAACAGTATCACCGTTAGCCAATTGCAGTGTAAGCCGTTCTTTGGCTCTAATTATGGCAACATCATCATAGTAGTCGATATTCAAATCATCAAACGTCATTGATAAAAACCGATAATCCGCGTTTTGAAGTTCATCCATAGTAGTCGATTTATTAGAAGTAGTTCCGTCTTTATTCCCTGAATACACCCAGCTATCATCAAGAATTTCTTCCATAACACGTACATCCTTTGTTTTGTAAGCCTCTTCCCACCTTGACATAAGCTTGTTTATGTCTGATTCGGTAATGATATTTTTTGAATAATTACAGCTCATGAATAGCGCTATAACCAGAATGCTTATGTACAAATTTCTCATATGAATCACTTACTATCCTTGTAAAATATTTTACCCACGATCATCCATTCGCCTTCAATTTTTAGTAACTGCATGTAATCGTAAAAAGTGAAGGTGTCATAGGTGATTTTTAATTTTGCATCAGCAGCATTTCCAGACACATCAATTGAAATTATTGCGGTTTCCCTCTGTTGAGCTGGGCCGGGTTTCATACCCTTTTTAAAAAATTCACGGGCATTTACTGATTTGTATTCTTCTCCAAAGAATTTCATTGTGGCATCCTTATGAAAAGCTTTGGATAAAGTTTCAAAATCATTATTTGTTCCTCCAATCAGGTAGTAGTTCAGTGTTTGACGGATCATGGCAAATTCATCCTTTTGCGGTTGTCCATAACTAACCCCAGCCATGATAATGGAGAGCAGAAGAGTGGATAAGATTTTATTCATCATTGTAAAATTTTAGTTAAAGATTTAATTAAAAAGCTCATTTCCTCTTGGATGCCTATTGTAACCCTAGCATAGACTTGATTTTCAAATTTAACTTGACCAATACCAACCCCCTGCTCAGCTAGAAGCGATCTGAGATCCATATTCTCAGGTGTTGGAAAAAAGATAAAATTTGTATGTGATGGATAAGGTGTGATTTTTAGCTCAGATAAACTGTTTAGTGTCTGATTTCTGCTCCTATTATTTTTACTCCTGCTTTCATTGATGAAATGTTGGTCATCTAAGGATGCCATCGCTGCACTTATTCCCACATTATTAAGGCTGTGATTGGCCCAAACACTGAACTCCTTCAATTGACTAACAATATTGGCGTTGCTCATTAGATAGCCCACTCGAAGACCTGCCAAGCCATATACCTTTGAGAAGGTTCTCACTACAATGAGTTTAGGATTATCTCTTATTGAGTTCAAAATAGATTCATCATCAGACAAATACTCGATATAAGCTTCATCTAAAATCAGGAAAGAATGCCGAGAAATTTCTTCGCAAAATGATTTCAGTTTGTTTTTTGGGATTTTCGTTCCTGTAGGATTATTCGGGTTGACAAGGTATACCACGCCTTTTGTTTTCTGAGCAGCCTCCAGCAAACGATCCAAGTCATATTCAAATCCTTCAGACATTGGGATTGATTCTATCTGACCTCCGAGCGACTGAACGAGGTTAGGAAGAATTTCAAAAGTGGGCTTGCTGTAGACTAGGGTCAGTTGCTTCTCTACAATCCAAAAGCTTAACCACTCAAGTAGTTGCGAGCTACCCGCACCTAGTAATACCTGATCGCTAGCCAGATTATTCTTACTTACCAGTCTCTCACTTAATTCATTTGCATGAACGAACGGGTAGCGATTGGCGCTATTTAGCTCAGAAGAGATGACTTTAAGCACTTTTTTAGAGGGGCCGTAAGGATTCTCATTACTACTGAGCTTGACAAAAGGAAGGTTTTGTTGAGGTATAACATGCTGAGCTCCAAGTGTGGGCTCTACCAACAAAGAGGAAGCACTCACCATGAATGCCTGCTTGATCCATGTCCTTCTATTGACTGATAAATTGTTCATTTGTCAATGATGCAATGAAATCACAGCATAGGTGAACTTAATCTTTGGAAGTGTTCTGTGGACTTCTTAATGGTTATTGTTTTGCATATTTTCTATTAATGTATTTTTATTCTTTCTGCTCAAAGGAAGGGACTCGCCAGATCTTAGGATAACGTGATATGTATTATGTTTTATTTTTTGAACTGTCACAATAGATCTTAGATCTACTGCATAAGACCTGTGAATGCGGAAAAAATGGGCGGGAAGTATTTGCATCAAGGCATTCAGGGGTTTATCATAAAGATGAACATTCCCCATGCTGCAATGCAGGTTGGTGTAGATGCTAGCTGCTTGAAAATATGATATTTCATCAATAGGAATAAAATGAATATCGCCTCTTACAATTACTGCTAGACTATTCATCTGCCCTGCGCCCTTTTGTACTTGATCAAAATACCTGTTCATTGCTCTTGACAGTCTATTTATAGTAAAGGGCTTACCTACAAAATCAAGCACACCAAATTCAAAAGCTTTAAGGGCTTGTTCTGTATATGCTGAGACAATGATGGTATGATACCTGGCTGGCAGCAGTTCCTGGAGTAAGTCAAATCCAGACTTACCATTTAAATTGAGGTCAAGAAATACAAGGTCAACCTCATGGTTAGAAAGGTGGATTTTCGCTGAAATAATGCTTTTTTCGTGATGAATATTCAGACTTCTTTCTGTTGCCTGAGTTAATAAACGCATTAACCTTTGAGCTACCAGAACCTCATCCTCTACAATCATCACCTTGGTCATAATCCGATAGTAATTGTAGTTAAGAAGCCATTAGGGAGATTCTTGAATGTTAACGAAAAGTCGTTACCAAAGGCTTCCTCCAAACGTGATCTCACATATTGCAAACCAACACCTTCCTTGATACCTGCGGGTGGACTGCCGTTATTTTCTACTGTAAGTATAGTTGATCTACCGGATGTCGTCTCTTTGTTGATTATAAACTCACCGTCAGGTCGCTCTTCAAAACCGTGAGTTACTCCATTTTCGACAAGCGTAAGGAGTATACCCGGAGGGATTTTTTCTTCACCATCTATGTCTTTAGTGATTAACTCAAAGTGCTTGTCCATGCGGACAGACATCACTTTAAGAAAAGATTCAACCAGTTCTAATTCCCGACTTAAATCAATCAACTGTTGGTCACTGACTCGGGCAAACATTGAAAATACACGAGAAAGTTCGTACACAAAGGAAGATGCTTTTCTTGGCCGTTGTTCTATCAACTCTTGCAGTGAAGTAAGCGAATTGAGTATAAAGTGGGGCTGGATACTTTTCTTTAATAGCTGGTTTTCTAACTGTGAAGATTTTAGAGAGGCTTCATTGAGTCGCTGTGTTTGCTGGGCCAAAGTGACCCCAGATGATATGACCATTATTAAAATCATAAATATGGTACCAATAAAATAGCCATAAGGCAATGTGCCATTGGTTCCCAGTATAGTCAATACAAGCAATAGAATCAACCCAGATAAATAGCTCCATCCTTCCTTTGATAACCTAATTTTCAATACGCTTTGCGCAATGGCGGCAGCTATTCCAATGTAGATAAAAAGGTCTTCCGGCATAGTAAAGAAAGCCAGGATCGAAAATATGATTCCTGCAGTAGTTATTGCATTCTTATTGCTTAACTCATAATGATATGAAAGAAAGACGTTGAGTGATAGCAAACCTAGAACTACAGAAAGGTAAATCAAATCTATGGCCATGAGGTCTAAGAAAGGTATCAAAACCTGTGCGGAAGGGAATGTTTTGAGCCATATCTTAAAAACATGAAAAGCACAGTAGAAAGCAAAGAACAGGTAGTCGGGCTTTTTGTGATATCCAAAAAATAATGCAAGGTTAAAAACGACGCTAGTACCAAATACCGATACCAAGATCAATTGTAATTCGTGGAGGGTAAATGGCATGGTGGTCTTATGCTACGTTCGCAAAAAAAAATTATTTTAAGTAAATGTCCATCTAGGATAGCCCAATCAATTCTGCACACCGGGCATAACAGCTCTTAAACCCATCACGTGATAGTAAAGCCGCTCTATCCGATTCTTGCTTACATGGAGATTTTTATCCTTAGTTAGCCAAGTATGCATCCTGCTAGCTCCTTTGAAAGGGTGATGCAGATAATGCTCATCCATCATTTGCATTAGCTTTAAGTTCAACTCAGATTCTCCTGAAGGGTTGTAATAAATCCCTGAACGGTGTATCGACAGCAACTCACACTGCTTTGTCATGCCCATCTGACCCTTGCTTATCAGTGATCGCCGTTCAGTCAGAGGCCTTACCGCAAGGCGTTGTTTAAAAAATCAACTTCCACCTTTAATTGGCCAATAACCTTCAATAGCTGGTCTTTCTCTTCATCGGCAGCTTCCTTTTTAGTCTTGCCTTTTGATTCAAAAACATCCTCAGCTTTGGTTAGAAACTCTCTTTTCCAAAGATTAATTTGCTGAGGTGTTAACTCATACTTCTGAGCAAGCTCTGTCACAGAGGAGCGCTCCTTGAGTGCTTCCAATTCCACTTTGGTCTTGAATTTCGATGTGTACTTTTTTCGTGTCATATCAGTAAATTTAGTTGTCAATTCAGAACTAAACTCACTGTCCTATTTTTTGGGGTACCATCAACTTTCCAGATAATAATCAACCAGAGATAAGTGCCCGAATCTTGCAGCAATTGACAAAGCGGATTGCCCTACCCTATTAAGTTTATTCAGATCAGCTTCCATTGCGAATAGCAATTCAATTAATTCTTGATTCCCTTTTTCGGTTGCCAAGTGTATCAAGGGAGTTCCCAGTTCATCCACCATTTTGGGGGAGGTATTATTGTTAAGAAGTGTCTTGATAGAAAGCAAGTCCTCAGTTTTTACCACCTGCGTCAATTCTTTTTCACTTTTGGTAAGCTTCTTACCAAAAACAACTTCTCTGAAAATTTCAGCAACAGAATCTGCATGCCACAATCGAAATGCTACATCTACAGCCATCCCATGCTTGCTCTTAATTTCTAAATCTGCTCCTCTTTGAATAAGCAGTCTCATTATATCAATATTCCCGTTGAATGTAGCCCAGTTAATTGCGGGATCACCATTTATGTCCCTGTCATTTATCTCTGCTCCACTGTTTATAAGTCCTGAGACAACCGCTGCATCGTTTGAAGCAGCAGCATACATAAGTGCTGTGGCCTTTAGCCCCCTTTCTTCTGGTAAATTAGGATTCGCTCCATTTTTTAGAAGTATGTTCGTAATATCATTACGATTGTTTTTTATAGCTGCAATCAATGCTGTTGATCCAGTATAATCTTTTTCATTGATGGCCACCTTTGGTCTGATCAGGTACTTTGTGATATTTAAGCTTTCTTGTTGAACATTACTGTAAAAGGCTCTTTGATAGTCTCCACGGGAACAATGTTCTCTGAACAGAACGATATTGTCTTTGCCAATAGCATCAGAAACCATGTCAGTCTGGCCATTTGTTTCTAGTGCTAGAAATACTAATAATGATAGTGGGAGAATTTTCAAACGCATTTTTTTATACCAATAATAGCCGCTTAACTCATGTTAATGCGGTCTGAGAGGGCGATTGTTGTAAAGAATAATTATTCTATACCCAATTATTCTTCTCTTGCTTTTCTAAATGCTGCTGGGGTAGTATTTGTCAACTTTACAAATGCTTTATGGAAAGTAACTTTGTTGTTGAATCCTGAGTCAATAGCAATTGCCTCAATTTTGTAATAATCGAATTTTGGATTTGCCAACAATTCTTTTGCGTAGTTGATCCTATAGAAGTTGATATAATCATTAAAATTTTTCTTTACCAACACCGACATTGTTTGAGATATTCTGTGCGTGTCTTCTCCGGTTAGATCTGCAATTTTTCTCAGGCTCATACTCCGATTCAGGAATTCTTTATCATCAACAATACTTGATTGGATTTTCTGGACGATCACCTTCATTTCGTCCTCAGACATTCCAGAATACAAATATTTCTTAGTGATCTCTTTTAAGAATTCTGATTTTGAATAAAGAAGGTAACCCACTGTGAGAACTAATGTGTTAACCAGTAAGTAATAGTAGATGAATTGTCGCCAGCCATCTGCAAACCAGGTGAGGAGCGAAATAAGCACAGCAGAAAGAAAATATATTACACAGATAGCTATTGTATAAAGTTTATCAGAACTCTGTTGAAAGTTGTTATTTAATCTCAGGAAAATTCCTGCTGCAATACCGTAACATAATATATGAATAGATCTCATGTAATTGTATGGCATAATCCGATTAAAGAAATTTTCGCTTAGGTAGGCTATTCTATCCTCTGCATTCATTAAAAAAATATCAAAGATTAGCAGTGTTACAATCAAAGCAGGGATGAAATGAATAATGTTGAATAGTTTATTCCCTTTTTTTCCATACAATGATTGAACATGAAGAAATAAAAGAGGCCCATAGGCAAAACCAGCTGGGAAGTAATAAATTCCATAAAACCACGGGTATAGAAAAAGTACCTGACTTGTTGAGTACAAATACTCAATAATTTCCAATCCAAATAAGAGGATAAACACAGCAATAGACCTATTCTTTATGTTGGAATTCTTGAAAAACAGACCGCCAGCAATGAAAATAGCCAGAAACCCCTGTAAAAGCAGTATAAATCTTAATGCTGTCAAAATTTAAATTGCCATTTGTTCTAACTCTGATTATCGATAATATAAATCAATTCCTCTCCTCCCACTTCTGTATTGCACCATCAGTAAAGACATGACCAGAAGATATGATATCTGTCATCAAAAAAACATCACTAGGACTGATATTTAAGTGTTTTTCCAGAATGATAGATAATGAACGTTGAATCTCTTCTATTTGCTCCTGGCTCCAGACGGAAGGCAAGAAAAGTGTAACCAAAACCTTGTAGCAATGACCAAATTGCAAATGATTGGTAATCAAATTTAAGGTAATATCAGCTTTAGATACATTATTGAACTAGCCCAATCCGAGACGAGTTTTTTGAAATCGACCTTTTTGATCAGGGTTTCTTGTATGTAGCAAGTAGCGATAGGCATATACTCTGATTATTATGTGCTTAATGTTCTTCAATACGTTAATAGCAGGTCTTCCGTTCTTTTAGAATCTCGTCAAGGGATCAGGTATTGCTTTCTATAAGCTTTTTCTCATGTATTTGTCAATCTGAATTGATGTCCAATCATCTTTGTGATATTTTATCATACGGATACCTGCTAAGACAAAGGATGTCACATAGTCTGCTATATTGATCAGCGCATATTGTATTGGAAACATGTACCAACCTGTTTGAGGTAAATCACCGATCAATCCCCAAATGATCGATGTTATTTGAATTGTGAGTATCGAAGGATTAACTAGCGTTTCAATGCGTAGAGAAGTAGTGTAGCAGTTATCAAATTGAAGCAGAGACTCATCCCAAAATTCAATAGATCGAACAAAGGCGTACTTTCGGAAACATAAACCATTAATGGAATTCGTGGACCAGATTCTATTCTTTCGACTAAGTTGACATCATTTCAGGATAATGGTAACTCCTCCTAAGGTTATTGCCATTAAAATTCGTCTCATCGTTTACTTTTTTAGATAAATAAATTTTCTACTCATACGACAGTTCGCATCCATCAATAGACATGTAGGAATTAAGATTGTTATATTTTTTTATCCACCTAGACATTATTTCCTAAGTCATTCATAATCTTTTGAACGGTTATCTGTCATTTACTTTCATCGAGTCAACAATCCAAATCTTAAACGCACTGGTAACATCGGCAAAGCAGGTCATTCTTACTACCACGACACGGCCAGACCATGTAGTAAACCAGCTCTGCGTCATGGGTATCACAGAGTTCCTTAAACATAGCACCATATTCGATCAGCACTTGTCTACCAAAAGCCTGCGATGATGGTCCCTGCTGGATGACGACAAAGTCATACTGTCCAGAAGCAATTTCCTTTAAGCGTCTCCATCATTCCAGTGATCGATAATCGCATAGTTACCATAGGAGATGGTCTTAGTTCCGATGACGAGTCCATTGGCTTCTTGCGCTCTCTCTACCACTAAATTCGGCAGTCCATTGGCAGACGTCAGGCTATTACCAAGGAACAAGATGTTAAAATCATTACCAGTCAGAATCAACGGTGGCTCTACCTCATTGCTATCATCCGCAATCTCAACTTGATCATCGGAGCTGCAGCTCAGTAGCATGATGAGCATCAAAAAAATGGTTGGTAGACTTTTCATCAGGTCATGTGATTAACAGACTATCAACAGGCTCCTCCCAACCAACCCTTAACACCTCGCATGATGAAAGTCATCATACTTGGCACTTGACATTGTCTCAATTATTCTTACCTTACCTAAGTGTTATTATTACACTAAGCAGTGTTTATGGTAATGAACCCCTCCCATCCATGGAATTAAGTAGCAGCATTTCTGTTGACTGTGTGGTATTCGGGTATGACGAAGAACGACTCAACGTACTACTTGTTGAAAGAACACTAAGTGATCCACCCTCTTCTGACTTCACTTCCGATTGGACACTGACCGGCAACCATGTCTATCAGGATGAAACCATTGAAGCAGCTGCGAGCAGAGTGCTATTTGATCTTACGGGCCTGACCGAGATCTACCTCGAGCAGTTCAAGACCTTCGCCCATCCTGAACGATTACTAAAGCCTAAGGATCAGCTTTGGATGAAGAGCATTGGCCTAGATCCTACGCGACGTGTGGTGACCGTGGGCTTCTTTGCGTTGCTGGCGACACAGCAGGCCAATCTCAAATGGATGGGTCGTGAAGTCAAGTGGACACCTGTCAAAGCTGTGGGCGATTTGGCCTTTGATCACAACCAAATCCTGGATGCAGCATTAATCGCCTTGCGTAGCAAGATGAAACATGAGCCCATCGGGTTCGAGCTGCTTCCTGAGAAGTTTACGCTTACTCAGCTGCAGAATGTCTACGAACAAATCTTCGATGCACAGTTTGACAAGCGCAACTTCCGCAAGAAGATCAATCGCATGAAGTATGTGATACCCCTCAATGAGAAGCAGGTGGGCGTACCACACAAGCCAGCACAGCTCTATATGTTCAGCAGAGAAGTCTATGAAAAAACCCGACGAGAGCTATTCGATTTTATCATTTGAACCCAATTAACTGATCCATGGAGCTATCAAATTCAAACAAACTGTCCTTTTTCGAGAAGGCGAGCTATGCCCTGGGTGATGGAGCGGCCAATATCGCCTGGCGCGGCGTGGCGACCTTCCTCTTCATCTTTTATACGGATGTATACGGCTTGACTCCTGGCTCTGTAGGCCTACTCATGCTGATCGCCCGCTCCAGTGACGGCATCAGCGACGTGCTCATGGGTATCGTCGGTGACCGCACCAAGACGAAATACGGCAAGTTCCGCCCGTGGATTCTCTGGACGGCTGTCCCGCTGGGCGCTACCCTATCCCTGTTGTTTACCTCTCCTGACTTGGGTTCTACCGGAAAAATCATCTACGCCTACACGACTTATATCATATTCACGCTTCTTTACACAGCCAATAATATCCCCTACGGCGCATTGATGGCTGTCATGACCGGTGATGATAAGGAACGCACAAGCCTTGGTTCGTTCCGTATGGTGGGTGCTTTTGCCGGTGGCATGCTCGTACAAGGGGCCATGCTCTATCTGGTGGCCACCTTTGGCAATGTCAATCCAGACATCACCGTATCCGAAATAAATGCGTCTGCCTACACCGTATCTGTTTCTTCCCCTGTCGATGTAGCTAACGCCAATATAAAGACCGAAAACGGCATTGCGACCTTTGTATGGAATGATCCTGCCATCGCTAGCAGTGAGCCCACCAAGAGTATAAGCTTTTCGATGACTGCAGGACAAGATTATACTTTTCTGGTGTCAGGCGAGGCGAGCCTGACGGGAGCCGATATACTGCTGATTAATCAGAAACAGGGATATAGCAATGCTATCTATATAATGTCTGTATTTCTGGCTTTCTTCATGATCCTTACCTTCTTCGGCACCAAAGAGCGGGTGCTACCGCCAAAGGAGCAACAGACCAATCTAAAGAAAGACTTCTACGACTTGATTCGCAACAGGCCCTGGCTGGTATTACTAGGCATTGGTCTAATCTTCAACGTCTACAACTCGATCAAGCAGGGTATCACCGTCATCTATTTCACGCACTATCTACAAGACCAACTATTGTCCGCATCCTACTTGGTGGCGCTGATGATCGCCTCGATTGCAGGTGCTATGGCTACTGCCTGGCTAGGTACGCGACTGGGTAAGAAGCAACTTTTCATCTATGCGTTGATTTTTTCAGGTGCGGTCAATGCATTGCTAATCTTCTGTGGCCCAGATGATGTCTACTGGATATTCGCATTGGGTAGCATCTCAGAACTGGCTGCTGCCATCTTCCCAACGCTCTTCTTTGCGATGCTAGGTGATGCGGCGGACTATTCGGAGTTCAAGAATGGCCGCCGTGCAACAGGCCTGGTCTACTCTGCGGGCTCCTTCGCCACCAAGTTTGGGGGTGGTCTCGCAGGAGTCGTCATCGGCGGTGTGCTAGCAGCCTATCACTACGATGGGTTGGATCAGGTCGCTATCCAGGGTGCCCTACCGGGAATAAAGATCCTCATGAGCTGGGTGCCAGCGGTAGTCGCTGGAGTGGCTGCCATCTTTATGCTCACCTACCCACTCAATCAAACTAAAATGGACGAAATCACCCTCGAGCTCAATCGCAGAAGGCAAAGTGAGACAGCTCAATAATCGAAATATGATAATGAACTACAGAACTCTATCCCCCACTACTACACTATGAAATTTGGACATTTTGACGATACTAATCGGGAATATGTTATCACCAATCCCAAGACCCCCTGGCCATGGATCAATTATCTGGGTAATGAGGACTTCTTCTCACTGATCTCCAATACTGCTGGTGGCTACTCCTTCTACAAGGATGCGAAGTTCCGCCGACTGACCCGCTACCGCTACAATAATGTGCCGATGGATTCGGGAGGGCGGTACTTCTATATCAAGGATCAGGATACCATCTGGTCACCAGGATGGAAGCCTTGCAAGACACCACTGGATCGCTATGAGTGTCGCCATGGCATGAACTACACCCGCATCACCGGTGAGAAAGATGGCATTTCAGCCGAAACCTTGTTTTTCGTGCCGCTCAATACTCACGCAGAGATCCAGAAGCTCACACTGAAGAATACTTCTGATAAGCAAAAGAGCATCAAACTCTTCTCTTATACCGAATGGGCACTGTGGAATGCCGTGGCAGACATGGAAAACTTCCAGCGCAACTTCTCCACCGGTGAAGTAGAAATAGACGGCTCGACACTCTACCACAAGACGGAATACAGGGAGAGGCGCAATCATTATGCATTTTATTCAGTCAATTCAGCTATAGATGGATATGATACTGACCGTGAGTCCTTTATGGGACTGCATAACGGCTTTGATGAGCCTGAGGCAGTACTAGCTGGTCAACCGCGAATGAGTGAAGCACATGGCTGGTCGCCTATCGCTTCGCATTACATCGAAGTGACCTTAGAAGCCGGTGAATCCAAAGGCCTGGTATTTGTATTGGGCTATGTCGAGAATGACGAAGAAGATAAATGGGAGTCTAAAGGCGTCATCAACAAAACAAAAGCAAAGCAGATCATCTCTAACTTTGATACTAGTGATAAAGTAGATGTGGCTTTTGCTGAACTCAATAAGTACTGGGACGAGCTCCTTACTACCTACACAGTCAACAGTGGTGATGAAAAACTTGACCGCATGGTCAATGCGTGGAATCAGTACCAGTGCATGATTACCTTCTGTTTTTCCAGGTCAGCTAGTTTCTTTGAGAGCGGCATTGGTCGTGGTATGGGCTTCCGTGATTCCAATCAGGATCTAATTGGCTTTGTACATCAAGTACCTGAGCGCGCCCGACAAAGGATACTGGATATCGCAGCTACGCAACTCCCCGATGGCAGCTGCTACCACCAGTACCAACCATTGACGAAGCGCGGTAACAACGATATAGGCAGTGGCTTCAACGACGATCCTCTTTGGCTGATCCTAGGCACTACAGCCTATCTAAAAGAGACCGGTGACTGGTCTATCCTAGAGGAGATGGTACCCTTCGACAATGATGAAAGTCTATCGAAGACTTTATTCGATCACCTGACAGTCTCGTTTGACTATATCGCCAATAACCTGGGGCCTCATGGCCTACCGTTGATCGGAAGGGCCGACTGGAATGACTGTCTCAATCTCAATTGCTTCTCCAACGATCCTAATGAGTCCTTTCAAACCACAGAAAACAAGTCAGCCGGCACCAAAGCACAATCGTTGATGATTGCTGGGCTATTCGTGGTTTACGGTAGGGACTATATCGCCTTATGCAAACAGCGCAACAAGCCTGAAGAAGCCGAACGAGCCCAAAAGCACGTAGACGCGATGGAGCAAGCGGTAAAAACCAACGGCTGGGATGGCGATTGGTTCTTACGTGCCTACGACTTCTATGGCAACAAGATCGGTAGCCATGAAAATGAGGAAGGCAAGATTTTCATCGAATCCAATGGCTGGTGTACCATGGCAGGTATTGGACTAGAAGAAGGTATGGTCGAAAAGG
>JAVKDO010000027.1:0-14161 GCA_040222235.1 Cyclobacteriaceae bacterium
TCTAAAATATCTGGTCAGTTCCGTTCATTCAGAGGTGCTCAGAACTTCGTTATCCTACGTTCTGTAATAGATACGCTCATAAAACAATCTCAACAAATACTACCTAACCTTCAAGCTATTGCTACCTCCTGAGTAGTTACACAAAAACTATTCAAGCGATCCCCAAAAGAAGCCAAGTCTGTTTTGGGCAAACCTTTTTAGATTAATAGTCAAGTCTCTTTTAAGATAGGTCTCCTCTATTCCACAGGGTACTCAACCAAAAACTCAACCATTTTTCTTACATTGCTCAAATGAGCATTGGATCTCTCTATGATTAGCTCATCCTCTGCTTCTATGTCTTGAAGAAGCTTTTCCAAATCCTCCAATTCCTCAGAGATATGAGTAAGTCCAAGCGCTTTCGTACTCGCTTTGACTTTGTGAGCGTACCTGCCTATGGCTACCATGTTGTTGGCGGCAATCGCCTCTTCAAGCACATTAGCTTCCTGGGACATAGTCTGTTCGAAAATGTCCAGAAATTCATTCATGACTTCTTCTTCGTCACCAAGAGTCTCTAGCACTTCTTTAGCCGTATAAGACCTAAGATCTCTCGGCGAATCATCCGACTCACTTTGCTGAATTTCTGCTTTTTCCTGTGGGACAGTAGCAGTCGGCTGTTGGGCCGAGTTATCTTTATTAAGCCACTTTACTAACTTGTTATAAAACTCCAGCGGAAGAAACGGCTTGGTCAAGATATCATTCATGCCAGCTTCAAATACCCTGTCTTGAATATCGCCAAGCGCTCCTGCGGTAAGTGCGATGACAGGAATCGATTTAAAATAGTCTTCTTCCTTCTTTCGGATCGAATCAATAGTCTCAAAACCATCCATCACAGGCATCTGGATATCAAGCAATATCAGATCTATATCTCTGGACTCTGCAGCGATCAAGGCCTCTTGTCCGTTAATCGCTTCGATCACTTCACATCCCCAAGATTTCAAGAACTCTCTTGCAATGGCCATATTAAAAATGTTGTCTTCCACCAACATGATTCTGGCATCCAACTTGTCAAACTTTCTTATTGGGGTCTTTCTAGAAAGTTTTTGAGTGCTTTTCACCTTCTTAAGGTCAAGCGAAAAGAAGAATTTCGATCCACGACCACTTTCACTATCAAGTAGAACTTCCGATCCCATCAAATTGACGAGTCTCTTGGTAATGGCAAGACCTAATCCTGAACCTCCAAACTTTCTTGTCGTGCTGGATTCCGCCTGAACGAATTCATCAAAAATCTCACTTTGCTTTTCTTTTGGTATACCTAATCCAGTATCACGAACCTCAAACATGACAGTGTGCAACTTGTTATCAGTCTCGCTGCTTTTGACCACAATAGTGACACCACCTTCGGAAGTAAACTTTATAGCATTGCTGATCAGATTGTGTAGCACCTGGCTAATCCTGACAGAATCTCCCTGATAGATTCCCCCTGTAGTTTCTTCGAATTCTAGCTTAAAGTCTACTCCCTTTTCAGAAGCAACCTGCTCGTAATTTCTACAGATAACATCTATCAATTCATAAAGGTCAAATTCAGAATCATCTATGATCAATTTGCCTTCCTCTATCTTATTAAAGTCGAGTATATCATTGACTATTGATAGCAAATTGTTGCTGCTCTGCTTTAGTATATCAAGATGTGACTCTCTATTATGATCAGAGTTTTTATTCAGCAATAGGTGGGTTGCACCAATGATTCCGTTGAGTGGAGTACGTATCTCATGAGACATCATCGATAGAAATCTATTCTTCGCTTCAGAGGCCTCTTCTGCTTTCTGCTTGGCAGTCTTGAGCAGATTGCGTTCTTTGCGCCGCTCGGTGACATCCCTAGAAGAACTCTGAAATGAATCAACTACTCCGTTTTCATTGGCAATTGGCTTGAAATAGGATTCCATCCATATGTAGAGACCATCTTTTCTTCTGATTCGGTACTCTATTTGATCGACATCCATATTTAAGAGCGCGTCGCTTAGCTCTTGTCCATCTAATACTGCCATATCAACTGGATGTACGAAATCAGCTGGGCTTTTTCCTAGCAACTCATTTTGCTCATATCCAAGCAACTCTTTACACGAAGGCGACAGATAAATATAGGTACCATCGAGCTTATGTAGGGCAACTAGATCCGAGGCGTTTTCCGAAACAAGTTTGTATAGCGATTGCCGATTTTCTAACTCCTTTCTAAGCTTCTCTCTGGCACTCATTTGCTTGCGCATCTTGAGTAGTTGTTCTACTTGACGCGCTAAAGCTGAGAGACTTGATTTTTGATGCTCACTCAGAATCTTAGGTTCTCTGTCTAGCACGCATAAAGTACCTAGGGCCTGTCCTTCATCGTTGGTCAGTGGTGCCCCTGCATAAAATCTGATATTTGGATCTCCTAGAACAAGAGGATTATTTAAGAATCTCTCGTCTTCAAGTGCATCCGGAACCTCCATAAGGGCTGAACTATCCTCGATCGCATGAGTACAAAAAGAGATATCTCTAGGTGATTCCGACAGTTCTAGACCTTGTTTGGACTTGAACCATTGCCTTTCCTCTAGTATAAATGTAATTAAAGAGATAGGTGTGCCGCATATCTGAGAGGCTATAAAAGTGATATCATCATACATGCCCTCCGGCAAAGTATCCAATATCTCCAAGTCTTTCACGGCAGCAGTCCTTTGCTCTTCTGTGGTCATGATCTGTGATTGCATTAATAATGTAGTTGTGTTTACAAAGGTAGATAATCATTGAAGTCAACGGCTTGAAACTAACGCTCAAACTATTGAGTTCATCGGACGAATCGGTGTGTTCATCTAAATTCAAGAATGACGGGACGATTATCTAGCGCAAAAGGCCAAAGTACAATCGTTAAGCAACGATACCAGTGGTACTATTCTAAGGCATAAAAAAAATACATTTTACAATAAGGAAACTTGACATCCTGGCTGATTGATACCAAGTGTCTTTTTCTCAAAACCACAATGAAGACTGGCTTGGAGAGAGCAGGTAAAAGTGCTTATAAAGTATTGTTTAATCTTTGATGTATAAAAGTTAAACAATTAATAAAACACTCTGTTCTCAGCCCATAAACTCTAAAAAGAAAATTATGAACAAGATTAAAATTACTCTTCTAAGTCTAGTTGTGGCAGTAGCCTCTCTAACGACTTCAGTAGCGGGCACTACTGGTAACGGTAAAGCTCCTCAAGACAAAACTATCGTAGAGCTAGCTGTAGGTACGGATGCACTTTCTACACTAGTAGCAGCTGTAAAAGCTGGTGGATTGGTGGAAACGCTATCTAGTGCTGGTCCATTCACAGTATTTGCTCCAACTAATGAGGCATTCGCAGCACTGCCTGCTGGCACATTGGATATGTTGCTTAAGCCGGAGAACAAAGACAAGCTTGTGGCCATTCTTACTTATCATGTAGTATCAGGAACTGTGAAGTCTACAGATCTTACGAATGGTATGAAAGCCGCTACAGTTAATGGTGCTGAAGTGACTATCACAACTATGGGTGGAGCTAAAGTCAACGGAGCTAGCGTTGTAAGCGCGGATATTATGGCAAGCAATGGTGTGGTTCACGTGATTGACGCTGTGATCCTTCCTCCTGGAATGTAATTGATAAACAGCTACTAGAATATTGAAAGCCTTTCTGAAATCAGAAAGGCTTTTTTTATGCGTAAGCGCTAGAATCTCGGCGCTCCACACCACCCAAGTTTCGAAGAGTATTTTTTAGTACCCCAGCCCAAACTGGCTTTATAGGCAACATTCAAGAATTTCAGCGGTGGCGATATCTAGTATGATACAGGTCATAAACTAGTGCCAACAATACGAATACCTTCGAATCACCATACTAAAAGAGATACCCTCTCAATATTTCCATGAACAAAGCATCACTCTATCAAGACTTGAAGTACAACGAAAACAAGCCAGTAGTCAGTATACTTTTCGAAACCTCATTTACTAAAGAGATCCGAATAGCTATGAAGAATGGCGTGCAAATGAAAGAACATCAATCTCCATTTTCGATAGTCATCCAGATCGTGGAAGGAACCATTGAGTTTGGAGTCAAAGGAGTCAATCAAATGCTCGAAAAAGGAGATCTAATATCACTGGAAGGTGGTGTTCCTCACAACTTGTTAGCCAAGGATGATAGTATAGTGCGACTTACCCTTACAAAATCAGATGAAGCAAAGAGGGTGCAGCGTATAGCTAACTAGACTACTCCGGCAGAGAAATTAGGGGTGGGCCGCCACCCAGATTTCTCCATCTTCAAAAATCTCCTTCTTCCAGATAGGTATGCTTTCTTTGAGGGTATCAATGGCATATTCACAAGCTTCAAAAGCGGCTTTGCGGTGTGGGGTAGCTACCGCAATAATCACCGGCAACTCTCCTACCGCTAAATTACCAACACGGTGATGGATACTCACATGCAGCGCTGACCATCGTTCCACCACCTCTTCAGCGATCTTCTGCATCTCCTTCTTTGCCATCGGGATATACGACTCAAACTCAAGCGACACCACCTTCTTGCCTTTGGTTTGGTTTCTAACCGTACCTATAAAGACCACAGTACCACCTGCAGCATCATCTGCTACTGCTTCCTCGCAATATGCTGCTGAAAGTGGTGTATCAAGTATTTGTATATCTATCATAGGTTCTATCCTTCGCTAAATTGATTTTGGAGAAATGAACCACTCCATTTTCAATTATCAATTGTCGATTTCAAAGGCTATCCTCCGCTTACCGGCGGAATAATCACAACTTCGTCTTCAGCAATAATCACATAGTCATCACTCTGATACTCTTCATTAATGGCGAATTTCAGGCTTCTGAGCTTTTCAAACTCAGGAAAGTCATTGATCAACAATTGTTTGAGCTCACCAATACTAGTGTCGGCGTTCACGACATAGTCTTTGGAGCCACCTCCGAGTATATCCTTGGCGATCCCATAGGCAATCAGTTTGATCTTTACGCTTGTTACTTCAGCCATGTTTTAATTCCTCTAATAATGCCTCCCAACTCAATTTGATGCAATCTACTCTACCCTCAAAGTTTTTCAATTCCACTAGTATTTTCAACTCTTCATCAGATAAATCACTACTATCAGATGAATCAAGTGCTTGAAGGAAAGTCTGACAGTACCTGATCGCATCCTGATGAGACATCCCTTCTACTTTTCTCAACAAGATAGAAGAAGAAGCCTTTGAAATGGCGCACCCTATACCATGGAAATGCAACTCGTCTAGTACACCTCGGGTTCCACCGATAAATAGCTCGTATTTATCACCACACATGGGATTGTAAGCCTTTACAGAAATGGCTGACCCCACTTTCTCAAAATGATAAGGTGCTTTATTCTCCGGTAGTATTTGCTTTCGATATAGCTCTTGTATCTCCTCCTTAGTCATGACCAAAACTTTATCAAATCTATCAATGCTGATTTCAACCTATCAATCTCCGACCGGTCATTGTAGATTGAGAGCGACACGCGCACTGTAGCTGGTACCCCAATGGAGTCAAGCAGTGGCTGTGTACAGTGCATTCCAGCTCTTACAGCAATTCCATCTTTGTTTAAAAAGGACGCAACATCATGAGGATGTATGTCTTTAACATCTAACGAAAAAATACCCGTGTGATTTTTGGGTTGCTTAACGATGTGTACTTCAGGTATACTCTTAAGAACCTCGGCTGTATATTCCGATAGGGCATGTAGTTCCTGCCGAGCAGCCACTTTATCCATATTATTCAAGTACTCAATCGCAGCATGGAGTCCGATCACTCCGCTCACATTACCAGTTCCCGCCTCTAGATTGAAGGGGTACTTTGCGAAGATCGTCTCGGCTACACTCACCTCTCGGATCATCCCACCACCATAGTTGTGGGGTTTCATTTCCGGTAGGAAGCGATCACTCACAAACAGCACTCCGATACCAAACGGACCGAAAATCTTGTGGCCAGAAAAGGCGAGAAAATCATAGTCTAATGCTTGGGCATCCAGTGGATAGAGACTCGCACTCTGTGCAGCATCGATCATTACAGGCACATCCTGTTGATGCGCTACCGCAATGATCTCAGCGATATCATTGATCGTGCCCAGGGTATTGGAGATGTGGTTAACGGCCACCATTTTAGTGCGGCTATCAACCAGTCTACAATACTTTGACATATCCAGGTCACCCTGCTTGTCAATAGGAATGATTCTTAGCTCCGCACCTTTGGCCTTAGCTAACATTTGCCAAGGAATGAAATTGGCGTGGTGCTCAAGGATGGACACGACGATATTGTCTCCTGGCACGAGGCGATCAGCCAAAAATGACTGAGCGACGATATTCACGGATTCTGTGGTTCCTTTGGTAAAGGCGATATTATCAGGGCTCTTTGCTCCCAAAAAAGAGGCTAGTCCTTTTCTTGCCGCCTCATATTTGGCGGTAGCTTCGTTGCTCAGGTCATAGATACCACGATGGGTGTTTGCATTTTCATAACTATAAAACTGAGTAATAGCATCGATTACCACCTTAGGTCGTTGCGTGGTAGCGGCATTGTCCAAGTAGGCCAATTCAGGGTACTTATCAAAAATTGGAAACTGTGATCTGTATGAATTCAAATTGAACCTATATTTCCGTTAGACTATTGAGCTAACAACAAAGTCCAAGGATTCGTTGTTTTGCCTAGACGCAATAAGACAAATAAACTTCAAATATTGAGATCCTTAGAATCAAACTTAAAAAATTGTCATTTCGACGGTCAGGAGAAATCCTAATGGCTAGGAACATGGTTATGCGGCTGATGTGGCGCTTCATAAGAAGATATCTTCGTTGCACTGCAATTAGACATTTTTTTAAGTTTGATTAATATCACGATTTCAATTAACCCAGACCCTATGATCAGTGTAGCCGAGGCATTAGAGATTGTTACCACCAAAGCCAGAGACTTTGGCATGACCAGCATCCCGCTAAGTGATGGGATCGGGCGCGTTCTAAGAGAAGATATTTCTGCAGATCGAGATATGCCTCCTTACGATCGCGTGACTATGGACGGGATAGCCATCCAATACAAGGATTATGAGCAGGGCGTCAAGACTTTTCATGTTGTAGGTGTCGCCGCTGCTGGTGCGGAGCAAATGACCCTTACCGTATCAGGCGAATGTCTGGAAGTGATGACTGGTGCCATTGTGCCAAAGGGTCTGGATACGGTAATCCCTTATGAGGAAATCAATATTGAAGACCAACGGGCCACTATCAATGAAAAACCGTTGACTAAGCTGCAAAACATTCATTTCAAGGGATTTGATAGAAAAACGGGTGATG
Organism: Cyclobacteriaceae bacterium; assembly: GCA_040222235.1. Classification (GTDB taxonomy): domain Bacteria; phylum Bacteroidota; class Bacteroidia; order Cytophagales; family Cyclobacteriaceae; genus UBA6059. The sequence continues at coordinate 7,321 of JAVKDO010000027.1, forward strand.
TAGTTATCAAAAGTGGTCAGATCCTCTCCTCTACTGAAATTGGTGTTTGCGCCACAGTCGGAAAAAGCAAAGTCAAAGTAAGTCGGCTACCAAAAACTGTCATCATCTCCACAGGAGATGAATTGGTAGAGATCGATGAACAGCCCCTGGCACATCAGATTAGAAAGAGTAACATCTACCGGCTGAAAACAGCCTTGTCGCACTATGGCGCGACGGTCGATATGGCTCACCTAGATGACGAGTATGACACTATTATTGACAAACTTCGAACAATTCTAAATGACTATGAGCTCGTTATTTTGAGTGGTGGTGTGTCCAAAGGTAAATTTGACTTCCTACCGCAGGCATTAGAAGAATTAGGCGTTGAAAAGCATTTTCATCGGATTAGCCAGCGCCCAGGCAAGCCATTCTGGTTTGGTTCATTTCAAGACCAATCAACTGTATTCGCTTTCCCTGGTAATCCTGTCTCTAGCTTCATGTGCATGCAGCGCTATTTCAAGACATGGCTGAATCATTCGCTACAAATAAGTCATATCAATTCACCATATGCAGTATTGGGAGCAGATGTGCACTTCAAGCCCAACCTCACTTATTTCTTGGAAGTCAAACTCAACTTCTCTCCTACCGGAGAAATTGTCGCAATGCCGGTCAAAGGGAATGGTTCAGGTGATCTCGCTAATCTTGTTGATGCAGATGCCTTTGTTGAACTTCCCATGGGAAGAGATGACTTTCATAAAGGTGAGAAGTATCCGATACTTACTTATCGGGAATCTCTTATATAGATCTCACTTATCACCATAGTGAGCATAAGCGCTGATAACATAAAGCGTGACTACATTTTGATCTATTAAATAGACCATGCGGTGTTTTCTATTGATTCGTCTTGAATAAAGACCTTCAAGTTCATGCTTCAACCTTTCAGGCTTGCCTGTACCTTCAGTAGGGTGTTCTCTGATCTCATATAACAACCGTTGGATTTTCTTAAGCGTAACTTGGTCTCCTGCTTTTTTGTGCTTTTCTATATCCTCAAGAGCATTGACCGAGAATTCGAGCACATAACTCATAGTCCAAGAAGTTCATCGATCTCTTCTGAAGTATTGACTTGCTTAGTTTGTCCCGCAGATATCTGACTTATACTTTCTTTGATCCTCTTCACCATCTCTGCAGTAAAGTATTGATCCCCTTCTTCCACTGGTGTGAGTGCGTATGCCTTATCCTTTCCCCTCTGAACAATGATTTGCTCACCCTGATCTGCTTTTTCAAAATACATCTTTTGGTTCTGCCTAAACTCTCTGCTACTAATAACTAACATAATCTTAAAATTTGGTGTACCAATCTGGTACGAAGATACTGAATATTAAGTTCAGGTGACTTAAGAGAATTTAATGCTTCATTAAGAATTTGAACTTCCGCCAATTACTGAAGATTCTCCTAAGCCAACCAAACGTTTGTTATGTTATTAAAAAAATGCCAGTACATTCTTACAAGAAAGGTGCATTCAAAGCTTACTCAATAGTTGTATGTCGGTGTTCGTAAGACTTTCTATTTCAAGTCACATGGTAGTCTTATATTAGAGCAAAGTTTTCCTATGCCAACCCTAATCAATCTTGCTTCAGAATTTGCCAACAGAACAGCAATTGTATCTTGTGGTGAGAAGTACAGTTACAAACAGCTTTTAGTTGAATCAGGTAATTTTGCTGGTGTATTACTTCACGGGTCAAACGACCTTAATGAACAAAGAATCGCCTTTGTGGTCGAACCGGGATTCGACTATGTCAAAGTTCAATGGGCCATTTGGCGGGCTGGTGGTATCGCCGTGCCCTTGCACCCTAAGGCACCAGTTGCTTCTCAGGAATATGTACTCAAAGATGCACAAGTCACTCAACTGGTGGTCTCACCCGCTTTCCAAAAAGAATACATCGAACCTGCTAAGGAACTTGATTTTAGGTTAGTCTCGACGGAAGAGGTTTCATCAGGATCAGGCCCTCTACCCAACATAGCACTGGATCGAAGAGCAATGATCCTCTACACGAGTGGCACAACAGGTGCTCCCAAAGGAGTAGTCACTACCCACGCCAATATCGAGGCTCAGATCACTACTTTAACCAAGGCTTGGGAATGGACATCAGATGATCATATTGTCAATGTACTGCCCATGCACCATGTCCATGGCATTATCAATGTCCTCTCCTGTGCCTTGTGGTCTGGGGCTACTTGTGAGTTCTCCAAGTTTGATGCAGTGGACATCCTCAGCAGGCTCGCTCATGGCCCGGCCAATCTATTCATGGCAGTACCCACGATCTACTTCAAGCTAATCACTGCCTATGTAGCAATGAACAAGGAGCAGCAAATTGAGGTATCTCAAGGACTCAAGAAAATGAGACTCATGGTATCGGGCTCTGCTGCCTTACCTGTATCCGTACTCGAAAAATGGAGAGAGGTCAGCGGCCATACTCTTCTTGAGCGCTACGGCATGACTGAAATGGGAATGGCGATCAGCAATCCCTATCTTGGAGAGCGACGGCCTGGCCATATCGGACAACCGCTTGAAGGGGTTGAAGTCAAACTGGTAGATGAGCAGTATCAGGAAATTGCCGACGATGAACAGGGTGAGATATTGGTAAAAGGTCAGAATGTCTTCCATGAATACTGGAACAAACCAGAAGCCACTACATCGGCATTTACCGAGGACGGCTGGTTCAAGACCGGAGATGTGGCAATTTACGATAGTGACAGCTACAAAATCATTGGGCGCAGTTCCATCGACATTATTAAGTCCGGTGGGTATAAACTATCTGCACTTGAAATAGAAGAAGTACTAAGATCTCACAATGCAGTCAAGGATTGTGCTGTAGTTGGGTTACCCGATGAAGAATGGGGAGAAATTGTCGCAACAGGTCTTGTATCCACTGAATCGACTCTCGATGCACAAGAACTAAAACAATGGCTCTGTGATCGTCTGCCAGCCTATAAAGTACCAAGAATCTACCATGTGATGGAAGATCTTCCAAGAAATGCCATGGGAAAAGTTGTGAAAAACGAGCTCAAAAAGCTGCTAACTAAAAGCTGATGAAAATCTACGGAGTAGCATTCCTAGCCGCCTGTTTTTTGATTGGGCAGATAGCAGGTAAATACCTCGGCGTTTTGATTGGTATTGATGGGAATGTCGGGGGTGTTGGGCTTGGCATGCTCTTACTGGTGCTAGTCAATGATCGCTACTACAAGCACAAAGGCATTCATCCTGAAACTAAGAGTGGAATAATGTTTTGGAGCAGTATGTACATTCCGGTAGTGATTGCTATGTCATCCGTCCTCAACGTCAAAGTAGCCATCTCAGGTGGATGGGTAGCCATTTTATCAGGCATTATCGCCACGACTTGCTGTTACTTGCTCATTCCTGTCCTCTCAAGACTATCCAAGACTGATGAAGGCCCAACCCTCTCATGACAAGCATTGATATTATCGATAATCTACTCATTAAGAATGGTCTTATTCTGGCCTTTCTTGTGGTAGGCTTATTGATCCTCGTCTGTGATTGGATATCAAAACGATTGTTAAACAAGCGTATTCCTGGGGTAGCTCTTGCTATTCTTGGGGCTTTGGTCTTGGCTTATTTTGGAGGGGACAAAGGAGTGGCAAGCTTCCCCATCTTTTCAGGTATGGCGTTGTTAGGAGGCTCCATGCTTCGAGATTTTACGATAGTGGCTACCGCAATGGGTGCCAGCTTAGCAGAACTAAAGAAAACAGGACTAGCAGGGATCTTATCCTTGTTCATAGGAGTAACCGTCACCTTTTTTGTCGGCGGAGCGATCGGGTATGCTCTGGGGTATAGCGATCCGGTGAGCTTCACTACAATTGGCGCAGGGGCTTGTACCTACATCGTTGGACCAGTGACAGGAGCAGCAATAGGTGCTTCTTCAGATCTAATTGCCATCAGTATTGCAGCTGGGGTCATCAAGACCATCTTCGTGACGATCATTACACCCATCGTCGCAAAACGAATAGGACTTGATAACCCTGGTACAGCAATGGTATTTGGGGGTATGATAGGAACCACAAGTGGCGTAGCAGCTGGTTTGGCTGCTACCGATCCAAAGCTTGTACCCTATGGTGCATTGACAGCTACCTTTTATACTGGGGTCGGCGTTTTGCTTTGCCCCTCTATCTTCTTTTTGCTGATTAGCTACCTCTTCAAATGAGGACTAGCATCATTACTCTAGTATTTCCCTCTCCTCTTACCACCGCCACTTCTGCGGAAGTCTTTGCTTGGTTTTCCACTACCGCCAGACCTGCGCGCACCTGCGAAACTTTTCTTCTTATGAAATTCTTTGGGCGTGCGCATCTCAGCTTCATCATCGCGATTAACACGAATGCTTCGACCTTCGATCTCTACACCATCGAACTTCTTCTCAATGCCATCATCCTTGCTGCCATCAACGTCGAAATAGGCACAGTTTTTCTGCATGGTCAGGTCTCCAAAGAATTTCCTATCCACATTAGCTATGTCAGCTAGGAAGTGAATAAGATCCCCTTTTGTCATACCATCCATAAGACCAATATTGACAAAATAGCGATGGAATTTGCCCAAATCTCTTTTTCCAGGTGCTCCTCCGTGGGTTTCATTAAGATTGGTTTCCTCACCATTCTGCACAGTGAGGTGATCAAGCTGAGTCGTGATCAGGCGCTTGAGGATATCCTCCTTACTCAGTTCTGCAAACTTTTCATTTAGCTCTGCCAGAATAGTATCCGCCTGAGCATCTACTTTGGTATTCACAATTAGGTTAGCCCAATTACTGATTCGAGTATTCCGTAGAGAATCCATCGTAGGCACCTCTATCTTTTCGAAAGTGACCTTGATTTTCCTCTCAAGTTCTGTGATTTTTCTTCCTTCTCGAGGATTAATGAAGGCTAGCGAAATGCCTTTCTTTCCAGCCCGTCCTGTACGACCACTACGGTGTGTATAGCTCTCTAGTTGATCCGGAAGTGTATGATGGATTACATGCGTTAAGTCGTTGACATCCAGTCCTCTGGCAGCCACATCTGTAGCAATGAGTAGTTGCATTGAGCGCGTCTTGAATCTCTTCATAGCTGCATCTCGCTGCGCTTGGGACAAGTCCCCGTGCAGCGCCTCAACACCATAGCCCATACCACTTAACTCATCAGTAATCTCTTGCGTTTCACGCTTCGTTCTGCAAAACATGATGCCTCGCATATCTGATTGCAAATCCATAAACCTCCTGAGGCCAGGCAGCTTATTAGATGACTTGACCATCACATACTTATGGCTAATATCTTTGTTACTCTTCTCTTCCGTATTGATCGCAACTTCGAGAGGTGCAGACATGTACTTTTTAACAATCCTACGAATCTCATTCGGCATTGTAGCCGAAAAGAGCCATGTCACACGATCATTCTGGGTATAGGATAAAATCTCGTCTATATCCTCCTTAAAACCCATATTAAGCATTTCATCTGCCTCGTCAAGTACCACATAGCGGACTTGATCCAGCTGGATGGCCTTTCTCTTGATTAGGTCAAGCAATCGTCCTGGCGTAGCGACCACAATTTGTGTAGGCCGCTTCAGTGCCTTCATTTGTCCTACGATGGAAGCTCCACCATAAACCACTTCTATATTGACTGCTTTATTGTTCTGTGAAAATGATTTTAACTGCTGAGCAGTCTGCTGTCCTAGTTCCCTAGTAGGAGCCATGATCAGTGCCTGTGTGGCTCTGTTATCCTCATCGATTAGATCGATTAGCGGTAGCCCGAATGCGGCTGTCTTACCTGTACCTGTCTGTGCTAACCCTATAAAATCCGTAGGATCTTTGGTCAACAAGAGTGGAATGGATTTTTCTTGAACTGGTGTGGGTGTGTCGAACCCAAGTTGATCAAGGACCTCAAGAATCGATGCTGAGAGTCCTAATTTGCTGAATGTATTGATAAGCTTCTATTAAATTGAGCCGCAAAGGTAAGAATTATAGTTGGTCAATACTACTCACTCCCCAATAGCATCCAATCCACTTGTCTGTTTTATATCAGATTAGCGTGAACAACAAAGGCCAGTCAATCGACTGGCCTTTGTTGTTCCTTTGTGTTATCACCTTAAAGCGCTTTATGCGACCCGTCGCAAAATGCACCATTGCCGGAATGTTTGCACTGGCACATGTATCCAGTCTTAGATTCTTCGGCCGTAAACATAGTTGGTGTAAAGTCAGAGCCTTTGTGTGATCCGTCACAAAATGGCTGCTTGCTAGAATTACCGCAAGAACACCAAGCGTAGGTTTTACCAGCTTCTAGTTCTACAGGTATCGGATTCTTGGCGGCAATAGTAGGCGTACTCATATCTTTTCGTATTTAAATGTTTCTACATACAATCTAAGCATATAAGCCTTACTATGACCATTTGGTTCTAAAATTGATCAATTTGAAATGAGTCTAATTAAAATCAGCCTGTGGGTGGAATAAAAAAAAGAGTCATCAGTCGTTGGGTTAAGAAGATCACTCTTCGTCACTTTCAGGTTGGTCGTCTAGAAATTCATCAAGCGATCTAGTATTCCTTTTACGTTCCTTGGGAGTCATCTTTTCAAATTCTTCCATAGACCTTATCAATTCGTCTCACTTAGATTGGATTTCCTGCTGGTCAAAAGAAATAAAGGTCATTTCGTAAAGACAATGAGCAATGATTTCTAATTCTGTAAAAGTAACTACTCAGGAGGCTATAAACTGCTGATTTGAATGTTGATGTTACCTATGTTTCTCTTGGATTGGCCGTATTAGAATCGACGATTCAGGTGATTTTGGACTGGTTTTGATTCAGGATGCTGAAAATCCAAAAAATAGT
>JAVKDO010000028.1:0-70326 GCA_040222235.1 Cyclobacteriaceae bacterium
CTTTCATTACTACATCTGCCTCTATCTCTATAGCTCTTAGACTGGCTGTAGAGTCAGTGGTGAAATAGGGGTTGCCAAGACCTGCTCCAAAAATGACAATACGTCCTTTTTCAAGATGTCTTGTAGCTCTTCTTTTTATAAAAGGCTCACATACTTGTTCCATCTTGATCCCAGACATCAGTCGAGTATACATGCCTTGCTTTTCTAGAGCACTTTGAAGTGCCATGGCATTGATGACTGTGGCGAGCATACCCATATAGTCACCTTGTACTCGATCTATTCCTGACCGCTCTGCCTGTACACCCCTGAAGATGTTGCCACCGCCTATGACAATCGCCACCTCTACGCCGGCATCCTTGACTTTCTTGATCTCTTTGGAATACTGCTCCAGCCGTGCAGGATCTATGCCATATTTGTTATCGCCCATGAGGGCCTCACCGCTGAGTTTGAGAAGTATTCTTTTGTATTTCATATGATCTGCTTAATGTCTAGCTAGGTTTTGAGATAAATCCCACAAATATATCATTTAGGATTGATTGGTGAAGGAAAATTAGAACTCCACCAGGATTTGATTTTTCTCAACACTTTCTCCTTTTTTAATAAGCACTTTGGAGATAGTACCATCAGCTGGAGATTTGATCACGTTTTCCATTTTCATGGCTTCTAAAATCAGTAAAGTGTCTCCTTTCTTTACTTCCTGACCAGCGGCTAAGGCCACATCTATGATCAGGCCTGGCATAGGTGCCTTTACATCCTTCACTATACTTTTACTATTATGCTCTATGCCGAGCTTCGCTAGCAGTAGGTCCATCGAGTCTTTTACTTCGAGTGAGATAAGCTTACCGTTGAGTTTAATTGTTAGGTGCTTGTGATCAGCGTTTACCTCTACGATTTCAGCGTTATAGACTTTATCATTCTTCAATATTTGGAATCGATGATCACTGAGCTGACTCATATCCCAGTCTTGGGCACTACCGTCTATATAGGTCTGACCATCCTTCACTTCAGTGATCAAAGCCGTGTCTTCATTAACTATTATTTTATACATAATTGCGGGGCTTAAACTTCGTAGTGCATTGTTAATCAATAGTTTTCGTTATCTCAATGATATCCATTAGCTAATGATAAACCTTACATCATTTCTTATCAGAATTCTTCACCTCAAGTAAACTTAACTGAGACAATTTTACAAGCTTTGCTTTTGACCTGCTACCTATGAGTTCCGTATCCCAAATCATATTATTCCTTTTTTCAATACTAACGGCACTACCTGGGCTAGCGCAAAATACCAATAGTGGTGGTGCTAATCAACTCGAGGTGGAGCTTTACGGCAAAGAGGATTTCCGAGCCACACGGACTAGGGAATTTGATCTGCTCCATACCAAACTGGAGCTAAGTTTTGATTGGGAAAGACAGTGGGTCAATGGTACAGCCACGCTAGACCTCACGCCTGTCTTCTACCCTCAGGAGGTGCTTATGCTGGATGCAAAAGGGATGCAGATCAATGAAGTCCATTTGCCCGGCGGAACAGATACGGTGGAGAAATCAGTCAATTATGAATATGATGGAAGGCAGCTCCTGATCGAACTAGGCCAAACTGCTGAGCGAGGAGACACCCTTTCGGTAGTAATCAATTATACAGCCAAGCCGGAGGAGTACGCTTCAGAGGGAAGTGAAGCCATTACTGATGACCAGGGCCTATACTTGATTAACCCATTGGGTAAAGAGGAGGGAAAGCCTCGCCAAATATGGACTCAAGGCGAGACAGACGGCAACTCGGTTTGGTTCCCAACTATTGATAGCCCAAATGAGCGATGTACCCAGGAGATGCTCATTACAGTAGACGATGCATTCAAAACCTTGTCAAACGGGCTGCTCATTTCTTCAGAACCATCAAGCGACGGTCAACGCACGGACCACTGGATTATGGACAAGCCTCATGCACCATACTTATTTATGCTTGCGATTGGAGATTTCACGGTAGTGGAGGATGCTTACGGCAGCATTCCGCTAGAGTATTGGGTGGAGGACGAATACAAGGAAAGTGCAAAGGACATTTTTGAAAACACTCCTGAGATGCTGGCTTACTTTTCGGAGCTATTTGGATATCCCTACCCCTGGGACAAGTATGCTCAGGTCGTCGTGCGTGACTTTGTGTCAGGAGCCATGGAAAATACCACCGCCTCTGTCTTTATGGAGGAGGTTCAGATTGATCAGCGGACGTTGCTCGATTACAATTGGGATTACATTATCGCCCACGAGCTCGTTCATCAGTGGTTTGGGGATCTTGTGACGTGTGAGTCATGGTCTTACCTTCCGCTCAACGAAGCGTTTGCCAATTACGGTGAGTACCTGTGGAATGAATACAAGTATGGTCAGGATGAAGCTGACTACAGCCTTCAGGAAGAGTTATATACTTATCTCGCTGAGGCCGAGGAGCAGAAGGTCGAACTGATCAGATACTATTATGAAGATCAGGAGGATATGTTTGATGCGCACTCTTATTCTAAGGGGGGCCGGGTTTTACACATGCTTCGTTCCTATATCGGCGATGAGGCATTTTTCGAGTCGCTCAGTGTTTACCTATCGGAAAACGAGTTTTCAGCAACCGAAGTAGATCATCTTCGCTTGGCTTTTGAAGAGGTTACAGGCGAAGATCTGAATTGGTTCTTCGATCAATGGTTTTTTAATCCTGGACACCCTCAGGTAGAAGTTGAGCACTTCTATAAGAAGGACACCTTGCACTTAAAACTTATGCAGTTGCAAGACCTAACCATCTCTCCGATCTATAGACTTCCGTTTTATATCGATATCCACCTAGCGGAGGAAATTGTCCGATACCCAATTGTAATGGAAAACCTCATAGAGGAATATGCTCTGCCCATAGATGAAAAACCTGAGCTGGTGGTCGTTGATCCAGAAAATCAAATGTTGTGGGAACTCTATCACCCTAAGTCTTTGGAAGAGCTATACTCACAATACTTTAATGGTGGCCGATATCTTTTGCGGAAAGAAGCGATTGACAGTATTGCGTCATCAGATAGTGACGATCTAAAGGCGAGTCTTCTTGAAACTGCTTTGTCTGACCCGTACATCAGGCTACAGGTTGATGCGATCGACTATTATTTGGAGTACCCTGAGTTGTTGACTCCATCAGGCCGACAGACTATTATCGAGATGCTCAATGATAGCACTTCAGCCGTCCGGTCAAGCGCCCTAAGGCTTCTGACTATCCTGGACTTTCCGAGCATGAGAACTCAGACCTTAGCGGCGCTAGGAGATTCTTCTTATAATGTTGTCGGTACAGCACTTGCGGCGCTCTATGAATATGATCTTCAAGCCTTTGAATCTACACTAGATAAGTTCAGCGATTATACGAATATCAATGTCGTTATACCCATTGCTTCCTACCATAGTGAGCGAGCCTCGGCAGAGGCATTTGACTACTTCAGAACAAAGATTTATCAGGTTGGAAGAAATGATCTCTACTACCTCTTACAATATATCAACACCTACCTCCTCATAGCGCCTTCCGACCAACAGCAAGCGATGGCACCATTGCTAGTCAGTCTAGCTCAATCCCATAAGAACTACACAGTGCGCTTTGCTGCATTGCAAGGCCTATTTCTCCTGATCGACCTACCGGAAATGGAAGACCAAATCAAGCAGGTAATGGAAGCCGAAACAGACCCCCAACTTCAGGAAATCTACCTCCTTTTTGAAGGCGATTTGAACTAGTTAATAATTGCTGGCAAATGTTTGAATAAATTAAAAAAGCATATAATTTTGCAATCCCTTTGAAGAAATGGCTAAAAGCCTCAAAGGAAGTTCTTTAAATGTTGATTGAAGGGGGGATACCAAAGCGGCCAACTGGGGCAGACTGTAAATCTGCTGACTTATGTCTTCGTAGGTTCGAATCCTGCTCCCCCCACCGATAAATAGAGGTTATTTGGCCTCTTGCAAAAGCGGGTGTAGCTCAGTTGGTAGAGCGACAGCCTTCCAAGCTGTAGGTCGCCGGTTCGAACCTGGTCACCCGCTCTTTTGGCCGATGTAGCTCAGAGGTAGAGTACTTCCTTGGTAAGGAAGGGGTCACGGGTTCAATTCCCGTCATCGGCTCAGTAAAGATGTTGATGAAGGGGTAGTAATAGTGGTGGTTTGCTTGTAGTTAGAGCATCCCATTTAAGTATAAGATTAGAATAAGTAATAAATAAATTAGTTAAACAATAAGCGATTTTAGATATGGCTAAGGAAACCTTTGACCGATCAAAACCACACGTTAACATTGGAACTATTGGGCACGTTGACCATGGCAAGACTACATTGACTGCCGCGATTAGCAAAGTGCTTGCTGATAAGGGCCTTGCTGACGTGAAAGACTTTTCTTCAATTGACAATGCTCCTGAGGAAAAAGAAAGAGGTATTACAATTAATACTGCTCACATTGAATACCAGACAGAGAAGCGTCACTACGCTCACGTTGACTGTCCTGGTCACGCTGACTATGTAAAGAACATGGTAACTGGTGCTGCTCAGATGGACGGTGCGGTTTTGGTAGTTGCGGCTACTGATGGGCCTATGCCACAAACTAGAGAGCATATCCTTCTTGCTCGCCAGGTAGGAGTTCCTTCTCTTGTTGTTTTCATGAATAAAGTTGACTTGGTTGACGATCCAGAATTGTTGGAGCTTGTTGAGATGGAAGTCAGAGAATTGCTTTCTTTCTATGACTACCCTGGTGATGACATTCCTGTTATCCAAGGTTCAGCTCTTGGTGCGTTAAACGGCGAAGCGGAGTGGGTGGAAAAGGTAATGGAATTGATGAATGCTGTTGATGACTATATCCCTCTTCCAGAAAGATTGATTGACAAAGATTTCTTGATGCCAGTCGAGGACGTATTTTCTATCACGGGTAGAGGTACAGTTGCTACAGGCAGAATTGAAAGAGGCGTAACTAACACTGGTGATGCAGTTGATATCATCGGTATGGGTGCTGAGAATTTGAAATCTACCATTACTGGCGTTGAGATGTTTCGTAAGATTCTTGACAGAGGTGAAGCAGGTGATAACGTTGGTCTTTTGCTTAGAGGTATTGAAAAAGCTCAGATCAAGAGAGGTATGATTATCTGTAAGCCAGGTTCCGTTACTCCTCACCAGCATTTCAAAGCTGAGGTATATGTACTTTCCAAAGAAGAAGGTGGGCGTCATACTCCATTCTTCAACAAGTACAGACCACAGTTTTACTTGAGAACAACTGACGTAACTGGAGAGATAATGCTTCCTGAGAATGTTGAAATGGTAATGCCTGGTGACAATATCACTATTGAGGTGAATCTGATCAACAAAGTAGCATTAGAAAAAGGTCTACGATTCGCGATTCGCGAAGGCGGTAGAACTGTAGGTGCGGGTCAGGTGACTGAAATTCTCGATTAATAAATATTATTCCATGAACACGCTCTGAAAATTCTTCAGAGCGTGTTTGTTTTAAATGGAATTTATCTACCTTTGCAGTCCTTTTGGGCTGCCGTTTTATAATTAGAGTTATACGGGTGTGGCTCAATTGGTAGAGTAGCGGTCTCCAAAACCGTTGGTTGGGGGTTCGAGTCCCTCCTCCCGTGCTATATTAATTGGTTGGATATGCAGAAATTAGTGGAGTTTTTTAAAGAGTCTTATGATGAAATGCTTCATAAGGTTACATGGTCGAAGTACAGCGATCTGCAAAGCAGTTCTGTGCTTGTGCTTGTAGCTTCTTTGATTTTTGCATTGTTGATTGGTCTGATTGATTTGGTGTTTGAAAACTCAATGAGTTGGTTTTATAACGCGTTTTAAGAAAGACTGATAACGATGGACTTGAATTGGTATGTGGTACGGGCCGTGAGTGGCCAAGAGAAGAAGGTGAAGAGTTACCTGGAAAATGAAATCTCTCGAAAGAGTTTAGAAGATTACATTCCTCAGGTATTGATACCAGCTGAGAAGGTGTACGAGATGCGTAACGGTAAGAAGCGCGTGCGAGAAAGAAATTTCTTCCCTGGCTATGTACTTGTGTCTGCTGACCTTTCTCATGGAGAAGCACAACATACTGTTACTAATATACCTGGTGTTATTGGCTTTTTGGGTTCGGGCACTGGAGGTTCTAAGGTACCAATTCCCTTGAGACAAGCTGAAGTGAATAGAATCCTTGGAAAGGTTGATGAGGCTGAAGAGTACGAGGAGCAGTTAGAAACCCCTTTTATTGTTGGAGAATCCGTCAAAGTCATGGATGGCCCTTTCAGTGGATTTACAGGAACTGTTGAGGAAGTTTTTGAGGAGCGTAAGAAGCTCAATGTAATGGTAAAAATCTTCGGCAGGAATACACCAGTAGAGTTAAATTATTTCCAAGTAGAAAAACAAGATTAGCAAGAAGATGGCTAAAGAAATTAGCGGATACCTTAAACTGCAAGTACGTGGAGGCCAGGCTAACCCCTCTCCACCTGTAGGTCCGGCCCTTGGTAGTAAGGGTTTGAATATCATGGAGTTCTGCAAGCAGTTCAATGCAAGAACTCAGGAGAAGCAAGGTCAGGTTTTACCTGTATTAATCTCCATTTTCACTGATAAGTCATTCGAGTTTGTTGTAAAGACACCTCCTGCGGCTGTAATGATCATGGAAGCTTCCAAAGTGAAGAAAGGGTCTGCTGAGCCAAATCGTCTTAAGGTTGGTTCAATCACTTGGGATCAAATAAAAACAATCGCTGAGACTAAGATGCCTGATTTGAATGCATTTACTATCGAGTCTGCTATGAGAATGGTGGCTGGTACAGCTAGAAGCATGGGTATTAGAGTCAAAGGAACTGCGCCTTGGGCGGCAGCTAATTAATAGGGTCATGGCAAGAGAGACAAAAAGTCAAAAAGAGGCAGTAGGTAAGTTTGATCTTACTAAAGAGTATTCTATCGACGATGCATCATCAATGATTAAGGATATTTCTTTCACAAAGTTTGATGCATCGGTTGATCTGGACATTAGACTAGGTGTTGACCCTAGGAAAGCTGACCAAATGGTAAGAGGTGTGGTAGCCCTACCACACGGTACGGGTAAGAAAGTGCGTGTGCTTGTACTTTGTACTCCTGATAAGGAAGAAGAAGCTAAGGCTGCTGGTGCTGACTATGCAGGTCTTGATGAGTACATCACTAAGATAGAAGGTGGCTGGACAGATATTGATGTTATTATCACTATGCCAACTGTGATGGCTAAGGTAGGTAAGTTAGGAAGAGTCCTAGGACCTAGAGGGCTTATGCCAAATCCGAAGGCCGGTACTGTTACTTTGGATGTGGCGAAAGCTGTGACTGATGTCAAGGCTGGTAAGATCGACTTCAAAGTAGACAAGTTCGGAATCATTCACGCGAGTATCGGTAAAGTCTCGTTTTCTGCTGAACAGTTAAGAGCAAATGCGCTAGAAGTAATCAATACCATTAGCAAGCTTAAGCCTGCTTCTGCGAAGGGTACTTATTTCAGAAGTATTTATGTGTCTAGCACAATGAGTAAGAGTATTCAAGTTGATAAAAGCACCCTTGCAGGTATTTAATCATGACGAAAGAAGATAAACTATCGATAATTAACGAACTCTCTGATAAGTTAAAAGAGACGACTCACTTTTATGTGACAGATACGTCTGGTTTGACTGTAGCTGAAATCAATGATTTCCGTGGAAAGTGTTTTGAGAAGGGTATCGAATATAGAGTTGTTAAAAACACGCTTATTAAGAAAGCGTTGGACAAGCTCGAAGCTGATTTTACTCCATTCTATGATGAAGGAGTTTTGAAGGGCTTTTCAGGGATTATGTTTTCTAATGAAAATGCCAATTCTCCAGCTAAGATTTTAAAAGAATATAAGAAAAAGGGCAAGGATGGAAATCCTAGTCTAAAGGCTGCTTCCATAGATTACGATCTTTTCATTGGTGCTGAACAACTTGAGACATTGAGCAGTCTTAAGTCTAAGCAAGAACTCATTGGAGAGGTTATAGGTTTGTTGCAATCTCCAGTAAGCAATGTGATGGGTTCTCTGATGAGTGGTCAGCACAAGCTAGCGGGTATTGTAAAGACCTTGCAAGAACGCTCATAATTCGATTTGATTTAAAGTTATTCACATTCTTAATTAATTAATAAAATGGCAGATTTAAAAGCATTCGCTGACCAGTTGGTAAACCTAACTGTTAAAGAAGTAAACGAACTTGCTGAGATTCTTAAAGACGAGTATGGTATTGAGCCTGCTGCTGCTGCTGCTCCTGTAATGGTAGCTGGCGCTGGTGGTGAAGGTGGAGATGCTGCGGAAGAGAAGTCAGCATTCGACGTAATCCTTAAAGCTCCAGGTGGAGCAAAGTTAGCTATCGTAAAGTTGGTGAAAGAGCTTACTGGTCTTGGCTTGAAGGAAGCTAAGGAATTGGTAGATGGAGCTCCTAAGGCAGTAAAAGAAGGTGTCGCTAAAGACGAAGCTGAGGCACTTAAGAAGCAACTCGAAGAAGCTGGAGCAGAAGTAGAATTGAAGTAAAGATATTTGGCCATTTATTCTTTAAATGGTTAATAATACAAGACCTGGCCACTTTGATAGTCAGGTCTTTTCCCGTTTGTACGTTTTAAGGTACAACCTAGTACAGAAACAGGCTTGATCAGCCTTGATTAAAAACTAAATCACAAAAGCTTTGGCTACACAAATTAATTCTGAAAGAATAAGTTTTTCGTCAATCAAGAAGATTCTTGATTACCCAGACTTCCTTGATGTACAGTTACAATCATTTAAGGACTTCTTTCAAATAGATACTCCCGCCGAAAAGCGTGACAATGAAGGCCTCTATAAAGTATTTATGGAGAATTTTCCTATCTCTGATTCTAGGGAAAATTACGTGCTTCAGTTTGTCGACTATACTATTGATCCACCAAAGTACAACGTGGATGAGTGTATCGACAGAGGTCTCACATTCTCAATTCCACTGAAAGCGAAGCTTCGATTGCTTTGTAACGATGAGGATAATGAGGATTTCGAGACGATTGAGCAGGAAGTATTCTTGGGCAATATCCCATACATGACAGAGAAAGGATCCTTTGTTATCAATGGTGCTGAAAGGATTATCGTATCTCAATTGCATAGATCACCAGGTGTATTCTTTGCACAAAGCAAGCACACCAACGGTACTACGCTATATTCTGCCAGGATTATTCCTTTCAAAGGATCTTGGATTGAGTTTGCGACGGATGTGAATAACGTCATGTACTCTTATATTGATAGGAAAAAGAAGTTTCCTATTACTACCCTCTTGAGAGCAATTGGATGGGGATCTGATAAGGACATTCTCGATCTATTTGGTCTTTCTGAAGAGGTAGAAGCCAGTGCTAAGAAGTTGAAGAAAGTAGTTGGTAGAAAGCTTGCTGCGCGTGTTCTTAGAACATGGACGGAAGACTTTGTTGATGAGGATACCGGAGAAGTGGTATCAATTGATCGTAATGAGGTGCTTTTTGAAAGAGATTCAGTTGTTCAGGAAGAGGATATCGAGACAATTGTAGACTCAGGGAGTGCATCGATTATTCTTCACAGAGAAGATATCAATATTGCCGACTACACGATCATCTATAATACACTCCAGAAGGATAACTCTAATTCTGAAAAGGAGGCTGTAGAGCAGATTTATCGTCAGCTTAGAAATACTGAAGCTCCTGATGAGCAGACTGCACGCGACATTATTCAAAGTTTATTTTTTAGTGATAAGCGATATGATCTTGGTGAAGTAGGTCGCTACAGGATCAATAAGAAATTAGGTCTTGATGTAGACTATAATGTACGAGTGCTTACCAAGGATGATATCATCCTTATCGTTAAGCAACTCATCGGATTGATCAACTCGAAAGCTGTAGTTGATGATATTGACCACTTGAGTAATAGAAGGGTGCGTACTGTAGGTGAGCAGCTCTATTCTCAGTTTGGTGTTGGTCTTTCTCGTATGGCGAGAACGATCAAAGAAAGAATGAATGTTCGTGATAACGAGGACTTTAAGCCAGTTGATCTGATCAACGCAAGAACCTTATCTTCAGTGATCAACTCATTCTTTGGAACGAATCAGTTGTCTCAGTTTATGGATCAAACGAATCCTCTTTCTGAGATTACGCATAAAAGAAGAATGTCCGCATTGGGACCGGGTGGTCTTTCGCGAGAAAGAGCTGGTTTTGAGGTTAGGGACGTTCATTATACTCACTACGGCCGTCTCTGTACTATTGAGACTCCTGAAGGTCCAAACATTGGTCTTATCTCTTCTCTTTGTGTTCACGCTAAAGTGAACGGCATGGGCTTTATCGAAACTCCTTATCGTAAGGTAGTCGATGGTAAAGTGGATATGTCAGGTAATGTATTGTACTTGACAGCTGAAGAGGAAGATGATAACAACATTGCACAGGCCAATGCTCCCTTGAAGGACAATGGTGAGTTTGTCAATGACAAGGTCAAGGCAAGGTTTGAAGGTGACTTCCCCTTATTGACCGGAGAAGAGGTTCAGTACATGGATATTGCTCCTAATCAGATTGTGTCTGTTGCAGCATCTATGATTCCTTTCTTGGAGCATGATGATGCCAACCGTGCCTTGATGGGCTCTAACATGCAGCGCCAAGCTGTGCCGTTACTTCGCCCACAAGCACCGATTGTTGGTACTGGACTTGAGGCGCGTGTGGCGCTAGATTCCAGATCTTTGGTTCTAGCTCAAGGTGATGGTGAAGTAGTATATGTGGATGCAAATAAAATCGTAATAAAATACGACATGAGCGAAGAAGATGAGCTCGTGGAGTTTGATGATGACCACCGCACCTATGATCTTGTGAAGTTTAGAAGAACTAACCAAGACACCTGTATCAACTTGAAGCCTATCGTCTTTAAGGGTGATAAAGTATTAAAGAATCAGCCTTTATGTGAAGGTTTTGCCACCGATGGTGGTGAACTAGCCTTGGGAAGAAACTTGAAAGTTGCGTTCATGCCATGGCAGGGATACAATTTTGAGGATGCTATCGTAATCTCTGAGCAAGTAGTTAGAGAGGACGTATTCACTTCTATTCACATCGATGAATTTGAACTAGAGGTACGTGATACAAAACGTGGTGAAGAAGAATTGACTTCTGAGATTCCCAATGTGAGTGAGGAAGCTGTAAGGCATCTTGATGAGCATGGAATTATTCGTATTGGTGCTGAAATCAAAGAAGGTGATATTCTGATAGGAAAGATTACTCCTAAGGGAGAAAGCGATCCTACTCCAGAAGAGAAGCTTCTGAGAGCAATATTTGGAGACAAGGCAGGTGATGTAAAAGATGCTTCTTTGAAAGCTTCTCCATCACTACGCGGTGTAGTTATAGACACCAAGCTTTTTTCTAGACCTAAGAAGGACAAAGATCTTCGTGCTAAGTCGAAAAAAGAAGTTGAGCTACTAAAGAGTAGATATGGCAACTCTCTGAATGAGGTACGTGCTCAGATGGTTCAGAAGATCACGAACATTCTTTCTGGTAAGACTTGTCAAGGTGTGAAGCACAAATTTGGTGATGAGATCATCTCCAAAGGAGTAAAATTCAATGGTAAGAACGTCGAGGAAAATATTTTCCCTCGCAAGAATGTCTACCGTGATGAGAGTACATTGAATGTGCCTGAAGAGGCTAATTTGATCAGTGACTTGAACTTTGACAGCTGGACAGTTGACCCGAAAGCTAATGCGTTGGTGACTACTTTGGTGAAGAACTACATCAAGAAGCGCAACGAGATCGCAGGTATTTTCAAAAGAGAGAGGTTCACACTTGAGGTGGGTGATGAATTGCCAGCAGGTATCGTTCAACTAGCGAAAGTATATGTAGCCAAGAAGCGTAAGCTGAAGGTTGGAGATAAGATGGCAGGTCGTCACGGTAACAAAGGTGTTGTTGCTAAGATCGTACGTCAAGAGGACATGCCGTATCTAGAGGATGGTACTCCAGTTGATATCGTATTGAATCCACTAGGTGTGCCCTCGAGGATGAACATCGGTCAGCTATATGAAACTGCTCTTGGATGGGCTGGATTGAAGTTGGGTAGAAAATATGCTACACCAATTTTTGATGGTGCTTCTACTGAAGAGGTACAGGCTGAGATTACGGAAGCAGGCTTGCCTGATTTCGGTAGAACATACCTGAGCGATGGACTGACAGGTAAGCAGTTTGATCAGAAAGTAACTGTGGGTGTTATCTACATGCTGAAGCTTGGACACCTAGTTGATGACAAGATGCACGCCAGGTCTATCGGACCTTACTCATTGATCACACAGCAGCCATTGGGTGGTAAAGCTCAGTTTGGTGGCCAGCGATTTGGTGAGATGGAGGTATGGGCGCTTGAGGCCTTTGGTGCAGCACACGTGCTGCAGGAGATTCTGACCATCAAGTCGGATGATGTAATAGGAAGAGCTAAAGCATATGAAGCAATCGTAAAAGGCGAGAATATGCAGAAGCCAAATATTCCTGAATCATTCAACGTGCTGGTACACGAACTTAGAGGGCTTGCTCTCGAAATCACTTTAGATTAATTGATAGCCTGTTTCATACTTATAAGCACAAATTATGGCATTCAGAAAAAATAAGAAAATCAACAATGACTTCACAAAGGTCACCATTAGCCTTGCTTCTCCTGAGTCAATTCTCGAGAGTTCGCATGGTGAGGTGACTCAGCCTGAAACCATCAACTACAGGACGTACAAGCCTGAGATGGGCGGGTTGTTTTGTGAGCGAATTTTCGGCCCTGTGAAGGACTGGGAATGTCATTGTGGAAAATATAAGAGAATCCGTTACAAAGGTATTATTTGTGACAGATGCGGTGTTGAGGTAACGGAGAAGAAGGTTCGTAGAGAGCGTATGGGTCACATCGAGTTGGTGGTGCCTGTTGCACATATCTGGTACTTCAAATCGCTTCCTAACAAAATTGGATATCTACTAGGGCTTCCGACTAAGAAGCTTGATCAGATCATATACTATGAGCGTTATGCGGTAATTCAGCCAGGTGTAAAAGAGGCTGATGGCATAGCTTCAATGGACTTTCTAACGGAAGATGAATATTTGGATATCCTTGACAAGTTGCCAAGAGAGAACCAGATGCTTGATGACGATCATCCAGATAAGTTTATCGCTAGGATGGGAGCTGAGGCGTTGGAGATGTTGCTAGCGCGAATTGAGCTTGACGACCTTTCGTACGCATTGAGACATCAAGCGGCTACAGATACTTCTCAGCAGAGAAAAGCTGAGGCATTGAAGCGCTTGAAGGTAGTTGAAGCTTTCCGTGATGCCAGGACTAGAATTGAGAACCGACCTGAGTGGATGGTGATCAAGATGGTACCTGTGATCCCGCCGGAGCTTAGACCTCTTGTACCTTTGGATGGTGGTAGGTTCGCTACTTCTGACCTTAACGATCTTTACAGAAGAGTAATTATTAGAAACAATCGCTTGAAGCGATTGATAGATATCAAAGCACCAGAAGTAATCCTTCGAAATGAGAAGAGAATGCTTCAGGAAGCAGTGGATTCACTATTCGATAACTCAAGAAAAGTGAATGCTGTAAGGTCTGATGGAAACAGAGCATTGAAGTCTTTGAGTGATATGCTCAAAGGTAAGCAAGGTCGATTCCGTCAAAACCTACTAGGTAAAAGGGTTGACTATTCTGGTAGATCTGTAATTGTAGTAGGCCCTGAGCTTAAGATGCATGAGTGTGGTCTGCCTAAGGATATGGCGGCTGAGCTTTTCAAGCCATTTGTGATTAGAAAGCTTATCGAAAGGGGTATCGTAAAGACTGTTAAGTCAGCTAAGAAGATTGTTGATAGAAAAGACCCAGTAGTATGGGATATTCTTGAGAACGTATTGAAAGGACATCCGATCCTTCTCAACCGTGCGCCAACGCTTCACAGATTAGGTATTCAGGCTTTCCAGCCTAAATTGATAGAAGGTAAAGCGATCAGACTTCATCCACTAGCATGTACAGCATTCAACGCTGACTTTGATGGTGATCAGATGGCTGTTCACGTACCGTTGGGACAGGAGGCTGTGTTAGAGGCGTCATTATTAATGCTTGCTTCTCACAACATACTTAACCCTGCCAACGGCGCACCTATTACAGTTCCTTCACAGGATATGGTACTCGGGTTGTACTATGTAACTAAGGGAAGAAGAAGTACTGACGATCTGAAGATCGATGGTGAAGACATGATCTTCCACAGTGCAGAAGAGGTTGTAATTGCGATGAACGAAGGTGTGGTTTCAAAACACGCCTATATCAAAGTTCGTGGTAAGGTTCGTAATGAGGCAGGTGAGCTTGAAACCAAGTTGATCGAGACAGTAGCTGGACGTGTACTTTTCAATATGCACATTCCCGAGGAGGTAGGTTACATTAACGAGCTACTAACTAAGAAGAAGCTTCAGCAGATCATTGCAACAGTCTTTAAGATTTCGGGTATGTCAAGAACTGCTCAGTTCTTGGATGATATCAAAGAGCTTGGATTCCAGATGGCTTACAAAGGTGGGCTTTCAATGGGTCTGGCGGATATTAACATTCCCGCAGAGAAAGACATTCTAGTGGACAAGGCCAAGAAAGAAGTTGATGCCGTTTGGAACAACTACCTGATGGGCTTGATCACTGATAATGAAAGATACAATCAGGTAATTGATATCTGGACAAGGTCTAACTCTCAATTGACATCTACATTGATGACGCAATTGGAAGAGGATCGTCAAGGATTCAATCCTATCT
This sequence comes from Cyclobacteriaceae bacterium, assembly GCA_040222235.1. Taxonomy (GTDB): domain Bacteria; phylum Bacteroidota; class Bacteroidia; order Cytophagales; family Cyclobacteriaceae; genus UBA6059. The sequence continues at coordinate 14,747 of JAVKDO010000028.1, forward strand.
ATATGATGATGCACTCTGGTGCTAGAGGTTCTCGAGAGCAGATTCGTCAGCTAGGTGGTATGAGAGGTTTGATGGCTAAGCCACAAAAGAACCTTCAAGGCTCAGTAGGTGAGATCATCGAAAACCCTATCCTATCCAACTTCAAAGAAGGACTTGATGTGATTGAGTATTTCATCTCTACACACGGTGCTAGAAAAGGTCTTGCAGATACGGCATTGAAAACAGCTGATGCGGGTTATTTGACTAGACGTTTGGTTGACGTGGCACAGGATGTTGTTGTCAATGAGGATGATTGCGGAACACTTCGAGGATTAGTAGTAGCTTCTTTGAAGGATAATGAAGATATAGTAGAGGCTCTTGCTGAGAGAATTCTTGGTAGAGTATCTGTACATGATATATATGATCCGATTACCGATGAAATCATAGTAGCCTCTGGTGATGAAATCACCGAGGAGATCGCTTCTCTGATAGAAGCGACTAGCATTGAGGAAGTTGAGATAAGGTCAGTACTAACCTGTGAGACCCGTCAGGGTGTTTGTGCTAAGTGTTACGGTAGAAATCTTTCTACTGGCGAGATGGCACAGATGGGCGAGTCTGTCGGTGTGATTGCAGCGCAATCCATTGGCGAGCCGGGTACTCAGCTTACACTTCGTACATTCCACGTAGGTGGTACTGCTTCTAACATTGCGGTAGATGCTAATATCAAAGCAAAATTTGCTGGTGTAGTTGAGTTTGAAGACTTGAGAGTGATTAAGTCTAAGGACGCAGATGGTAATGCAGTGAATGTAGTGATGGGTCGATCTGGAGAGATTAAGATCGTAGATCCAAAGTCTAAGAAAGTGCTTATCGCTAACAATGTGCCTTACGGTGCATTCTTGACTACTAAAGAAGGTGCGCAGGTTGAGAAGGGTGATGTCCTCTGCGATTGGGATCCTTACAATGCGGTCATCTTATCAGAATTTGATGGTAAGGTTGAGTTCGAAGCGATCATTGACGGTATCACCTTCAAAGAGGAATCGGATGAGCAAACAGGTCACAGAGAGAAGGTAATTATCGATTCAAAAGATAAGACAAAGAACCCTGCGATACTTATCAACGGAAAGACAGATAGTAAGGGATACAATATTCCGGTAGGGGCTCACTTGAGCGTAGAGAATGGACAGGAAACTAAAGCAGGTCAGGTACTTGTGAAGATTCCTAGACGTATTGGTAAGTCGCGAGATATTACTGGTGGTCTACCACGTGTTACTGAGCTATTTGAGGCAAGGAATCCTTCGAATCCAGCTGTAGTTAGTGAGATCGATGGTGTAGTGACATACGGTGGAATCAAGAGAGGTAATCGTGAAATTTTCATTGAGTCTAAGGACGCTGTGAAGAAAAGATACCTCGTGCCATTATCGAAGCACATTCTGGTACAGGATAATGACTTTGTGAAAGCAGGTATGCCATTGTCTGACGGTGCGATTACACCAGCTGATATCCTATCGATCAAAGGTCCTACTGCTGTGCAGGAGTACCTTGTGAATGAGATTCAGGAAGTATATAGACTCCAGGGTGTGAAGATTAATGATAAGCACATTGAGGCGATCGTTCGTCAGATGATGCAGAAAGTCATCATTATGGATCCAGGTGATACCAGCTTTTTGCCAGGTCAAGTTGTTGACAAGTTTGTCTTCATGGAGGAGAATGATAGTATCCTTGACAACAAAGTGGTAATGGAAGCTGGCGAGTCTGAGCACTTGAAGCCAGGTCAGATTATTTCTTCAAGAAGGTTAAGAGACGAAAACTCCAACCTAAGACGTAGAGATATGAAGATCGTAGAGGTTAGAAGTGCAGAGGCTGCAGTTTCTAAGCCTACACTTCAGGGTATTACGCAAGCATCTTTGGGTACTGAGAGTTTCATTTCTGCGGCATCCTTCCAGGAAACGACTAAAGTGCTAAGCGAAGCTTCTATTAGAGGTAAGTCAGATCACTTGATCGGTCTTAAGGAGAATGTAATTGTGGGTCACTTGATCCCAGCAGGTACGGGTGTTCGTACATTTGAGAATGTGATCGTGGGATCTCAGGAAGAATACGATGCGCTTACTGCGAACAAAACAGAAGTATTGACTGAGTCTGCTGAGTTAGCAGAAAATGAATAGTACTCATGGATAAGGAAGAGAAGAAAAAACAGAACCAGTTAAACATAGAACTACCTGAGGAAATAGCCGAAGGTGTCTATGCCAATCTGGCGATGATTGCTCATTCCAATAGTGAGTTCGTCGTGGATTTCATTAGACTTATGCCTGGTGTACCCAAGGCTAAAGTCAAGTCAAGAGTTGTTCTTACACCTGAGCATGCAAAGCGTTTGTTGCAGGCGTTGGAGGACAATGTAAACAAGTATGAAGATACGTTTGGGCCTATCAAACAGGTCGACGAATCTCCAAAGTTCCCGTTGAATTTTGGAGGGACAGTCGGAGAGGCCTAATGTCATTCGTGATAGATATATTAAATAGGGATTGAGAAATTTTGAAGTGAATTGCTTAATCCCTATTTTTGCGTTCCAATTTTCGTAAGGTTAGAAAAATAATAGTTTATAAATGCCTACTATACAGCAATTAGTAAAGAAAGGAAGGAAGAAGCTTACTTCTAAGTCAAAGTCTCCTGCTCTGGATTCTTGTCCGCAGCGTCGAGGTGTTTGCACTAGGGTGTACACCACCACACCAAAGAAGCCAAACTCAGCAATGAGAAAGGTAGCTAGGGTGAGATTGACTAATGGTAAAGAAGTGAATGCTTACATTCCTGGTGAAGGTCACAACTTGCAGGAGCACTCTATTGTCCTCATCAGAGGTGGTAGGGTAAAGGATCTTCCAGGTGTGAGATATCACATCATCAGGGGTGCACTCGATACTGCTGGTGTTAGTGGTCGTACACAGAGAAGATCTAAGTATGGTGCTAAGAGACCTAAGGATAAGAAATAGTAAAAGAAGATGAGAAAAGCTAAACCAAAGAAAAGATATATTCTTCCGGATCCTGTATATAAGGATACGTTGGTTACCCAGTTTGTAAATAACCTTATGATTACTGGTAAGAAGAGCCTCGCGTTCTCAATTTTCTATGATGCCGTTAACCTTGTTGAAGAGAGAACAAAGGAGAATGGTGTAGAAACTTGGAAGAAAGCCTTGGGTAACGTTATGCCTTCTGTTGAGGTGAAAAGTAGACGTGTAGGTGGTGCTACTTTCCAGGTTCCCTTGGAAGTGAGACCAGACAGAAAAGTTGCTCTAGGTATGAAGTGGTTGATCAAGTATTCTCGAATGAGAGGAGAGAAGACCATCGTAGAGAGATTGGCCGGAGAGATAGTAGCCGCGTCGAAAGGGGAAGGAGCTGCTGTCAAGAAGAAAGACGATACTCATCGTATGGCAGACGCCAACAAAGCATTCTCACACTTCAGATTTTAATTTTCAGTAACTAATGGCAAGGGATTTAAAATTCACCAGGAATATTGGTATTGCGGCGCACATTGATGCTGGTAAGACTACCACTACTGAGCGTGTATTGTACTACACTGGTGTTTCTCATAAGATAGGCGAAGTTCATGATGGTGCAGCCACTATGGACTGGATGGAGCAGGAGCAAGAGCGAGGCATCACTATTACTTCAGCCGCGACCACAGTATTTTGGCCTTATAAAGGCAATGAATATCACATTAATATTATTGACACTCCGGGTCACGTTGACTTCACTGTAGAGGTAAACAGATCATTGAGAGTGCTAGATGGCTTAGTGTTCTTGTTTAGTGCTGTTGATGGCGTTGAGCCTCAGTCAGAAACGAACTGGAGACTTGCTGATAATTACAAAGTTGCAAGAATCGGTTTCGTTAACAAGATGGATCGATCAGGTGCTGATTTCCTTAACGTGTGCAAGCAAGTAAAGGAAATGTTAGGTACTAAGGCTGTGCCTCTTCAACTTCCTATAGGTGCGGAAGAAAATTTCAAAGGAGTTGTGGACTTGGTCTTGAACAAGGCCATGGTTTGGAACGAGGATGATATGGGAATGACTTTCCAGGAAATACCTATTCCAGAGGACATGCTTGATGAAGTAGAAGAGTATCGTCAAAACCTTTTGGAGTCGGTTGCCGACTATGACGAGACGCTTCTAGAAAAATACTTCGAGGACCCTGAGTCGATTACTCGCGAAGAAATAATCGCAGCGCTTAGATCTGCAACAATCGATTTAGCATTCGTGCCAATGACATGTGGTTCTGCTTTTAAGAACAAAGGTGTTCAGGCAATGCTTGATTATGTGATGGAATTGCTTCCTTCACCACTTGATAGAGATAATATTGTAGGTACTGATCCCGATACGGAAGAGCCAACTACAAGACACCCAAGTGCTGATGATCCATTTGCAGCATTAGCCTTTAAGATTGCTACGGATCCGTTTGTTGGACGATTATGTTTTGTAAGATCATACTCGGGTATGCTTGAATCTGGTTCATATGTATTCAATACAAGGACTGGTAAGAAAGAAAGAATTTCGCGCATATTCCAGATGCACGCGAATAAGCAAAATCAGATTGATAGACTTCATGCAGGTGATATCGCTGCGGTGGTAGGTTTTAAGGATATCAAAACTGGCGATACGCTGTGTGATGAGAAGCACAAAATTGTGCTTGAATCTATGGATTTCCCAGAGCCGGTAATTGGATATGCTATCGAACCTAAGGCGCAAGCTGATGTCGATAAGCTGGGAATGGCTATCGCAAAATTAGTTGAGGAAGACCCTACATTGGTAGTTAACACCGACCATGAAACAGGTCAGACTATTCTTCAGGGAATGGGCGAACTCCACTTGGATATTATCATTGATCGTCTGAAAAGAGAGTTTAAGGTTGAAATAAACCAAGGAGCTCCTCAGGTGGCGTACAAGGAGGCCTTACTCTCATCTGTAGAGCACAAGGAAGTATATAAGAAGCAAAGTGGTGGACGTGGTAAGTTCGGTGATATTTCGTTTGAAATCGGTCCTAAGGATGAGGATTATGAGCAGGATGGCTTGCAATTCGTCAACCAGATTGTAGGTGGTGTGATTCCTAAGGAATTCATTCCTTCCATTCAAAAGGGTTTTGCAGAGTCCATGAATAATGGGCCATTAGCTGGCTATCCTATTGATTCTATGAAGGTTAGACTATTTCATGGTTCCTTCCACGATGTTGATTCTGATGCATTGTCATTTGAGATGGCAGCACGACTTGGATTCAAAGCCGCTGGTAAGCAAGCCAAGCCAGTTGTACTTGAACCAATCATGGCTGTAGAGGTAGTGACACCTGATGAATATACGGGAGCACTTACCGGTGACCTTAATAGAAGAAGGGGTATAATGAAAGGGATGGACACGAAGGGTACATCTGCTGTGATCAAGTCAAGTGTTCCATTGTCTGAATTATTTGGATATGTAACTGACCTTCGTACGATGAGTTCAGGTCGAGCAACAGCGTCGCTTACTTTCTCGCATTACGATCAAGTGCCTAAGAACCTGGCAGAGGATATTATTGCAAAAGCTAAAGGTACTACCGTATAATCAACTAGAATCATGACACAGAAAATCAGAATAAAACTTAAGTCATACGATCACAACTTGGTAGACAAGTCTTCCGAGAAAATAGTGAGAGCGGTAAAGACTACTGGAGCGGTTGTAAGTGGACCAATTCCACTTCCTACTGTGAAGGAGAAATTCACTGTTTTGCGTTCACCTCACGTGAATAAGAAATCAAGAGAGCAATTTCAGCTTTGCACGTATAAGAGACTAGTAGATATTTACTCTAATAGTACCAAGACAGTGGATGCACTAATGAAGCTCGAGCTGCCTAGTGGAGTAGATGTAGAAATCAAGGTATAAGTACTGCCTAATACACATAATAAAGAGAACCAATGGCTCCTTGCTGTTGGTTCTTTTTTTGACCTTAAAATACTAGTGAAAATTAAGGCTTGACTATTTGACAGCAGAGATGAAATATCTATCTTTGCAATCCTTTTGCGGGAAAAAGATTTAATCCGCTGAAAACGAACAAGTTTATTAAAATAGAATGTCAGGAATTATTGGTAAAAAAATCGGAATGACTAGCATCTACAGTGCCGATGGACGTAATGTCGCATGCACGGTGATAGAGGCAGGTCCTTGTGTGGTAACACAAGTAAAAAACGAGGATACTGATGGATACACGGCGGTTCAGCTTGCTTATGATGAGGCTAAGGAGAAGAATACTCCGAAAGCGTTAAAAGGGCATTTCTCGAAAGCTAAAACGACACCTAAAAGGAAGGTCGTAGAATTTAGAAACTTTAGAGAAGAATTTGAAGGTCAGGTGCAGCTCGGAAATGAAATAAAGGTGGGTGATGTTTTCTCTGAAGAGGATTTCGTGGATGCCATCGGTACTTCTAAGGGCAAGGGCTTTCAAGGTGTAGTTAAGCGCCACGGATTTGGTGGTGTAGGCCAAGCTACTCACGGTCAGCACAACAGGTTAAGAGCACCTGGTTCCATTGGTGCTGCTTCGTACCCAGCAAGAGTATTCAAGGGTATAAGAATGGCCGGACGAATGGGTGGAAAAAGAGTGAAGATGGTCAACCTCAAAGTCATGAGAGTTGATGCTGATAGGAATCTTATTCTGGTAAGTGGTAGCATCCCCGGTGCAATAAACTCTTACGTAATACTAGAGAAATAATCATGGAGTTAGCAGTTTTAAACCAATCAGGAAACGAAACTGGTCGTACAGTAAGTTTGACCGAAGATATCTTTGGTGTTGAGCCGAACGACCATGCTATTTACCTTGATGTTAAGCAATATTTAGCAAATCAGAGACAAGGAACGCATAAGTCGAAGGAGAGAGCTGAGATTTCAGGATCAACCAGGAAGATTAAGCGTCAAAAAGGAACCGGTACAGCGAGAGCGGGTAGTATCAAGTCTCCAATTTTCAAGGGAGGTGGACGCGCATTCGGGCCAAGGCCAAGAAACTATCACTTTAAGCTAAATAAGAAGCTTAAGTCATTGGCGCGCAAGTCGGCATTGTCATATAAGGCTAAGGACAACAAATTGTCGGTTCTTGAGGATCTTCAGTTTGATGCACCAAAGACGAAGACATTTGTTCAGTTGCTGAGCGACCTGAAGTTGACAGAAACAAAGACACTGTTTGTTGTTAATGAGGCGAGTAAGAATGTAGTGCTATCTAGCAGAAATTTACAGAAATCGAAAGTGGTGACTGTAGATCAGGTGAATACTTACGACGTACTGAACGCCGAAAGTTTAGTCCTTAGCGAGAGTGCTGTTGAAAAGATAGAGAACCTGTTAAAGTAAGACAATGAGCGTATTAGTCAAACCACTGGTTACTGAAAAAGTATCTGCTCTCAATGAAGAGGGTCGATATGGATTCATTGTAGATAAGAAATCCAATAAAGTGGAGATCAAGAAGGCCGTAGAGAAGACATATGGTGTCACTGTAGAAAGTGTCAACACTATGATCTATGCGGGCAAGAAGAAAATGCGATATACTAAAGCCAAGATTGTAGAGGGCAAAACTAGCTCTTTCAAGAAGGCAATTGTGAAGCTCGCAGAAGGTGATATTATTGATTTCTACGGAGGCGTATAAACGACATTGAAAAATGGCTGTTAAGAAACTAAGACCGATAACCCCAGGACAGAGATTTAGGATGGCTCCTAAGTTCGACGAGATCACGACGGACAAGCCAGAAAAATCTTTGTTGAAAAGGAGCATGCACACCGGAGGTAGAAATAACTCTGGTAAGATGACTGTTCGAAATGTAGGCGGTGGTCACAAGAAGAAGCTAAGACTGATTGATTTTAAAAGGTCAAAGCACGGAGTACCTGCCACTATTAAGACTGTGGAGTATGATCCATCTAGAACAGCGCGAATAGCTTTGGCTGTTTATGCTGATGGTGAAAAGACATACATCATAGCTCCTGAAGGAATCCAAGTCGGTCAGAAGATAATGAACGGTTCGGGTGTTGCTCCTGAATTGGGCAACTGTATGCCACTTGGTGAAATGCCGCTGGGAACTATTGTGCACAATATCGAGCTTAAGCCTGGTAAAGGTGCTGCAATGGTCAGAAGTGCTGGTGCATATGCTCAGATGGTGGCGAAAGATGGTAAGTACGTGACGGTCAAATTGCCTTCGGGTGAAATGCGATTAGTACTGGCCGTTTGTGTAGCTACTGTTGGTACCGTGTCTAACGGAGATCACATGAATGTGCGCCTCGGTAAGGCGGGTAGAAGTAGGTGGTTGGGTAGACGCCCTCGAGTAAGAGGCGTAGCTATGAACCCTGTTGATCACCCAATGGGTGGTGGTGAGGGAAGATCGTCTGGCGGTCATCCAAGATCAAGAAATGGTCTTTACGCTAAAGGCAAGAAGACGAGACACCCCAAGAAGTATTCTGATAACATGATTATTAGTAAAAGGAAATAGAAATGTCTAGATCTCTAAAAAAAGGGCCTTACATAGATTTTCGCCTAGAGAAGAAAGTCGATGCGATGAATGATTCTGGTAAGAAGTCTGTAATAAAGACTTGGTCTAGAAGATCAATGATTTCTCCGGATTTCGTAGGTCATACTTTCGCAGTTCACAATGGAAATAAGTTCATCCCTGTTTTTGTAACAGAAAATATGGTTGGTCATAAGATGGGGGAATTTTCTCCTACTCGCTCTTTCCGTGGGCATATTGCAAAAAAGGATAGGGGTAGAAGATAAGAGTTATTATAGATGGAAGCGATAGCTAAATTAAATAACGTACCTACATCTCCACGCAAGATGAGGTTGGTTGTTGACTTGATCCGAGGGATCAGAGTCAATAAAGCTCTTACAATATTGAAGTTTGAGTCTAAGGTAGGTGCCGGTAGAGTGGAGAAATTGCTCCTATCTGCAGTGGCCAACTGGCAGGCTAAGAATGAAGATATTAATCTCGAAGACGCTGATCTTTTTGTCAAGGAGGTTTTTGTAGATAGTGGTAGAATGCTGAAACGTTTGAGACCTGCACCTCAAGGACGGGCTCACAGGATCAGAAAGAGATCTAATCACGTAACCTTGGTCGTCGATAGCATGAACCAGGTTGAGGAAAGTACAGTCGATAACGATACAGAGAAATAGATCATGGGACAAAAAGTAAACCCAGTAGGTTTCAGATTAGGTATAGTTAAGGGTTGGGATAGCAACTGGTACGGAGGAAAAGATTTTTCCGATAAGCTGGTTGAAGATCAGAAGATCCGTAATTACCTGGATGTGCGAATCCCGAAGGGAGGCGTAGCTAAAGTGGTGATTGAGCGTACCTTAAAGAGAATTACGTTAACAATTCATACTGCACGTCCGGGTGTAGTGATTGGTAAAGGCGGTTCTGAGGTTGATAAGATCAAAGAGGAGCTGAAGAAGATTACTGGAAAGGATCTTCAAATCAACATCTTTGAGATAAAGCGTCCGGAACTGGATGCTCGACTCGTTGGGGAATCTATTGCACAGCAGCTTCAAGCTAGAATTTCTTACAGAAGAGCAATGAAGCAGGCGATCGCTTCTGCGATGCGCGTGGGTGCTCAAGGAATTAAGGTAAAGGTTTCTGGTAGATTGGGAGGTGCTGAAATGGCGCGAACAGATCAGTATAAGGATGGTAGAATTCCATTGCATACACTACGAGCCGATATCGATTACGCGTTATCTGAAGCGAATACTGTTTACGGCAAGATTGGTGTTAAGGTATGGATATTTAAAGGCGAGGTTTTCGGTAAAAGAGACCTGAGTCCTAATATCGGTGTTGCAAACGAAGGCCCTGGTGCTAATCGTAGAAGAAGACCTTCTAATGATGGTCCCAAGAGAAAAAGGAGATAATAACAACAGCAGGCAACTGCATAAAAGTATTATAAATCATGTTACAGCCTAAAAGAACCAAATTTAGGAAAATGCAAAAAGGAAGAGTGACTGGTATAGCCCAGAGGGGTCATACTATTTCATTCGGTAGCTTCGGCTTGAAATCCTTGGAGCCAGGTTGGATAACTTCAAGACAGATTGAGGCATCTCGTATTGCGATGACAAGAGCAATGAAAAGAGAAGGTCAAGTTTGGATTAGAATTTTTCCAGATAAGCCTGTAACAAAAAAGCCTGCAGAGGTTAGAATGGGTAAAGGTAAGGGTGCTCCTGAGTATTGGGTGGCTATCGTAAAGCCAGGTACTATCATGTTCGAAGCGGGTGGAGTAGAGATTGAGTTGGCCAAAGAAGCGTTGCGTTTAGCAGCACAGAAACTGCCAATCAAAACAAAATTTGTAGTTCGTAGAGATTACGTAGCGTAGTATGAAAAATTCAGAGATCAAAGCACTTTCGCTGGAGGAGCTCCAAGGCAAGCTGGAGGTAGAACAAGACAGCTTCCAGAAACTCAAGTTCGCGCACGCTATCACTCCTGTAGAAAATCCAATGCGGATAAAGGAGGCTAGAAAATTGGTAGCAAGAATAAAAACAGAGATTAAAGCTAAAGAGCTTGCTAAATAGGATCATCGCAATGGAAAGAAATCTAAGAAAAGAGAGAGTCGGTGTTGTGATCAGTAACAAAATGGATAAGACCATTTCTGTTAGTGTTGAGCGACGTGTAAAGCACCCGATTTATGGAAAGTTCGTTAAGAAGTCGAACAAGTTCCTTGCACACGACGAATCCAATGATGTGAATATTGGTGATACTGTAAAGATCATGGAGACTCGGCCTTTGAGTAAAAACAAAAGGTGGAGACTAGTAGAAATCATTGAAAGAGCGAAATAAGAGATGGTACAGCAGGAGAGCAGACTAAATGTAGCAGACAATAGCGGGGCAAAGGAAGTGCTCTGTATTCGTGTGCTTGGTGGTACTGGTAAGCGATATGCTTCTATCGGTGATAAAATTATTGTAACCGTTAAGTCGGCCTTGTCTTCAAGTAGTTTGAAGAAGGGTACCGTGTCAAGGGCGGTAGTAGTAAGAACCAAAAAGGAAATCAGACGCAAGGATGGATCTTATATCAGATTCGAAGACAATGCAGCTGTTCTTTTGAGTGCTAATGATGAGCCTAGAGGTACACGTATCTTCGGCCCAGTAGCACGTGAGTTGCGCGAAAAGCAATTCATGAAAATCGTTTCACTGGCTCCTGAAGTTTTATAAAATGTCGACCAAGAGAAATACAAAATTGCATATTCGTAAGGGAGATACTGTTAAAGTGCTCTCTGGAAACGAGAAAGGCAAGTCGGGTAAAGTACTAGAAGTAATAATCGCTAAGAACAGAGCAATTATTGAAGGTCTGAACCTGGTTACTAAGCATGTAAAGCCATCGGCCACCAATCCTAACGGTGGAATTGAAAAAACTGAGGCCGGAATTCACGTGAGTAACCTAATGGTCGTCGATCCTGCTACAGGAGAAGCTACAAGAACAGGCAGGAAAGCTGACGAACAAGGTAAGCTTCAGAGATTTTCTAAGAAAACCGGAGAAATTATTAAAAATGTCTAGTCCAAGATTAAAGGAGAAGTACCTAGAGGAGATTGTTCCAGCGCTCAAAGCTAAATTTGAGTACAAGTCGATCATGCAGGTACCAAGAGTCACTAAAATTGTGGTTAACAAAGGTATCGGTGCTGCCGTGGCTGACAAGAAGTTAGTAGATGTTGGTGTTGAGGAACTTACGTTGATTACTGGTCAAAGAGCTGTGCCTACTATCGCAAAGAAATCAGTATCCAATTTCAAGCTTCGTGAGGGTATGCCTATTGGAGCTAGGGTGACGCTGAGAGGCAACAAGATGTACGAATTTCTTGATCGCTTGATGAGTGTAGCTCTTCCTCGTGTAAGAGACTTTAGAGGTATTAGCGATAAAGGTTTTGACGGACGGGGTAATTATACTTTGGGTGTCAAAGAACAAATCATTTTCCCTGAGATCAGTATTGAAAAAGTGAGTAAGATCACGGGTATGGATATCACGATCGTTACGGATGCTAATTCGGACGAAGAAAGTTTTGAATTGCTAAAGGCGTTTGGACTTCCATTCGCTTCTAAAAAATAATATTATGGCAAAGGCTAGTGTCAAAGCAAGAGAAAGAAAGAGAGAAAAGCTCGTCGCGAGATATGCTCAAAAAAGAGCAGACCTAAAGGCTGCTGAGGACTGGATAGGTCTTGATAAACTTCCTCGAAACTCGTCTGCCGTGCGTTTGCACAATCGTTGCAAGCTGACCGGAAGACCTAAGGGATACATGAGAAAGTTCGGTATTTCACGAGTTACTTTCAGAGAAATGGCTAGTGCTGGGAAGATTCCAGGTGTGACCAAAGCGAGTTGGTAAATGTTCGCTTTATTGTTGCGATAATAATTAAAGAATTAATAACTTTGCACCCCGATTTTGGGGCAAACAAATATTAGTATGACAACTGATCCTATAGCAGATTATTTAACGAGGGTGCGTAATGCGATTGCTGCTAATCACCGAATAGTTGAAATACCTGCGTCAAACATCAAAAAGGAGATTACGAAAGTGCTTCACGACCAGGGTTTTATCCAAAACTATAAGTTCGTTGATGACGACAAGCAAGGGGTAATTAAGATCGCTCTTAAATACAATCCTTCTACTAAGCAGTCTGCAATTGTAAAGTTGGAGAGGATTAGTAAGCCAGGTCTTAGAAAGTATGCTGGTACGGATAATATTCCTAAAGTAATCAACGGTCTTGGAGTGGCTATTATGTCTACTTCCAAAGGAGTTATTACTGATAAGGAAGCTCGTAGAGAGCATATTGGTGGTGAAGTTTTGTGCTACGTTTATTAAGGTTTGAGAAGCAATGTCAAGAATAGGAAATAAGCCCATATCAGTTCCTGCAGGTGTTGAGATATCTGTTGACGGAAGCAACGTTACTGTTAAGGGTCCTAAGGGATCGCTCAACCAGTACGTTAATCCTGATATCATGGTGAAGATGGAGGATGGACAGGTGGTTGTTGAAAGACCGACTGAGCAGAAAAGGCATAAGGCATTACACGGTTTATATAGATCTCTACTTAACAATTGTGTGATTGGCGTCCACGAAGGATATCAGCTAAAATTAGAGTTGGTTGGTGTTGGTTACAAGGCCAGTACACAAGGAAATGTGATAGAGTTAAACCTCGGTTTCTCACACAACATTTATTTGGCTGTGCCAGAAGAAGTGAAAGTAGTAGCCGAGACTGTGAAGGGAAAGAATCCGATCGTTACGATTGATGGTATTGATAAGCAGCTTGTTGGTCAGGTTGCTGCCAAGATAAAGTCATTGCGCCCTGTTGAGCCGTACAAAGGAAAAGGAATTCGCTTCGTAGGTCAGCATGTAAGAAGGAAAGCTGGTAAAACTGCTGCTAAATAGATATCATAATGGCTGTTAATAAATTAAAAAGAAGATCAAGAATACGTAAGGGCATCAGATCCAAGATTAGCGGAACTGCTGAGTCGCCTAGAGTATCTGTTTTTAAGAGTAACAAAGCAATATACGCTCAGTTGATCAACGATGTAGATGGGCACACTTTGGTTGCGGCATCATCGTCAGAGTTGAAGAAGGCTGGAGTGTTGAACATTGAGGTTGCTAAAGAAGTAGGAACGAAATTGGCTGAAAAAGCTAAGTCGGCCGGTATCGAAAAGGTGGTATTTGATCGAAGCGGTTATATCTATCACGGACGTGTAAAGGCATTAGCCGATGGCGCCAGAGAGGGAGGATTGAAATTCTAAGATTATGTCAAAAGCTAACGTAAGAATAGTAAAAGCAAGCGAGATTGACCTTAAAGAGAAGGTAGTAGCCATCAAAAGGGTTGCTAAGGTTGTTAAGGGTGGTCGTAGATTTAGCTTTTCGGCAATTGTAGTTGTTGGAGATGGAAATGGTGTTGTAGGATACGGATTGGGCAAAGCCAATGAGGTAACTGACGCCATAACCAAAGGTATAGATGATGCGAAGAAGAACTTGGTAAGAGTTCCTTTATTCAAAGCGACTGTTCCTCATGAAGCACTTGGAAAATTTGGAGGAGGGTTCGTTTTAATTAAACCGGCTGCTCCAGGTACTGGTGTGATCGCTGGTGGTGCAATGAGAGCGGTATTTGAAAGCGCTGGAATACATGATGTGCTTGCAAAGTCAAAAGGATCTTCTAATCCGCATAACGTGGTGAAGGCAACTTTTGATGCACTTAACAATATGCGAGACGCTTACAGTATCGCGCAGCAAAGAGGAGTCACATTGGCTAAAGTATTTAACGGTTAGTAGCTATGGCTAAGAAAGTAGAGATTACTCAGACAAGAAGCATCATTAAGAGACCTGAAAATCAGAAATTGACAATCAAGGCACTTGGTTTAGGTAAGATGCATCGTACCGTAACTAAGGAGTTAACTCCTCAGATACAGGGTATGATTAATAAGGTAGAACATTTAGTAGCTGTTAAAGAACTTTAATCATGAATTTGAATTCACTTAAACCTGCAGAAGGGTCTACCAAGAATAAGAAAAGGATTGGTAGAGGACAAGGTTCTGGTAAAGGTGGAACTTCTACTAGGGGTCACAAAGGAGCTAAGTCTAGATCCGGTTATAAGCGTAAGTTGGGTTTTGAAGGCGGTCAAATGCCACTCCAAAGGAGAGTACCAAAGTTTGGTTTCACTCCACCTAATAGAATAGAGACTAAGCCTGTAAATTTAGATACGTTAGAGGCGCTTGTTGATCAATATAAGTTATCTGAGGTTACACCTGATGTCCTCATGGAGCACGGGTTAGCCGGAAAGAATGACGTGATTAAGGTACTCGGCCGGGGTGAATTGAAATCAAAAGTGGACGTAACAGCTCATCATTTTTCTAAATCTGCTGTAGAGGCGATTGAAAAGGCAGGTGGTAAGGCTACCAAACTTTAAGCATGAAGAAGTTTTTATCTACCATACAGAATATTTTTTCCATTGAGGAACTGAGAGTAAGAATCCTAAACACTTTAGGATTTCTTATCATTTTCAGATTGGGATCTTTTGTGGTACTACCTGGTGTAGATCCATCCAAACTTCAAGATTCTGCTTCAGGTATATTCGGATTACTTGATACCTTTTTAGGAGGTGCCTTTAGTAACGCATCCATATTTGGATTAGGCATTATGCCATATATCTCTGCTTCTATTGTACTTCAGCTACTTACCGTAGCTGTTCCTTACTTTCAGAAGCTTCAAAAGGAAGGAGATAGTGGTAGAAAGAAAATTACTCAGATTACGCGGGTACTTACCATAGCCATAACACTTGCGCAGGGAGTAAGTTATCTGACCGTGACAATACCAGCGGAAGCGATTGTACTAGAGAACAGAACATTGTTTACAATGGCGGCTGTTATCATCTTAACTGCAGGCACTATATTCTGTATGTGGCTAGGTGAGAAGATCACGGACAAGGGTATTGGAAATGGTATTAGTATGTTGATTATGATCGGCATCATTTCTAGGTTCCCTGGCTCTATTGTGGCAGAAGCACTTTCTAGAGGAATGAGTCAGATGTTGATTTTCATCATCGAGATTGTGGCGCTATTCTTTGTCGTAATGGGTGTGGTGCTCTTGACACAGGCAGTCAGGAGGATACCAGTTCAGTATGCCAAACAGGTAGTGGGTAATAAGGTCTATGGCGGTCAACGGCAGTACATACCTTTAAAAGTAAATGCTTCAGGAGTTATGCCTATTATTTTCGCTCAATCGCTCATGTTTATCCCTGCGATGGTGTCAGGTTTGTGGGCGGATGACAGTGATCTGGCACAATACGTGGGAGCAACTTTTTCGAATATCCAGAGTTGGCAGTACAATTTGGTATTTGCGATCTTAATTATACTCTTCACATTCTTTTACACTGCTATCACAGTCAATCCTAATCAGATTGCTGATGATATGAAAAGAAATGGTGGTTTCGTACCAGGTATAAAGCCAGGTAAGGCTACTTCGGAGTTCGTCGATAATGTACTTACACGAATTACTTTGCCTGGATCATTTTTCCTTGCGCTTGTGGCAATTTTACCAGCCTTTGCGATGATGGCCGGTGTTAGTACTGGGTTTGCTCAGTTTTACGGAGGAACGTCCTTGCTAATCATGGTGGGTGTTATTCTTGATACTCTGCAGCAGATTGAAAGCTATTTGTTAATGAGGCACTATGATGGTTTGATGAAGTCGGGTCGATTGAAGGGTAGATCTCAAAATGCCGCTGTGGCTTAATAATAGAATCTAATGGCCAAGCAAGCATCAATAGAACAGGACGGAACAATTGTAGAGGCATTGTCAAACGCCATGTTTCGTGTGGAGTTGGAAAACGGACATCAAGTGATTGCTCATATTTCTGGTAAGATGAGAATGCACTATATCAAAATATTACCAGGGGATAAGGTGAAGTTAGAGATGTCGCCTTACGATCTGTCTAAAGGAAGAATTGTATATAGATATAAATAACTACAATGAAAGTTAAAGCATCTGTAAAGAAGCGTAGTGTTGACTGCAAAGTGATTCGCAGGAACGGCAAGGTCTACGTGATCAATAAAAAGAATCCGAGGTTCAAACAAAGACAAGGTTAAGCTATGGCTAGAATTGCTGGAGTAGATATTCCTGATAACAAGAGAGGCGAAGTTTCTCTGACATATATTTTCGGTATAGGTCGTAGATCTGCACAGAAGATACTCACCACTGCAGGTGTAGACTGGAATAAAAAGGTTGCAGAATGGACTGATGAAGAGTCTAATGCTATCAGGAGTGCAATCAGTGAAAGCTACAAGGTTGAGGGTGTCCTCAAATCTGAAGTACAGCTGAGCATTAAGCGCTTGTTGGATATAGGATGTTACAGAGGTCTTCGACATAGAAAAGGCTTGCCATTGAGAGGTCAGAGGACTAAGAACAACTCTAGAACCAGAAAGGGTAAGAGAAAAACAGTTGCTAACAAGAAGAAGGCGGTTAAATAATATTTGACATGGCGCAGAAAAGAAAAGATAAGGCTAAGAAAAGAGTAGTTAATGTAGAAGCAGTGGGTCAGGCTCACATCAAGGCTTCATTCAACAACATTATTATCTCTATGACTAACTCGACAGGTCAAGTTATTTCTTGGGCTTCAGCTGGTAAAATGGGCTTTAAGGGTTCTAAAAAGAATACTCCTTATGCAGCACAGGTTGCCGCTCAGAATGCAGGTCAAGCAGCTTACGACCTAGGCCTTAGAAAGGTCGAGGTTTTTGTAAAGGGTCCTGGTGCTGGACGTGAATCAGCGATCAGAACTATCCAAAATGTTGGGATTGAAGTGACGATTATTAGAGACATCACTCCGTTACCTCATAATGGATGTCGTCCGCCCAAAAGAAGAAGAGTCTAAGTCAGTAATTCAAGGTATAATTTCAAATGGCAAGATATAGAGGTCCCAAGGCAAAGATTGCTAGAAAGTTCAACGATCCAATTTTTGGTCCAAGTAAGGCAGTTCAGAAGAAACCATATCCTCCTGGACAGCATGGTCGAAACAGAAGACGTAAGCAATCAGAATATGCTAATCAGTTAGCAGAAAAGCAAAAGGCCAAGTACACCTATGGTGTCTTGGAAAGACAGTTTGCTAACCTTTTTGACAAGGCATCAAGAAAAGGCGGAATTACAGGTGAGAACCTCCTTCAGCTTCTTGAGGCTAGACTAGATAATACAGTATATAGACTAGGTATTGCACCTACCAGAAGAGCTGCTAGACAATTGGTTACACACAAGCACATCACTGTAAATGGAGAGTTGGTGAGTATACCCTCATTTTCATTGAAGAATGGCGATGTTGTGGGTATACGTGAGAAATCTAAGTCACTATTGGCGATTACTGATAGCTTGGCGTCTAGATCTGCAGCTAAGTACAGTTGGTTGGAGTGGGATGCATCAGAGCAGTTAGGCAAGTATGTGACTTCTCCGATGAGAGACGATATTCCTGAGAACATCAAGGAGCAGTTGATCGTCGAATTGTACTCCAAGTAATAGTTTTTCCTAATAATCATTTAATAATTATATATATGTCAATACTTGCATTTCAAATGCCCGAAAAGGTGGTGATGGAGAAGGCAGACGACTTTCACGGTCTGTTTACATTTAAACCACTCGAGCCTGGATATGGGGTGACTATTGGTAATGCCTTGAGAAGAATACTCCTTTCATCATTGGAGGGTTATGCTATCACAGGCATTAAAGTACCTGGAGTATTACATGAGTTTTCCACTGTAGAAGGAGTTATGGAAGATGTTTCGGAGATGATTTTGAACCTTAAAATGGTGAGGTTTAAAAAGATTTCTGATGTAGTGGATAACAAAATCAATATTACAATTTCAAAGCAGTCGACTTTTACTGCTGGAGATATTTTCAACTTCACTAATTCCTTTGAGGTATTGAACCCAGAGCATGTGATCTGTAATCTTGATGAGAATATTCATTTTGAGATAGAGTTAACAGTAGAGAAGGGTCGAGGCTATGTTCCTGCGGAGGAAAACAAGCCAGCTGAGCAGATTTTTGGATTTATTCCAATCGATGCGATTTTCACTCCCATCAAGAATGTGAAGTACAGCATAGAGAACACGCGTGTTGAGCAAAAGACTGACTATGAGAAGCTAATTCTCGACATTGAAACTGACGGGTCCATTCACCCTGAGAATGCTTTGAAGGGTGCAGCTAATATCTTAATTCAGCATTTCATGTTGTTCTCTGATCAGAATATGATTTTAGAGACACAGGATTCGGGTGAGCCCGAGGCTGTTGATGAGGAGTTGCTCCACATGAGAAAGCTTCTTAAGACGCCTCTCAATGATCTTGATCTTTCAGTACGTGCCTACAATTGTTTGAAGGCAGCTGATGTAAGATCTTTAGGTGACTTGGTGAGACTTGAGATTTCCGATATGATGAAGTTTAGAAACTTCGGTAAGAAGTCACTAGCGGAGTTAGAGCAGTTGGTTGCTGAGAAGGCATTGACATTTGGCATGGACTTGTCAAAATACAAACTAGACGAAGAGTAAGAGCTGATGAGACACGGTAAGAAGTTTAATCATTTAGGAAGAACAGCACCACATAGGAAGGCAATGCTGTCGAATATGGCGTCATCGTTGATCCTTCATAAAAGGATATCAACAACAGTTGCGAAAGCTAAGGCGTTGAGAAAATATGTTGAGCCGTTGATTACTAGAGCGAAGGATGATACTACTCATGCTAGAAGAGTTGTATTCTCCTACCTTCAAAATAAGGAATCTGTAAAGGAGTTGTTCGGAGATATAGCTGGTAAGGTGGCAGCAAGACCTGGCGGATACACAAGAATTATCAAAACCAACACTAGGTTGGGTGATAATGCAGATATGTGCATCATGGAGCTTGTTGATTACAATGAGTTGTTGTTGAAGGAAGCTGCTCCGGCAAAGGCTAAGACAAGAAGAAGCCGCAGAGGTGGTGGAAGCAAGAGCGAGGATAGCGCTACAGCAGCAGAAGCGGCAGTAGTCGAGGAGGCAGTAGTAGTTGAAGAAGAGGTTAAAGCTGAAGTAGTAGAGGAAGTTGAAGAGACTACCGAAGAAGTAGTTGCTGAGACACCAGAGGCTACAACTGACGAAGCTCCTGAAAGCAAGAGTGATGAAGCTACAGACGAGGAATCTGATGAGAAGAAGGATTCATAATAAGAGCTGATTTAGATATAAAAAGGGATTAAGTCAATTTGACTTAATCCCTTTTTTGTTATTGGCCGTTTGGGCTAAGGATTTGACTGAGAATTTATAATTTTGACCAACCAAATATACCCACCTAATGAAGTTTGAAACCCGTGAGTCAGCAGTATTATTATTAGAAGATGGCACCAGTTTTAATGGTTCAGCGATAGGTCACACCGGCACTTCTACAGGTGAAATATGCTTTAACACAGGCATGACTGGTTATCAGGAAATCTACACGGACCCATCTTATTTTGGACAGATTGTCGTGAATACCACTTCGCACATAGGCAACTATGGTACGACAAACGACGAACAAGAGTCTGATACACCTAAGATCAATGGACTCGTGATCAATTCGTTCTCAGAGATCTTTAGCAGAAAGACTGGTGAGGAGAGTCTGGATGATTATCTCAAAAAGCATAAGACTGTGGGCATTTCAGACCTTGATACACGGGCACTCGTGCGCCACATTAGGAGTAAGGGAGCGATGAATGCCATTATTTCCAGTGATGGAAAGAGCTTGGATGAACTAAAGCAGCTTCTATCGAAGGTGCCAAGTATGGAAAAGCTGGAACTATCATCAAAGGTCACCACTACAGCGCCCTACTTGTTAGGAGATGCTAACGCTAGTCATAAGGTCGCTGTGCTAGATCTAGGTTGCAAGAAGTCAATCCTTAAGAACCTGGTTGCAAGAGATGTCCAATGCAAAGTCTTTCCTGCTGAGACGACTTTTGAAGAGATGGAGCAGTGGTCTCCTGATGGTTACTTCATATCCAATGGTCCCGGAGACCCTTCAGTGATGGGCTATGCCAGTACGACTGTTGGAGAAATACTCAATAAGGAAAAGCCTCTTTTTGGTATATGCCTGGGACATCAGGTATTAGCTGAGGCTTGTGGGATTGGTACTTACAAAATGCACCATGGTCATAGAGGCTTGAATCATCCGGTAAAGAATTTGGTATCTGGAAAATGTGAGATCACCTCACAGAATCACGGCTTTGCAGTAAAGGCCGATGATATCGATAAGAATAAAAATGTGACATTAACCCATATCAACTTAAATGATCAAACTGTAGCGGGTATCAGGCTCAACAACAAGCCTGCATTCTCAGTACAGTACCACCCGGAGTCATCACCAGGGCCTCATGATTCGAGGTATTTATTCGATGATTTTGTCAATTTAATGAAATGAGCATCAACTTTATTCATACAAGATTATCATACCTGATGTGTGAATAAAGTTGATCGCGAATTCCATGTGACTGTTAAAAATCAATTATTACACAAGAAACAAACCAATTGAAATTATGAGCTTGATAGAAAGCATTTTTGCCCGTCAAATCCTTGACTCGAGAGGCAATCCTACCGTGGAGGTTGATGTAGTTACAGAAAATGGAGTTTTAGGTAGAGCAGCTGTTCCATCTGGTGCTTCGACCGGAGTAAATGAAGCTGTTGAACTTAGGGATGGAGATAAATCTCGCTACTTGGGCAAAGGCGTTAGCAAAGCGGTTGCAAATGTCAACGAAGTTATCGCCAACGAACTGATTGGTTTGCCAGTTTTTGACCAGCGACTAATTGATCAGCTGATGATCGACTTGGATGGTACTGATACCAAGTCAAAGTTAGGAGCTAATGCCATTTTGGGCGTTTCCTTGGCCGTCGCTAAAGCCGCTGCTGAAGAACTAGGTTTACCTTTATTCAGGTATCTAGGCGGTGTGAACGCACACGTACTACCTGTGCCAATGATGAACATCATCAATGGTGGTTCACACTCTGACGCGCCTATCGCGTTCCAGGAGTTTATGATCAGACCTGTAGGTGCTCCTACATTCTCAGAAGCGCTAAGGATGGGTGCAGAGGTGTTCCATAACCTTAAGAAGATCCTTCATGACAAAGGGCTGAGTACGGCTGTGGGTGATGAAGGTGGTTTTGCTCCTAACTTCTCTGGGGGTACTGAAGAAGCGCTTGACAGTGTCCTCAAGGCAATAGCACAAGCAGGATATAAGGCTGGTGATGATATCACTATCGCAATGGACTGTGCTTCTTCGGAGTTCTATGTAGATGGTAAGTACGACTATAAGAAGTTCGAAGGTGATGGCGGAGTAGTTCGTTCAAGAGCAGAGCAAGTAGATTATCTAGCATCATTGATCGATAAGTATCCTATAGACAGTATAGAGGACGGTTGTGATGAGAATGACTGGGAAGGATGGCAAATGCTTACTGCAAAGATTGGCGATAGATGCCAATTGGTAGGTGATGACCTTCTCGTCACTAACGTGAAATTCCTCAAGCGAGGTATCGATGAGAAAGCAGCAAACTCCATTCTGATTAAGGTCAACCAGATCGGTACCCTAACGGAAACAATGGCAGCAATCGAGATGGCACATAAGGCTGGCTGGACTGCTGTAGTTTCTCATAGATCAGGAGAGACAGAAGACAACACGATCGCTGATATTGCGGTAGCGACCAATGCGGGTCAAATCAAGACCGGATCAATGTCAAGATCCGACAGAATGGCCAAGTACAATCAGCTCCTCAGAATAGAAGAGGAACTGGATGAGACGGCTGTATACCCACAGACATAGTACATTGATTGGTGAGTCTCATTAGCATTTAGGGACTCACCAATTTCCTTTTTTAATGCCCTCCTAAGTCCTAGGAACCCCACCTATCTTTTTTAATTGACGACCATTGTATTACTTTTAGGTATCAAATAGGCTGCTATGTTCCAGAAAATGCCCAAGATCCTTACTAATTTCTACTTCCTAGTGGGAATGTTCTTTTTTGTTTGGATGCTCTTTATTGACTCTAATGACTTCTATTCACAATTCGTTCTTCGTAAGAAGCTCAAAGAGATGGAGAAAGAAAAGAACTACTATGAGCAGAAAATCGTAGAAGTGAAGAGTGAACGTGAAGCACTGCTCAACAATGACGACTTACTCGAGAAGTTTGCCAGAGAAAAGTACTTCATGAAAAAAGAGACTGAGGACATCTACGTTGTAGTAGAAGAATAAGAAGCATTGAGATGAAGAAGTTGGTATTAATGATTGCACTCTCCATGGGTGCGCAGTTGGGAATAGCTCAGTACAGCGAGGAGTCAATCACCCAAGAGTCAAACTGGAAAGAAAGAATTTTTACTGGAGGAAGTATTGGGTTTGGTTTTGGAGACGTGGACTGGGTCAATGTTGCACCAGTTTTAGGCTACAGGATCACCGACCGACTGGCAGGTGGTTTAAGTGCTACCTATAGATATTCTAATTACAAGTTCTTCAACCCTAACCTGAAAACCAATGACTATGGTGGCAGTCTTTTCGCGCGCTACCTGGTTCGTGCTCCCATTTTTCTACAAATGGAGTATGAGTATCTCAATTTTGAGTTTCCTATATCCGCAGGAGAAACACAACGTCTTGATTTTTCGAGTTTGCTAGGTGGTGGTGGTATTGCCCAGCCATTGGGGCGTAACGCGTCGTTGATCATCACAGCATTGTACAACTTCTCTTATGCCAACAGTGTCGAATCTCCCTATGCCAGCCCATGGATTTTTCGGGGTGGTATCACCATAGGCTTTTAGTTCCCAAAGGGCACTTCAAACTTCTTGCCCAGCTCGGTCAAATCCTTAATCACAGGACCAAGTAGAGGTATACCGTTATTTTTACGTTCTGCTTCCATCGCACGTTCTGGATCACCTGGTATCACCACTTCTTTGTGCCCTGGCGTAGGCTCGGCTCTACGAAACCTGCCAATCCAATTGTCCATATGAGACAGGAACTCGTCTTTAGGACGAAACGCATCAACCCTCATTGCCCCAAAGAAATGCCCGATACCCTCGCCCACAGGATCATTAGGAGGATCCAAGAAAGCTACAAATGGTGGCACCCATGGTCCGTAGTTAGCCCCACTCAGCACAGCTGAAAATATGTCAACTACTGATCCGAGAATATATCCCTTGTGAGAGCCATGCTCCTTGTCGCCACCTAGCGGCAATAACGCACCACCATCTTGTACGCCGTGAGCATCGGTAGTAGGTGCGCCATCTTTCGACTGTATCCATCCATATGGGGCATCTAGGCCCTTGCGTTGAAGTATCTCTAGCTTTCCATTAGCAGCAGTGGTAGTAGCCATATCCCCTACAAAAGGAGGTTGTTTGCCAGCAGGAATAGCAACTGATATTGGGTTGGTGCCTAATAATCGCTCAGCGGAGTAAGTAGGAGCTACTAGAGGGCTCGCATTGGTCATAGAGATGCCAATCATGTCTCGCTGGACTGCCATCATCGAATGATAGCCAGCAATACCGTAGTGGTTGGAGTTTTTCACACTTACCCACCCTGTTCCGACTTGATCTGCTTTGGCCATGGCTATTTCCATTGCCTTTGGGGCCACCATTAGACCAAGCGAAGCATCGGCATCTAATACTGCTGTTGATGGGGTTTCGTGTACTACCTTGAAATTGGGAGTGCTATTGATTCTGCCTTTTTCCCACAATCTAATATACCCAGACAACCTTGCCACACCATGAGAATCGACTCCTCTCAAATCTGCGCTCACTAATACTTCAGCTCCCAGCTGAGCAAGATCTTCGGAATAACCGATTTTGATAAATATGTCCTTGGCGAAGCGTGTAAGCTGCTCAGATGTATACATGGTTTGAAAAATTGAGGTAAAACTAATGGGTCAAGTCAATCAAGAAATTATTGTCCTCTACTTAATGGAAGCTTCTCTTGCCAACTTATGGATTGTGTTAAGCAACACGCCTTCCTTGAGTGCATAAGCTGAAATACGGATGTTCTTAATGGCTGATTTTTGGAGCACGAAATCAATAAGGATACAGGCTACCACGATCATATCCACCCTTAGCTCTATCATACCCGGAATGTCCAGTCTTTCTTCCCGAGTCTTTGTAAGTATTTCTTGCAAAATGCGCTGAAAACCTTCAACTGTCAAAGGAAGCTCTGTAGCGTCGGGAGATTTTTCTAGGCCTAATACTACTCTGTGGATATCGCTGAGCGTATCAAAAGTGCCTGAAGAGCCAATCAAGGTGGTAGGCTGAAATTCGGTGACTTTTTCTAAAAGTAAAGTAAGATGATCAGCCAAATAAGCCTCCACAGCGTCTATTTCAGAGGATTCAATTGGATCATGTTTATGGAATCGTTCGATCATTCGCTGACCTCCAATCTCAAAGCTGTGCTTCCACTTGATCTCGCCCGCAGTACCGATGATAAATTCAATGCTACCACCACCGATATCCATGATCAGGGAAGTTTCATCTCCCAGCTTGAGCGCATGGCTAACTCCGTAATAGATTAACTGGGCCTCCTCGTCACCACTAATAACGCTTACCTTTATTCCTGTCTCTTGTTTGATTTTATCTACTAACTCCTGGCCATTAGACGCATTTCTGATGGCGCTAGTGCCAGTCGCAAATATTTGACTGACGTTTTCCTTATCAGTGGCTTGCTTAAATCTCCTGAGCGTTGTGAGGGCTCTCTCCTGAGCTGCTGGCGTTATTATTCCCTCGTTGATCCCCTCAGCCCCTATCTTTACGGCACTCTTCTCACGGTAGATGGTCTCAAATTGTCCATCTCTTACCTCAGCCACCAAGAGGTGAAAGGTATTGGTGCCCATGTCAATAACAGCTATTTTCATTGAGATCAATTATAGCGCGAAATTAATGAATAAATACCAGTCTGTGCCCCTGTCTATCAACTGTGGATTATCATTTGGGGTTCAAGAAATCTGATCGATTAAGATCAATCGATGGCTCACATAAACCCATTTTTGTGTCGTGAATTATATACCATTTATCATCTTTGAGTATGATCCTATCATTTTGTTTAGAGAGATTGAGGGATATATTTACGATCGAATAAAACGTTGAGACCACATGACTACCCAGGAGAAAATAGACTTACTCAAGCAGAAGAATGAAGAGGCGCTGCTTGGTGGCGGACAAAAGAGAATTGACAAACATCATAGCCAGGGAAAGCTTACTGCTCGTGAGCGAATTGAACTCTTGCTGGACAAAGGGTCATTCCAGGAAGTAGGCAAATTTGTAGTTCATCGAGCCAAAAATTTTGGATTGGATAAGCAGAAGTTTTTGGGTGATGGTGTGGTCACAGGTTATGGCAATATAGAAGGCCGTCTGGTTTATGTTTTCAGCCAGGACTTTACAGTATTTGGTGGCAGCCTATCGGAAACACATGCCGAGAAGATCGTCAAGATCATGGATCTGGCGATGCAAAATGGTGCACCGGTCATTGGACTCAATGACTCTGGCGGGGCTCGTATTCAAGAGGGCGTAGTTTCTTTGGGAGGCTATGCGGACATCTTCTACCAAAATACGAGAGCATCGGGAGTCATTCCTCAGCTTTCTGCGATTATGGGGCCATGTGCCGGAGGTGCTGTTTATTCTCCGGCAATCACTGACTTCATCTTCATGGTCGAGGATACCTCATATATGTTTGTGACGGGTCCTAATGTGGTCAAAACCGTAACCCAGGAAACCGTAACCTCGGAAGAGCTTGGTGGGGCGTCTGCGCATAGCACGAAAAGTGGCGTGACACACTTCTCTTGCGCCAATGAGGTTGATTGTATCAGTAAGCTACGACAGATGCTCAGCTACATTCCTCAGAACTGTGAGGAAGACGCACCTGTCTATCCTTATGAGATACAGGCAGATGAGACAAGGCCTGATCTTGACAAGATACTTCCTGATAACCCTAACCAACCTTACGACATGCGCGAGGTGGTGGAAGGAATTGTAGACAAGGATTCATTCCTTGAAGTCCATAAGAACTACGCCGAGAACATCATCGTCGGTTTTGCTCGACTAGGAGGTCGAAGCATCGGTATCGTGGGTAACAATCCGGCATCTTTGGCCGGAGTATTAGACATTGACTCGAGTGTCAAAGCAGCGCGTTTTGTTCGCTTTTGCGATAGCTTCAACATCCCGCTGCTCGTGCTCGTGGATGTGCCTGGCTTCCTACCGGGAACTGATCAGGAGTGGAATGGCATCATTACCAATGGCGCTAAACTCTTGTATGCATTCTCTGAGGCCACTGTACCACGTGTGACGGTCATCACGCGTAAGGCATACGGTGGGGCATACGATGTGATGAACTCTAAGCATATCGGTGCAGATATCAATTACTCATGGCCTAGCGGCGAAATCGCTGTGATGGGAGCCAAGGGTGCGGCTGAAATCATCTTCAAGAAAGAAATTGCTGAGGCTGATGATCCAGCTAAAAAGCTGGATGAAAAGGTCGACGAGTACACTGAGAAATTTGCAAATCCATTCATCGCAGCGGGTAGAGGGTTCATCGATGAAGTCATCCTCCCTCACAATACCAGGATCAAACTGATGGCTAGCTTCAAGATGCTTGAAAATAAGGTGGACAATCTACCTAAGAAGAAACACGGGAATATTCCGCTATAGAGGGGTTTTGGTGATAATTGAGATTTGGGCTTAGCAAGTAGGAATTGTGTAGATTTAATATTGAAACAGTTATAGACGCTCAAGAACATGAAAGTCGAGGAAGTAAACGGTGAAATAGTTGTCAGAATTCCTGCCTCAGTTGGTAACGAAAATGTTCAAAACTTGCTGGATTACATTGATTATTTAGAGAATCGAGGTGAAGTAGCTGCCAACCAAGTTGAGATTGATGATTTGGCCAATGAAGTGAATCGGTCTATGTGGGACAAGTTCCAGCAACGTAGAGCTGAGAAGTGAAGATAGTTGTTGATACCAATATTGTTTTCAGTGCTTTACTCAAGTCATCGTCGGATATTGCTAGATTACTGTTATTAGGTTCAAATCAATTTTCCTATTACTCAATAGACCTGCTAAAGTCAGAGATATCAAATCATCAGGATAAACTTCTAAGTATTGGAAACCTAAGTAGATCGCAGTTTGAGAAGTCTCAATATCTAGTTTATTCTCGTATCGAATTTTGTGATCAGGCATTATTTTCAGAGTTAGATTTGAACCATGCTGAGTTTCTCACTCGTGACATTGATATTAATGATACGCTTTTTGTCTGCTTGTGTTTGCACTTGGATGCTTGCCTCTGGACTGGTGATAAAAAACTATCCGAGGGCCTAAAAAAGAAGAACTTTAAGAAATTGATGAATACGCAAGAGCTGCTAGAGTTCTGGCTACAAAAAAGATAATTGATGGACAAAAAGAGCAAAAAATTCTTATTCCAATACCTTAACAATGCCGCCCCAACTGGCTTTGAATCCTCTGGACAGAAGATATGGTTGGACTATGTCAGGCCATATGTAGACGACTATATCTCCGATACCTACGGTACGATGGTGGGTGTCATCAACCCCGAGGCTGAGTATAAGGTGGTGATTGAGGCCCATGCCGATGAGATATCCTGGTTTGTCAATTACATCTCCGATACCGGCTACATCTATGTGGTTCGTAATGGAGGTTCTGATCATATGATCGCGCCATCCAAGCGTGTGAATATCCACACAGAGAAAGGCGTGGTGCCTGGGGTGTTTGGATGGCCGGCTATCCACGTGCGCAATGATAAGGATGCTCCCGCACCAACTGTGAAAAACATCTTCATCGATGCAGGAGCCGAGTCCAAGGAAGAAGTCGAGAAGCTCGGTATCCATGTGGGTTGCGTCATCACATTCGAAGATGAACTGATGGAGCTTAATGGGAAGTACTTTACCGGACGTGCGCTTGACAACCGCATTGGCGGATTTATGATTGCGGAGGTAGCCCGAAGACTTCATGAAAAGAAGAAAAAGTTGCCTTTCGGCCTCTATATCGTCAATGCTGTGCAGGAAGAGATCGGCCTCAGGGGAGCACAGATGATCGCAGAGCGAATCAAGCCAGATGTAGCCATAGTGACCGATGTGTGCCACGATACACATTCCCCATTGTATGAGAAGAAGGAAAGTGGAGATCAGAAGTCAGGTAGTGGCCCTGTGTTGACCTATGGCCCAGCCGTGCAGAACAATCTGCTTAAGGAGATCATTGCGGTAGCTGACAAGAAGAAAATACCCTTCCAGCGAGCTGCTGCCTCTCGCTCGACGGGTACTGACACGGATGCGTTTGCTTACTCTAATGAGGGCGTGGCGTCAGCGCTTATTTCCCTTCCGCTCAAGTACATGCACACTACTGTGGAGACCGTGAGTAAGGAAGATGTCGAGAATGTCATCAAGCTCATGTATGAGTTTGTGACGGAACTCAAGTCAGGTCACGACTTCCGTTATATCAAGTAGGCTTAAGCACTTGATTTCCTCCTACCGGAACAAGGATACTAATTAACTTTTGGTCGATGATGCATCAATTGGTCATTGATCAGATGGGTAGGGAGGTGGAGGTGCCTTTAGCTCCTCAGAGAATCATCTCCCTGGTTCCTTCTCAGACGGAATTGCTGCTTGATCTGGGATTAGGTGAACGGCTGGTGGGCCGAACCAAGTTCTGCATTCATCCCGTAGATGTTGTCCGGAATATTGCCATTATAGGAGGCACGAAAAAGCTCAATATGGATCGTATCCATGAGTTGCAACCTGATTTGATCATTGGCAATAAAGAAGAGAATAAGGAAGGCCAGATTATTGAACTTTCAGCTAAGTATCCTGTCTGGATGAGTGACATCTATGACTTGTCCGATGCACTGGAGATGATTCGAGACTTAGGCAGTCTGCTGGCAGTTGAGGCACAGGCAGACGCTATGGCTGCTGAGATAAGCGATGGATTTGAAGGTCTCGGTAAGATGATTTCTGGTAGTGTGGTTTATCTCATTTGGGACAAGCCCATCATGGCTGTCGGACCGAATACTTTCATCAATGACATGATACGAGGATTGGGTCTTTCCAATGCCGTGACTAAAAACAGATATCCAGACCTATCCATTTCATCACTTCAAGATTTGAATCCTGATTTTCTATTTCTTAGCTCCGAACCGTTTCCATATAAGGATAAGCATATCAAAACTTATCAAAAACTCCTGCCCACTACGAAAGTGATACTTGTCGACGGGGAGATGTTTTCTTGGTATGGGAGTAGACTGCTCAAGAGTGTTGATTATTTCAGAGAACTGAGGAATACTTTGACCTGAGTTGTTCCACATGAAATTTTCTTATCTGCTGGATTATCCCCGAGGGGGTTCAAAACCCCCTCGGGGATAGCTTTAGAGAGCTGCTCAAACTACCGAGGTAAGACTTACGAAGTTTTCGAAACTTCGCAAGTCTGTGCGCTGAAAATGGTTAGGCCACTGCAATTGACTCTCATTCTCAATTCTCAATTTCCCTCAAGTGAAAAACCCACCGCATCCAGATGCGCCCAGTAATCCGGATAGGACTTCACCACCACACCCGGCTCTTCGATGACCACTGGCTTGATAATTCCTACGGGAGCCAGAGCCATCGCCATACGATGATCTTCGTAGGTATCAAAGACGATATTATCTGCAAACTGATCTCCTCCGGGAATCAAAGTCCATGTGTTTCCATCTTCGATCAGTTTACCACCGATCTTGTCCAGCTCTTGCTGCATCGCGAGGATTCTATCGGTCTCCTTGATTTTGAGGCTCTCCAGCCCGGTCATATGCAGCTTGGTGCCTTTCACACTTGCGACAGCCATGACAGTTTGGGCTAGGTCCGGGCATTCTCTAAAGTCAAGGCTGACCTGTTTATTCGCTTTTCCCGGTAGGAGGACTACACCGTAGTGAGTGTAGGAGGTAGTGACACCAAGTCGCTCCATGATCCATGCGATTTCCTGATCACCCTGAAAGGACTTCTCCTTTAAGCCTCCTAGGGTGATGGTGCTTTTTCCTGATAGGGCAGCTATGCTGTACCAGTAGCTGGCACCCGACCAATCTGACTCAATGGTGTACCGATCCGACTGATACTCCTGCGGTGTGATGCTAATGGTCTGGCCGGTCCATTCATGTGTCACTCCGAAGTGCGCCATCAAGCCCAATGTCATCTCGATGTAGGGACGACTATAGACCTCACTGGTTAGCTCGATCTCAATGCCTTCTGGTAGGAGAGGGCCGATCATAAGCAGCGCGGAGATATACTGGCTGCTGATATTCCCTGGAATACTGATCTTCCGCGTGAGCTGGCTTTTCATACCAGTAATCTTCAGCGGAGGGTAATTCTCATTTTTTAGATATTCGATTTCTGCACCCAAGGTTCGTAGTGCATCTACCAGCGGATTGATAGGACGCTGCTGCATGCGAGCAGTACCCGTAATGGTCTTTGTGTCTTGCTGCATCGCCAGGAAAGCAGTCAAGAATCGCATCGTAGTGCCAGCATCTAATACATCCCAAGGATCAAGCTGTGGTTGGCTGACCAGCTTCTGCATCGTCTGTGAGTCACGAGCAATGGCTAGGTTGTTTAGTGTGATTGGGTTAC
Source organism: Cyclobacteriaceae bacterium (assembly GCA_040222235.1). Classification (GTDB taxonomy): domain Bacteria; phylum Bacteroidota; class Bacteroidia; order Cytophagales; family Cyclobacteriaceae; genus UBA6059. Next base: position 45,790 of record JAVKDO010000028.1, read on the forward strand.
CTGATAGCGCCTGGATCATCAAGGCCCGATTGGTCTCGCTTTTGGAGGCATTGAGCGGTACAGAAGCTTTTGTGTGCAGTTGACGCCCGTCTACAGTCAGTGCCTTGGCTTTCAAAAAATCAATGGACATTTCAACAAAAGGGGTTAAAAACCGTTAGTAGTTACAACTCAGGTGATATGAACAAAAGAACAACATTATCCACATTGATCGCTGGTAGTACATTGATCGGTGCGGCTACCTACTTCTTCTTCAGCCCAGTCAAGACGAAGGTCTTGAAAGGATTGGACAAGGTCAAGATGAACAAGAACATTACTATCAATGAATCTCATGATGAAGTGTACTTCGTCTAGTTTTTGACCACTGTATTGAAGTAAAACAAGCTGTCTAGCATATCCGCGCCGGACACTGGTATGTCATAAGTACAATCTCCCAGTGCTCTCAACAAGCTCATTTTCACCACACCCCCCTCGTTTTTCTTATCCTGCAATGCATTGTTGACGATCATTTCAAAATCTGATCTTTCAATAGCTTTACTTTCGAACAACTGAGCCAAGTATTTGCTCTCTTGAGCTACCTCATCTTTATCTAACTCAAGCAGCTTATGAGAAAGGTAGAGCTCGCAAATCATGCCTACCGCGATGGCTTCTCCATGAAGCAATTTCTTATCTGTTTCCAAATAGGAGGTTTCGATAGCATGTCCCACAGTATGACCGAAGTTCAAAATCTTTCGGAGATGCTGCTCCGTCGGATCTTCAGCCACCACCTCTGATTTGATTCCTATGGAGTGCTGAATCCGTTCCATCCATGGCTGATCAGCCAAAGTAGCTGATTTCAGACTTTCGAGGTAGGTACTGTCACGGATGTAGGCATGTTTGACTACCTCAGCAAAACCTGATCTCAGCTCTCTGTGCGATAGGGTTGCCAAAAACTCCGGGGAGATAAACACATGATCTGGATCTCTGAAAAGGCCGATGTGGTTTTTGAATCCGTCAAAGTCAATCCCCAGCTTACCACCTACACTGGCGTCTACTTGAGACAATAGGGTAGTGGGTACATTGATAAAGGAAATACCTCTTTTATAAGTACCTGCACAGAAGCCACCCATATCACCAATCACACCCCCTCCGAGATTAATCATCAATGCCTTACGATCCAGCTTAGCCTCAGTCATACTTCTCCAGATCTGAGTGCAGGTTTCTATGTGCTTTTGCTCTTCTCCACTCTGGATCTTCACAAGCCAAAACTCTGGAAGCACATCTTGAATCAAGGGAAGACAATGCGCTTCTGTATTCTCGTCCACCAATAGAAAAACCCCACTGAATTTGTGAGTAGAAAAAAAATCCGCCAGAGCGGATTTTATATCAGAGACTATGGTGACGTTACTAGCCAGCATTGCTAGGCCTTAGCCGTAGTTTTCGAAAGTAGCTCAGTCTGCTGCTTGATAGAAGCAATGTGGATCAGCTTGTACATCTCCTCGATGAATTCCTTGTCCAGCCCCATACCTTGCGCCCATTCTCCTCGTGTTCTGTAGATCTCATTCCAGCGATCGACCTGGAAGATCGTCACATTATTGTCTTGCTTGAACTCACCGATTTTCTCAACAAGGTTCATTCGGCGACTGATCGCCTCAAGAATATCGCGATCTGACTCGTCAATCTGCTCGCGCATCTCCTCAAGGAATATCTTGAAGGACTCATTGGTCGAGTCTTTTGATCTAAGCTTAAGCCCGTTGAGCAATCCCTTCAAAGTCTCAGGCGTGATCTGCTGCTTGGCGTCACTCCATGCATTGTCAGGGTCGCGGTGCGACTCGATCATGATGCCGTCGTAGTTCAGGTCGAGTGCCTTTTGGGATACCTCAGCCAGCATCTCTCTGTTACCACAAATGTGGCTAGGATCGCAGATGATTGGTAGCTCAGGGATCTCACTCTTAAGATCAATAGCCAATCTCCATAAGGGAAGATTGCGATACTTCGACTCCTGCTGAGAAGAGAATCCACGATGGATTGCTCCAAGCTTCGTGATACCTGCACCGTTGATACGCTCTAACGCGCCCATCCAAAGTGCCAGGTCAGGATTAATTGGATTTTTCACCAATACAGGTACATCTACACCCTTGAGTGAGTCAGCTATCTCCTGCACAGTAAATGGATTTACCGTTGAGCGCGCTCCAATCCAGAGGACATCTATACCGTACTTGAGTGCCTGTTCCACATGCTGTGGGTTAGCCACCTCTATCGAGAATTTGACTCCCAGCTCTTTCTTCACCGCAGCAATCCATGCTAGCGCTTCTGTTCCAATACCTTCAAAGTTATTGGGACGAGTACGTGGCTTCCATACACCGGCCCTCATTATATTGATCCCGATGTTCTTCAACTGTGTACATGTCTCGAGCAATTGCTCTTCAGTCTCTGCACTGCAAGGACCAGAAATAATCAAGGGCTTTTGGAAGTTATCCACCCAACTTTCTATTGGTGCTATATCAAATGTTGCACTCACTTTTACCTCCTACGTTTAAATAAAAAAAGACGACTAGTTTTATATCTTTGCCCCCTGTTTTTTTAAGCACAGGAGCATTGATAGATTCTCGGGTTAAGTTTGATTTTGGTGATACCGCTGTAGCTTTTTCCAGTAAGTCGGATAAAGAGCTTAGGCGTATGAACCTGCTTTTCACAGGCATGAATCAACCTGTACTTGTGAAAACAGGCACATACTTATTAAGAATCGGGTTAAAATTAAAGCTTCCCCTTAAGAAAATTATCAAAAGCACGGTATTTGGGCACTTTTGTGGGGGTGAGTCAATCCAAGACTGTGCACAGACTATTGACGGGCTCAAGAAAGATGGTATAAGTGCCATTCTTGATTACTCCGCCGAAGGTGAGAAATCACCAGCCGGATTTGACAAGAATAAGGAAGAAATGCTGAAGGTGGTGGAAGCCGCGGCTGAAGCTGGACTGCCATTTTGCGTAGTGAAGCTTACCGGTTTTGCTGCATTGGATATGATGGCCAGGATCCAGGCTGGGAAACCTCAGGATGACGACCAAGATCGGTTTGAGAAGCTCAAAGGTCGACTAGATGCTATCGCAGAAAGGGTAGCCCAAAAGGGATTGCGCCTGCTGATAGATGCAGAGGAAACCTGGATACAAAAGGTGATAGATGATCTTGCGTACGATCTGATGAAGAAGTACAACATGGAGGGCCCGGTGATTTATACTACCTACCAGATGTACTGTCATGCCAGCCTTGGGAATCTCAAGAAAGCACATAAAGCACTAAATGCCGAAGGGTATTACCTCGGAGCTAAGATTGTGCGTGGTGCGTACATGGAGAAAGAGCGGGACAGAGCTGAAGAGCTAGGTTATCCAGACCCTATTCAGCCGGATAAGGCAGCCACAGATCGGGACTATGATTTGGCGCTAGCCTACTGTGTAGAGCATCTCAATGGCATCTCATTCGTGGCAGGTACTCATAATGAGGCTTCCTCTGAGCATCTGGCTCAGCTAATGGATAAAGAAGGTGTGAGTCCGACAGATGAGCGAATCTATTTCTCACAGCTGTACGGCATGAGCGATCCTATCAGCTACACCATGGCGAAGCATGGCTATAATGTAGCCAAATACTTGCCCTATGGGCCAGTGGAGAAGGTGATGCCTTATCTGGTGCGAAGGGCAGAAGAAAATACATCCATTGCTGGTCAGGCGAGCCGCGAGCTCCAGATGATCAGAAAGGAAATCAAAAGACGTAAAATATTAGCTTAACACTTCAATAAAATAGAAGAGTACGAATGCAACTGAGCGAACAGGAAATCCAGCGTAGAAAAGAGCGTGAAGAATTGATGGAGATGGGTATCAATCCTTATCCGGCTGAATTATTTAAAATCAACGTGACAGCAGCAGGGATTCATGAAAACTATGAGCGTCGCAAGACCGATTATAAGGACATCTCTATTGCCGGTAGGCTGATGAGTCGACGGATCATGGGCTCAGCCAGTTTTGCCGAGATCCAAGACTCGACCGGTCGGATGCAAATCTATCTGCGACGTGACGATATCTGCCCTGACGAAGACAAGACCCTCTACAATACCATCTTCAAGAAGAAGATGGATATCGGCGATATCATTGGTGTGACGGGATATGTTTTCACTACCCAGACTGGTGAAATATCGATCCACGTCACTTCATTGAAGATGCTCTCCAAGTCGCTGAAGCCTCTTCCTATCGTGAAGGAGACGACTGATGAGGAAGGCAACAAGAAGACCCATGATGCTTTTAGCGATCCTGAGCAACGCTATCGTCAGCGCTATGTCGACCTGATCGTAAACCCGCAGGTCCGGGAGACTTTCAAGAAAAGAACCAAGCTGGTCAATTCGATGCGTGACTATCTCAACAATCGGGGTTACCTGGAAGTGGAGACACCCATCTTGCAACCGCTCTACGGTGGTGCAGCGGCTCGTCCATTCAAGACGCATCACAATACGCTGGACATGACGCTCTATTTGCGTATAGCAAATGAGTTATATCTAAAGCGATTGATTGTCGGCGGGTTTGATGGGGTATATGAGTTCTCAAAAGACTTCCGAAATGAAGGTATGTCGCGATTCCATAATCCTGAGTTTACTCAGGTGGAACTCTATGTAGCCTATAAGGACTATGAGTGGATGATGGACTTGGTGGAGGAAATGATCGAGAAAGTGGCCATGGATATCCATGGTACCACGGAAGTGCAGGTAGGGGAGAACGTGATCAACTTCGAGCGACCATGGAAGCGCTTCACGATGTTTGAAGCCATTGAGCACTTTACGGGTGTCGATATCTCCAGCATGGATGAAGAAGTGCTCAGAGAAACGGCCAAATCCTTGAATGTGCCTTTGGATGACTCTATGGGTAAAGGCAAAATCATCGATGAGATCTTCGGGGAGAAATGCGAGGCGAACCTGATCCAGCCGACGTTCATCACGGACTATCCGCTGGAAATGTCACCATTGGCTAAGAAGCATCGATCTAAAGAAGGTCTTGTCGAGCGCTTTGAGGCAGTGTGCAATGGCAAGGAGATCTGTAACGCCTTCTCAGAGCTTAATGACCCCATCGATCAGCGAAAGCGCTTCGAAGAGCAGCTGGAGCTGGGCAAGCGTGGCGATGATGAGGCGATGATGCTGGATGAAGACTTCCTACGTGCACTAGAGTACGGTATGCCGCCAACAGCCGGCCTAGGTGTGGGAATAGACCGACTGAGTATGATCATGACCAACAGCAACTCCATCCAGGATGTGCTCTTCTTTCCACAGATGAAGCCAGAAAAGAAGATCGCTGCGATGACATCAGAGGACTATGCTGCGCTGGGAGTACGCGAAGAACTCATCCCTATCCTACAGAAGCTCGGTCTGGTTACTCTGGATGCTTTCAAAGAAGCGAAGGACAGCAAGCTGCTCAATGATATTGGCGGTACACGCAAGAAAATGAAACTCAAAGAGGTGAAAGCTGCCAGCTTGGAGGAGATTCAGGGGTGGTTGGAGATGGTGAAGGAATGATCCGCGCGTTTTCAATTACCGCTATTTTCAAATTTGAGCATAGCGTCTTTTAAACATTTCCATGCTTCGCTATCCTTTTTAGGCAAAATGAACCATGTTGGAAACCCTCGTGAAGAGGGATTTCCTTTACATTCAATCAATTCATCTAGTTTCTGTTGGTTATGCCATTCTGCATGTGAGATATTCCACCGCACGGCTAGTTGTTTGGTGCCGTCCCATGTGACTTCTGCTATACTAAAGGGTACTAAATTTTCTGATTCGGCATTTCCCCCATCATGTATAACATTAATATCACCTACCATATTTCTAGGTGATATTACTTCATTAGGATTTCTATATCGCATTACAATTTGTTTTGATGGTACTTTACCAATGCTAGCTTAGTTCTGAGGGCTTGAAGTTTGGGCTATAGTAAATCACCTTCAAAAAAGAATAGTGATTGTTGTCTTTCAAGCCTGTTGCAGCTATCAAACTCTTCCCAAATTCATTAACCTCAACTCCTGATATTGTTTTGGGAGCCAGTTCAATTTTATTAGTGCTCGGACTCTTTTCTTTGATATTATCAGCGTATTGATTGATTATTAAGCTCCAATATTTTGATATCATACTCGAAAGTCTAGTTTCAATATGGTCATTGAATTCTAACACAAAATAATTCCCCTGAATTTTACCAAAACCTTCATTACTGAAACCTGAAGTACAAATGGCTTCTTCTAGCAACCTTAATCTGAAATTATCGGCAAATTCGAAGATAATTACTCTTTGTTCTGGATAGGCTCGCGTATCACCGATATGTAGATGATTGAAGCTATAGAGAATTTGATTCTTTAATAAAATATCAATAATCCGCTTTACTAAAATAAATTCATCAACAACTTCATTTTCTGGAAAGCTTTCTTTGAGGAGAATTTCTGGCTTTTTACCAAAGAACTCCTTTAACAGCCCTTGATTCATATCGTAATACCTATAGTTTTCACCGTTTTTCCGTAGAATCTGTTCTAGGGTATATTGTAGAACCTTTTTGTGTAATCGCAGGAAATTAATCACATCAGAAATATATCTTGACCTGTCAAACCTTACAGTATCTAGAAATATTCTGAATAATTCCGCCTTGTAACTTTCGACCTCTTTAATGGCTAAAAGAATTTCAACGTACACATCATTGATTAGCCGTCTCTGCAACTCATTATTGATATCTTTCGTGGATATGATGAGATTCAAAAGAGATACCTTAAATGTATCATGTAGAACAGGCCATTCTCGATTTGATCCAATATACTTCTTAAGCTTAATGACATACCCGTCAAGTAGATCGACGTTAATTGAAGAAGCTTTGATTAACGTTTTGAAAGTCTTACTGGAGACGTATTCGAAGTTTTCGAAATTTTCAGAATTAGATTTAAAATGGACTATGGCCAACAATGCATCCTGAACTTTCACTAACTCCCTGAGATTTTGAAAGGGCTCTTTCATGATCTGATCAATGAGGATAATCTCATTAGCGTTGATGAAATGTTCTATATCACTCGTAAGCTCATGGGGGTTATCAATAAAGTTTTGATAAGTTTTTGCTGGAAGTTCTCCAGAAAGTGTTCGATAGTTGAAGTATATATCAAAAAGCTCTGGATTTCTTGCTCCTCGTGTTGGATCGCTAGTAGAGTCTCGGCTGAATAAATGTAGCAAAATTGACGTGAGCTGCTCTCGATTTTTTTCAGGTAAGGTCTTGAATTCATTCTTAAAATCGGCTTCTATTTTTATGAGATTTATGCTTAGATACCCTTCTACATTAGTGAAATAGGTTTCCCTTTTAAGTGCAAGCACCTCATATATCGGAAAGAACTTTATTCGTAGTATTTGGACAAGAACTAGTTCGGGAAAGTCAAGCTCAAATCGATCATCTACTAGTTCAAAATGGATTGCATTGATAAGCCTTTTGACATCCCTCGGAGAATCTACTGCCCCCTGAAAAAACCCTTCTAAAGATTGCTTCAAGTTGATATTCTCAACATACTTATCAGGGATGTATGTGGATTCATTAATTACTCTTGTGAAATAACTAAATAAGCTTTCTGACGAAAGAGAAGGAAGGTTGATTTCAAACTGGAAGAACTTATCTAGGTATTTTAAACTTTCTTGCTGATTCGTCAAACTAATTTGGTTGATAACATAATTCCTATCCAACGCCAGTATGTAAACGAAATTAGGAAAGTCTGCTGTATTTCTCACCAAGCGTAGTATCTGCATTAGTTCTCTTTGATCCAACCTGTCGAGATCATCGATTACTACTACTACTTTTTTGTTAATTCGCTTTATGGCATTTTCAAGGTTACGATAAGCCTTTTCAGCTGAGTCATTTGTGCCCTTCACAGAATTGAGAAAGGCAAGAATTGGTCCATCGAATCCGTTTAAAGCATTTTCGTAAGACTCTAATTTAAGATCAAGGCTTAAGTCGTATTTCCCCAATCGCTCTTTTAAGATTTGGAAGTAATCCGCGATTAAGGATTCATCTTGATGATTCAACCATGGCTGATAATCAATGATTTCAAGGTCTGACCTATCTGCTTTATTAAGTTCGCACTTTAAAAACTTGAGAAATGAACTTTTTCCTGACCCCCACTCACCTAAAACTCCAACACAGAATGCACTCTTAAAGCACTGATCTAATAATTTAGGAGCTAGGTTTTTTGCAAGTGTACTTCTACCAAAATCGTCACTGTTCGCTATCTCATCTTCAATAAAGAATTTTGTATTCTCTGGTGAGACCTTTTCTTTCTCCTTATCCTTCTTTTTCTCTGTCAACGCTTTAAACTTGGACCTGATCCAACCTAAAGATGCTTCTCCATTTTTGGTTCTTCCACATAAACCTAAAAAATAGGCGACCGGTGGAATTAGTAGCAGGTCAATGTACTTTATAGTCGGCCAACTCGTGGGCAGGAAAGTCCAATAGACTTCATAAAACCGATAGTAGACGTAACCAATAAAAAAGGTGAAATTGAGTTTAAATATCCAGTGGTTATATTCTCTGTTATAATAACCAGTAATGATAATTCTGCGCGATACTCCTAAAATTAAGACTATTATAGCGAAGTAGATTGTCCAGTGAACACTTTCGCTATTGAGTTGAAAAGGGACGACATATGCGATTAAAAACTCTCTAATTTGTTGGTCGAGTAGGTGAAGGATCAACCAAACGATGGCCACAAAGGTCAATCCCTGATACACAAATCTTATGTTTTGTTTAACGCTAGATATGTCCATATTTTCAGATACAATCTCCTCTGTGGAGAATATAGAATCTGAAAATACTCATTTGTTAGAGCAAAATGGAGGTTTATGCTCTGTTATTTCTAAGAGTTGATTTACTAAATCAGACAGTGGGTATTGAAATACATGAGTTGTGTTCTCTGATCATTTCCCCACCACAAAATTTAACCCACCAGTGATAATGCTGGACGAGAAGGGCGTGTTGCGGTCATAGTAGTAATACTTGAGATCGACACTCTTCAATCTGAATTTGCCGATGTGGAAGGAGGTGAAGATGTCCGTATACCTCACTCCGAAACCATATTGATTCGCATTGTACTTGGACAAATCATAGTCGGAAGTATAGAAAGGGTCAGTGGATAGATGCTGATTGTAGGGCTTGAAGTAGTCAGCCGCTCCCTGATTATAGTAGCGATAGGAAGGATAAATTGTCCATTTCATGCCCAGTTTGATGGGTAGCTCAACGCTTGCTGTCAGAGATCCTATACCCCAGTCATCTTGATAATACCGCGCAAACGACCTGATCGACAGAAACTCATTGATATAGTAATGTAGTCGCCCACCCAACGCCACTTTCATCCGAGTATCAGGAAGTCGCTCGATATCCTCCGCTAAGTGAAATCCGTCTACGAAAGAGTCTTCAATGTCCTCAAAATATACGCGCTGAAAAGGGGTAGAGAGTAGACCGTCCTGCTGCACAACATCCAAGGTAAGAGAGCCTTGCAGTTTTCGCGATAGCACCTGAGATATGGTTAGGCCAAGCGCATAGGAGTTGCGATTCTTGCCTGTGAGCGGAACAAAGATGGGATCATAGTTACGATTACCTGTAATGCTTGACTGTCGAAAGTTGCCACTGCCCCTGAGCTCGGTAGGATAGATTATACTCCAGGTATCCAGGTACACATTGGCTGATAAGCTGACTTCTGTATTCTGCTGATTGAAGAGTCGAGAGACATTACCACCAAAGCCGATAGAGAGGTAGTCATATTCTGCTGAGATCGACCCATGTACTCCCCAGAGCTTGTTTCGATCGTCAGAGCTATGCGAGTAGCCAACTGTCAGGTTGGTCCATGTATCACCTGAGGAGGCTCCTGAGGAAGCCACATAGGGATCGCTATCACCATCAAACGGATTGATGTTGCTGGAGGAGGCGGATGAGTAGGCCGAAATACCAGCATCAATCGATAGCACATCATCGTCATTCAAGGGTATAGATACGATGAATGTTGCGGTAGCATCAGTCAACTCCTCCGTACCAATACCACCTGTAACTGCTGCGTTTTGTCCATCCTGGGTATAGTAGCTCGTGAGGAAGTCTATTTCGGTAGTCTCTAACACGCGCTTTTTGTACACTGTCGTGCTATCTGCTTGGGCCAATAGTGTACTATGGCTATATAGTACCACTATTATTGCGGTAGCAAAGATTTTGATCATATCCGACTTAGTTGCATCCACAGCCACCTCCAGTCTTGCCACCATTGCCGCCACTGGCTGCTTCTCGGTAGGAGTGGGCGGTCAGTAGATTTCGGTCGCATTTGATATCTGCGAGTGCCATGTCGGGATCGTTGAGCCGCACGCGCTCGTAAGGTTTGATGGAGACGCAGGATGCCATGCAGAGCATTGTGCAGATGGATAATAAGTATTTATTCATGGTGTTGCGATTTTGATCTGATTGGAAGTGTGCAAGTCGCCGTTTTTATCGACGATGATGCATTCGATTCGCGGCAGCTGATTGATGCGGTCAAGCCCCGCGCTTTTACCCATGACGAAAACTGCCGTGGCTAATGCATCGGCCAGCTCAGCCTTGGGCGCAAATATTGTCACGCTGAGTATGCCCTGGGTCGGCCAACCAGTTCGAGGGTCGATGATATGAGCATAGCGTTGGTCATCTATCATGATAAACTTTTCATAATTGCCGGAGGTCACCACAGCACCGTGCTGGATGGGCAGTGACGCATATGGCTTGGTCTTATCGAAAGGGTTGGTAATGGCAACTCGCCACGGCGAACCGTCCGGTTTCGTCCCCCAGGTATTCATATCTCCGGAGGCATTGATGATGCCTGCATCAACCCCCTGATTGATCAGTAGTGCCTTGGCCTTGTCGGCGGCATAGCCTTTTCCTATAGCTCCAAAGCCTATTTTCATGCCTTCCTTTTTGAGGAATACTGAGCTCGCGACCGGATCGAGCAGGATGTTTTCATATCCGATATTCTCGACTGACCGGGCAATGACTTCTGTATCGGGAGCTTCTGCGACAGAGCCATCAAACTTCCAAATACGATCAATGGAGGCATAGCTGATGTCAAAGGCACCATCACTCAGCTCAGAGATCCTGATGGCCCGCTCGATGAGCTGATAAAGCTCCTTGTCCACCGCTACGGGCTTGATGCCTGCATTTTGATTGATCTCTGAAGTTTGAGAAGCGGGATCCCATGATGAGATGAGTTTTTCAATTCTAGATATTTCGGCTACCGCCAAATCGATATACTCCTCGGCTTGAGCTTGATCATCAGCTACTACCGTAATGTCAAATCGACTGCCCATGAGCTTGAGGGTGCGGTCGTAGATATCTTGCGCGTAGCTTGAGACTCCAATTGATAGTAGAATAAATACTGAGAATATTCTTTTCATAACAGCGTGTGCTATAGATTTTGTAGTTGCGGTGCGGGACCGTCCTATGACTTGTAAGACTCCAAATGGGCGATGTACTCTTCTGGGGACATGCCCTTATAGCCTGTTTGGAGAAGTATTTTGCCTTCCTGATCCAATACGATCACAAAAGGAAAAATACCATTGGGATTGTAGCGCTCAGCCAGTTGATTATTGGCTTGTTGCTGCGCTTCTGTTAATGCATTCTGCTTCTTTCTTGGGAAGTCAGCCTGGAGCATTATATAGTGATCTGCCGCGTAAGTCTTGAAAATGTCGGTACCCCAAACTTCACGATCGAGGCGAATGCATGGAGCACACCAGTCTGAGCCTTGGAAGACCAGAATAATAGGGCTATTGGTTGTCTTAGCCTGCGCTACGGCTTGATCAAAGTCAGTGTGCCAATCCTGAGCAAGACATGAAGACGCGAAAAACAGCGTTGCTAAAAAAGTGAGTGTTAGCCTATTCATTAGAAGTACTTAGTTGAAAAAGTGAATGAACTAGTAGATCAAAAAAGAAAGCTGCCACAGCGTTGGATGATCTGTTCGGCAGCTTTCTATTTAACACCTATATATTATCCGTTGGTTCCGCCTGAGTTGTCCTCATCCTCATCCTCATCCTCGTCCTCATCTTCTTCACCCTCATCCTCTTCGTCCTCATCATCCTCATCTTCTAGGTTATCATCTTCGTCTTCAGCATCGTCCTCTTCGGCATCTTCTTCATCATCGTCCTCTGCGTCATCCTCATCTTCACCTTCTTCTTCCTCGTCTTCTAGGTCACCATCTTCGTCTTCGGCATCATCTTCACCTTCCTCATCCTCGGCATCCTCATCATCTTCGTCTTCCTCATCTTGTAGGTCGCCATCTTCGTCTTCACCCTCTTCGTCTTCCAGGTCTTCTTCCTCTTCACCCTCGACGATTTCGTCGAATACCTCATCGAAAGCATCCTCATCCTCAAACTCCCATTCATCGCTGACGTCAATTGTCTCAGTAACCCCATCTTCAGTAATGGTAATGATGTTATCGCAAGTGCCATCACCATAGTCCACAGAGAAAGTGCCGCTGTAAGTGGTACCATCTTCGTCAAGTTCAGTGTAAGTGCCTGTCTCCACACCGCTCACAAATTCAAATACATCTTCTTCGTCGCATGTAAAGCTGACCACCAAAGGACTGGTAATCTCAGAGTTGTAAGTATCTCCATTTTCGCTAGTGATTACTTCAGTACCACTAAGTACCGTAAAGCCGTCTTGATTCCAGACTTCCTCGCCGGATTCGCTGATGGTCTCCGTATAGGTCTCTCCATCCTTCGTATATGTTTCTACGATCTCAGCTGAGTAGGTAAAGGATGCTTCCCATACTTCGTTTTCAGCATCGGTATCATCTTCAGACCAGATGCCACTGTACACTTCTACGCCTGAGATTTCCCAGTCATCTCCACCAAACCCGATAAATTCTATTCGGTCATCGAATGTACCTTCGGTGAAAGTGCCTGTCTCTACGATGCGTCCTTTGATGAGGACGCCATCTATTTCACATCCGTCTCCAAAGTCAAGGACATATTCGAAGCTCGTTTCAGTCTCGCTAAACTCTTCGGTATAGCACTCATTAGCCAGGCGAGCCATTGATGACGAGCCACCACGCATCTCACGCATCGCTGGAAGTACGCCTGCACTTCGTCCATTGTCAACGCTTAGAAATTGATTGTAGATAAATCCCATAGGTCCGCCTATGCCCATAGCACGGATCAGATCACGACCATCAGCATTTGCAAACTGAGACAGGTTGCTGAGCGATTGCCCTTGATCTTGTGCATTGTCTAGAATCACCTGCTCCTCTTGAAGGGCCGGTGCGATGGTGTCATCTTCTCCACCACAGCTCACTAACATCAAACCTAATAATCCCAACATGAGGGAAGCCAATACATTGTGTTTCATTGTCATAAGAAATTTTGTTGTTTGGTAGTGATACAGGGAGTTGAAAAAATACCCTACCGGCAATGAAACTTTTTTAAGAAAAAATTGAATCTTATTAATTCCTTGAGACTTGGCTTCAAGGGGCTATAAAACCGTCTTCCCCGCGCAGGCGGGGATCTCATGCCTGATTTCCCTAGCGGAAATGAATGTTCAGGAAGATGTTTGGCGTGATGCCAAGGAGACCGATATCCACGGGTGTAATGCCAAATTCTCCGGATTCTTCATCCTCATCAAAATCATAAGCGACTGTGAAACGTCGCGATTTGATGTTCCTTCTATTGTAGACATTGAAGAGGGTAATGCCTGCTTCGAAAAAGGCTCGCTTGGTCTCAAATGTTCTCTTGGCACTCAAGTCAAGACGATGATAGGCAGGTAATTGGAGCTCATTGATTCGCTCGATGTTGTAGAATACGCCATCATCGTCATTGATCTCTCCAGGAGGAGTATATCTAGCTCCTGACCCAAACACGAAAATGGATGAAAACTCCCATTGTCCAAGCTTGAACATATTCACTTGATTGAACTCGTGCCGTTGGTCATACAGCGACCAGTACTCATCTCCATTATTCAAATCATCAAAAGTATTTTGAGAAAAGCCCAGGGCATAGCTAAACCAGGTAGTGAATCGGTCATTGCGGTACTTAGCAAACACGTCCATGCCTGATGCAAAATTTTCTCCATCGCCAATCAATTCCTCTTGATCACCTGCTTCATGGGAGAACAGTACAAAGTCTGACTCTAGCAGCCCAGCGCTTTTCTTGTGGTAACCCTCGATCTCGAGATGCCAATGCTCATTCCGGTAGGTGATCCCTCCAATGAGGTGCTCGCTGGATAGTACGGGTATCTCCTCATCGGCGACTACCCAGTAGTACTGGTCGCTGTTGCCGAATGGGGAGAGGGTGAGACGGTTGATGTATTGATGATGTCGCGACCAGCTACCACTTAGATGCAGTTGGTCGTTGATGCGAAATGATCCACTGAGCCGAGGTTCGAAATCGGATCTGTTGAGCAAGTCGTAGTAGTTGTAGCGCATCCCCATGTTGAAGCGCCAGGGGCCGGGTGCCCATCGGTACTCTCCATACAGTGAACTCAGCGATGAGATGTTCTCGAGAAAGTCGGTGTATTGCTCCTCTTCATCTCGATACGAGAAATTATAGAAGGTTTCATAGAATGTAACGGATGCTCCGAGTAGAAACGACTGAGTATGGTTTAGCCCAATTTCATGTTGCCAGTCAATGGTGATATCTTCTATTTCATTATCCTTCTCAAGTCCAAGTACGAGATAGGTGGTGTCACTGAAGAGCGGGTTTCTGAATATTTCATCATCATCATCGTCATCGTCTTCCTCTTCTTCAGCAAATAAAATTTCAGTATCCGAGATTGAATAGCTGTTGTACTCTGACTTACTGACCGTCATCACGCTGTTGTGCTTGGAGTTCCAGTTTTGACTCCATACCAGACTAATTCCAAAATTTGACCAATTAGCGGCATCTTCATAACTGAAAAAGCTAAAGTCATCGTCTTCTTCATAGATGCCCACATAGTCATCAGCACTCAGGAAGAAATTGATATCGATGATGCTGCGGTCAGTAGCTCTCCAACGAAGCTTTCCTCCCATATCATAGAAATTGAAGTCGGGTTCTAAGCTAATCTCCTCTGTAGCAAAGTCAGGTTCCTGAGCCTGCAAAATATCGACTCGATTGTCCCTCAAGAACTTGTTGTAAAAACTACTATTGATCAACGCATTATGTGATCGGCGAGCCCCAAACATAAGCCCGATCTTGGAACTGATGGGTGCTTCTATATAGCCATTAATGCTTGTCATATTAAGACCAATACCGCCCTTGAATTGATCTGTGTTAGCACTTTTTGCGGTAGCGTCTACCACTGAGGAGATACGTCCGCCGTATCTGGCCATAAACCCACCTTTGTAGACATCTACATTGTTGATGATGTGGGGGTTGAAGGTAGAGAAAATCCCAAAAAAGTGATCTAACTGATAGAGTGTGAATCCATCGAGCAGTACCAAATTTTGCTCCGGAGCGGAACCTCTGACGACCAGGCCTGAGGAGGATTCATCAGTTGCTCGGATGCCGGGTAGCAACTGAATGGACTTGAATACATCCGGTTCGCCAAGCGCAGGTAGGCTAGAGATCTGCTGTGGGTTGATGGAGAAATGACTTGCTACTGTACTCTGCTGATGCGCCTGGTGCTCATCAAGGATGAAATCGGGAAGAATCGTTGGGTCTTGTGCTAAACGTATATCGAGCTTATCACTATCTCTGGTCATCCAGGTCTCCTGGTTTTCATAGCCGACATAGCGAATGCTCAGTTCGGCAGAGTCAGCATAAGATGGAAATTTGAACCTGCCTTGCTGATCGGTCAGGGTCGTTTGATCATTCCCGACTTTGATATAGGCGTAGGCCAGCGGCTGTCCTGTGGATTGATCTATGACCCTACCGGAAAAGTGATCTTGCGTGCGCTGTTTGGACGGAATGATAAGCAGCACCGATTTGGCACGTTTCGATTTGAAAGGAAAATCTTGCAATACCTGATCAAGAAGGTCATCCGGTTGTTTTCCTGTAAAAATACCGTCGACGTTATATGCCGCCACCGAGGAGGGGTCGTAGCTAAGCTTTAATTGGTATGTTTCAGAAAGCCGATTGAGTACTCGATCCAGAGATTCGTTTTCAATCTTCAGCTCATAAGACTGGGCTAGAGCGCCTGTGGCTAAGGTGGAAAAGACTAATACTTGAAGAAAAGTGGACAATCTCAATCCTGACGAATGGTTGCGGACTTATCGTCGGTGATTTCAAAAGACAAGCCCAAAGGTTCACATACCATTGCTAACGATTCGGCCAATTCATCAATTGTGATGTAGCCGGTAAATCGCTTATTCTCAATATTTTCTATAGTGATTTTAATATCATACTGCCTTTCTAATTCTTCAACCACTCGCTGCAGACTGGCATTTTCAAAATAGAGTTCACCCAATAGCCAGCTAGCGACTTGATCGACCGCTATCTCATCGACAAGTACTTCTTTTTCTGATTTGATCACAGCGCCTCCCGCCGTAATCTCCTGGGAGAAGTCACTCTTCGGAATATCCACTCTTACCCTACCTGTTTTGCATAGCACCCGATAGTCTGACCCTCGATCCAGTACATTGAAAGATGTTCCCAGTACGCTCACAGTGCCTTGAGCGGTAGTGATGACAAAGTCTCCGCCCTTTGTCACTTCGAAAAAGGCTTCTCCATCTAAGCTGACATTCCTTGGGTCACCTTCTTTATAATTAAGTGTACTTTGAGCGTTCAAGGTAACTATGGAGCCATCGGTCAATTGCACTCGCCTTGTTTCTCCATTTGCGGTAGCGACCTGTACTGGACTACTCTGCTGAAGGAAGAAGAATCCTAGTAGTATGGCTACTGATGCTGCAGCGGCATACCAAGGCCATAAACTCCTCGAAGTTTTTGATGGCACCTCTTCTGTAGCAGCGTCAATTTCAGCCCATAGGTCTTCCTTGCTTCTCGTTCCCGCTGGAAGCTCTACCTGATCCATCTGGTCAAGGAATGCCTGGGTCTCTTTATCCAGCTCGTTTTTATTTAGATCATTTGCCATTACAGCTTTCTTCCTAGCTCTTCTCTGATAATACTGAGCGCTTTACTCATTCGTTTCTCAACTGCCTTTACACTTATCTCAAGCCTCGATGCGATTGCATCATACTTTACTCTGTCAATTCTATTCATCAGAAAAACCTCTCTACTTCCATCCGGCATCTTCTCGAGCACTCGTTTGAGCTTCTCACCAAACTCCTTCTCTTCCATTTTGAACTGAGGCGTCTGGACCTCTACACTTTCTGCTACTACCTCTCGATCCACATGTGTCTTCACGACCTTCATGTGATTGTAGTGATTGATCATTAAGTTTCTAGCCATGGTATAGAGCAAGCTTTTGAGGGTATCTTTCGCTATCGTATTTCTTTTCTCCCATACCTTAATGAACACCTCCTGCACCAAGTCTTCTGCAAGCGCCATGTCCCCGGATTTGTAATACAGGAAATTACGCAAGCCTTCGAAGTACAAGTCATAGGCAGACTTAAGATCCTGTTTACTAAATGATGGTGTGCTCATAGCCCACCTAAAGATAGTATTTTAAGCCTTCTACGGGTATTCATTATAATTACAGGTGACTTCACTTTTACCCTACCGGGAATCATAATGTAGATGCTTCAAAAACCAAGTAGGCCACCCATGCAGCAGCCTGTATCCCCATAAATATGATATGAGCCAGTCTATTTCTGATATTGAATACTAGAAATGCTCCATAGGTCAGAACCAGCGTGATTTGGCTGACTTGGCTCATTACACTGAGACCGGAGATGAGTGTGTTTTGAAAAAAACTCACGATTGGGATGGCCAGATAGAGTGAGAAAAACCAAGGCCACTGGTCGTAATAGTAGGATTTGAGATCGGTCTCGTGACCTCTTAGGCCGGTGGGGAAGAGCATTCGTGCTAGCAGATAGAGAAAGGTGGGGTATACAAGCAGAAATAGCACCAACTGTAAGGTCCATACCTCTACGGTATGAGCATACTGATAGCTGAACCACCACTCCTGAATGTGATTGACGAATACCACAAAAGCCATGAAACTATGTGCCCAGCCTAACTTGACATTACGCGCATTGGATACGATATCAGCTACTGAAGTTAGTATTTGAGCAATACCAAGGCCCAGTATCAGTGAGGTAAGTACAACTACATATTCGAATGGCTCCATTAGTGTATAGTTTGTAAGCTGAAACTAAATAAACCAAAGCAGAGAACGAAATCGGTATAGCCATGTCTGAAATTTTGACAGCACGTATCAGGATGAGTTTATGGTTTTTCAAATCCAGCGTGCACTACTATAAATGTGGTCAGGATCATAGCTCAGACTGCAAAAACGCCGTAAGCGTCATTACCTCAACCTTAGGATGAATACCAAATCCTTTTTTTACTGGTGCAATAATGACATTTCTCTCGGTACCCAGATCTTCTATCGCTTGTAAATATCCTCTTGTCAGCTTGGGCGCTGAGGAGAACTTGATTTCTATGGATATTTTAGGTTGGAGACCTTCCACTAATACGAGATCACATTCGGTACCCTGATGAGTTCTGTAAAAGTAGAAGTCATACTTATTGTGGAGAATATTACAGATCTGCTCTACTACATAGTTTTCCCATGACGCGCCCACATGTGGACTGATGATGAGATCCTGATACTTAGCTACGTTGAGTAGCTGATGTAGAAGCCCTGTATCTCTAAAATACAGTTTTGGTGTACGAACCAGTCTTTTTTTAATATTGAAATGAAAGGGCTGAAGCCTTCTAATGAGGAAGGCTCCTTCTAAGAAATCCAGGTAAGTGGTGACTGTAGGATGTGTAAGGCCCATTGATCTAGACAAAACACTAGTATTGAGAAGGTTGCCGTTGAGGTGGGCGAGCATACTCCATAGCGTCTGGATGGTCCGCGCCGAGGCGGCAAGACCAAACTGTGGCAAATCTCGCTCGCTATAGGTGCGGAGGTAGTTAATTCGCCAAGTAGCACTGCGCTTGTCGTCCCTGGCCAAGAAGGAAAGTGGATAGCCACCTCTCAACCAATGCTTTTGTAGATCTTCGGATGTGAGCTCTGTGAGGAGTAGTGGTGCTAGTTCCTCATAAGCAATTCTACCAGCTAGCGACTCTGATGTACCTCTTATAATTTCAGGAGATACCGAGCCAAGTAAAATGAACCTGCCAGGTCGTCGGTCTTGATCTATGATGGGGCGTAATAACCTGAAGAGTTCAGGCATTACCTGTACCTCGTCGAGAATCACACAATGATCTTTGTGACTCTCGAAAAAAATCATTGGGTCAGTTAACTGGACTAAATCCTGAGGGTTTTCTAAATCTATGTAGACAGATGTGATGTCCCAGTCTCTAGAGAGATTTTTGGCTAGCGTGGTTTTCCCTGTTTGGCGTGCACCAATGATTCCTATTGCGGGAAAATCCTCCGCTGCTTCCTTGACTCGCTCATGAAATGCACGTTTTACATCCATGAAAATTGAAAATTTTATTTTCAGATTTCATGGTAAATATCAGAACTTAATCATGAAAATTGTAGTAATGATTTACATATTTCATGGTAGAAGTCTCTTTAGAACTCAGGTGAAGGCTATTTGAAAATTTCAAAGACTACAAAAGCTCTACTGGACGCTTACCGAATCGCTCATAATATAGCTTAGAGAAGTAAGCGCCTGAGCTGAAGCCCACAGCAGTGGCGAGCGGTTCTACCTTTTGGTATTTTTTGTTGATCAGGAGCTTACGCGCGTATTGCAAGCGCACCTCATTGAGAAACTGTGCCGGAGTGAGTCCAGTCAAAGTATTTAGCTTTCTGTAAAGCTGTCGCTCGCTTACACCGAGATGATACGCAATGTCAGCTACCTTCAGTTTACTGTTGTCAATCTTCGATTCGACGAAGTTTTCTGCTTTACGAATAAGCTTGTCATCTTCTAGCGAAAGAGAGGTCTCCTGTACATTACTTGATGTTTCGGGTTTATTAGGGTCATTAGCCAGAGACAAGCGTTGCTCCAGATTGGCCGATACATTGATCATTCTGATAAGCAACTCTTCTCGATCGAACGGCTTGGTGATATAGTCATCCACTCCCAACCGAAGACCCTGCATCCGATCCTCTTGTGCAGATCGTGCAGTGAGTAGTATCACAGGAATTTGCTGATAGGAGACGTTGGATTTGAGTGCTTCGAGTAGTTCGAACCCGTCCATTTTGGGCATCATCACATCTGAGAGAATGAGATCGGGAACCTGTACTGACAATGCTTCGAGGGCCTCTGTGCCATTATTGACTGTCTTGATTTCGAAGTAGCCGGAGAGTACCTCTTTTAAATAGGTCAGCATTTCATCGTTATCTTCGGCGATCAAAACCTTAGGCTTATGGAGCTTTCCTTTGACCCATTTTTGAGAGATCAAATCTTCAATGGACAAATTTACTGAAGCCTTATCTGAAGACTGAGTAGCTGGTGGTGCAGTGCGTGGAAGTTGGATGCTAAATGTGGTGCCCTTGCCTAATGCACTTTTTACCTTAATCGTACCGCTGTGCAGACCCACGATTTCTTTGGCGATTGCTAGGCCAAGACCTGAACCTGGATCTCCTCCGTCGCTGGAACCGGACTGGTAAAATCGATCAAACACATTGGGGAGTTC
Organism: Cyclobacteriaceae bacterium; assembly: GCA_040222235.1. Classification (GTDB taxonomy): domain Bacteria; phylum Bacteroidota; class Bacteroidia; order Cytophagales; family Cyclobacteriaceae; genus UBA6059. Next base: position 66,438 of record JAVKDO010000028.1, read on the forward strand.
TTTGGCGTCAATACCCCGTCCATCATCAGCAACTTCGATTTGCACATCGTCCTTGATCTGGGAGAGCTTAACCTCTACTGACCCACCTCTAGAGGTAAACTTAAAGGAGTTGTAAAGTAGGTTGTTGATGACTTTCTCGAACTGCCGGATGTCGATATTAGCAAAAACGGGTGTCTGGGTTTGATCTTTGAAAACCAAGGATAGCTGTCGACTCTCCGCGAACGATTGAAAGGAGCCAACAATACGGCTAAGCATAGCGTTGGTCTCAGAAGGTACCAGATGAATTTGTTGTTTGCCTAACTCTACCTTTGATAGATCTAGCAAATCTTCGATCATATTACCCAGCTGATTGGAGCTTCTCAGTGCATTTTTAATTCGTTCCTCAGACTCAAGGGATACTTTTGATTGCTTGAGCCACTCCAGTTGGCCTCTGATCAATGTAAGTGGTGTACGTAACTCGTGACTGATATTGGCAAAGAATTGAGATTTAAGGTGGTTGAGTTCTTCCAGCCGATTTGCTTGCTCCTGCACCACCTGACGAGATGTCGTAAGTCTCCGATTTGATCGGGTGTATAAGAGTAGGGCTATAATAGCTACCGCTAAGAGGAGGGATACTGCGAGGATTGCCAATCTAGTAGTTGCCAATTCTGATTCTTTGATCTCTTGCTCTTGGACTAGGCCTTTATTCTCTATTCGGGCCTGCTCTAATTCCAACCTTGATTCAAGGCGGCCTATCTCTCTGTTTTTGTCAGCATTGACCAGGCTATCGCGAATGATAGTGTATTCGAAGACCATGTCATACGCCTTTTTGTAGTTGAGCTGTTTATCATAAATCTTTGCTAATGTTTCCGCTATTTCACCCACTAGCCTGATCAGATCATTTTCTTTGGCCAGTTGATAACCTTTTTCGCCATTGGCTGCTGCCAGCTCAAGTTGATCAAGGGCATAGTATATCCGAGAGTAGTTATAATAGCAGAGCGCAAGTCCATAGTTGTCCCCAATCTTCTCAAAAAATATAGTGACCTCATAGAAGTAAGGTATTGCAGCCTGATAATCTTGATTTCGGTAGGCATTGAGCCCCATATTGAGCTTTGTTACATGCTCTCCAAACTCATTGCCTGAGATTAACGCCGCTTCAAGTGCTATTTCATAATAATATTGTGCACTGTCAAATTGCTTTAGATCGTCGAATACCAAACCTACATTATTGGCAATCTGGGCGGTTACATTTAGATCATTTAGCTCTTGAACGACTTCCAATGCCTTCTTTCCATAAATCAACGCGTCCTCTTTTTCATCGATGGTTTGGAAGTAGTTGGAGATGTTAGTGTATACCGTACTTTTCTCCTTGAGGTCGCCCCCAACTTCTACAAGCCTTTCTGCGAGCTTGAAGTTTTCCAATGCACTAGCATAATCGCCCATACGTTCAAAGTTGATGCCTCTCTCGACATAGGCATCTATGAGCAGCCAGTCTTGATCCAGTTTTTGCGCTAGCGCAATGATTTGCTCACTGAGTGTCGTCACAGAATCATATTGGTTCATCTGGCGATGTGCGATGAGCTTCACATTCATGATATAGCCATAGACCTCAATATTCTTGACAGAAGGCTTGAGTCGAAGTGCCCGCTGAAACAATGGCATTGCGCTTTCATAGCCACCTCTCGATTTAAAGCCATTGAAATACAGACTGTAAAGCTCTAGTTGATCATCATTTGAAGGATAGATAGTCAATAGCTGATCAAATAAATAAAGGGAAGAATCTATGTCCGTTCGGATGAGGTCGCGTGCATCTTTAACTAGTGAATCTGCTCGTGTCTTTGTGAGGGCTGCCTGGGCGCATAGGCTTGTGGATAGCAATGAGCAGAAGCCCAAAAAGAATATATGAATATATTGATGACGCACTGATCACAAGTTAGGATGTGCAATGGTCAAAAGAAAGTAGATAAGTGAATGTGGGCTGAATAGGAGGAATACTGGTGTCAGTCCAGCAGATAGTCTAGATAGTTTTGGCGAGAGATGACATGCGTTTCGTGGATCGGGTAGGCGTTGAGATAGGATTTTGAAAACCTCACAGATTTTGTAGCGTTCCACTTGATCTCATACGCGTGCTGTACACCATCACTTTCCTCAATAAAATCTATCTCTTGTTGTAAATGTGTCCTCCAAAAGTAATAATTGGGATATATCTCACGGTAGTTGTTGAACTTGATCCGCTCAGCAATAAAGAAGTTTTCCCATAAGGCACCAGTATCAGTACGCAGGCTTAAGGGTTGAAAATTGGAGATCACAGCATTACGAATGCCGGTATCCCAGAAGTAGATTTTTCTTGATTTGTTGATCTCATTTCTCAAGTTCCTACTCAACGGATTGAGTCTAAAAATGATAAAGGCCTGCTCCAGAAGATGAATGTAAGACTCGACGGTCTTATTATCAACCTGTAGCAGCCGACCCAGCTCGGTGAAGGATACCTCACTACCTATTTGAAAGGCAAGTGCCTGGAGCAACTTCTCAAGCAGGGATGGCTTACGTAGTGAGGTCAGACGGAGGAGGTCTTTGTAGAGGTAGCTGGAGGCCAGGTTTTTGAGGAGTTCTTTTTCCTCTCCGGGATGGGTGACAACTTCAGGGTACATGCCATACAGGATGCGATTTTCGAGATTGGCTTTGGTCTCTAGCATTCCATAGTGTGAATGATATTCTCCAATAGATATAGGGTGGATGTGATACTCAAACTTACGGCCAGTCAGTGGCTCGTTCACTTCATTGGCCAGCTCAAAACTGCTAGAGCCGGTTACGATAATATTGATGTGCTCAAAATTGTCATGAAGTATTTTGAGCGTAAGGCCAATGTTCTTTATTCGCTGACCTTCATCGATCAGCAGCAAGGTATGATCGCCAATGAGTTGCCTAGCCGTGCGTGAAGAGAGGTCGGTAAGCTGCTCTCTTACTTCTACATCATCACAGTTGAGGTAAAGGGAGTGCTCATTATGAAATTGTTTAATCAAAGAAGTCTTACCCGTCTGTCGAGGACCAAGCAGAATGATCACTTTACCTCTTGGTAGCCTTTTTTTGATTACTTCGGTGAGTCCCCTGTCAATCATAGCGGTCAACTAGACTTTGATTCTCTGTGAAATTGCAAGACTATAATCCTGTAATTATAGTGATTAAATTGAATACAATATCGCTAATCTATATAATTATGGGATCATAATCCTTCAATTATATATATTTACAGGATTAGTTGATTGATAAAACCACGTCACGGCAATTTATTTGTATCGTGGTAGTGGACATTCACCGCATGGTACCATAGTAGAACTGGTCACTCACACTTGACCACCCCTGGATACTTTCCTTGAATTTGGAATAAGCTTCAGCAATCTTTACTGCTCTTGGGTCTTGTACTTTGATTTCCTCCACCACCTCGGCAGTTTTGATTCTCAACTCATCGAGCACCTCAGAGGGGAATGCCCTGAAATCTACTTGTTCTTCATCACGCAGCTTTTTTAGATAAAAGCCATTTTGTGAATCAAACTCAGTCCACATCCAGTGATTGACTCTATAGCAAGCTGTTCGCACTATTTCCTGTAGATCTGTGGGTAGTGCGTCAAATTTTTCTTTGTTGACAATCAACTCGAGTATCGTACCAGGCTCATGCCAGCCAGGGTAGTAATAGTATTGGGCTACCTGATGAAAACCCATCAGATAATCGTGATAGGGGCCGATCCACTCTGTAGCATCAATGACGCCACGCTCTAGATTGGTATAGAGCTCTCCTCCTGGAACGGTGACCGCAGTACCACCAGCTTTAGCAAACACCTTGCCTCCAAAGCCTGGGATTCGCATTTTTAGACCCTGAATATCCTGTATCGTATTTATTTCCTTATTGAAC
>JAVKDO010000029.1:0-4099 GCA_040222235.1 Cyclobacteriaceae bacterium
AGTCATCAGCAGTAATGGAAAGGTCTACCGAGTCAGCAGGGACGATAATTTCTGTAGTAGTGAAGCAAGTATTGTAAGGGTCATCTGTATCGGTAACCAGTACAGTATATACTCCAGCCGATAGGCTATCGATAATAAACCCACCGGCAGAGATGTCTCCTTCGGCAGAGCCAGCAGATCCACCCGCCGCAGTGATATTGTTAGCAGCGATAGAGATGTCATCACCTCTGAACCATGTAACGGTGAAGTTAGCATCGGTAGGTTCAGTGAGCGAGATGGTTACTGTGCCATTACCCTCTAGGTTAGCAGGATCACAGAACCTGTCGGCGGTGATCGTTTCAACCTGAATGATAGGATCCAAGAATTCCTCTCCGACAATAAATTCCGCTGAGTCTAAGATACATGATGTGGTTAAGTTGGTAATCAAAGCCCTGTAGGTTCCAGCGGGAAGGCTGTGAATGCTATCATTGGCAAAATCTCTTGTGTCCACTGTACCCGCTGCTTGAGCAGCCACTGACCAACTAATGCTATAATTCGTACTCATTGCAAATGCAGCCCCATCTTCTTGTATTGTATCGATCTTTATATATCCGGTAGGGGTGCCACTACAAGCGGTATTAGCATTAACTATGGCGTCTCCTGCGGCTACATTCACTGATAGATCAGCTGTATTCTCTCCCAATACAATTGTGCCGGCAATGCTACAAGCATTGTTTGGATTGGTGACGTCAACTACTCTTATACTGTAAGTACCTCCGTCTAGATTTGACATTGTCGCTGTATAAGGTCCTCCCATTGGGAAGGTTCCGGCCGCATTAGTCACAATGCCTCCATCATTTACTTTGGTACCAGTAGTATCATTTCCTACATACCACTGATAGAAATATTCGGAAGTTACATCAGGGTTAGGAATGGTAAATGTGATTTCACCAAGACCTTCATCAGTTCCCAGCGGACAACTCGTATCAATCGTAGCTACTGTGAGATCGATGGTTGGATCGGTGGTGATCAATTCAATCTCGACAGCAAGCGTATCGGTCGCACAACCACTCGCGATGTGCTTGGCAATCACCAAATAATCGCCTGGAGGCAGACCGGTTCGGGTAGAGTCAGTTCCACCAATACCGCCACCTATCAATATTTGAGTGCGTGGTAATACAGCTGCATCATAGAATTCGAAAGTATATCCGGTAGTCCTTGCTGTATCTACTGCTAATCCATTTGAGAGGTCGTCACTTGTGATAATAATCGCACCAACCTCTTGCGGATCACAATCAAAAACATCAGTTGCAACATCCGAAACATCTGCCAGTATATGACTAGTTGGAGCATCACCTACCGTGAAGGTCAGTGTGTCTGAGGTACAGCTATTTCCGGCTGGATCAGTAAACTTGGAAATAGCCTCAACTACCACGGTGTAGTCGCCGGGTGCGAGCGTATCTTGATCTCCAAATGTTGATTCAAACGGGCTGGTCAGGTCAGTGTCGAGGTACTCCTCGGTACCAGTAGCATCTGTACCTATATACCAATAGAAATTAAGACCAACAGTCGTTGAATCACCAATGACTGTATCAGCTAGTACATAAATCTGTCCATTATAGTCACCACCTACGAGCGCTGGATCGCATATAGAGTTATTTGTTATGCTGACAGAGTCAATAACGGGATCAAAAGTCTTTTGGAATATGGTGTCAGTAGCACTTAAAGTCCAGCATTGAGAGGCGTTGAAAGCCGCAATCTCTTGGGCGATAGCAGTATAGTCTCCAGGAGGTAGGCCGATAAACGTAGCTGTATCAGCTCCGGCCTTTGCCTGAATAGTATGACCTGCCACGGGATCGCCGTTTCCATCATTCAACTCACCAGTTACAGGATTGAATACATATGGGAAGAACAGGGTTTGACCTTCTGTATTCACTTTAGGATATGCAGTAAACCTGTCTGCAGGTACACCGCCATCTGCATATAGGAAGACAAGATAACTTGCTATGTCATCTTGACCAGATCGAGAATCAACAGTGGATTCATCTACATCTACGGTAGTGGCTACTGTACCTGATACTGTACCAGTAATATTTTGACCATCAATGAATGATCCTGATATGATGGCAATTTGCATATCAGTAGTGCTATCACTGAAGCTGAGGTAACCACTTCCGGACGCTGATGTAACTATTTCCCCAATTTCAAAATAGGGGCCAGCTCCCAAGTCGTCGTGTGTAAGGTTGATGTTATCAGCTAGCGCAACATTAGCAGCACCATTATCAGGACATTCGGTTACGTGTTCCACTGCGAGTGTTGTAGTGGCATTAATACCGTTAAATGGTAAATCAATTGTCTGCTGATAGCGGCAACCTGTTGTTCCATCAACTGCAACTACTGTATATAGACCTGAAGGAATGAGTCTCAAAGATGCTGTGGCGGTAATTCCAGCCCCTGGAGTTACTAAGGTGTCTACATCATGAGCGGGATGGTCTTGAAGTACATCTATAAGTACGTTAGTCGGAGAGTTTGAGGCATCTGTGAAATCATCAGATCCTTCGTACCACTCAAAAGTAAATGAAGTGCCAGGGACAGGATTGGCTGTTATTGATGCACTTATCTCACCTGTTAGAGCGTCACAATCACTTGGGATCCTATCTATCGAAATTTCAATTGTAGGAGTATTGGCAGTAACGCCATCTATTATTTCTACGGTTTCCAAACTAGCTGAACATCCTGAAGCATTATCAAATACATACAAAGTGTAATATCCTGCCGGTTGGTTCTCCAGAGTTGCACTAGTTGCTGTAGGCTCTGTTGTGATTTTAGTGCCTGAGGTATCTTGTCCTGCATACCACTGATAAATAAAGTCCTCGGTGTAGCCTATTGGAGTCCCGTTAGTGTAGGTGACACTTGGCGTTCCGCCGAATACAAACGCCGTTCCGTTAGGTGGATTACATTCTGTTTGATCCGTCTGATCTAAGGTAAAGTTGACTTGTGGAATAGACTCAATTACATTGACAGTTTGATCAGTAAAGCAGTTGGTTTCATTATCTGTAATGCGAACAGTGTAGGCACCATTATCAAGCATGCTCTGAGTACTGGTAGTACTGCCATCATCTAACGTGAAGAAAGGCGCTCCTACAGCTGAAGAACCATTGTACCATTCAAACTTAAAGCCAGACGTACCATCACCAGCTAGGTTATCCACTGTGATTTGACCTGTAGGATTTGCTACATCGCACGTGTAGTTGTCTTGATCTACCGTAATGTCGAATATTACAGGAGTGCTTTGATCCTCTATTTCTATTACTACTGGATCGGAGATACAGCCAGTATTTCTATCAATTAGTCTTACGGTATAGAATCCCGGATCAACATTTCTTAGTGTATCAGGCGAGCTCAAATCAATATTTTCAGCTGTTTCATTGCCTGCCCCATTTTTCAAGAATCCAATATTATCACCATCGGTGATGACCCTTGAGCTATCCACACTATTACCCCAGAACCAGGTAATATCAAAGTCACCGCCATCAGGCAGCAGTTCATTTGGATCGAGATCCACACGCCCATTAGGATATCCGGGTCCTTCGCAGATGGTCACATGTACGGTATCTACCGCGTCTACGCCGAGTGGGTCGTTAGGAATAGAAGGTAGGGTAGGATTATCACTTATTGAGAACTGGGTCAGACTAGCGCACTGTGTTGTAATGTTTCTAAGCAGTAGCGTATATGTACCACCTTCTATACTGTCAAGGAATATTTCAGACCCGTCAATGCCTTGAGTTCCTACTGTTGGAGTGAGTAGAGTACCGGTAGTATCAGCACCTGCATACCATGCAAAAGTGAAAGCTGTTGGGAGATCATTGGGAGTTGCCTCAATTCGGCCATTAAAACCAGCGCTTGATACAAGCGTAGGATCGCAGACTCCATTGTTGTTTGACCCACTTCCTATCGGAATGAATACGGCTGTTGGTAGATCCGGCACCTCAGTGATATTCAATGTCAGCGGTAGTGTAGGACAACCGGAAGCATTGTCGACCGCCACTACGGTATACGTACCCGCCGCAAGCCCGGAGAAGGAGTTGGAGTTAGTAGAATCAGTAGCAGTAGTGAGTAC
>JAVKDO010000030.1:0-20283 GCA_040222235.1 Cyclobacteriaceae bacterium
CCCCTTCATTGATAGAGATGTGGTCTCTATCAAGCAGCACAATTTCGACCTTGACAATGAGGCGCAAGTGATGCTTTACTCCGTCTCTAAAAACCGCCATCAGGGAGAAATTAGTGGTAACGATACTTGGACGCAGAGCAAGCACGTGATTGATGCAGAAGAAAAGAATAGTACACTCGATATTCAAATTCTCAAAACCAAGCCTTCCAGTAATGATGTGGTAGCCTATATCACCAATCAGTACGATGAAGCAGTACCTTTCTTCTCCAACCCCATCGGAGGCCCTCCGAAGTATAAGTACAAGGTCAATGTCAAGAAGAAGAATGACTAGGAGTAAATCCGGATGTGGATTTTAATGCTGGGTCCAGCGATCTCTTATGAAAGCAACTGTGCCTGCGACAACCATTGCAGCATCCATGGCTTAGGCTTCAAACAAAATTATTAAAAGCGAAACTCCTTAGTTTGATTCCTGTCATACGGAATTACGCCATACAGGATTCCTTGAGACTCAGCCTAAGGGAATCCTTCAGATCGGGCTGCACCTCACCCTCGAGTTTGCATTAATCAAAATAACTCAAGTAATTGATTTACAGTATTTTATAAAATCACCCGTTTTTGCGCATCAAATTCAACGACGATTTAACCCTGTTCACCGACTTTTCCGGTAGGGGCTTCACCTATTAACTACTTTCAAAGTCAACCTAGTGGAAAGATTATATGTTGACTTGCCAAAAAACAGTGGGCTGGCTATGGCTCATTGTGGGAGGGCTCTATGTCTCGACCTGCAATGCTATTGCCTCAGATGCAAACACAAGCGGAAGACTTGTGAACATCGCCGAAACAGCTAAGAAGCTGAATACAAGTATCAATTCACCATTTCAAGAGAATAATCCAATCGTCTCTCTTGATGGTAAAACCATGTTCTTTAGCAGATCAAAACGCTCTGATCATGCCCATGGCGAGGAGAGCCACGAGGATATCTGGTTCGCTAATTGGAATCCCAATACAGGGGCTTGGGGCAAAGCCCAAAAATTTTACCACTTCAATAACTCTGGGGCCAATATTATCAATTCACTGGCTATCGATAAAGGGACTCATACGATCATATTTGGCAATGACCATGCAAATGCCAAAGTCCCAACGGTAGAGTTAAGCTATAGCAAGTTCGAGAATAAGAGTTGGACAGAGCCACGCAAATTTGAGATAGTGACCTACAATAGCTATTCTAAGAATGATGATCATTTTGTGACAGAGGATGGGAAGATTCTCTTGACCTCCGCAATACTCGAGGGCGGCAAAAAAGATAGAAACTTATATATCAGTGAAAGGGTCACTGAGGAGATGTGGTCTACACCAATTCCCCTGAAAGGAATTAACACTCTCGGAGATGATACTGCTCCCTTTCTACTGAATGGCAAATACCTATTCTTCGCTAGTGACGGACTAGGGGGGTACGGTGGAAAAGACATTTTTGTAGTCAAGAGACTAAGTGATACCGCTTGGGATCAGTGGTCAGAACCAATCAACCTTGGTCCAAAGGTCAATACCACAGCAGATGACAACTACTTTCACTATTCTAAAATTAGAAATTCAGCCTACCTCATTAGAGGAGGAGAAAGAAACCAAGATATCCTAGAGCTAAACCTTCACTTAGAGGAGGAAGTATTCGCCCACTTCAATGGAGAGATAGCCTGTCATGCACGTTACTTTTATCAAAATGAGGTCACTGCTCAGTCAGATATTGCTGAATCGAGCAGATGCTATGAGTTTAAGGTAACGGATATCAATGCAAATGAAGTCCAAGGAATAGATTTCCTCTGGGACTTTGGTGACCGTACTGCTGATATAGGCATGCAGGCAAAGCATTGCTACGAAAAAGCGGGCAACTATCATGTCGACTTCTATGCAAAAGATGAGGTTCACACATACGTGTTCAACGACAAATACTCGCTTGATTTGGAAGTCTTAGATGATGTGACCCTCGACCTTACTTCCTATCAACCTGAAGGAAAAAATTATAAAACGCGCATTTATACAGCCAGTTTTGGCAATCTGCCTCCGGATACCGATGTAGAATACTACTGGAGTTTCGGAGACGGAGATTATGATTGTGCCCCAACCGTATCTCATGCATTCTTGCTTGAACAGTCCTATCAAGTACAAGTCACAGCTCTATTCGAATTTGATGGAGAGCTAGTACAGTTAACAAAATCCATCGAAGATCAAATCTCAAGCAACTCATGATGAAGAAGTTTTCCATAGTTATATGTATTTACGTCTGTCTGGCAATGCAAGCGCACGCGCAGCTCGTCCCCGGTGAATTTGAGCACATAGAGTACTTGATGACTTTTGGTAAAGAATGCCCAACAGAATGGGGAGACGATGACTTCAGTCAGACATTCTTTTTCATAATCCCTAAGACCTTTACCCACCCAGTTTATATTAGAATATATGATCCTGAAGTTGGTGGCAATCATGATGTCTTGAATGGCCAATTCAATACCAAAATGAAATATCAGTTGTACGGAGGTCCTGGTGCATACACTAACCCAGATGCACGTGAAATTGACCCGATAGGTGAATACAAAAGTGGTAATCTAATCGCCTCCAAGACATTCGGTGCTAATCCGGAATATGATGATCAATGGTATACATTTGGTCCAATCAACCCACTCGAAGGTGAGTTTGTTGATCAATTCGATGGTCATGTGCTGAAACTCATTACAGAAGGCGTGGCTGGTGATGATGGCAACCTGTATAAATACTTCTTGAGCACACAACACGATATCAACAAAGAAGTAGAGGGCGCAAATGCATTCACTTATGAGTACAGTTTTAGACTTCCTGAGCATAGCAAGCAAGTGGTACATCTATATCCCTTCATAGAGGAAGATGTTGTTTCCATTATCCAACACAACTTTGATCTGGATAATATCGCGCATGTGATGCTGTACTCCGTGGCAAAAAATCGGATAGCCGCAGGCGAAAGCGGTAATGATAAGTGGATTCAAAGTCAGCATAAAATCTTGGACGCAGAAAAAAACACCACACTAGATGTGCAAATCTTGACTGATGGAGAAGCTCAAAATGACGTTGTAGCTTATATTACTAATCAGCACGATGAGGCGATTGCCTTTTTCTCAAACCCGATAGGTGGTCCGCCAAAGTACAAGTACAAGGTAGATGTCAAAAAGACTAAGAATGATTAGAAGATTCCTCCTACTGGTTTTTGTAAGCTTTCAAGTACTGTTTACAGAAGCCGGTATTCGAGATTTTACCAAAAAGGTCTTGGACGAAAACCAGGACTTCTTTGGCACCTTCATTTATAATGTTGTCCAAGACCAAGACGGCTTTCTATGGATAGGAAGTGATGATGGCCTGTACAGGTATGATGGTCGCAAGATGATCAATCTCAATGAAAGAGATAGTACTGTGGGTGACCTGGTCACCGCTATGCAGGTATCTACTGACGGTCACCTCTATTTAGGCTACTATCATGGAGGCATAAGTATCGTCGAGCACAGTCAATATCGCAAAGTGATCTCCAAGGACGACCTTCCTTATAAGGTGATCGATATCATTAACCTTCCAGGAGAGAACAACCTACTGGCGCTTACTTCCAACGGTATATTTGTGAATTTCCGAAATGAGATTCAGGTACAAACACCTATAGAAGAGCTTTCTGGCCTGATCATTCATGATCTTGCTCATATCGACAATGAACTGCTGGTCGCTACGAGTGATGGGGTGTTCGTTTACAATATCGATGCAGCATCTAAGATCACACCCAACAAAATGATCGAAGATTTGGAGTATGTCAACTGCAAGTCCATTTTTCTTGACGAATACACCGATCGCATTTGGGTGGGTACGGATGAAGGTCTCTACTTCACGTCTCGGTCAGAATTGAATTTCAAATCTTTCGCCGAATTTGATCGCTTGGTGATTAACACAATAACCACCGATCAGCGTGGGAACCTATGGCTCGGTAGCGCAAATAATGGTCTTTTTGAGGTCATCTTCAATAATGACACTTACAAGGTCACTCACTTCTCCGAGAGTAATGGTCTTGAGAGTAATGAAATCAACTATTTGTACTCAGACAGGGAGGATGAAGTGTGGGTCGGTACTTTCGGAAAAGGCCTCATTCAGCTAAATAGAGCTGATTTTCACCATTATTCATTTCGCGACTATTTTGACATTGATCGAACTCGTGCTCTTGTCATGCACAATGACATGCGGTACATCGCGACTAACCTTGGACTCATCAGGGGCTACAATAAGCCGTATAAGGACAGTCTAAATTTCGAGATGGTTGATGAATTTGCCGGGAAAAATGTCTCTGCACTCCTGTCCTATGAGCATACGCTGCTTGTAGGTGTAGAAGGTGAGGGGCTCTATAGTTTTGATGAAAAAATCCGGACGCCAGTTGGTCTCACAAATAAAGCCGGAGAGACAATGGACTACCCCATACGCACGATGGAGCTTCATCCTAACGGAAATGTATTTATCTCATTTTCCGGCATGGGCGTAGTGGAGTACGATCAGGACTGGAAAGCCATAAATGAATGGAACACCACTACCCAATTCTATCACAATGAGATATTTGCAGTACATCCAGATGCAAATGGTAACATATGGTTTGGTGCCTATGGAGCCGGGCTCGCATTTCTCAATCGAACCACCAACGAAATACGATATTTGACTAAGGACGACAACTTTCCTTCCTATGATATCAATAGCATCATAGAAGATGGCAATGGCGATGTATGGATTGCTACTGCTGGTCAAGGTGTATTCAAGTATGATGGTGAGACCTTCGTGAGATACGGTAAAGCAGACGGCCTTTTATCAGACTTTGCTAACAGTATCACCATTGACAGAAGTGGTCAAGCGTGGGTAGGCCATCGAAAGGGAGTCAGTATAATACAGGCCGACTATGACATCATCCGCACCTTCTACCATCCTGAAGACTTAGGAGAGACAGAGTCACTGATCAATGCAATAGACAAGGATGATGATGGCAATATTTGGGTGGGAAACCCTTACGGGGTTACAAAAATTGTGCTCCCTCACCTTCACCATGAGATTAGAACGCGCAGTACTCATATTACCGACATTAGGCTGTTCTATAAGCCGGAAGATTTGACCGCCTACTCAGAGGAAAGTAAAATTGACAATATACTTCCTTCCGGTATTCTCTTCCCACACGACAAAAATCATATCACTTTTGACTTTGTCTCAATTAACCTAAAGAACCCAGATGCCATCTATTATAAATACAGGTTAGAAGGGTACGACCGTGAATGGTCGCCTATATCTAAAACCAACCTCGCCACCTATACCAATCTTGATCCCGGAGAGTACACCTTCCAAATCATGGAGTCAGATCATGATGACTACTGGCAGCCCAACTTCTCCGAGGTATCCTTCGGCGTAGATTTACCCTACTGGAACAAATGGTGGTTTCTCATATTCGAGATGTTCATCGTAGGTTTAGTGATTCTGCTGACTTTCAAATTCCTGTCTAAGGTAGAAAACAAGCTCATTGCCAGACTACTGATTTACGTAAGTCTCTTCATTTTCTTTGAGTCTATTCACACCAGGTTTGAGCCTTATCTGGATGATATTTCAGGGGAGATCCCCATATTTCAGGTGGTCACCAATCTAATATTGGCGCTTTTGCTTTTCCCGGTAGAGGGTTTTGTCTCTTTCGTATTTAAGAAAAAGGCGGATCATGAAGAGTTTGATATCAGAAAGCTAATTTTCCCACAGAAGATAGAGAATCGCTACAGTAGAATCCATAAAGTCTATAGCCCTGATCATATGACTGTCTACTATCATATAAGAGACCGCAAGCATCCAAACAGGCCTAGTTTTATCTATTACTCAAAGTGGAATGTAGAAGACAAAAAGTGGTCTAAAGACAGGAAATATGCCCATTTCAATGAGCAAGCAGGCAATCAGGTACTAGAATTTGACAAAGTGGGGGGACACCTCATTATGCGGGTATTGATCGACAGTGAGATGAAAGCTTTCCCAGTCAAAGAGTCAAAGACTTCCAAAAGGACTCCCAAGCATTCAGCAGAATCTGTCTTTGCCATGTCAAAACCATAGCCGACAGAGTACCATTAGAAGAATATAACAATTTCCATAGCTGGTTCAGGGGCGGTCATCATTTGATGCCGTCCCTATTTCTTTTGCCTCGCTTATCAGAATTTTTCTTATAGTTTCTTAGGAACTTGTCTAACAATTAAGGAGCCAGGCTTATATTTAACCTTCAGCTAAGGAAAAAAGATTTGAAAATACTGACTTGTGTGGTAATCGATGATGATCCATTGAGCACCACTTTTTTACAAGTACTTGTTCACAAAACTGATCAGCTAAATCTGATCGGTACGTATAACGATGCTGAGGAGGGCGTAGCTGCTCTTATCTCGGATCAGCCTGATATCGTATTTGTGGATGTAGAGATGCCAAAGCTCACCGGACCGGAGATCATCCGAAATCTACCCTATAAGCCAGCGGTGATCATCATAAGCGGATCACCAAATCATGCCGCTGAGGCATTCGAGTTGGACGTAGCGGACTATCTAGTTAAGCCCATTGATAACTATGCCCGCTTTCTCAAAAGTGTTGAAAAAGCGAGGAAAGTTTTAACTAAAGAAACTGCTAGTAGTACACCTAAGCTTTTTTTGAAGGTTGACTCCACCATTATTAATATTGACAAGTCTGATGTATTGTATGTCAAGGCATATGGAGACTATGTCAAATTGATCACTTCGAGCAAGACCTACACCATCAAGTACAAGATGGCGGCACTTGAGCAGAAGTTGTCTTCCGAGTTCGTAAGGATCCACAGATCCTACATTGTGAATATTAACAACATTGACAACATCGAACAGAACAGTCTTGAGATCAATAATGAGATTATTCCAATTGGAGTATCTCATCGCAAGCAGTTGTTGGATAGACTTGAATTGCTTTGAGATCGATCTTGTCCAAGACGCTAGCAACATTCGTCACTCTTCGCTAGTTTAGTACTTCAGATCGCTGGGTGTTACTCTGCGAATCAGATCATAAACGAGAATGCTCTACGACAATCACGGAAGAAAAATAAACTACGTCAGGTTAGCCGTCACAGATCGATGCAACCTGCGCTGCTTCTATTGCATGCCAGAGTCTGGTATTAAATATATGAATCGTGAGGATCTGCTAACCTTTGAGGAAATGGAGCGGATGCTCCGGGTATTTTCAGAGCAGGGCATTAACAAGGTGAGGATCACAGGCGGAGAGCCATTTGTTCGCAAGGGTATCATGGAGTTTATGGAGTCTATTGCCACCCTACCAGGAATTGATCACATCAACATCACCACCAACGGCACCACTACCAGCCAATACATAGATCGGCTTCAGGCTATTGGGGTCAAGTCCATCAACCTTAGCCTTGACAGCCTAAATAAAGAAAGGTTTTTCGAGATTACTCGACGCAATGAATTCGACAATGTCATGGATACTTTCCATCGCCTGCTCGACACAGATATCAATGTAAAAATCAATGCAGTGGTCATGGAAGGACGTAATATCGAAGATATCTATCCGATGATTGAGTTGACAAAAAACCACAAGGTCAATGTCAGGTTCATCGAGGAGATGCCTTTCAATGGTACAGAGGGTCAAGGTAATACTACCTACTGGCCGATGAAGAAAATATTGGATCACATTAAGGCAGAGTTTCCATATGTTGAGAAGCTACCAGACCCACCCAGCTCCACAAGCAGCAACTATAAGGTCAAGGGCTTTAAGGGTGACTTTGGCATCATAGCGGCCTATACACGTACCTTCTGTGGTACATGCAACAGAATAAGAATTACTCCTCAGGGTACACTAAAAACTTGTCTTTACGAAGGAGGAGGTACCAGTCTTCGTGATATCATGAGATCAGGCGCATCAGATCTCGACTTGACGAACCATCTCAAGAAGATACTTTCCAATCGATTCAAAGATGGATTTGAGGCGGAGAATGATCGAAAGAATAATCCAGTGTCCGAGTCGATGGCAACTATCGGAGGCTAGTCATCAATTGATAATGGAAAATTGACAATTAGGAATGTCTCAAATTTCAGATAAGCGTCCCGCACTCCTCCTCATCGACATTCAAAGAGGACTGGATGATCATGCGTTTTATGGTGGTAATCGCAATAATCTGGATGCTGAAAAAAACATGGCTACCATTCTCCAAAAATGGAGGGACTCTGGTCTTCCAGTTTACCATGTTCATCACAGCTCTACGAATCCAGAGTCGCCACTCCATCCTTCCAAACCAGGGTTTGCCGTAAAAGAAGGGCTTGAGCCCAAAGGTGATGAGCCGTGCTATACCAAAGATGTAAACAGTGCCTTTATCGGCACTTCGCTGGAAGAAGACCTAAAGAAAGCTGGAATAGACTCGGTGGTGATTGTAGGATTAACGACTAATCACTGTATCTCTACCAGCACTCGGATGGCTAGCAATCTGGGCTTTAAGACTTTTCTGATAAGTGACGCGACAGCTACCTTTGATCGTACTGCTCTTGATGGCAGCACAATACCTTCGGAGACGATTCATCAGTCGGAGCTGGCCAGTCTCAATGGAGAATTCGCTACAGTGCTAAGCACAGCAGACTTTCTTGCCAAAGCTTAGGTGTCTAAGACGACCTACAGGAAATGCGACACGATCGTATCATAGTTCACTGCTAGGTAAAGTAGGCTCGCCAGGTTGCCAAACAATGTAAGCGGCACCAGCCAAATCAAAAAGGCTAGCACTGATCCAGTATTGAGGTAGATCAAGAAGCCGAACATCACCAACCCAAGGCTCAAATCAATACCAATCTGTCTAAACCATAGAAAGGAATACATCTTCTTGAGGCTTTTAAAGAAATTCTCCTTGGTATTGCAATAGATCGTATAGACCAAGAAGGTAACTAGTACCAACCACGTCAGCAGCTTGCCCCAGCCATACGGGCCGTTGCTGAACAGCCAATGCTGATCCTGTCTGGTCACAATTACCACAGCTGCAAAAACGGCATATACCAGCCAGAAGGAGTGTCTCTTGATAGTCTTCATAACAACAAAGTACTAAAAATATTGAGATATACTCCCCGCCCGCACAGCCATCTTGGTCTGTGCGACATGGACCGATGAGAACGCTTTCCACACGTCATTCCGGTCTGCCTGTCCAGCTAGGCAGGTTTGGAGGTACGACAATACAGGAATCTGTAATTCGGCAGTATCTAATAACCAACTCTCTATTAAATCTCAGTGGCCCTATCTGCTTTTCAAAAGCAATCGCTAATAAAGTTGCATACAGATTCCTGACTTCCGCTGCGCTACATCAGGAATGACGCTCAGTGCTCTTGCCTTATCAACGCCACACGTCATTCCACAAGGCCTGGCAGGTTTGGAGGTACGACAATACCGGAATCTGTAAGCTCAGAAGTACCGAGGCACTTCCCAATTAAAGCCTAGTGACCGTCTGCAAGCCAATATGGCGTTTGTCAATAAAAAACAGACAGATTCCTGAATTCCGCTGCGCTACACCTGCCTGCCGGCAGGCAGGTCAGGAATGACGAACGGTGCTCTTGCCTTATCAATGCCACACGTCATTCTACCCGGCCTGGCAGGTTTGGAGGTACGACAATACTGGAATCTGTATATTCGAAGTAGTGGCTAAAGGAGGATATACCTATATCGTTTCGAATGTGCGAAGAACTACGCTGTACATTGGGGTTACCAGCAATCTGTATCACCGTGTCTATCAACACAAACATGGGCATGGATCAAGTTTCACTTCCCAGTACAATTGCACCGATTTGGTTTATTTCGAGTTCTTCGAACGAATTGAGGCTGCTATAGATAGAGAAAATCAGCTCAAAAAATGGAAAAGGTCTTACAAGGATAATCTGATCGCCAGCTTCAACCCGGAATGGAGAGATCTGTTCGATGAAGTTGAGGATTGTCAGTAGAAAATCTAATTTGGCAGGTAGGTCAGGAATGACGAGCGCTCCTAAAACTTTATCCGTTCATTTCGTCATTCCGGCCAGCCTGTCCGGCTAGGCGGGTTTGGAGGCACGACAATACCGGAATCCCAAAGTCGGCAGTACCTTATGATCTTTGGCAATTAGAGATCTGCAACCTTTCTGCTTGTTAAAAGCCATCGCGGATAAAATTACAGACAGATTCCTGAATTCCGCTGCGCTATATCAGGAATGACGCTCGGTTCGTTCTTCATTCTGCAACAGTGTCTTCTCAAGGTTATCTATCAGCGACACTGAGTATTTCCCATTTCCTTGTGAACCATCCGTTCCACACGTCATTCCGGTTTGGAGGCACGACAATACCGGAATCCTAAAGTCGGCAGTACCTTACGATCTTTGGCAATTAGACATCTGCAACCTTTCTGCTTGTTAAAAGCCATCGCGGATAAAATTACAGACAGATTCCTGAATTCCGGTACGCTTCATCAGGAATGACGCTCGGGCTATTTGTCGTTTACTCGTTGTTAACCTCTCAGCTTCCAACTGAGAACGAACCAGATCAAGTAAGAGAGGATGAAGATCAAGAAACCGTATAGCGTAGTGATCATCGCTACTTTCAGGCCTCCGGCCAATATCCCTGCTGAGATAGTCTCCATCTGCTCAATAGCAATAAACGCAGAATACAAACCAATCAACGTCCCCAGTAAGCCAATGATTAATGCAAAGAGGCCAACCTCCTTGATATAGCCAATTTTCCTAGGAGTGTGGTCGTTATAGCTGCCTCGCAATACTGGCAGTCCATTGGTAGATGCGACGATGAGCATTGCAATAAAAATCAAAGTAAGGATCCCCATGAACAATGGGCCTCCCATTAAGAATAATTCGAACATAGCTTTTTAGTTTTAAGATTCATGATGGGGTCAAAACTAGGAGCTACCTCCTCCAATCGTTAGGTAGAATCCGCCGCTAAAGCTGTCATTCGTCGACATTAGGCTATAATAAGGAAGATATTCATGAGATTCGACAAAAATAAGATGTTCGCCTAAACGCATGAGCCTCAAATCGCAGATCATATTTTGGAGTACTATTTGTCTACTACTGACTGTCCTTTTCGGACAAAAGTGGTCAAGCTACACGGAGGCCTTCTACTTTGCCACCCTCCTACTCCCTGTGATACTTGTCACCGCCTATTTCTTCAATAGCTACCTGGTGCCACGCTACTTGATCACGAAGCGGCATTTTCGCTTCGCCCTGTACACTGTCTACACCATCATTGGCTCCCTTTTTCTCACCGGATTTGTGGTAGTTTTCGCCTTTATCTACCTGGCTAACTATCGCGTCGATCGGATGAATCCCATCGTATGGGACGTGGTACTGATGGGATTCATCCTCTACTTTGTGGTATTTGCATATTCCTTTTTTCTCCTTACCAGAAAAAATCTCAGCAGCAGTCTGCAGGTGACCGCACTCCATGATGCATTGACTCGTAACCGACTCGTGACGATGACAATCAAATCAGAAAGGAAAAATCATACGATCACCCTTAGCGATGTGCTCTACATAGAGAGCCTTGCAGACTATGTGAAGTTGCATCTTTCCGGTAGGTCGCTTGTAACTAAAGAGAAGATCAGTCACTTCGAAAGAGAGTTGCCAGAACACTTCGTCCGTATCCATCGCTCCTTTCTGATCAACATCCATCAAGTGGAAAGCTTCACCAAAGAATCGGTCACCATTGGCGGTAGCGAGCTGCCCATCAGCCGTACCTACAAACAAGCAGCGCTCGAGGCACTTCATTCCGGTAGGGCGAGGACGAACAAGTCGGTATGATTGACTGCTAGATGCTCATAGATAGGGTGGAGGATACATCCTTGTGCTGGCTTTTTACGTTAGCTTTGCACTATCGTTCTTTGACTATATGGGGCCGACCGGAATTGACAGTAAGTGTGAATGATGGGCTCGCATGCAGGGTGGTGAGTGTACACCCTTGAACAATTCGCTTATATGCTAATTGGCGAATCTAATTACGCCATGGCTGCCTAATTCCGAACTAAGTAGGAATTACTAAGGGTTGAATCTAACGATTCCCCCAGCCACATCCCGCTAAGTTTCCGTCCTTTAAACTGGATCACGGGGTGTCGACATTTAGGACTGGCTATCGTGATGTTGCTAAGCGGTAGTGAGACTCTAGCAACTGGCAGGTTGAGTGGATTGTTGTTTGTCAGCTCTCCTGTGAGATCCAAAAAGCAACTAAGCATGTAGACGGTACATGATTTCCTTATCTGGACGTGGGTTCGAATCCCACCGGCTCCACCTTCGCTCGCCGAAGCTCCGCGACTAGCGGAGCGAAGGCGAGCTTTCCGCCTCACCTCCAAGTTCAGATGTAATGGCTTCCTCGAGCTTCGGATGCTTGCGCCAAAGCTTCAGCGTCGGAGCGTGGAGAAACTCCACTTCCTCCATCGAAACTCCGCGACTAGCGGAGCGAAGGCGAGCTTCATTTTACCCCCGCACCTTTGTGATATATCCAAGGTGAGCTTCGGATGCTTGCGCCAAAGCTTCAGGACCGGAGCATGGAGAAACTCCACTTTTCTACATATTCAAGTTCCTGCAAATGACATTCTTGCTTTATTTTCGAAGGTGTTTTTTAGATAATTAATCGAGCATGCCTGACTCCCGTCCCAGCAAAGAAGGCCAAGCCCCTGAACCACACTCGGTCTACATACTTAAATGCTCAGACAGCTCCTACTACACTGGATGTACAAATAATCTAGATGATCGACTGAAAAGGCATAAGCTTGGGCAAGTGCATTATACCAAGAGTCGCCTACCATTTGAGATAGTAGTGACAATCAATTTCCCTGATCGATACAAGGCTTACGCTTTTGAAAAGTATCTAAAATCTGGTTCAGGAAGAGCCTTCGCTAAACGACATCTTCTATGAGGCTCTTTAGGAGATAGGGCATTTTGATCCTGACACTTAATAATGAGTAATTTCTCTTTCACATTTTATTTAATTGGTATCATGCCAAAATCGTAACGGAGATAATACTTACCTCCTTTAATTAGGACATAGGTATTGATGAAATAGTGGTAATCCTGTCCCATCTAATCCAATATTACTATCTCAATGTAGATTTTCCACCTGTGAGGAATTTCCTGAGAAAGGCACCAATTTGTCATACATCCAAACTTTGCTGGGCCATACAAGTCCTAAGACCTGAAACCTGCCTGCCAAGGCAGGCCTATACTCATGCGACTAGTAAAAAGTAGGATGAATTTTAAAGCCCAATTGATTTCATGACCCAGCTGGGTATATTTGAAAGGTAGATAACGGGCACAGTGACGGACGTTGTGAGCGTTACATAATTTTTATGGAGCATATCTTATGAAACAAGTTGCAGTAGTTCTTATTCTTTTAGCAGCCTGTCAACCTAAAACTTCAGAAAGCACGAGCATCACCAAGTTGGTCGATGAAACATCGCAAGTCGCAACTGAGCCTTTCCAACTAATGATCGACTCTACTTATATCCTGAACTCCTATGAGGGAGAAAGAATCGATTTAGAATCTCCAGAATATTCGACAATTGATAATGAGTCCATCTACTCATATATCAAGACTCAAGGAGTTTATCAGATCATTGATTCAATTGATATTAATAGAGAGGTAAAAGCCAAAATTGTATATACCAACTATGAACATCTAAACTTAGATGACTAGCTAAATTTAATATTCATTGCAACCTTTGACCTTAACAACAAGCAAATTGACGCGCTAAGAATTGGGAAGATAGAGGGTGCCACGGATTATGTGGCAACCGAATTCATAGAACTTCAAAATCTAGAAATAAAGAGGCGAACTAATTTTTATGGTGTTGAACTAGACACCACCTGGACTGAAGATTATAAAATTGAACAGACGGGCAGAATAACAAAACAATAGAAACTCGATAGCAGTCGCTAGCCCTCAGATGTTAGGCTCCCATAAGAAACCTCTTTGCGAACTTCTGGCTTCCTTCACCTTCGTCAATCATTCCAGCCCAGTGAAGAACTGTATCAGTTCTATCGGTCACTTGTGTTTCGCAGTACTCTGTGGGGAGCGTTGCAGGTTAGGTGCAGGTTCGCTAGCTTTAGTAGTATCTGCTAAACCCGAGACATCCACTCGCTAGCTTGGCGATATACACTAGGGATCAGGTGACAAGAAAATCAAAAACCCCAACTTTGAAATTTCAGAAAGCGCATTCTCCAATGAAGAGAGTGCTATTTGAGCAGTATTAGATTATTTTAACAGACAGTTACTAAAGCAAACACATGCAACAGATCTCTTTTTGGCAAACATGGATAGTGGCAGGCTTACTGATGGCGATAACCGCAACAGTCACAGCACAGGAAGGTGAGCTCACTCTTGATGACCTGTTCACAACACCAAAACTGACGGGAACAACTCCGTCCCAACCTGCGTGGGCACCTAACAGCGAGCACTTCGCCTTTTCCTGGAGTGAACCAGGAAATCCCGGGCGTGGGCTCTGGGTATCCACAAGTGATGGAAAGGAAGTGCTCCTCATTTCCAATACCGGATCTGCATCAGTACGAGATATAGTCTGGGCCGACGCAAACACAATTGTCAGCCTGCGAGGTGACGACCTGTGGCAGACATCACTGAGCCAAGGAGATGACCTCCAGTTGATGCCCGTCGATGCAGGTGCACGTAACCTGTCGATATCGCCAAGTGGCAACCAAGCGGCGTATATACGGAACGGTGACCTGTGGTTTGCTGACTTCCCTTCCAAACAGAATCGTCAGCTCACCGAGATCGGCATTGCCAGTCTCTCGAGCTTAGGGAAGGGGCGCTACAGCCGACCGGAACGTGAAATCGGTCCAGGCATATGGAGTGGGCCAACATACAAGTGGTCCCCGGATGGCAAGACCATCGCGTTTCACGTCGTTGACCGACGCGAGATGCGAAAGGTGCCGTTCCCGGATTATCTCGCTGACGAAACCAATCCCAACGAGGTACGCCGAAGTTACCCGGGCGATCCAAACGAGATTCGCAGGGTTGGCCTGCTCGATGTAGAAACCGGTAACATTACGTACCTCGATTTGCCAGACCCACACGCCAACCAGGTCATCGACTTCAACTGGTCACCAGAGGGTGCACTACTTATTGATATCGCATCCGACACGGCAGTTGAACGTAAGCTTTTCGTCGTTGCACCCGGAGAAAGCGAACTGCGCGAGATTTGGCGTGGTATTCGAGAGACACGTATGTACACATCATTTGGATCTACCTGGCATCCGGATGGAAAGAACGTCGTTTTCTTAAGCGATATGGGTGATCGCTACGGCCTTTACACGATGGATGCCTCACCTTCTAAGGATCGTCCGCAGCTCCTGACAGATCCGTCCTATGATGTGCTGTCCGCCCCAAGTATTGCTGGTAATGCACTTTTTTATGAAGGCAATGGCGTGAACCCGTACGAACAACACGTGTATCGCCTGAGTATGTCCGGTGGCGATCCCGAGCAGGTGACGCGTCTTGCTGGCCGGAACGTTGGCTACCCCTCACCTGATGGCCGGCACTTGGTGTTCATGCACAGCAACGACACATCACCGCTCGAGCTTTACGCGGTAAGCAGCGAGGGTGGTGACGCTACGCGAGTAACCCACTCTCCATTACCCGCCTTCACAGAGCGAACCTGGACAGCTGCAGAATACGTTAGTTTCCCCAGTCTTGTAGATGACTACACACTGCATGCCCGGATTCTGAAACCTACCAACATGCAGCCTGATAAGAAGTATCCAGTGCTGTTTGGGCCCGTGTATTCGAATACAGCGAGGAACCGCTGGGCCGGGAACTACAGCCTCGTGCAGCATCTATTGGTCAAGAAGGGATATATTATCGTGCAGGTGGATTCACGTGGTAGCAACGGTTATGGCCGGGCATTCCGCGAAGAGTTCCTACTGGGTTTTGCCGACCAGGACATTGAGGATTATGCGAGTGCTGTGACCTACATGGAGTCACTGGATTATGTCGATCCCGATCGCATCGGCATCTGGGGCAGCAGTTACGGCGGCACACTCTCTGTTTATTCGCTGTTGATGAAGCCGGGCTTATTCCAGGTGGGTGTTGCTGCAGCGGCGGCTGTAGACCCGATGTTCTTTGGCACAGACGATGTTGCGATTGTTCGTCATCCACAGACACACCCGGAGGTCTTCGAAAGAAAAGCGCTCAAGTATGCAGCGAATCTGGAGGATAAACTCCTGTTCATCCATGGTATGCAGGACCATGTGGTGCCATTCAAGACGACTGCCCGGTTAGCTGAAGAACTGATTAAACAGGGCAAGGACTTTGACTTTGCGTTTGCACCGGGTGCGACGCATGGATGGAGCCGTGAGCGGAATTACGATCGCTACCTGTTTGGCAAGCTCATCGAATACTTTGACCGGCACCTAGCCGTACCGTCTGAGTAGATTCCTGCCAGCTGGTTTGCTGGTGTTTTGTTGCAAGGTGTTGAGGAACGCCAAGCAGATCTTTTTGGGGCCATTTAGCATCAAGAAGTCTCCTTTCTAAAGTGCTCAGACGTCACCTACTCCACCGGGTGTACTAACAATCTCAATGAGCGACTAAAAAGACATAACCTGGGCCAGGTTCACTACACCAAAAGTCGCTTGCCCGTTGAGGTCATCGTTATTATCAATTTCCCAGATAGATACAAAGCTTACACATTCGAGAAGTACCTCAAATCAGGTTCGGGACGAGCATTTAGTAAAAGGCACTTTGAGTAGCTGGCGGATGATATTTGTCAAGGAGTACTCATTACTATTTCTCCCCCTCATCCAACCACGAAACCGGATACTCACGTGCAGTGGTAATGAATGACTCCCATTCATTCGAATCAAATTCACTGACCCTATCAGAAAACGCAGTTACGAGTGATTCTGCTTCAGCCAGCCGCTGCTTTTCTTGCTCAGATGGAGGTTCCATCCTTGATCTAGAGATAGATAGTGCTTCGCGAAGCTTGGAGTAGGCAGTGACTTCCAGCGTCTGCCATGCCCCCACCTGTCGGTCAGGACGAGGGGTCATTCCCAGAGATTTGACGTCAGCTATCTTAGCCTTGATAGTGACCAATTCCTTAATCAGTGTATTGTCTGCTGTGTAGTTCATGGTAGTCAATTGTGCCTCCAACTTGTCTACACGTTGCATCTTATCATCAAGGCTATTCAAAGCCTCAGATAGCTTGGCCACTTGCACATCAGCCTCTTTCTTATAAGCATATAATGCTTCGTCTACCGCCGGATCGAGATCAAACCGAGGGTCTGGTATGACTTTCACGGTAGTGGTGTCCGAAGTACTCCCATCTGATACCACAATCGAGTAGTTACCCGGTAGTACAGGGATGTCCCGGGAATACTCGTGCACCCAGGCACCCGGCAAGTTCGCGCCCTGCTCATCCAGTCGCCAGATGATATAATTGAGACCAGTAGCTAGGTCAGACGCCTTGAGTTCATTGATCAGTCGCTGCTCACTATCGTAAATCAAAACACTGACCTCTACGCCTGATGCACCTGCATCTTTCACAAAAACAGGAATCTCCGTCTTTTGAAAAACCTTATTCTCTCCTTCAAAGATCGTATTGAATCCCGACCAAATGTTGCCGGGAGGGTTGATGAACAGTCCTTTGACCTGTACCACATCATTCATCGGTAGCGCGGTGATAGGTTTGGTGATTCGCTTACCTGTCATTTCGCGTAGCGTTAGCAAGTCGTCCAATACCCAGATGGCTCTACCAAAAGTGCCCACGATAAGGGCCGATTCCGTTTTCTGGATTTTTAGATCCATAGTAGACACTGATGGAAATCCATTGCCAAACTGAGTCCAGGTGCCTCCAGCATCAATACTGACCCATAAGCCGTTCTCTGTTCCCAGGAACATCAAGTTGGGCTCAACAGGATCTTGAATGAAGGATAGGGCATAACCTTTTGCATCAGAGTCATCGACAACACGTTCCCATGACTTGCCGTCATTGATGGTTTTGAAAAGGTAAGGGGCATAATCCCCTTTCCGATAGTTGTTTACCACCATCCAGGCGGTTTGCGCATCGTAGGTAGAGGCACTGATCCGTGCGATCCAGGCTTCTTTGGGCATACCTTTTACATTAGCTGTTACGTTGGTCCAGGTCTTGCCTTCGTCCTGAGTCAAATGAACTTGTCCATCGTCAGTGCCCACCCAAACCTTTCCTTTGGCCACTGGACTTGGAGCAATAGCCAATATGCTGTTGTACATTTCTGCACCCGATAAGTCTAAGGTCAACCCGCCATAGTCCCCTTTCTGGTGTTCAGGATTATTCGTGGTAAGGTCTGGTGAAATGATTTGCCAGGTAGCTCCTTTGTCTTTTGATACATGTAGGTATTGAGACCCATAGTAAACTGCATTCTTGTCGAAGGGGTCAGTGGCAAAGCCAGCATTCCAATTCCATCGGAGCTGTTTCTGAGGATCGGGACTTGGCGGCTTGATGCTCAGGTAATAGCCGGTGAGTTTATCGTATCGGTAGAGATTGCCATTCTGTGATGTGCCATAGCCAAATCGCGAATTGTCCGGATCGGGGGATATATAAAACCCATCACCTCCTACCAGGTACTGCCAGTACAACGTACGAATACCTCCTCGCTTCCAGGTATAGGCCGGTCCCGACCAGTTGCCATTGTCTTGCATGCCGCCGTAGACATTATACGGACGGTCCTCGTCGACATTGATTTGATAGAATTGGGCTACCGGAATCGTCTC
Organism: Cyclobacteriaceae bacterium; assembly: GCA_040222235.1. Classification (GTDB taxonomy): domain Bacteria; phylum Bacteroidota; class Bacteroidia; order Cytophagales; family Cyclobacteriaceae; genus UBA6059. The sequence goes on from JAVKDO010000030.1 coordinate 18,793, forward strand.
GGCAAAGTACCAACTCTTGCCATGGTCGTTGGTAATACCAATGCCGCCATCACCACCTATGATGAAATGCTCAGGATCATTGTCATCCATCCAAAACGCATGGAAATCTGCATGTATTCCTTTGGTCTCATCAGCTGGAATCATTGGCGTGGTATCGAAAGAAACACCGCCATCATAGCTTACTGAAAGAGGCTGGTAGATGTTGTACAGGCGGTTGGGATCTTTACTGTCTACCGCCAATTCCTGAAAGTAAAAAGGCCGATTGTTCGTGAATCGTGGATTGTCATTGATCATTGTCCACTGATAGCCACCATCGTCACTGCGATACAAAGCATTTTTTGTTGCTTCCACTTTGGCATAAATGCGCTTGGGGTTTGATGGGGCTATCGCCAGGCCGATTCTTCCCAACTCCCCGGCGGGCAATCCTTCTGCCTCACCTAATTGCTTCCAGGTTTCACCTCCATCGATCGTCATGTATAAGTCTGAGCCCGTACCGCCGGAGGTAAAATAGTAAGGTGTTCGGCGGTGCTGATACAGCGCTGCAAACAGCTTATTGGGATTGCTTGGATCCATCACTAGATCTGCAATGCCTGATTCGTTATTGCTAAAAAGGATCTTCTTCCACGTCTTACCACCATCGACTGTTTTATACAATCCTCTGTCGGCATTGGGGGTGAAGGGATCTCCCATTGCACCCACATAAACCACCTGCGGATTGTTAGGATCAATACGGATGCGGTGAATCGTTTTTGTGGCTTCCAGCCCCAAATGTGACCAGGTCTTGCCGCCATCAAGACTTTTGAAAATGCCCATACCAAGGTTCATGGAGTTTCGTGGGTTTCCCTCACCCGTTCCGACCCATACCACGTCAGGGTTATCCTGCTGTATCGCGATGGCCCCAATGTTTTGTGTTGGTTGGTCATCAAATACTGGTTTCCAGGCCGTGCCTGCATTCTCCGACTTCCAAACCCCACCAGAGGCTGCCCCTACGAATATGATTTTAGGGTTAGACTGCAGGGCATCAATGGCGGTGATTCTCCCGCTCATGTTGGCGGGCCCGACGTTTCGGATCTTTAATGATTGAAGATGATCCATTTCCAAGGGCTGGGACCAACTCAGAAAGCAAATGAATAAAGTACTGAGGGATAGTAAGATTCGTTTTTGCATAGGAATTCTCATTGAATTTGGAAGATAGCATTCAATTCAAAAACAGGCCTGACCTCCTATCACTTTTGTGACCCTGCAAATTACTTGAAGAACATTCTAGTAAGTCAATACTAGCCACTAATCATAGTAGATAAAACATTAATCGGGTTACCCATTTAGGTACCAAGACAAAATAGAAAAAAGGTAACTACTCAGGAGGCTATAAACTGCTGATTTGAATGTTGATGTTACCTATGTTTCTCTTGGATTGGCCGTATTAGAATCGACGATTCAGGTGATTTTGGACTGGTTTTGATTCAGGATGCTGAAAATCCAAAAAATAGT